>BJGQ01000035.1 GCA_014190575.1 Bacteroidota bacterium | reverse complement strand
GATATTTTTTCACCCACTTTTTCCAGTACTCCACTAACTCTTCACTTTTTAATTTCTTGCCATCCGATTTATGGAAGATGTATGCCTTTGCTTTTTCATTCCACATTTCAGATGAAGCAGCATCCATCGCAATAAAAATATCATCGCCGGGTTTGTATCCTGCTTCTTCAATCGCTTTCAAAACAGTTTCAATCGCTTCTTCATTTGATTGAATGTTTGGAGCGAAACCACCTTCATCACCAACATTTGTGCTGTGCCCTTTTTTCTTCAACACACTTTTCAGTTGATGAAAAACCTCTGTTCCCATTCGTAATGCATCACTGAAAGTATCAGCGCCAACAGGCATAATCATGAATTCCTGAAAGTCAATTTTATTATCAGCGTGCGCACCACCATTCAGAATATTCATCATCGGAATCGGAAGTGTGCATGCATTCACACCACCCACATACCGGAACAACGAAAGCCCTGCATCTTCAGCCGCGGCATGCGCACTTGCAAGCGACACAGCCAAAATTGCATTTGCTCCGAGCTTCGATTTATTTTCTGTTCCGTCCATCTGAATCATCAGGTGGTCAATCATTCGTTGTTCGTGAATCGGCATTCCTACTAATTCAGGAGCAATGGCATCGTTAATATTTTTTACAGCTTTTAATACGCCTTTGCCGCCATATTTTTTCTTGTCGCCATCGCGCAATTCAACTGCTTCGTGTTTTCCGGTACTTGCTCCGGATGGAACAGCAGCGCGACCAACAATTCCGTTTTCTAAAATCACTTCAGCTTCCACTGTCGGGTTTCCGCGACTATCTAAAATTTGTCGGGCTATTACATCTGCAATCATTGTCATGTTCTAAAAATTAAATGTTGTTTCGAGTTTCGGGTTTATAATTTCGGGTTTTTGCCAATGAAAAAAAATAATTGATTTTTTTATTCTCTGCGTCTCCGCGCCTCTGCGGTAAAATTTATTTCAAATCAATTTTTTATCATCTTAATAAAATCATCAAACAAGTAACGGCTATCATGCGGACCTGGGGATGATTCAGGATGATACTGAACAGAGAAAGCATTTTTATTTTTCAATCGAATGCCTTCAACGGTTTTATCATTCAGATTCACATGCGTGATTTCAACTTCGGCGTGGTCTTTTATTTCTTCATCCTTCACATTGAATCCATGATTTTGCGAAGTGATTTCGCAATGACCGGTGATTAAATTTTTCACCGGATGATTACAACCGCGATGACCATTGTGCATTTTGTAAGTACTGATTCCGGTTGCTTCAGCCAGAATCTGATGACCTAAACAAATTCCGAACAACGGAATATTTGTTTCCAAAATTTCTTTCACCGTCTGAACAGCATAAGGCATTGCAGCAGGGTCGCCGGGTCCATTCGAAATAAAATATCCGTCTGGATTCCATGCAGCCATTTCTTTCAAACTTGTTTTTGCCGGAAACACTTTCAGGTAGGCACCGCGTTCTCTCAGGCAGCGCAGAATATTTTTCTTCACTCCTAAATCAAGCACCGCAATCCGCATCGAAGCATTTTCATCTCCGAAAAAATAGGGTTCTTTCGTACTTACCACGGAACTCAATTCCAGCCCCGCCATTGAAGGAACCTCTTTCAGTTTTTTCTTCAGAGAATCCAAGTCAGTATTCTCACTGCTGATAATGCAATTCATTGCACCCTTGCTTCTGATATGCCGCACGATTGCGCGCGTATCAACTCCGGTGATTGCCACTTTATTCTGTTCAAGAAAATATTCTTTTATGCTCATGTTCGCCAGCTTACGCGAATAAGTAACATTGAAACTGCGGCAAACCAATCCCGAAATTTTTATGGAATCACTTTCTATTTCATCATTTTTTATTCCGTAGTTGCCAATGTGTTCGTGCGTGGCAACCAATATTTGTCCGAAGTAAGAAGGGTCAGTAAAAATTTCCTGATAGCCGGTCATTCCGGTGTTAAAACAAATTTCACCGTAGGCGGTGCCAACTTTTCCGCCTGCAAAACCATGGTAGGCGGTTCCATCTTCAAGCAATAAAACTGCGGGAATTTTCAAACTGAAACAGGCGGTTTTAGAAGCCGCGCAAATGTAATTTCAAAAATGAAGATTAAAAGTTGAGAGCGGCAAAGTGGAATAGTTGTGAATAAGTTTTTTGTTTTTGAAAGCGAAAATTGAGTGTAAATTTTTTTTCTGAATACAACTGACAATTATGGCAGTTTTTTAAAAGCAAAATGATAAATTGAAATATTTGAATAGTATTGTTGTAAAAACAGCAATTAATTTTTTTCATTTTTTATTTCTTCCATTACAGATTAATGTTTAAAAAAGTAAAATACTTTATATCAGATTTTTACAAAAGATTTAAAGTATCAGCACATAAAAGAGGAATTTATCACTCAGCAATTTTATTGTTGTATGAATTTTATTACGACCGGAAACTGAAATTAAACACTCCCAATCTTCAAAGTAATTTAGAGAATACTATTGAAGAATCAGTTTTAAAAGACAGTCACAGAAATACAAATGGATTTTTCTATTTATTTTTTAAAGGAATAAATAAAGCAAGGATTAATCCTGCGGAATCTAACTTTATTGATATTGGTTGTGGATCGGGAAAAATATTGGCAGCTGCAATAAGTATCGGCTTTCATAAAGTTTCAGGAATTGATTTGGATAAGGAAGGGTTGCAAAATGCAACTGTCGCTTGTAATGAAATCAGCAAGCGGTTTAACAATTCGGATTTTGAAATTGATAATATTGATGCCGCAACTTATGATATTCCGAACTCTATCAATGTGATTTTTATGTTCAATCCATTTGGTAAAAAAACTATGATCGAAGTAATAAAAAATATCAGAAAGAGTTTTGAATTATCACCGAGGAGAATTTGCATTATTTATCAGAATCCGGTTTTCGAAAAACTGTTTTATGATTCCGGATTTATTAGTATTTGCCGGATTGTTTGGAGCGGCAATTTAGAATTGAATGTATTTGAGCTCAGTTAGTTTGTTTAGAATTCTGTAACTGTTCTACATTAATTTCGCCCGCAATCAATAAACCTGATGAAAGAAGTATTTGTAATTGATGCCCTCAGAACTCCGGTTGGAAAATACGGAGGCGCACTTAGTTCAGTTCGCCCCGATGATTTGGCGGCGCTGGTAATAAAAAAAATTATTGAGCGCAATCCGAAAATTGATTTGAAGCGAATTGAAGAAGTGATTTTCGGTGATGCAAATCAGGCAGGCGAATCGAACAGAGATGTAGCGCGCATGGCATTGTTGCTTGCGGGTTTGCCAGTTGAAATTGCAGGTATAACAGTCAACCGGCTTTGCGCAAGTGGTTTGCAATCTGTCATGGATGCAACCCGTGCAATCAAGTGCGGTGAGGGAGAAATTTATATTGCTGGCGGAGTGGAGAGCATGAGCCGCGCACCTTTTGTAATGGCAAAATCAGATAGCGCATTCAGTCGCAAAACCGAAATTTATGATACCACAATCGGCTGGCGATTCACCAATAAATTATTAGCCGATAAATATTATCCCTTCTCTATGGGAGAAACTGCAGAGAATGTAGCGGAGAAATGGAAAATCAATCGTGATGAACAAGATCGATTTGCTCATTCATCTCAGGCAAAATATTTGGCAGCACATGAAGCAGGGAAATTCGCCGACGAAATAATTTCAGTAAATTATTGCAATGAAAAAGGTGAAGTAAAATCATTTGAAAAGGATGAACATCCGCGATTGACATCAATTGAAAAACTATCACAGTTGAAACCTGCTTTTAAAAAAGACGGAACTGTTACAGCAGGAAATTCTTCCGGAATAAATGACGGAGCAGCATGTTTAATTCTCGCCAATGAAACTGTAGTGAAAGAAATGAATCTCACTCCGATTGCAAGAATAGTTGCGAGTGCAGCAGCAGGAGTTGACCCGGCATACATGGGAATAGGTCCGGTGCCAGCAACACAAAAAGCATTGCAACGCGCAGGTTTAAAGGTGAGTGATATTGATTTGATAGAATTAAATGAAGCATTCGCCTCACAATCCATCGCCTGCATTCGTGATTTGAAATTAGATGAATCAAAAGTGAATGTGAATGGTGGTGCAATTGCCATCGGACATCCGCTTGGTTGCAGTGGTTCACGAATTTCTGCAACACTCATTCACGAAATGAAAAGAAGAAAAGCAAAATATGGTTTGGCAACAATGTGCATCGGAGTCGGACAAGGTGCTGCAATTATTTTTGAAAGCTTGTAAGTAATTTTACAGAATGATTAACGATAAAAATTCTCTTATTAAAATTTTGAAACAGGAACTTCCATTTCTGCAAAAGGAATATGGCGTAGAGCGGATTGGTTTGTTCGGTTCATTCGTTCGCGATACTGTTACACCTGAGAGTGATGTTGATTTGGTTATTGAATTTAATAAACCGATTGGGTTTGGGTTTTTTCATTTGGCAGATTACCTCGAAAATAAATTTGAAAGAAAAGTAGATATACTTTCACCTTTAGGTGTGAAGCACATGCGTATAAAAGAAATTTCTTCACAAATCATGAACGAACTTCAATATGTCCAAGCGTGAAAATGATTTACTCGTAAAAGATATTCTTGGATGTATTGAAAGAATAGAAAAATATATTTCAGGAATTTCCTTTACTCAGTTTGTTGATGATATAAAAACGCAGGATGCTGTAATCAGAAATTTTTCAATAATTGGAGAAGCAGCAACAAGGTTTTCTGAAGCATTTCAAAAAGCAAATCCGACTATTGCTTTTAAAGAAATGAAAGCATTCAGAAACAGAATCATTCATGATTATTCTGAAGTCAACTACGAACGGATTTGGGATATCATTCAGTTAGACCTTCCGCATTTAAAAGAAGAACTTTCCAAAGCAAAATTCTGATTAAGTGTCTGAGGAAAAAGAATATCAAAAATATTTTCTGGAGTTTTCATACATCGGCACAAACTATCACGGCTGGCAGATTCAGAAAAACGGAACTTCTGTTCAGCAATATGTAAATGAAAAACTCTCCACCATTCTTCGTGAAGATATTTCCTCGATGGGAAGCAGTCGCACTGATGCTGGTGTACATGCTCGACAAAACTTTCTGCACTTCGAAACCATTGCTGAAATTGAAAACGATTTTTTACGCAAGCTGAATTTTTTATTGCCACGGGATATTGCTGTGCGGAATATTTTCAAAATGGGAATGAAATCTCACGCTCGCTTCGATGCCATTTCGCGCAGCTATGAATATGTTTTGAGTTACGAAAAAAATCCTTTCATCGCCGAGACCGCTTGCTTCTATCCATACTACAAGCTCGATGTAAATATTTTGAATGATTTTTCGCAACTGCTTTTCGAACATAAAGATTATGCAGCTTTCAGTAAGCGAAGAACAACAGTCAAGACAACCATCTGTACCATCTCGCAAGCCGAATGGAAAGTGGATGCAGAAAAAAAGACCATCACCTTTTATGTTTCATCAAATCGCTTTCTTCGCGGCATGGTGAGAGGTTTAGTCGCAACCATGATTGCAGGCGGACGACAAAAACTATCGAAAGAAAATTTCATAAAATTGCTCAACAGTGCAGTAAATCAGAAAACAGATTTCTCTGCGCCAGCAAACGGATTAACACTAACCGCAGTAAAATATCCGGAAGGTTATTTTCCTGAACCATTGATTGAAACCATTCGGTACTCAGAAAATAATTTGAAGGAATGAGCGCGATGAAAAATGTGCAAGTTAGTTTCTGATTACAGTAACCTTGCTCGGACTTCGTTAGATTTATTTCTACGGGAAATTCCAATTTGTCTTTTGCCCACTATAGACATTTAAAGTATTTGAATAAACACTTGCATAAATTAAATAACCTGATTGTTGAGTTGCTGAAACTGTGTGTTCTCCTTCTGCAAGTTTAAAATCCTTTGAAGTATTTCCATTTATAGTTCCTTTATTCATTCCATCAATTGTTAAAGAATACGGATTAGAACTATTATTAGAAATTTGTAAAGTTCCCATTTTTAAGGCTTCACAACTTATTATTTGAAGAATAGCAAAAAGAAAAACAACAGAAAATAATTTTTTCATTGATTCGAATTTATTGGTTTAAAAAATTAATTAAAACAAAAATAATAAAATACTTATGAGTCATTTAGTGTTTCAATATTAAAATTTACTAAGCAATATTTAAATAATTGTATCGCAGTAATATTGCATTCACTTTAATTAAAGAAGCCACCTCTAATTGAAAAAAATATTTTACAAACTTATTGATTTCGGTTTGCTCATGCGCGTGTTGCGCCTCGCGGCACCGCACAAAACAAAATTTTATACAGCTGTTTTTATTGCTGTGTTGATGGCGGGCTTAAGCATTCTCAATCCGTACATCATTCAAATCACACTCGATAAATATATTCTGCAAGGCAATTATCAAATGCTGATGACCATGAGTTCAGTGCTGCTCATTTCACTTTTCGTGCAGGGATTTCTTTCGTACCAATTCACATTCACCACTGCACTGCTCGGGCAAAATATCATTCAGCGGCTGCGCGTAAAAGTTTTCGCGCACCTGTTACACATGAATGTCCGCTTCTTCGATAAAACACCCATCGGCATTTCCACCACCCGAACAGTGAACGATGTGGAAACCATCAACGATATTTTTTCGGAAGGCATCATCACCATTCTCAGCGACCTGCTCACCATTATTGTGGTGCTGATTTTCATGTTCAGCATGTCGTGGAAACTCACACTGGTGGCAATGTCGATTCTGCCGTTGCTCATTTTATCTGCATGGATTTTTAAAGAAGGAATAAAAAAATCATTCACCGAGGTGCGCAACCAGGTCGCGCGCCTCAACACTTTTGTTCAGGAACATTTAACCGGCATGAGCGTAGTGCAACTCTTCACCGCCGAAGAACGGGAGATGGCAAAATTCAAAATCATTAACGGTGACCACCGCAATGCGCACATCAGCAGCAACTGGTACTACAGCATTTTTTTTCCGATGGTCGAAATCATTTCCGCACTCGCCATCTCGCTGCTCGTGTGGTACTGGAGCGGAAAATATTTGCAGAACGATGTAACAGTCGGCATGCTCAACTCATTCATCATTTGCATCAACTTATTGTTTCGCCCCATCCGCATGCTCGCCGATAAATTCAACACACTTCAAATGGGCATGGTGGCAGCCGACCGCGTTTTCAAATTAATTGACAGCGACGACCGCATTCAAAACACCGGAAAAATAAGCGCCGGAAAACTCAAAGGCGAAATTGCTTTCGAAAATGTGTGGTTCGCTTACGATGATGAATACTATGTGCTCAAAGATGTTTCGTTCAAAGTAAAAGCTGGCGAGTCGCTCGCCATTGTGGGCGCCACCGGCAGCGGAAAAACCACTATGATCAATTTGCTCATGCGTTTTTACGATGTGCACCGCGGGCGCATCACCATTGATGGCGTTGACATCCGCGACTACGATGTGTATTCGCTGCGCAAAAATCTCGGAATGGTTTTGCAGGATGTGTTTTTATTTTCAGGTTCCGTGCTTGATAATATCCGCCTTCGCAACGAAAGTATTTCGCGCGAGCAGGTAATTAGTGCATCACAACTTTGCGGTGTCAATGAGTTTGTCGAACACTTACCTGGCGGATACGATTACCTTGTGAAAGAGCGCGGCGCCACACTATCCATGGGGCAGCGGCAACTCATCTCGTTTGTGCGCGCACTCGTTCACGACCCGGCAATTTTAATTTTAGATGAAGCAACTTCTTCGATTGACACTGAGAGCGAACAAATCATACAACGAGCAATCACGAAAATGGTGAGCAACCGCACCTCCATCATCATCGCGCACCGGCTCAGCACCATACAAAATTCAAACACCATACTCGTGCTCGACCACGCCGAAGTAAAAGAATGCGGCACCCACGAACAACTCATTGCACTCAACGGCTTCTATAAAAAATTATACGAGATGCAATTTCGAAAAGAGAGGTTGTTGGTGTAAATGAAAAAGCCACCTTGATTTTTTCAAGATGGCTTTCATTCTAAAAGCTATTTGTTCACCTAAGATTTCACTGACTTCGAAGCGATATAAGATTTAATCCATTCAGTAGTAACTGACTTTGGTCGCTCAATTCCATAACCAAGCGCACGATCCCAGCACAACGAAGTTAAAACTCCCAACGCGCGCGATACACCGAACAGCACTGTATAGAAATCATACTCCACCAACCCATAATGAACCAGCAATGAACCAGAGTGAGCATCCACATTCGGCCACGGGTTTTTTATTTTTCCGGTGCTTTCTAAAATTGGAGGAGCAACTTTATAAATTCTCCAAACTGTATTCACCAATTCATCATCAGGACAATATTTTTTTGCAAACTCCATTTGCGCGGTAAAGCGAGGATCAGTTTTGCGCAAAACTGCATGACCATAACCCGGAACAACTTTTCCTTCGGTTAAAGTTTTGTGTATGTAATCTGCAATCTGTTCTTCACTCGGACTCTTCGAACCAATTTCTTTTTGCATTTGCATCACCCATCGAATCACCTCCTGATTAGCGAGTCCATGTAACGGTCCTGCCAATCCATTCATTCCTGCTGTGAAAGAAAGATAAGCATCACTCAATGCAGAACCAACCAAGTGTGTACTGTGAGCAGAAACATTTCCTCCCTCATGATCAGCATGAATAGTCATATATAATCGCATCAAACTTTTGAATGATGGATTATCAAAGCCAAGCATGTGCGCAAAGTTTGCAGCCCAATCCAATTGCGAATCAGGTTCAATGTGTTTGTCATTGTGATATGTTCTGCGGTAGATATATGCAGCCACACGAGGCAATCGGGCAATCAGATTCATTGAGTCTTCAAACATCGGATCCCAGTAATCCTTCTTGCTTATTCCATCACGATATTTTTTTGCAAAAACACTTTCAGTTTGTAAAGCCATAACAGCTATACTGAATTGTGTCATAGGATGGGTTGTTTTCGGAAGTTCATCTAAAACTTTAAATACATGATGCGGAACAATTCCACGGCGTGCCCATGTATTACTTATGTGTTCAACATCGCTGTGAGAAGGTAACTCATTAGTGAGCATCAGATAAAATAATCCTTCGGGCAATGGCTCAGTGCACCCTTCTGCTTTCGGTAATTTTTCACTCAACTCAGGGATAGTGTAACCACGGAAACGAATTCCTTCTACTGAATCCAGTAATGAAGTCTCAGTCACCAATGCTTTAATTTCCTTCATGCCACCATACGCCTGATCTATTGTATATGTACCAAGTTCAAGATTACCGTGATCTTTTATCAATGCTTTTACTTCCTGAGCAACAGGTCCTGAAATCTCTCTAAATTTGTTTTTTAAAACACCCATTATTATTCGCGACTTTTTTTTCGAAGGCCAAATGTAAATAAATCTGTTGTCTGAAATTATGATTTTTTGAAAATGAAAATGAAGCTCTTAAAAAATGATTGATTGAACACTTTTTTATTTTAGAAACAAAAGAAATTGAAGTAATTTTTAATGTGTCCAATTAATTACCACCAATCAACGACATTTTGTGAATATCATTTAAAATTTAACTATCGGTCGAGAAAACAACAATATACTTTGCACCGGAAAATTAAAAGGTAATTACTTTACAAATTACAAAATCATACTGGATGCTTAATCAATACAAAACGATCCTTCATAGGTCCGCTTTTTTAATTATTAGTTTTTTTATTGCTATTGGATTCATTGGTGTTTCCAATAATGCTTACGCAACGCACGCGGCCGGGTCCGATTTAACTTATCGCTGGATTTCAGGAAATATTTATGAAATCACAGTAAATTTTTACAGAGATTGTCAGGGAGTAGCTGCTCCTAATACTGTTACTTTAAATGTAAAGTCAACAAGCTGTGCACAAAATTTTAATGTTACACTTAATCCTATTGCAGGAACCGGACAGGAAATAACTTTTCCATGTAATCCAACATTTACTTATTGTAATGGTGGAACAAATCCCGGAGTACAACAATATACCTATCGTGGAAATGTAACTCTACCAACACAATGTGTTGATTGGATATTCAGTTATTCAGTTTGTTGTCGGAATTGTGCAATCAGTACAATAACAAATCAGGCAAATTGTAACAATTCATCAACTGGTAATGCATTATATGTTGAAGCATTTTTAAATAATGTTGCAGCTAATCATAACAGTTCTCCAACTTTTACAAATATTCCTGTCGCATTTGTTTGTTCCAATCAGGCTTTCACATTTAATCATGGAGTTGTTGACCCAAATGGAGATTCATTGTCGTATTCCTTTATTAATCCCAAAAGAAGTTCAACAGTTGATGTTGGATTTCTTGCTGGTTATAGTGCAACCAATTGGTTGACATCAACGCCAGCAGTTGCAATTAATTCTTCAACGGGTGATATTACAATGACACCAACAACTGTTGGACAAGTTGCAGTTTGTGCGGTTTTAGTCAAAGAATACAGAGGTGGAGTATTAATCGGAAGCGTTATTCGAGATATGCAGTTCTGGATTAAAGATTGTGGAACAAATTTACTTCCTACAGCTTCCGGAATAAACGGCACATCAAATTACTCAACTATTATTTGTCCTGGTGGATCAACCTGCTTTACTATTAATTCCAATGATGGAAATATTGGTCAACATATTACCATGACCTCAACATCTACAACTTCAATTCCAGGCTCAACATTTACAATTGCAAATCAAGGAGGCGCAAGTCCGAATTATCCTGTTGGAACTTTTTGCTGGAGTCCTACTTTACTTGATGCCCGAGATCAACCATATACTTTTACAGTAACTGTTAGAGATGATAATTGTAATTACAATGCATTCCAGATTTATTCCTACTCAATAGTTGTTCCTAGGCACATTATAACTTTTGTTAGTCCTACCTATAATGGATACCAAATCAGTTGCAATGCAGGAAGTAATGGTTCCGTTACTGCTAATGTTAGCGGTAATCAAACACCTATTGGCTACCATTGGTCAACCGGAGCAACTACTCAAACTATTAATGGATTGGCGGCTGGAACCTATGGTATTACAATTACTGATGTTAATGGTTGTACAAAAGATACAACTGTTACGCTAACTCAACCTGCTGCTCTGGCTCTGTCTGTTACTTCAACTTCGGCTAACTGTAATGGAAGTACAAATGCAACAGGAACTGCGACGCCAACCGGAGGTATTGCTCCTTACACTTATTTATGGAGCAATGGTCAAACAATTCAAACAGCCACAGGATTATCAGGTGGTGTTACATATTCAGTAACAATAACAGATGCCAACGGATGTACAAAAACCGGAAGTACAACAATTACTCAACCGGCAACATTAAGTTCATCAGTTACCTCAACTACTAATGTAAGTTGCAACGGCCAATCAACCGGAGCAATTGATTTAACGGTTATTGGCGGAACATCCCCATATAACTATTTATGGAGCAATGGAGCAACAACCCAAGACCTTAGTGGATTAAGCGCTGGAACTTATATTGTAACAATAACTGATGCTCACGGATGTACTGCAACAAGATCTCAAATAATAACACAACCGGGAGTTGTAGTTCCGGTAATAACAAGTACCTCGGTTAACGGAGTAAATGTTGCATGCTATGGAGATGCAACTGGAACTGCATCGGTAACAGCTACAGGTGGTACATTGCCTTATTCTTACTTATGGAGTACGGGTGCAACTACATCAGGCATTTCAGGTTTAATTGCAGGAACAGTGAGCGTAACAATTACTGATGCGAACGGATGTTTAGGCAATGGCTCTTTAACCTTAACACAACCAGGCGGACCAATCACAATTGCACTTGATAGTTTGAAAAATTACAATGGCTTCGGTACAAGTTGTAACGGAGCAAGCAATGGTGGAATATTTATATCAGTAAGTGGTGGAACTCCAATTTATTTATATTTCTGGTCGAATGGAGGTTTAACACAAGATATTACAGGACTAGCAGCAGGAAATTATACTGTAACAGTTTTTGATTTGAACGGATGTACTGCTTCTCAAACTTATACAATAACTCCACCTGCACCTTTAAGTGTTACAGTTACAAGCCCGGTAAACGGGGGTGGATATAATATAGGATGTAATGGTGAATCAAGTGGATCTGCAAATACTTCTGTTAGCGGTGGAGCTTCGCCTTATAATTATATATGGAGCAATGGAGCTACTACACAAAATTTAATAAACCTCACAGCAGGAACTTACAGCGTGACTGTAAACGATGCGAATGGATGCTCAGGCACAGGGTCAGTAACATTAACTGAACCGGTTATACTTGTTCCACTTATTACAGGTGTAACAGTTAATGGTGGAACAAATGTTACTTGTAACGGAGGAACTGATGGTTCAGCTTCTGTTTCAGCAACCGGTGGTTCATTGCCCTATACCTATTTATGGAGTAATGGAGCAACTTCTTCATCAGTTTCGGGATTAGGTGCAGGAACAATAAGTGTTACAGTTTATGACTTGAACGGATGTTCAAATCAAGATTCATTTACCTTTACCGAGCCAGCTCCCATAACAATATCTTCAACACTATCCGGTTATAATGGATATAATGTTGGCTGTGACGGCGCAACCAATGGAAGCATTGATGCAACTGTTACAGGTGGAACTTCTCCATACTCTTATTCATGGAGTAACGGAGCCACAACACAAGACATTAATTCACTTTCAGCAGGAACATATTCAGTAACAGTAACTGATGCCAATGGTTGTACTGCAATTTCTTCTGAAACGCTGACCGAGCCAATACCAATTGCTCCTGTTTTAGTTTCTCCTACGGTAACAGGTGGAACAAATTTGTCTTGCAACGGAAGTACTGATGGTAGTATTTCAGTAACAGTTACAGGCGGAGTTTCGCCTTATACTTATTTGTGGAGTAATGGATCAACAACACAAAACCTTTCTTCAATTGGAGCAGGAACTTATGCGGTTACTGTTACCGATGCAAATGGATGTACAATTACATCAAGCATTACACTTACTGAACCAGCTACTGTTTCACCAACATTAACAAGTCCTACTTTTGCTGGAGGATTTAACATAAGTTGCAATGGATTGTTTGATGGAATTATTACAACTAGTATTAGTGGTGGTACTTCTCCATATACTTTTATCTGGAGCAATGGAGAAACTACACAAGATTTAGGTTCTCTTACAGCAGGCACATATTCAGTTACTATCACTGATGTAAATGGATGCACAAGTTCAGGAAGTAAAACACTTACTGAACCAACTCCAGTTGTTCTTTCATTTTTTCTTTCAACTTATGGTGGAAGTAATGTGGGTTGCTATGGGTCATCAAATGGTTCAATTGATTTAACAGTTACAGGTGGAACAGGACCTTATACTTACGAATGGACAAACGAAGAAACTACTCAGGATATCACAGGGTTGACTGCAGGAACTTATGGTGTAGTAGTCAATGATGCGAATGGTTGCCCTGCTATTGATTCAGTTACTTTAACACAACCCGATACTCTTGTTTCAACTTTAATAAGTCCAACTTTCAATGGAGGATTTAATGTTACCTGTTTGGGAAATGATGGAAGCATTGATTTAACCATAACAGGTGGAACAGCACCGTTTATTTATTTATGGAGTACTGGTGCAACCACTCAAGATTTATCCGGGCTTTCTGCCGGAACATATGATGTCACAATTACTGATGCGAATGGTTGTACAAGTACAGGAACTGTTACACTAATTCAATCAACAACATTGACACTTGGCGCCACACTTTCTTCATACAATGGAAATAATATTTCATGCAATGGAAATTCTGATGGAAGTATTGATTTAACAGTTACTGGCGGAGCATCACCATTTACATATATCTGGAGCAATGGAGCAACTACCCAAGACTTAAGTTCACTTAGTGCAGGCACTTATACTGTCACGGTAACCGACGCAAATAATTGCTCAACAACTGCGACATCAACAATCACGCAACCAACACCATTAACATCTCCAACCGTTTCATCAACTTATAATGGCGGATACAATATTGCATGTAGTGGAAGTGTAAACGGCTCAATTGATTTAACACCTGCAGGAGGAACTTCTCCATTCTCTTATAATTGGAGCAATGGATCAACCACGCAAGATTTATCAAATGTTGGAGCAGGAATTTATTCTGTAACTGTAACTGACTTGAATGGTTGTACAGTTTCAACATCTGTCACTTTAACCGAACCTGATACAATTGGTTTAACACCTATCTCACCAACTTTCGCTGGCGGATATAATGTTACTTGCATAGGCAATGATGGAAGCATTGATTTAACCGTAACAGGCGGTGCAAGTCCATACACTTATTTATGGTCGAACGGAGCAACCACGCAAGATTTATCAGCAATAGGAGCAGGAACATTTAGTGTAACAGTTACTGATGCCAATGGCTGTACAAATGTTTCGTCAATCACACTTACTCAATCAGGAAATTTAAATGCCACACTTACTCCATCCAGTTACAATGAAAACGGTGTAACATGTAATGGGGCAACTGATGGTTATATAAATTCAACTGTAACAGGTGGTGCTAGTCCATATAATTATATATGGTCGAACGGAGCAACAACTGCCAACATTTCAGGTCTTGGCGCTGGAGCATATACAGTTACAATAACCGATGCTAATGGATGCAATGTTGTTAAAACAGAAAATTTAGTTCAACCTGATGTGCTTACAATTTCAACTCAGGTTATAACCAATGTTTCTTGTAATGGCGCAGGTGATGGTAACATAGATATTACTGTCATTGGTGGAACATTGCCTCCTTATATTTTTATTTGGAGCAATGGTTCTACAAACGAAGACTTAACCAATCTTTCAGGTGGAACATATTCAGTAACTGTTACCGATGTAAATAATTGTTCATACACAACTTCTTATACCATAAACGAGCCGATAATTTTAACTGCTTCAATCAGTAGTTCAAGCAGTCCAACTTGTAATGGAGCAAATAATGGAGCAGTAGATTTAACTGTTGCAGGAGGTACTGCAGCATATATTTATAACTGGAGCAACGGTGCCACCACTCAGGATTTATCTGGTTTAGCAGGAGGAACTTTCAGTGTTACTGTTACCGATGCAAATGGATGTACAGCAACCACAAGTTCAACAATAATTTTAGTTGAACCATTAGTGCTTACAATTTCACCAACAGTTCAAAATGTTTCATGTAATGGAAATGGTGATGGGAGTATTTCACTTTCGGTATCAGGTGGAACACCGGTTTATAATTACAATTGGTCAAATGGAAATACTACTTCGGCGCTGATTAATCTTTCTCCTGGAACATTTAGTGTAACAGTAACAGATGCGAATGGTTGCTCTGCAACTTCTACTTCAATCATTACACAGCCCTTGACTTTATCTGCAACAGTTACTTCTTATACGGATACACTCGGTTGTAATGCAACAGGAACAGGTGCAATTGATATTTCAGTTTTTGGTGGAACAACTGCATATTCTTATAACTGGAGCAACGGATCAACAACTCAGGATTTATCAGGTCTATCTGCAGGAACTTATAATGTAACGATCACTGATGCCAATGGATGCACTACAACATTATCTGCGGATTTAACAATTGTTCAGGTTGATCATCCGATTGCATCAACAACAATTACAAATGTGACCGGATGTTTTGGAAATTCAAATGGAGCAATTGATTTAACAATTACAGATGGACAGGCGCCCTTTACTTATTCTTGGAGCAATGGCTCAACCACACAGGATTTATCAACGCTTGTGGCTGGAGTTTATTCCGTAACAGTATTGGATGTAAACGGATGTTCAACAACCGCAAGCGCGACCGTTACCGAACCAGCATTGTTAATTGCTACTGTTTCAGCATCATCTACAAATGTTACATGCAATGGTGCAGCCGATGGAACTGTAGTTTTAAATGTTTCAGGTGGAACTCCATTGTATAATTACAATTGGTCAAATGGAAATACTACTTCGGCGCTGATTAATCTTTCTCCTGGAACATTTAGTGTAACAGTAACAGATGCCAATGGATGCACAGCAACAACAAGTTCAATAATTACGGAACCAGTGGTTTTATCTGCTTCAGTAATCACTTTCTCTGATACGCTCGGTTGCAATGCAACAGGGACAGGCGCAATTGATATTTCAGTTTCAGGTGGAACAACTGCTTATTCATATAACTGGAGCAACGGATCAACTACTCAGGATTTATCAGGTCTATCTGCAGGAACTTATAATGTAACGATCACTGATGCCAATGGATGCACTACAACATTATCTGCGGATTTAACAATTGTTCAGGTTGATCATCCGATTGCATCAACAACAATTACAAATGTGACCGGATGTTTTGGAAATTCAAATGGAGCAATTGATTTAACAATTACTGATGGACTGGCACCCTTTACATACACATGGAGCAATGGCGAAACCAGCCAGAACATATCAGGATTAACAGCAGGAATATATTCTGTAACTGTATTGGATGTAAACGGATGTTCAACAACTACAAGTGCAACAGTTACTGAACCACAATTATTAATTGCGACAGTTGCAGCTTCTTCAACAAATGTTACATGTTTTGGTGCGTGCGACGGAAGTGTTGTATTAACTGTTTCAGGTGGAACTTCGCCTTACAATTATCAATGGAGCAATGGTTCAACTACTGCTTCATTAAATAATCTTTGTCCGGGTACTTATGATGTAACAGTTACTGATGCTAATGGATGTACAGCAACAACTTCAGATTTAATTACCGAACCACTTGCCTTAACAATTTCTGTTGATGCGTGGACTGACACACTTGGTTGTACTGCTGCAGGAACAGGTTCAATAGATATTTCTGTTACAGGTGGAACACCAGGATATAGTTATAACTGGAACAATGGCGCAACCACACAAGATTTATCATTACTTAGTGAAGGATCATATAATGTAACTGTTACTGATGCCAATGGATGTACAACTGTGATTGCAACATCACTTGATATTGTTCAGGTAGGAAGTCCGACAGCGGTTGCTGATCCAACAAATGTTTCAGGATGTTTTGGTGATACAACGGGTTCAGTTGATTTAACTGTTACTGATGGACAAGCGCCATTCACCTATACATGGAGCAACGGAGCTACAACAGAAGATTTAACAGGTGTAATAGCAGGTGCTTATGCTGTTACTGTTATTGATGTGAATGGATGTTCAACTATTGCAAGTACAATTGTTGATCAGCCAACTGCCGTTAATGCATCAGCAATAAATCCAACCAATGTAACTTGTAATGGTGCAGCAGATGGTTCAATAGATTTAACACCGAGTGGTGGCACAGCACCTTATACATTTAACTGGAGCAATGGAGAAACAACAGAAGACCTAACAGGTTTAGATCCTGCTATTTATAATGTAACTGTTTCAGATGCTAACGGATGTACTGCAACTGGCACAGCAAATATTACTGAACCAGATGTGTTAATGATAATGGATACTGTCATTACCAATGTCACTTGTTTTGGAAGTTTGAATGGTGGTATTGATATTACTATTATGGGTGGTACAGCAGCCTATTCTTATTCATGGTCAAATGGCGCAACTACTGAAGACTTAACAAACATCAGCGGTAATATTTATTATGTTACTGTAACAGATGTAAATAATTGTCAAGCGATAGATTCATTCAGTGTGAATGAACCAATGCAATTGATAGCCAACATAACAATAACTGATTCCATTTCATGCTCAGGGATAAATTCCGATACAATAAATCTAACTGTATCAGGTGGAACTGCGGCATACAATTTCAATTGGAGCAACGGAGCAACCACTGAAGATTTAGCAAATGTTGCAGCTGGAAATTATACTGTAACAATAACCGATGCCAATGGATGCACAGCAACTGCAACAGTTAATTTAACTGAACCACAACCATTAAATGCAACAGCCACCCAATCACTTGAAGTAAATTGTAACGGCAATGCAACCGGTGTGGCAGTAGTAACAGCATCAGGCGGAACAGCACCATACACTTATTTATGGTCAACAACTTCTGTCAACGATACTATCACAGGATTGCTAGCCGCAACTTATTTTGTAACTGTAACCGATGCGCACGGTTGTTCTGATACCACAAATGTTGTTATCACACAGCCGTTAGTTTTAGATGCAACAATAGTTTCTATCACAGATGTAAACTGTCAGAATTTACTCAGTGGGGCAATAGATATTAGTGTAGCTGGCGGAACATCACCTTACAATTATAACTGGAGTAACTCTGAAACAGCGCAAGACCTTAACGCAATTGCAGCAGGAACTTATTTTGTAACAGTGACTGATGCGAATGGTTGCACCGATACTCTCTCAGCCATAGTTGATCCAGCAATAGCAATTACAGCGAGCATAAATACAGATGTAAACATTTCTTGTCATGATGCAACAAACGGAGCTTTATCAGTAAACACAACTGGAGGCATAGCACCTTTTAGTTACATATGGTCAAATGGTTCAACCACTCTAACGGTTTCAGGACTTTCTTCAGGTACTTATACTGTTACAGTTACAGATGCAACCGGATGTTCTGATGTGGCAACAGCAACTTTAGATAACCCAGCTCCACCAACATTCACAGGAGGTGGAACTACTATAGCTTGCGGAACTGATGGAACATTAACAGCAACACTTCCAACAGGATATACCGGAACATGGACCTTGATAAATGGAACAGGAAATATTGCTGACCCATCATTGTCTGTAACAGTAGTAACCGGACTTGGAAATACAAATAATGTATTTGTGTGGACAATATCAAATGGCACCTGCACATTCACCGACACAGCTACGCTTATAGTAACCGATTTAAATGCTGATGCAGGCAACGATCAATCAACATGCGACACTGTAAATATTCAGTTGAGTGGAAGCATGTCATCAGGTTCCGGAACATGGAGTAGCTCTGATAATGGAATTACATTCTCTAATGAAGCAGATCCATCATCTACGACTTCAGGATTAGCAGTTGGACAAAACATTATCGTTTGGACTGTGACCGATGGAAATTGCATAGCTACAGACACATTAATCATTACAGTGAAACCACCGGAAGAATGCAACGAGGATACTTTGCAAATGCCTACCGGATTTTCACCGAACGGCGATGGCCCGAATGATTACTTTGTCATACATGGATTAATTCATTATCCAGATAACAACTTAATGGTGTTTAACCGATGGGGTAATAAGGTTTACGAAAAGAAAAATTACAACAATGAGTGGGATGGAACCAACAACAGTGGCGATAAACTACCTGATGGAACCTACTTCGTGATTTTCGAATCGAGCAACCTGACCACACCACTTTCAGGATATGTTGACATGAGAAGATAAAAAATCAGAGAACAAAAATTCATTTAAACGAAAAAAGAAAACTCAAAGGCATGATAAAGAAAATAATTGTTCTGACTTTTTGCTCGATGCTGTCACTTGCATCGTATGCGCAGCAGGATGTATTGTTGAGCCAGTACATGTTCAACAACCTGTTGGTGAATCCTGCTTATGCAGGAAGCAAACGATATGCTTCAGCATCATTGTTATACCGCAATCAGTGGGTGAAATTTGATGGAGCACCAAAAACATTTGTAGCAACTATTCACGGGCCCACACGCACACGCAAAGTTGGATTGGGATTGGAACTAGCTGCTGATAAAATAGGTGTTACCAGTCGCTATGATGTTTATGCGAATTATGCATACCACATGCAGTTGAATAAAAAATTAAAATTGGGTTTAGGATTGCGCGGCGGTATTTCATATTTCAATTCAAAACTCAGCCAATTGGTAGTATGGGATAAACCAGATGCTTTGTTTGATCCATCATCAGTGAGCAATATACTTCCAAACTTTGGCGCAGGTGCCTACATGTACAGCAATAAATTTTACATGGGATTATCAGTGCCTGAACTTTTAAGTTACGATCCATCACGACCAGCAAGTTTTAATATTCAAAACAACATTGTTCCAAAGCAAGTGCGACACTACTTCTTTACAATGGGCGGAGCAATAGAAATAAATCCTGATTTTGTTTTACGGCCAGCGATGTTGATTAAATATTCGCAAAACACGCCGGTTGAATTTGATTTTAATCTGAATTTATTAATCAAAAAAGTATTGTGGATTGGTGGAGCGTATCGTACGGGTGATGCGGCAGTGGGGATGATTGAGTTGCAGGCTACCAAGCAGCTTCGCATCGGATATGCTTATGACTTCACAACTTCATTGTTAAAGAATTATTCAAACGGTTCACATGAAATAATGATCGGATACGATTTCGGATACGACATTATGAAAGTAAAAACACCTCGATATTTCTAATTTCAGAATAAGAATTGCAAGCAGGAAAAATGAAACACATGACTCTATTAAAAATAAAAAATCTGATACCTGTTACAGCGATGGTGCTAACACTCAGCGGCTGTGCAGGATCATACTACCTGGCAGGTGAACGGTTCAATCAGGATATGGCATACAATAAATCCATTCCGAAATTGGAAAAATGTTTGTCGATGAAAGATTTTCCGGAAGCAAAAAAAATGCTTGCTGAAGATTACCGGCAGTCAAACAATGCACCAATGGCAGAGAAGTGGTACAAAGAAGTAATTGGATTACCTGATGCGAAGCCAAGTGATTTTATATACTGTGCGCAAGCCATGATGGAGAATGGAAATTATGAAGACGCAAAAGGAATACTGAATATTTATTTACAAAAAATGCCAAATGAAAAAACCGGAACCATGATGCTTGCTTCATGTGATTCAGTCAATCATTTTAAAATGGACTCATCAAAATATGTTGTGGAGGATGTGGCCATCAACACCGGCTCAAGCATGGCACCTGTGTTTTATAATGGAGGAATCGTTTTTTCATCTGATCGGAATTCAAGCGCTAAAGTATATGCATGGACCGGGCATAACTATCTTGATTTGTATTATGCAAAAGACAACGGCGAAGGAAATTTTGCATCACCTGAATTATTAAAAGGTGCAGTAAATGGATTGTATCACGATGCAGATGCAACTTTTTCACCTGATGGCAGCACGATGTATTTCACAAGGAATAATTACATCAACAAAAAAATAAAACAAAGCAGCGAAGACATTGCGCTTATGAAAATATATTCAAGTGCAAAAGATGAAAACGGGGAATGGAACAACATAAAGGAGTTACCTTTTAACAGCAATGATTATTCTTGTGGTCATCCTGCAATTGCCAATCGTGGAGCAACAATATATTTTGTAAGTGATATGCCGGGTGGACAAGGAGGAACTGATATCTGGATGGTAAAAAAAGAAGGAGATGGTTGGGGTACGCCCGTAAATATGGGGGCAACTATTAACACTCCGATGAACGAAATGTTTCCATACATCGAAAATGATTCTGTTTTATACTTTGCTTCCGATGGATTATATGGATTAGGTGGATTAGATATATATTCATCAACTAAGGAAGGAAGTAGCTGGAGCCGTCCACACAATATTGGTTATCCAATTAATACATCACACGACGACTTTGGTTACCTTCCTGAAAAAGGTGGCGAAACCGGATATTTCTCGAGCAACAGAGAAAGCAGTAATGGCAGCAATGATAAAATATATCACTTTCGCAAGCCTGATTTAAAATTTACACTCAGTGGTTCTGTTGTAAATAAAAAGGATCAGACACCGGTGCAGGGTGCAACCATTGTATTGCTAAATAAAAAAACCGGACGAAAGGAAAATACAACCACAGGTAGCGATGGGAATTTCATGTTTCAATTAAATGAAAATACAGACTATTCAGTAAGTGGGAATAAGGATGGCTATTTTTCAAAGACAGAAGACATCAGCACAATAGGCAAGAAGCAATCGGAAGATATGATTGTGAAATTAAAAATTGAGATGGAAAAAATTGAGTTGAACAAACCAATCGTACTCAAGAATATTTATTATGATTTTGATAAAGCAAACATTCGCCCGGATGCTGCATTAGAGTTAAATAAGCTGGTAAAAATTCTGAACGATAATCCGAGCATTAAAGTAGAATTAAGTTCGCATACCGATTGCCGCGGTACAGATGCATACAACCAAAAATTATCGCAAAGCAGAGCAGTTAGCGCTGTTGCCTATATAATCAGTAAGGGAATTGCAAAAGACCGTATCACAGCAAAAGGATATGGTGAATCAATGCCAACTGTTAAGTGTGCACCTTCTTGCGAAAGTTGTACTGAAGAACAACACCAGGAAAATCGTCGCACTGAATTTAAAGTGATTGGCTTTTTGGATTTGAAGTAAAATTATTTTCAAGAACAATACTGAACCGCTTTGATTTTATATCAGAGCGGTTTTTTTATTTAATAAATCGCCAATTGATTACCGATAAAAAAATAGCTATTGTCTTTTACTGAATTTTATTCTTCACATAATATATTCGAACGAATAAATTTTCTTTCACACAAAACTACAGTTATGAAAAAAATAATTCGCGCAATTCAATTTATTCTAATCTTAATTTCATTTCTGTATTTAGTTAATGAAAAATCATTTGCCCAAATACCGAATCCTGCATTGGTGGGTTACTGGCATAACTGGAGCGATCCGGGTTCACCATACATTCAATTGAATGCAATTGACCCGCGATACAATGTGGTTGAAGTTTCGTTTGCTGTTCCGGTTGCAGGCACTGATTACAATATGCAGTTTTCTCCCGACCAGGTTTCACAGGCAACTTTAATTTCTCAGATACAAGCAATGCAAGGTCAGGGAAAAAAAATACTGATCAGCATGGGTGGAGCAACTTCACCCATCTCGCTTGATAATTTAAATGAGAAAAATAGTTTCATCAGTTCAATGATCAGCATCATTAATACTTATGGTTTCGATGGTATTGATATTGACTTTGAAGGAAGTTCAGTTACAGTGAGTGGCGGAACTATTGCAAATCCAACCGATTCAAAAATTCTGAATCTTATTGATGCGGTAAAACAAATCATGCAGAGCTATCACACTTCACACAATAAAAAATTATTACTTACCATGGCTCCCGAAACTGCATTTGTGCAGGGTGGGCAGTCATCGTACGGAAGTATATGGGGTGCTTACCTTCCGGTAATAAACGCCCTGCGAGATTCACTGGATATTTTACAAGTGCAGTTATACAACAGTGGTTCCATGTATGGCATTGATGGAAATATTTACACACAAGGCACAGCAGATTTTATTATTGCAATGACTGATGCAGTGATTCATGGATTTAATACTGCTGGTGGATTTTTTAATGGTTTACCACCAGGCAAAGTTGCCATTGGTTTACCTTCATGTTCATTGGCAGCAGGTGGGGGGTACACAGATACAGCTGTTGTAAAAGATGCTATAGATTATTTGCGAGGAACCGGACCAAGACCAGGCAATTACACGCTTTCACTCTCAGGTGGTTATCCAACTCTTCGAGGAATGATGACCTGGTCGGTGAACTGGGATGCAGTGAGTACTTGCAATGGAGCATACTCATATGCAACAAATTATCAGCGAATATTTTCTACTCCTGTTGTTTGCAATCCATGTCCGAAGCCAACCAATTTGATTGCAACAACCATCACTGCGTCAGCAGCAACTTTAACATGGACAACCAACCAATGCGCTGTTGCATATCAAGTCATATACAGAAAAACAGGAACAACAACATGGACTTCAAAGAACATTAACACCAACACCGGATTTAAAATAATAACAGCCTTATTGCCTTCAACAGCTTACCAATGGACTGTAAGAAGTAAGTGTAGCTCAAGTCCTATAGTGTGGAGTGCATGGGGCGCAATAAAAACTTTTACTACTCCGGCAATGAAAACAGAATCAGTCGCTATAATTTCTTCTATGAAAATTTATCCGAATCCGGTTTCGCAATTGTTGTTTATTGAACTTCATTCTGATGAAGAAATAAAAACAATAGAAGTTTTTAATTCATTGGGAGAAAAAGTGAATACGGTTTCATTTCCGTTCGAAGAATCAGCGGCTTCAATAAATGTGAGCGAACTCAGTTCTGGATTTTATTTTATTTCTGTTTACACAACCTCTGGAAATATTTACAGAAAGAAATTTGTTAAAGAATGATTTTCAGGAATAGAATATTGCAAAATACTTGAACAGGTAATTGCATTATTATCTCAATTCCATATTTATATAATTATACAAAAATGGAATTGGAAGGAAATTTCAATAAGCATTTCTATTAATTGCCCGACTTGTCATTTAAAGAATCAATAATTTTCTGCAATACTTTTTTCTCATCCGTTTTCAATTCCTCATTTTTTATTCTGAGCACTTTTATTTTGTTTTCAAGTAAAATAATATCTCTTTCTCTGTCGTAATCAGTATTGAAATCATGATAACCACCATCCAACTCAACAGCTAATTTTTTCTTATTGCAATAAAAATCAAGAGTGAAAAAATTGTTTTTAAAATCAATCTTCTTGTAAATGATTAGATGTTGTCGTAAAAATTTATACCCGACTAATTTTCTATTGCGAAGCAGGCTCCAGAGTTTTTCTTCTTCAGGAGTTTGCCTTTTTCTCAGTTCCCGTGCAAGTTCAACAGGAGATTTCATGGAGTGAAAATAATTTTTACTTCTATTCTTAATCACTTTTACTCACCCACGCCAACTATTTCGATTGCCTTATGTAAACACACCCTCTCTTTTTTCAAACTCAAAGCAGAACAAAAACTTATGGATGGAAAAATGAGAGGGAGAAAAATATAATTCAGAGTTTTTTTCTCAGTTGTTTATACAAACTCCCTCTTTGTTTTCTTATCAAACTCCGAATGATATTTTAACTCTGAAATCAGAGAGGGTGGAAATAGTAAACGCTGAGTGTTAGTTGTGCGTGGGTGAGTCTTCACGGTTTTACTCCTTCACCACTCTTTTCACCTCGCTCCATTTATCGCTTTTAACTTTTATAAAATAAATGCCGGAAGGTTTCGATTGAAGATTCAGAGTGGCAACACTTTGAACTTTAAACTCAGCACTTTGAAATACCTCGCCGAGTGTATTTGAAATTTCTATTGTGCAAATGTTGCAAGGGGAATGGAGTTGAAATTTAACTTTATCAGAGGATAAATTTTAGAATATTTCATACAACAACAAATAAAAAAAGAGAAGCACTTTCGCGCTTCTCTTTTTCATAAATAAAAAAATTAAAAACTACTTAGTCGCTTGAGCAAACAACAAGCTTACTTCGTCCCAGTTAATTACATTCCAGAAAGCGGCAATGTAATCGGGGCGCTTGTTCTGGTATTTTAAATAGTAGGCATGTTCCCACACATCCATACCGAGTATCGGAGTTCCTTTTACTTCAGCAATATCCATCATCGGGTTATCCTGGTTGGGTGTACTGCACACCTGTAATTTTTTATCAGCATTTACAATCAGCCATGCCCATCCGCTGCCAAATCTGGTGGTGCCTGCTGCATTAAAACTTTCATAAAACTTTTCGAAACTTCCAAGGTCGCGGTTAATGGCTGCATCCAAATCACCCTTCGGGCTTCCGCCACCTCCCGGTTTCATAATGGTCCAGAACAACGAGTGGTTGTAATGTCCGCCGCCATTGTTGCGCACAGGCATCGGAAATTTCGAAATGGTTTTTACAATTTCGTCAATGCTCATATTCTCTTCGGGTTTGCCGGCGAGCGCAGCATTCAGATTATTTACATAAGCAGCGTGGTGCTTATCGTGATGAATGGTCATTGTCATTGCATCAATGTGTGGTTCCAATGCATCGGTAGCATAAGGTAACGCGGGTAATGTGAAAGCCATATTATTTGTGTTTTTAGTTTATGAATTTTTTTGAGATTGCTAATGTAAACTTATACTCGTATGCTTTGGTTCAGAAAATTATTTATAAAAAAGTGCTTGCATTTGATGGCTACCTTTTATTGAATTACAACTTAGTTAGAATTCTTAATAATAGCATTGATATCTTTAAATGCTTTGGTTGTGGCTGCATCATTTGGTTCAAGGGTGTGAGCTTTTTGAAAATAATAAAATGCTTTTTCAATATCCAGTTTTTTCAGGTAAATATTCCCGATCATACCGTACGGCCTAAAATAAGTGGTGTCAATTTTTGAAGCTGTGGTGCAAAATAGCAGAGCAGAATCGAGTTTGTTTTCCTGAATGAAACAATAGCCAAGGTTATTTATTGCATCAAAATACTTGGGTGCAATTGATATTGCTTTTATAAAAGCGGCTTTAGCTTCGTGTGTTTTCTGCAGCATCAGGTAACTGATACCAATATTGTAATAGGCCTGTGCATAATTCGGGTTAATGGCTATTGCAATTTTATCTTCTTCAATTGCTTTAATAAAAAAATTATTTTGGGTATTGGTATCCTTACCTTTTTCACCAAGTTTACGGTATTCAGCAGCAACTGCATGATGTGCCATTGCGCTATTAGGTGAGTTGTTGATGTCTTCAGTAAAAAGAGAAAAGTTGTTTTTCCAAAAAGTATTTCGTGCAATTGTTTTAATAGAATATGATCCAATAATAATAATCAGCAGAAGTTGAATGATCCGCATTTTGAAGAAACCGGCAGCAATAAGTTTGGAAGATATTTCAGTTTTTGAAAACGGAAAAGAGTTGAATTTGTAAAACGGAACTAGACTGATAATGTAAGCAAATACAAAGCAAAATGCCAATGAAGGCATAAACAGAAACCGTTCAGACATAAATGTGCCAACCGGAAAAACAAGATTAGAAACAACAGATAAAGTGACAGAAAAATAAATTATTGAGAAGGAGAAAATTGTTTTTTTAGAAAATTGAATGATAGCAATTATTAAAAATGCAACACAAACCAATAAGCTGATAATTGTTCCGATGCTGCTGAATTCGTGAATGGAAATCTGATATGGATAATAATCGTTCGTTAAATGAAAAGGAAGAATCAACAGCCATAAATATTTTCCGAATGTGTAAATGATGGTTGCATATTTCTGAGAAAAGGACATGCCCATAAATGGATTGTTCATCAGGTCGGTAACTTCTTTATTGATTGCTGAATTTGAAAAAGTACCACGGAGAAAAAGAAACGCGGAAGCGGTAACAGCAAGAGAGATAAAAAAAGGCACAATTGATTTTATAAAAATTTCATTCCTGAAAAACCAAAGCATCAATGGAATAATTATCAAAAAGGTAATTGCATTTTCTTTTGATAGCATCGATAGAAAGAAAAATAAGGAACCGAATAAAATATTTTTTAGCTTTTTTTCTTCATCAATAAATTTCAAAAAGTATATGCAAGCAACTATTGAAAATAGCAATGAAAGAATTTCGTCTCGGCTTTTAATGTTTGCAACAACTTCGGTGTGAACAGGATGAGCAATGAAAAGTAAAGCGGTGAGAAACGGCAAGTGAATTAGATAAGAATAGTTTGTTTGGGTATCAATCAATAATTGATTTAGTAAAATAAAAATTGTGATTCCTAATAATGCAAACAACAGCACATTTACGAAATGACTTGCGCCCGGATTATTTCCAAACACGGAATGTTCAATGGCAAAACTGACCAGCGAAAGCGGACGATATCTTCCGCCTGCTACATCATTGTTTACATTTTTTTGCCAGCCTGTAAATGAATCATGTGTGAGAATATCAGCAATGCCTGATACACCTCTCTGTACAAAATGATTTTCTGTAATTACAATTCCATCGTCCAATGCATAATCATTCCATAAAGTATTTCCGTAAATAATAAAAGTGAAAATGAAAAGCAGCAGCAGATAAAAACGATTGCTGCCTGACGATTGATTTTGTGTTTTTGGTTTTTGCTTTACGACTTCTTTCTTTTTGTCAGCCATAAATTTATTTCAAGTTCTATAGTTATTGAAATCTTTGCCGATTCAAATTTCGCACGGAGGCACTGAGCACACAGAGAAAAATGTTTTTTAAAAAAATCTGATTCAAATTATTATTTATCCTCTTTCCCTTTCCAATTCTTTATGCTTAATCGGATTGGCGTGCATTTCAGTATATCCTTTTCGCTGACGATAAATATCAATGCACATAAAAAGCGCACTGCGAAATGATTCCTCACTTGCCATGTTTCTTCCTGCTAAATCATAAGCCGGTCCGTGGTCGGGCGAGGTGCGAATGAAAGGTAAGCCCGCAGTATAATTTACTCCGCTTTCAAAACTGATTGTTTTAAATGGAACCAATCCCTGGTCATGATACATGGCGAGTATGGCATCGTATTTTTTATATTGATGTCCGCCAAAAAATCCATCGGCGCTGAATGGCCCGAAGGTTAAAATGTTTTTTGTTTTCGCTTCATTGATTGCAGGAATCACTTCGGTGTTTTCTTCACCGCCAATTAATCCGTTATCGCCATTGTGCGGATTTAAACCGAGCACTGCAATTTTTGGTTTATCAATTCCGAAATCTTTTTGCAATGATTCTTTCAGCAGTTGCAGTTTTTTCAGAATGATTTCTTTTTTCACCTTACCTGCAATTTCATTTACCGGAACATGACCGGAAACCAAACCAACTTTTAATTCATCGCTGCACATAATCATCAGCGGATTTCCATCGCACTTGCTCGCCAGATATTCAGTATGACCTTTGAATGGAAATTCTTCAGTCGGCATGTTGTGCTTGTTAATGGGAGCAGTAACCATCCCCTGAATTTTTCCTTCCACCCAATCAAAAGTGCAGGCGTTTAAACTTTTGAATGCATATTTTCCACCAACTGCATTATCAATTCCTAACTGAACATTCACTTCTTCATCCCAGCAATTTATAATGTTGATGGTATTCGGTTGCAGATTTTCAACTGAATTGCTTTGCGAATAATTTAAACTTCCGAGATTGATTGCCTTGCGATGAAACGAAACAACTTTTGCCGAACTGTAAATTACAGGAGTACACAACTCCATAATCCTGTTATCGCTCAGTGTCTTCAGAATTATTTCTAACCCGATTCCATTCACATCTCCATTCGTAATTCCGATAATCGGTTTATGCTCAGCCATTATTTGTTGTTGCTAATTTTTCTAAGAAACGAAATAACAAACGCACACCAAACGCCGATGCATGTTTCCCTTTATACCCCTGATTGGTTTGGAAAAAAGCGATGCCCGCAATATCCAAATGCAACCACGGATAATCAGTAAATTTTTCTAAAAACTTTCCGGCGGTAATGTGTCCGGCCAATGCGCCGCCAACATTTTTCATATCGGCAATATCACTTTTTAATAAGTCACCGTACTCATCCCACAATGGAAAACCAACTAAGCGCTCATACACTTCATGACCACTTTCTTCCAATTGATTTTTCTTTTGTGCATCAGCAGTTCCCATGTATGCAATGGCAAAATCGCCGAGTGCGCGATGTGCTGCACCTGTAAGAGTTGCCACATCAATTACCAATTCAGGTTTGTATTGTTTAGCAAACGCAAGCGCATCAGCCAGTATCATTCTTCCTTCAGCATCGGAGTTTAACATTTCAACTGTGCTTCCATCGTACATGTCTATGATATCGCCTGGAGCAAAAGCATTTCCATTCAAACGATTATCGGTTGACGGAACCAAGCCGATGATGTGTAATGGCAAACCGGTTTTTGCTGCTATGTATAATGCACCTGTGATAGTTGCTGCACCACCCATGTCGCACTTCATGTAATCCATACTGTTGGCGGTTGGTTTCAACGATAATCCTCCCGTATCATACACCACACCTTTACCAACTAATACAATTGGTTGCTTGTTCACTGCATTGGCAGGGTTGTATTCCATTATGCTGAAAGTTGGCGGATCAATGCTTCCCTGATTGACAGAAAGCAGTCCGCCCATTTTCAGTTCTTCAATTTTCTTTTTGTTGAAAATAGTAGTGGTGTAACCGGCTGTTACACCTGCTGCCTTAATGGCTTCAGCCAATTGAGTTGCATTCAAATGATTCACCGGTTCGTTCACTAAATCGCGAACCATGTAAATGGCTTCAATGATGGTTTGAAGTTTTGTGACTTCAGTCTTTGAAGAATCTTTCGTCAGTAATTTTATTTCGCGCAGTGTGTTGGCGGTTTTCTTTTCATCCTTGCGATACTTGATAAACTGATAATTGCTCATTGCCAAACCTTCGGTAAACGGAAAGTGTGCTCCGGCAATTCCGCTTTCGTTGGTGACTGTTAAAGTTCGGATTTTATAACGATTTGCAATTCCGCAAACAGCATTACCTGCTTTGCGAATGGCTTCGTTTGTTTTATTGATTTCTTTTTTGTCTTCAGCGATTGCAATCACCACCGGCACTTTTCCTCCCTGCAAAATGAAATTCTTTATATCATTTTTTAGATTGGAAGTAATGATGTTGATGTCATTGCGGTGAATGACTTTCAGTTTTTTCCAGTCTGTTTTTTTTGTGGCGAGAATAACAACCGCATCAGTTTTAGCAGCTTGAGGAACAGAAGTGATTTTCATCAGATAAAAGTATTAGGTCGGCAAAAGTAACTATGATTTGAAGATTTGGGAATGAAAAAAATAACCGCAAAGGCACAGAGCCGCAGAGTTTCTAATTGAAAATTTTCTCTGCGTCTTTGCGCCTCTGCGGTAAATGAAGTTAACTACTTATTATTCTCCTTTTCCTTTTTATCAAAATCAATTGGTTCAGGAAACGGGGGCTGGTCTTGTGTTGAATTAAAAACTGACTGAACATGCGTCCACTTTTTCTTCTTCAATTCAAATGCCTCGTAACTTCCATCAGGAACATAGTAAGAATACATGCCTTCGGCTTTTGGGGCTATCGGGATCAAGTGGTCGTAAATTATCATCTGCAAATCGTTATCGAATCGCATGCTTACCTGTGCATTTTCTTTGTACTCAATAATAAATCTTGCCAAATAATGTGGTGCCTCCATAGTTCCGGTATTGAAAATTTTTGAGCCGAAAACAGGGATTCCTTTTTTATCGAAACTCAATACATCAATTATCTTTTTATTGCTCAGCAAAGTGTTTCCATCCCAGCCAAATAACAGGTATTGTTTTCCTTCTTGTTTAATTTGATAGTATAACATACCAAACCATTTTTCACTTGAAGTAATGGTGTCTTGTGGATTTTTCATATAATCGGAATAATCATACAATGGCCAGATTTTTAATTGAGATGATTTTTTCTGAATGGCTCCATAATAGCGATATACCCCGGTGGTTTTTAACACATTCCAATTGAATATTCTGAAACTCCGGTCTTCAGGATACATGATGTTAATGTGCTTCACACTGTCGAATGGATATTCAAAAGAGTTTTTCACTTTCAATGCCTTCACCAGCGTTCTGATAAAATCATAACATGCCTGTACCCGAATTCCCTGCTCCGAACCATCCACAATCGAATCGCTCAAATCAGATAGTGTGTCTTCATAAGTGCGAAGTGTTTGTAAATCTTCAGGCGCAATTCCCGCAACGGATTTTTCGTTAAACGAAAATATCAGCAGCGACACTAAAAGCAGGTTTCGAATTTTAGTCACAGATTCACAGATTTATTTTAGAAACAGAAAAATTTAAAACGGATTATCACTGAGATAAATTGTTGATGCAATGTTTCAAAAATAAAATTCAAATGTCGAGCACTGAGTGGAATGAATATCAACAGAGAAAAAAATAGTTGACAAAAAAATCCGCTCCGAAAGTTTCAGAGCGGATTTTCTAATTCACAGGATGAAATGAATTTTTATTCTGCGGATAGTTTTATAACCTTCTTTGTTTGAATATTATTTCCGGAGCGAACTGTAATTAAGTAAGCGCCATCACTGAGTGCTGAAGTATCAAACCTGAAACCATGTACACTTCCATTTGAATTCAACGAATATGGAACAGCAATGGCTCTTCCAGTTAAATCAGAAAAGAAAATCTGCAAGGGAGTTTCATCATCAGGAATTGCAATTCCTAATTTCAATTCATTCACAAACGGATTGGGATAAACAGAAAGTTGAATGTCTTCCTCTGTATCTGGATTTGAATTTTGATTTTCAGGCGCAACCATTTCACCTGCGTATTCACCCTTGAGATAAGAGCTGAATGTGTTGAAGCAATACGAATCGCTGAAAGCGCGGAAGTCGGTATTGTTCTTTACTTCAAAGCCCTCAGCAAGGCGGATGTATCCTTCTGAAATCATTGTTACATTTTGACCGAGTCCCGCAGTAAGTGGCATATTCACAGCAATGGAATCAATTGCGCGGTAAGTATTGTAGCCGGATGTGAACTGAAACGAACCTACATATCCATCGCTGGATAATACACCGCTCAAAATCCGGATGTAGTTCTGGCAGCCGTTGAATAAATCCGTCTTCCATAATCCGCGACCGAAAGTGGATGCATAGAGCATGTTGTCAACAGTACTTATTTCTAAATCTGTTACAGCTACTGATGGCATTCCGTTTCTGAACGGAGTCCATAAGAGCGTATTCAAATCAGAATAGAAAACACCAATATCAGTTCCGACATAAACTCCTTCTTCACTGTTCGGATGATAGACAATGCAATTGACCGGAACATTCGGAAGAAACCCGGAAGTGTTGGACCAGGTTGCGCCTCCATTATTGGTGTAGTAAACTTTTGTTCCATCAGCATATCCGGAGAAACATGCAAACGCCACTTCGGAATTTGTGTTGGAACAGGCAAGCCCTGTAAGGAATGCAGTTGATACAGGTAAGTTCGAAGTTACATTAGTAAAACTTGTTGAGCCATTTGAGTTCTGCCTGAATACAGAACCGGGCTTAAGCACCCACAAACGATTGGATGCATCGAAGTCGAGGTCAATGATTGTTCCCCCGGCACAAGGAACTGATGTTTGCCAGCTCCAGTTTCCTCCCTCATTATCTGTTCTGAACAAACAAGTGTATCCTGAAAAAAGCTGCGAGTGATTCTGAGGATTTATCTCAAGTGCCCGGTCACCAACCCATGAAGGTGTATCAGTAACATCATCGGGACAGCCACATCCCGGTTGCGGGCTATCAGTTCCAGGCCAGCACAGGTCGCAGCCATCTTTATAAAGGTTGTCATTCATATAAAAGTAATATCGGTTGTTATCAGTAGGGTCTACACAACCTTCTCCCCCATCTCCTGTTAAAAGAGTTTGAAAATTATCGTCTCCATCATAAAGTTTTACTCCATTATCCTGCGCACCAAGCAGCGTATGTCCGTTGGGATTTGTTGGGTCTAACTCAAGAGAATAAAACTGAGTAATGTTCATCCCAGAATAAAGTGCATCCCAGTTCGGGTCAATTGCCTGCCTGTCCTGATAAAAAATTCCTCCATCGTTGCCGATGTATAAATCATCATTGAACATGAGTAAATCATGCTGGTCGGCGTGCATTTTATCAACTGTGGTGCTTCCGTCATTTACCCAGTAACTGCCTAATGACCACGAGCCGGATGCACCGCCAGCTCCGTTGTACCAAACATTAATTCCTCCGGTGTAAATCTGATTTTCATTGGTGGTGGAAGCAGCAATACAAAGGTCATAACCTGCCTGCGATTTATCCATATCAGAACCATTATGTGTCCATCCAAGAATGTTTGGAGCATTGGAAAAATCAGACATGGTTGTAAATGAGAATGTGGTGCCTGCATTCGAACACTTGAGCAAACGAACAAAACCACTTGAGCCGGGCATTGTTCCTCCCGCTAAAACATAAACCACATTTGGATTCGCAGGTGTTACAGCAATTACAGTTCTGGTTACTTTATTATCCGCATTAATTGCGTTGGTAGCATGCGGAGTGCTCCACGAAGCGCCATTTGAAATAGTTCTGTAAATAAAATTTTCTGTTGATGCATACCAGTAGTTCGAGTTATTGGGTTTCATTTCAATATCAGTAAATGCAAATCCGGGTTCAACTAAAACAGTATCCCATGTTAATCCGGAATCGGTGGTGCGTAAAATCCCTGCGGTTGATGCGACCATCAACACATTCCCCAGGTTAGGATTTACAACTATTTTATATCCACGCCAGTCACTGTTGGCAGGCAATTGATACCCTGTTCTGTACCACGAAATTCCTCCGTCATTGGTTTTGTAAATTCCATCTGAAGTAAGCGCGGGACCATTGGCGCCATCAGAATTTCCGGTAATGATGTAAATCACATTCTCATCGAGCGGGTCAATGGCGATTCCCGAAACACTGAGGTTCGGAATAAAATTAGTGAGGCACGACCATGAACTTCCCACTCTTTTCCAAAGTCCTGCCTGGTCGGTTGCAGCATAAATTGCTCCTGACTGACCAATCACAACTCTGTTCACTCTACCAATTCCATCCACTAAATTCGTAACATTATTTATGTTGTTAGGTCCGCATGCCTGCCATCTTCCATTGCTTGAACGAAATTGATTTTTCAATTCAAGTTCAGCATTGAGTGCTGCCTGATAAGTGTTTTTCCATTCACTGGTTGGAAACAATCGTGGTGCATTCCATTTTTCAAATCGCTTGAAGTGTTCAAACTCTTCTTCATGCTGCTCACCCTCCTCTTCTTCAGCATCTTTATCAGTTTCTGCTTCTGATTTATACTTTTCATAAAATGCTTTTTGGTAATCATAGAAATTTTTGTAACCCGAAGATTCCGGCTGCTGCGCCTGCGCACTAATCCAAAGTGTGCTCAGCATTATCATTAATATCTTTCTCATCGCTAAAAAATTTTATTCAGTGAATAATTATTTCAGCAATGAAGTTTTCAATTCTTCATTCTCTGATTTCAGTTGATTGATTTGTTTTTGCTGTTCTATCATATAGAGTGTAAGCTCTTCTATTTTTTGCAGTAGTGTTGCCTGCATTTCACCAAGAGAAATTCCGTTATCCCAAACTTCTTGTGCAGAAGGAACACCGGGAAGATGACCTGCAATCTGAATTTGTTTTTCGAGTGAAAGCAAATCAGGCAGTTTGTAGGAAGGAGTAAAAACATAATCAGGCCACGAGGCGTTATTCTGAACTTTAACTTCTTCGCAAATTATTTTTCCGTCCACACACAACTTGTATCCGCTTGCTGATTGTGTGGTTCCGATACAAACCGGACCGGTAGAAGTACTTTGATCCTGCAGAATTACTTTTCCTGAATTGGATG
>BJGQ01000034.1:8102-36077 GCA_014190575.1 Bacteroidota bacterium | reverse complement strand
GAGATACAATTTATCAATACGAACAATATGAAATAATTTCCGGATATAAATTTCGCGATTAATAATTGGATGACTCCAAGGTGGATGAGGTAAAAAACATAGGAGCTCTTTCCAAGCAATACAAATAGGTCGGAACTTAGTATTCGTTGAACAATTGTTTTCTCGGTAAGCAATCCCCAAAACAATATTGCAATACCAAAGAATGGAAGCAGCAGATTGTTTATTACTATGCCCATTGGATGCAATGTGCCGTATTTATAATCTCCTTTTAATAAACTCAAGGCAATTAAACAGATGATGATAAATGCAATACCCATGTATGTGGCCCATTTTGTTTTTATGCTTTCACCATGCTTTTTATAAAAAAGCGCTAAAGCTATTCCGATAAAAAATTCGGAACACCTTCCAAAGAAAGTATAATTGAACATGAATTTATAGTCTGAAAAAAAACCATGGAAATCATATCGGCTAAACACCAATACCAATAATAAACCAACGATACTAATTACGGCGGGAAGCAGGACGAGGTAATTATTTTTTCTTTTTAACAGAATAAAATATAAGGGTGCTGTGAAATAAAATAACTCTTCAACCGTAAGCGACCAGCCTTGCGCGATGCCCGTGAATTTATAATCGCTGAAAAAGCCTTTGATAAAAGTGATGTTATTAAAATATAAAACAATCGTGTGTGGTACATTCGGGTGTTGTAATACATACAGCACTATAAAGGTAAGTGTGGTTAAAATAAAATACATGGGATAGATTCGGGCCATACGATTGATCATGTATTTTTTGAAGTTGAATTTTTTCTCGTCGTAGTATCGGAACGCAATCAGAAAGCCGCTCAATACAAAGAACAGGGTAACTCCGATGTGAAATTCATTCGTGAAATTATGCAGTACACCACCTATTCCATTTTTATTAAACGGATTAAAGTGATGAAAGAATACCATGAAAGCTGCAATGGCTCTCACTCCGGTTAACGCGGGGAAATAATTGACAGTTTTTATTTTGGTTTTCGAATTGTTCATTGACAATTTAGATATCTGCAAATCTTATTTCAGAATGAGGGTTCTTCACGCCATAATTATAACAATAAACTGTTGGCTTAATATTATTTCATTTCAAGAATAAGGAATACAAATGACTATAATAATTTCAAAATAAAAATTGATTAAGTAATAAAATATTTCCACTAAGATTTTACGAAGGAAGGAGACTAAGCTTTTCATCTGTTTTTCTCCAGTCAAAATACTTGACTGTATATTCTTTTCCGCGTTGAACCAGGTCTTGTATTTCTTCAGTGGTAAGATTGAATTGTGTTGTTTGTATTTTTCCTGTATCAATAAAAATAGTGCGGCTCCAATCATTTTTATGCAGATGGGTTTTGTTTGCCATCTCACTCATGAAATTTACCAAAGCAAGAGCATAATCTTTTAGACTTTACTGTTAGTGCGCCATTGCTTGGAACCCTTTCTTGGTTTGCTTATGAAAACGAAACGATAGCTCGCAGCTTATATTTAATTAATGATATAGTATATGTTATGTGGTTCACAATTTTAAGTATTGGAATAGTATGGACATCCACACACCGGAAGTAGTAATTTTTGTAATCATAACAACAATTGTTTTGTTGTTATTGGTATTTCTAGTTGTCAATTTATTATTGCTTGGGCGCAATCGCCGATTAAAGTATCAGAACCAGTTATTGGAAGTGAAAACAAACTATGAAAAAGAATTATTGAAAACGCAAGTTGAAGTAGCAGAAAATACTTTAAACGATTTAGCCAGAGATTTGCATGATGACATAGGTCAGCTGCTTACTTTTTCCATTATTAGTTTAAACAGCCTTCCAATTACCAATAATGCTGAGTTCGACGAGAAAATAGTAAGTGTAAAAGAAGTGGTTCAAACAACAATGAATACAATCAGATATATATCGCGCTCTTATAGCAGTGAGTACTTGAGTAAATTTGGATTTCGCGAAGCAATTACAAGATTGTTTGAGCGGATAAACAGATCATTTAACATTCATGCCGAAATTGATTTTCCGGAAGCGATAGTGTTTAACTCACATTCAAACGAAATATTTTTATACCGGATATTGCAGGAACTAATTAATAATTCATACAAGCATTCGCAAGGCGATTATATAAAGTTAACTATTAACGAGCAGAATGGAAACCTGCACATTGAATACCATGATAATGGAATAGGGTTACCTGTGGAGCTATTAAAAATTAATAATCTGAAAAACAGTCTCGGCTTTACAAATATTTTTAACCGGGCAGAATTTATGAAGGGGGATGTTAAATTTCCGGATGGAAAAGGAAAAGGGTTTCATTTTATTTTTTCATTTCCCAACGATTAAAAAATATAAAACCCATGAAATTTAAAATTGCTTTGGCCGATGATCATCATTTAGTTCGAGGTGGAATTAAAATGCAGTTGGAGAGCTTCACTGAGTTTAAAGTAATTATTGAAGCAAAGAATGGAAAAGATTTAATTAACCAATTACAAGAAGCTGAAACATTGCCTCATTTAATTTTAATGGATGTATCAATGCCGATTATGAATGGATTTGATGCAACAACCTATATAAATCAATTTTTTCCTGATATAAAAGTTGTTGCTTTATCAGTACACGATGATATTATTACAATAAATAAAATGATTGAAAGTGGAGCGAACGCTTACTTGTTGAAAGATTCAACACCTATGCTAGTAAAGAATACTTTATTAGAAGTTATGGCCCGTGGCTTCTATTACGACCGCTTTGTAATCGATAGTATCATGAAAGCAAAGGAAATAAACAACTCTAGTGATAATTCTATTTCAGAGAGCGAAAAAACAATAAGATTGCTGACTGATCGTGAAATTGAATTTACACAAAACTGCTGCAGCGAATTAACTTATAAAGAGATTGCTTCAAAAATGAATGTTAACTATCGAACAGTAGATGGTTATCGTGAATCAGTTTTTAATAAATTATCTATTAAATCGAGAACCGGTTTGGTTTTATTTGCCGTGCACCACGGCTTGGTTGAAGCCTAATCAATCACACTGATTTTCAACATGTTTGTAGTTCCCTTCCAGTGAACAGGCATGGCTGCAGTATTAATTACAATATCACCATTGTTTACTCTGCCAAAATCTTTTACAATCTTTTTTACATCTTCAATGGTTTCGTCGGTTGAGGCAAATTTTTTATAAGCAAAAGTTTCTACTCCCCAAACGATACTTAAAGTATCGAGCAGATTTTTGTCTTCCATAAAAATTAAAATCCGTGCCTTAGGTCTGTAACTTGAAATCATAAAGGCAGTGTATCCGCTTCGTGTCATACTGATTATTGCAGCAGCATTTACATCACCTGAAATTTTACATGCGTTATAGCAAATCGCATCTGACAAATAAGTTTTTGAATGCATATCGGCTACTTGCTTTTTATTAAAAATACTTTCCTGTTTTTCAATATTAATGGCAATGTCTTTTATGGTTTCAATCACGAGCACTGGAAATTTTCCGGTTGCAGTTTCAGCACTTAACATTAATGCATCAGCCCCATCAAAAATTCCATTCGCCACATCATTAATTTCTGCGCGTGTTGGTCGCGCATTATCAACCATGCTTTGCATAATCTGTGTAGCAATAATTACAGGTTTCGCTTCTTTTATACACTTTGCAATAACCAATTTTTGTGTAATCGGAATATCCTGTTGGGGCATTTCTACCCCTAAATCACCGCGCGCAATCATGATAGCATCACTCTCACGAATAATATCATCAATGTTTAAAACAGCTTGTGGCTTTTCAATTTTTGCAATCACTTTAATGTTCTTCCTGCTTTTTGCAATCAGTTTTTTCAAGTGAATTATATCTTTAGCACTCCGGACAAATGAAAGTGCAATCCAGTTCACCCCTTCTTTTAAAATAAATTTTAAATCTTTTAAATCCTTCGTAGTTAAGGATGGAAGTGAAGTTTCTGAGTGTGGAAGATTAACTCCTTTTCGGCTGTTTAAAGGTCCGCCATGAATGACTTTACATTTTACTGTGTCAGAGTTGTTTGATGAAATAACCTTTAATTCCAATTGTCCGTCATCAATCAAAACTGCATCACCTGCTTTTACATCGGTTGCGAATTTGCTGTAGTTGACAAAAATATTTTTCGAATCTGAATTTGATTTTGTCGTTGATAGAATAATTTCTTTTCCGTCAATTAAAAAAACAGGCGTATCAGCCACTTCGCCAATCCTGATTTTTGGCCCTTGTAAATCAGCAAGAATTCCAATGTGAGTTTTAAGTTCGGTCCTTATTTTTTTTATCGAATCAATCACCTCTTTATGGGCTTCATGAGTACCATGAGAAAAATTTAAACGGAAAGTATTAACACCTGCTTCAGCTAATTTTTTAAGCGTTGCGAATGAGGAAGACGCTGGACCAACTGTTGCTATTATTTTAGTTCGTGTAATTCTTGTTTTCATTTATAAAATTGAAAACTCAAAAATGATAAATGATTTATTGATAAATGAAATTACTTCTTAAACAAAAAAATTATTTTGTCTGATACAACACATTACTCTTCATCTTCTCTGTCAAATGGAAGTAAAAAAAATAGCGGAACAATACCATAAATTACCAAACACAATGTAAGGTTGATATAAGAGGCTGCAGTCGCGAAAATGAGTAGAAATGGAGCGAGAATAAATGAGCGTTTTACATTTTTAAGAACAGATTTTTTATCATAACGGGCGAGCAAATAATATTTTGCTATGTAGTAATACATCCATGTTTGTGTAAAGGATGCGCATGATGACACTGCTCCGAATAACAATACCGCTATTCTATTGTGCGGATAATCACCCATCAATGCAGTTGGGAATGGAAGGAAGCAAATGAAAAAAAGTAAAATCATATTTAACCATACAAAACCATAATCAATTTTTTCAGCTATTCGTAAAAGGTTGTGATGCTGTACCCAAAACACTGCAACAAAAAAGAAACTGACCGCCCAGCTTATAATTTTTGGTGCAAGTTCTTTAAGCATCAGTAATAACTCAGAGGTGCTTTTCGGTTCTTTAAGTGGCAGGAGTTTAATTTCAAGTATAAGTAGCGTAATAATAATGGCAAAGACACCATCACTAAAAGCTTCAGTTCTGGATTTATTTAATTTCCAATGATGAAATTTATTAAACAACGACATTGAATTCTATGATTGTGGTTCACAAGATTAAATAATAAATGACATGAATTTAATTTCTTTCATTCGAGAAATATATAGTAAACCCAATTATAGCTTGAATAAAATATTGTTGTGGTCTTAATACATTTGCGGAGAATTATCTTTTTAAAAGAGGATTCAAATTAAAAATGATAGTTATGAAATTTGGCGGAACCTCAGTGGGTTCTGCACAGCGAATAAAAAATCTGGTTCCATTAATTAATAAGGGTGAACAGAAAATAGTGGTGCTCTCAGCTATGAGCGGTACAACTAATTTACTCGTTGATATTTCAGTATCGTTGTATTCGAAGGATTTATTGAAACTGAAACAACAAATAGATGAATTAGACCAGCGTTATAAAAAAGTAATAGATGAATTGTTTTCAAAAAAAGATTCTATTATAAGTGCGAATGAATTATTGGCCGAGCATTTGAATTTTATAAATTTATTTACACTCGATTTATTTACTGCGAATGAAGAAAAAGCAATTCTTGCTCAGGGAGAATTACTATCAACTGCCTTACTTCATTTATATATGATAGAACAAAATATTTCGTCGGTACTGATGCCCGCTCTTGAATTTATGCGCATTGATGAAAGTGAGGAACCGGAAGTTTTATTCATAAAAAAAATGATTTCAAAAACGATGGAACAATTTGGGGATGAAAATTTATTTATCACTCAAGGATATATCTGTCGCAATTCGTTTGGCGAAATTGACAACCTGAAGCGCGGCGGTAGTGATTATACAGCCACACTGATTGGAGCCGCTGTAAATGCTGCTGAAATTCAGATTTGGACTGATATAGACGGACTGCATAACAACGATCCGCGCATTGTAGAAAAAACTTTCGCGGTTACTGAACTCTCATTTGATGAAGCAGCGGAGCTTGCATACTTCGGTGCTAAAATTCTGCATCCAACATGTGTGCTTCCTGCCAAGAAAGAAAACATACCTGTGCGATTGCTCAATACCATGCAACCAACTGCTACCGGCACCATCATCTCCAACAAACCTGCACCCGATAGAATTACAGCTATTGCAGCCAAGGATAACCTCACTGCTATAAAAATAAAATCAGCGCGAATGCTTTTGGCTTATGGGTTTTTGCGGGCGGTGTTCGAAGTTTTTGAACGATACAAAACTCCTATTGATATGATTTCTACATCAGAAGTTGCTGTGTCGCTCACCATTGACAATGACAAGCACTTAGAAGAAATTATTGGTGAACTTGAGCAATTTGGATTGGTGGAAGTTGATAAAAATCAAACAATCATTTGTATTGTCGGAACTTTTGGTGCTGATAAACAAGGGTATGCTTCGCGCATTTTCGATTCACTGAAAAATATTCCTATACGAATGATTTCTTATGGTGGAAGCGAAAACAATATTTCGCTGTTGGTGAATTCTGACTTGAAAAAAAAAGCATTGGTTTCATTGAACAAAGGATTGTTTTAAAAAAAAATTATGTTCAACAAATCATTAATCGAAAAATTTCAAACAATTGAAACGCCATTTTATTATTATGATCTGGACATATTGAACAGAACAATTGCCGATGTTAAAGCTGAATCTGAAAAACACAATTTCAATATTCATTATGCTTTAAAGGCAAATACAAATCAACAGATATTGAAAATTATTTGCAATGCAGGCTTTGGCGCCGATTGTGTGAGCGGCAATGAAGTAAAAGCAGCTTTGAGAAATCAGTTTGTGACGGAGTCAATTGTATTTGCAGGAGTTGGAAAAACCGACAAGGAAATTATTGAATCACTCACCGCCGATATTTTTTGTTTCAATTGTGAATCCATTGAAGAAATAAAAGTGATTAATCAACTTGCAGCATCATTAAATAAAAAGGCAAGAATTGCGCTACGCATAAATCCGAATGTAAATGCCAACACGCACCACTACATCACCACCGGCTTGGAAGAAAATAAATTCGGAATTAATTTCTGGGAACTTGAAGCGGTAATGGAAGTGATTAAGAATTCACCCAACATTCAACTCATTGGATTGCATTTTCACATCGGTTCGCAGATATGCGATCTTGAACCTTTCCGTTTATTGTGTACCCGTGTCAATGAAATTCAACAATGGTTTTCAAGCAGAAATATTTCCATTACGCATTTGAATTTAGGTGGAGGATTGGGAGTTGATTACCATGAGCCCGATAAAAATGCAATTCCCAACTTCAAATCGTATTTCGCTGTATTTCATAAATTTCTGGAAATAAAAAAAAACCAGCAGGTGCATTTTGAATTAGGGCGTTCCATGGTGGCGCAGTGCGGTTCGCTCATTTCAAAAGTGTTGTTTGTTAAGGAGGGAAAAAAAACCAATTTCATTATTCTCGATGCCGGCATGACCGAACTCATTCGCCCTGCCTTATATCAGTCGTATCATAAAATTGAAAACCTCACAGCCGATTTTTTTTCAACCAATATAAACACGAATGAAACTAAGTACGATGTGGTAGGCCCCATTTGCGAATCGTCGGATTGTTTTGCAAAAGCATTACTTCTTCCAGCCTCGGAGCGCGGTCATTTATTTGCGATTCGAACAACCGGCGCTTATGGGCAGGTAATGAGCCTTGAATATAATCTGAGGGAGAAGGCACCCTCCATTTATTCAGATTCAATTTGATAATTTTATGACAATACAAATACTTAATTCATAATTGAATTTTATTTATTGCAGTTTAATTGTGCAGTGATACTTTCGCCACGCGTAAATAAAATGTTACTTAAAATAATAACAGAACACATAAGCGAACATAAACTAATGCAGGCAGTTGAATGCCTGTTGAAGGGTGGAGTAATTATATACCCAACAGATACGGTTTATGCAATTGGATGTGATATTAAAAATCACAAAGCCTCGGAGCGTGTAAAAGCAATGAAGGAAACAAAACGGAAGGAGATGAATTTTTCATTTGTGTGCAATGACCTGAGCCAACTTAGCCAGTATGCCGCGCAGATTGATACAAGCATTTATAAATTAATGAAGCGTGCTTTACCAGGGCCATTCACTTTTATATTACCCGCTAGTAAGCAAGTGCCTAAAATTTTTGATACAAAAAAGAAAACGATTGGTATTCGAGTTCCGAATCATCCGGTTGCTCAAGCATTGGTTCAACGATTGGGAAACCCAATTCTCAGTACTTCATTACACGATACCAATGAGGTAATTTATTACATGACAGATGCTGAATTAATAGAAGAAAAATTTCGTAAAAAAGTGGATATGGTAATTGATTGTGGTCCATGTGGAAATGTTCCAAGCACAGTTATCGATTGCACAGGAAATGAACCTATTATTGTTCGAGAAGGATTAGGAAAACTAGAAGATTTATTTACGCGATAATTTTATAAAAAAAACTGTCTTAAAAACTCATATCCCTAAAATGATAAAACGATTTCTACTAATTATTTTCTCTCTTTCGATTTCTTTATTTGTAAATGCTCAAAAGGCCGATATCAGAGGAACAGTTATTGATAAAAAAACAGGGGAGCCAATGATATTTACGAATGTGGTTTTTCGTGGAACTACTATTGGAGCCACTACGGATTTGAATGGATTCTTTTCAATAAGTAATGTTGCACCCGGGAATTATACTTTAAGTTGTACTAGCGTTGGATACGATACAGTGGTGGTAAATTTATCTTTGAAGGCAAATGACCTGATTAATCAAAAAATATTACTGGAACCAAAAGCCTTCACTTTAGGCAATATAGAGGTTACTGCTAAAAAAGAGGAGAAGAAAACAGAAACAAATATTTCTCTAATTAAACTCACTTCTAAAGATATTCAACGACTTCCATCAGTTGGAGGCGAATCTGACCTGGCTCAGTATTTACAGGTTATTCCAGGTGTAATATTCACGGGAGATCAAGGTGGTGAATTATACATACGCGGAGGTTCACCAATTCAGAACAAAGTAATGCTTGATGGTATGACTATTTACAATCCGTTTCACTCCATTGGTTTGTTTTCTGTTTTCGAAACAGATATTATCAAGAATGCAAATGTTATGACCGGTGGGTTTAATGCCGAGAACGGAGGCAGACTATCTGCTGTGGTTGATGTGGTAACACGCGATGGAAATAAAAAGAGATTGGCTGGAAAAATTTCTACAAGTCCATTTATGTCAAAAATTCTACTCGAAGGCCCATTCAAAAAAATTGATAATTCAGGCGGTAGTTCTTCTTGGATTTTTGATGCAAGGTCTTCGTATCTGGATAAAAGCTCGAAAATATTTTACTCCTATATAGATACTGCAGGAATACCTTTTGCATTTAATGATTTTTATGGTAAAGTATCAATGAATGGGGGTAATGGAAGTAAACTGAGCGTATTTGGGTTTAATTACAACGATCATGTAAAATATCAAGGTGTGAGTGATTTTAAATGGAATAATGTGGGCATCGGAACAAACTTTGTTTTAGTACCTGGTGGTTCAAACATGTTAATTGGGGGTTCAATTTCATATTCTGATTATCACATTGCGCTTAAAGAAGCCGACGACCAACCTCGCACAAGTCGAATTAAGGGTTTTGATCTTAATACCTACTTCACTTATTTTTTAGCGCACAATAGTGAAGTGAAGTATGGTTTTACTGTAGGTGGTTATACTACGGACTTTCAATTTTTCAATTCACTGGGGTTAATTATGGGGCAAAAACAAAACACAACTGAAATTGGAGGATACATTGTCGTTAAGGAAGTATTGAACCGGTTAGTTCTTGAACCGAGTATTCGTTTTCAATACTATGCTTCTCTGCCTGTTCTTTCACCTGAACCTCGTATTGCTGCAAAATTTAATTTATCAGAAAGTATTCGATTGAAAGGTTCGGCGGGAATTTATTCACAGAATTTTATTAGCACAAAATCGGATAAGGATGTAGTAAATCTTTTTAGTGGGTTTTTAACTGGACCAGATCAGGAGTTGCGTGATTTGAATGGAGTAGTTGCTAAAAATAACTTGCAGCGTGCGGCACATATTGTAGGAGGAGTGGAGACCGATGTAAATAAAAACTTAGAGGTTACGGTGGAGAGTTATTATAAAAAATTTGGACAACTGATTAACCTAAACCGAAATAAACAATATTTGACCGATCCTGATTTTCAAATTGAAACAGGTAAAGCCTATGGGGTTGATTTTTTATTGAAATATGATTACAAGGGCTTGTATGTATGGACAGGTTACTCACTTGGATATGTTACGCGCAATAATGGCGATCAGATATATCCACCACACTACGACCGTCGTCATAATGCAAATGTGGTAATCAGTTACACATTCGGAAAAAATAAGCAGTGGCAGGTAGATGCACGATGGAATCTAGGCAGTGGATTTCCTTTTACAAAAACGCAGGGCTTTTATGAATTCTATAATTTCTTGGATGGAATTAATACCAATTATACTTCGGGTAATGGGCAATTGGGAATAGTTTACGACTCTACTCTTAATTCTGGTCGCCTTCCGTATTACCATCGATTAGATCTGTCTGCGAAGCGTATTTTTAAATTAGGGACTAATGCAAGGTTAGAGGCAAACATTAGTATTATTAATACATACAACCGTGAAAATATTTTTTACTTCGATCGCGTTCGTTACGAAAGGGTAAATCAATTGCCTTTTTTACCAAGTGCAGGTATTAGTATAAATTTTTAAGTAAGTCTTTTGTTTAGGCATCCATTTGCCAATAACAAAATTCTTGTTTCACAATTGGTATCAAATGGAAAGTACAATAGAAAATCCACAACCTTCGGTGTTCAATTTCGTTTTGATAAATGTTCTTATAGCTTACCTTTGCCACAATTAATTAAAACTAAATAAGCATGAGCGATCAAATGAATGAAAATCAAACTCAGGAGAAAAAATCTGACAATCGCACACGATTGCTGATGATAATAATACTCTTGTTAGTTGCAGGAAATATCTATCTCTATTGGAAGTTGAATCAAAAACAAGATGTTGTTGAAATTATGGTTCAACAACAAAATATGGATAGTGTTAAAATAGCTGACCTTGACATGAAATATAACAGCGCTATGAATGACATTGAAGGTTTGCGCGGGCAAAATTCTTCATTGGATAGTTTGCTGAATATAAAGGAGAATGAAATAAAAACCATGAAGGCCGCACTTGATGCAGCTAAGAAAGCAGGTAAATTAAAAGACAATGAATACTTAGCAAAAGTGAACGACCTGCAAAAATTAATCACAGATTTAAAAGGTCAGATAACTCAATTGGAAGCTGAGAAAAACATTCTGATAACTCAAAAGGATTCATTGGGGCATGATCTTGACCAACAGGTGGTAGCAAATACAAAATTAAAATCGGAGAACACAGTGCTGAGCGTAAAGGCAGGATTATTAAAAGCAATGAATATTGTTGGAACCGGTGTAAGAGGAAAGGGAAAGGGAAAAGAAGTAGCAACTGATAATGCAAAGAAAACCGAGCGTATAAAAGTTTGTTTTGATGTAGATGAAAATAAAAATGCTGACCAGGGAAGCAAAACTTTCTTGCTTCGATTAATAGGGCCGAATGGGGCTGTAATTAATGTGCAGTCAATGGGAAGCGGTAAATTTGAATTGGGTGATACAGGTGAGGAAACAATTTACACTACCAAGCAAACAATAACATACAATCAGAAACCACAGAATATTTGTATTTATTGGGGAGCAAACGGGTCCACTTTTGATAAAGGAAAATATTCAATTGAACTTTTTCAGGATGGATATTCAGTTGGTAAAAAAGATTTCACTTTAAAATAGAGCCTGCAACTGCACTCTTCCAACATTAACAATTTTTGATGTTCCTGTTTTACGGCCATCATAACTAAGCGACAGGTTTAACTTGTCGCTTAGTTTTTTATCAAGAGTTAGATTCCACAACCAATTACTGCCTGATTGCAATCCTTGAAGTAAAGCATATCCTTCCGGACTATCGGTATTTCCATTGTATGATATGTTTGCATAGGTAACTTTTGCTGTCAGGTTGCTTTTTGAAACCAAACTGTATTTTCCTTCTAATGATGCTTTGTTTTGTGTGGCTTTATTGTTCGCATCGTTATAAATATTTTTTCCTTTTGAATAAAAATAAGTCGTTGAAATTCTCCATCGTCTGCTTGGTTGAAAAATAATTTGTGGTTCATAAGACTTAGATGGAATTATAAAATTGCGGTCAGTAAAGAATTCACTGCGGTTCGATTTTTTTGATTGTGTTATTTTTTGAATTGTGGTAAATTTCTTAATTAGATTCCATCGAAAACGGAAATAGTATTCTAAGTTTTCGCGACTTTCAAAACCATTCACCAATAAACTTTTTGATTGATTATTCTGATAACCTAAATCCATTCCATAGATTGGATTGGTACGGTTGAAATAGAGATAATGATTTTGTGATGAAGTAATACTTACCAATGAAGTGTCAGCCACATTCAAATCAAAGGGATTGAATTGATTACTGAAATCACTTCGTAGAATTTTGCGGTTTATCTGAATGGAAGATTGCGAATTAAAACGCGAAACAAATTTTCCAAGTCCATCTTTATTATTCCATATGGCTTTTGGATTGATGGAAAGGCTCAATGAAAATTGCGTGTTATATGCTTTGATATATTCATTGGTTGGCGAAAAAATTTTTATGTACTCAGCCAAATCACTGAATGGTGCAATTTCAAATTCATTCAAATCTTTCACTCCATTCGAATTAAAATCTCCGGCATAACTATATACACCCTGGCCGGCAGGAACCTGTACATACGAGAATTCCTGTTTTTGTTCCTGCACACTTCCAACACCATAAACATTTTGTGAAGTGATGAAACCTTTTTTCACAACAAAACTCCATTCAGTTCTTCCGAGCATTGATTGGTCAGGCTTCTGTTTTGTGATTGAAGTATCTGAAACATGCAATTCGCGATAAGTTAAATCCAAAGCGATTCGCATATTTTTTTTCGAATTGTATTCTCCGTTCAATGAACCAGTATATGCTGTGGTTGAATATTGAAAATTATTTAGCAAAGGTTTGTAATCATCGCGCTCGCTTGCGGCGAGTGCAAAATGTAATCGTGTAGTATCCGGAGATCTTATAAATGCAGTGTATTCATCCGACAAAAAACTTGCAACGCTTAGTGAATCGGCATTTAGAGTTTTTATGGTGTTGAATTCCCGCTGCCATTTTACTCCCGTTGTAATTCCTTTAAGATGTTTGATTGAATAACTTAACTCCAAAAGCGGACGAATGAATTGTGAGGATGTATATGCACTTTTCGATTGAAGAATACTTGATTGAGAAATAAAACGCCACCTTTTAAAATTCAAGTTGGTAGTTAACTGATGTCTAATGCCTGAATAAAAATTGGTGCGCTGAAAAAACGAAAAGTTGTAAAACACACTTCCGTTCTTTGGCAATTTAAAACCAGTTCCTGCCGTAACAAATTGCTCAACAGTTGATGTGTCGTTCGAAGTTAGATTCCAGTCTCGGTCAAATTCTACAGGCCGATATCGTTCAACCGGAGTAAAAGTTTTGCCTGCATATTCATATGATGCATGTAAGTTTAATAACGGAATGTTTTTTTCTTGCTTCTTTAATTTAAAATCATTTGCAACAGAAATTCTTGAAGCATATCCCTGATTGTTATTATCATTCAATGGAGAAAAAAGATTCAGATCTTTATTGCTGATTGCTCCTTCCCAATTTATTATTCCTGATTTTGATATTTTTCGATTCACGCCAAGTGTGAACATTTGTATTTTTTGGGGAGCGATGAGTGGAATGAGCGGTTCATAATTTCCCTGTAACACACCTAGCAATGGCGCCAACCATTTATAAACCCGACCATTTGCTGTAGAACTTGATACCACATAATGTCCTTTGTGTTCACCAGTATATGAAAATTGCAATGAATATTGTGCGCTATCCGGACTTATCGAATACACATAAATAATTCCATAACCTGAGCTGTCAATTTTCTTGTAAAGAATCCTATCTGCGTTCCATCCAATGCTGTCAATACTTTGGTCGAATGCATTTTGTAATGAATCACCGGCATTAAATAAAATTCTTTTTTGTGCCGTGTCAAGTGTTTGTTGTAACGGTTGATTCTTAGCATCTGTTTCAGAATATAAATTGAAAGTGAATTTCCATTTATCATTCTCCAATTGTTGTGTGCCTGAAAGAGTAGAACGGAAGTAATTTTTATCAGAATATTCAAACTCAATACTAATTCGCGAATCCTGTGTGATGAGTTTACGCGGCATAAATTTTATTTCACCTGAATTGTAATCGATAATGTAATCCGCACCTTCACCACGCTGCATCAATGCGCCATCCACAAAAACTTTTTCCGTTCCCGCTAATATAATGATGAAAGTTTCGCCATTTGCTCCGGTCATTTTATAGGGTCCTTGATTTCCTTCCTGACCATCAAATTGATTTCGGGTGTATTTCCCTTTTGCAGCAGCAGCGCTTAATAAAGTTTTTCCTTTCCATTTTTCACTCACTTTATACGATGATTGAATGGCAGCACCTTGTTGCTTCTTGTAATAATTTAGAAAATAACTTTCCGGTTTCTTCCAGTCAAAATCTCCAACTGTCAAGGACGATTGTTTCTTGCTTAACTGAATGTAAACTTTATCAAACTCCTGCAACTGAGCAGTGTTCCCTTCAGGTTGAATTGGAATGTTGTTGTCTGAAATTGCAGCGTTCAGCATTACATCACCAGCCAATCGCCCGCTCATTTGTAAGTTGAGTGCGCTGTTTACTACCAAATCTTGATTGTTGCCGAATGAAATTCCACGCGAAAAATTCCCATCATAATCAACATTTCCTAAATTGAAAATATCTTCATTCAGTTTTTCAGGAATATAAAAGGGCGCGTTCATTAAACTGTCGCGTTTATTGAAAGTGATAAAATCTTTATGGAATATAGTTTTTGAAAGGTTGAATGGATACACTTTGTATTTTACCAACATCGTATCGCATTTTATTTTCGATAGTAACTGAATAGAGTTTAGTGAATAATTAATTAAAAAATCATTTGGAGAAATAATTGATCCGTTGCAGGAATTAATCAATGAAACACTTCCAGGGACTAAACTGAGTGTATCAATAACAGCTAAAGTTTGTGGTTTAATAATTTTCTTAGTGCGGAATTCGTAATTGGTTTGGGCTGAGGAATCATTAAAGATTAATAATGAAAAATTAAAAATCAATAATGCCAATGCATAAAATCGCTTGATTAATAATGAATAAATAAAAGATTCTAAATTCATGAATTGCAAAAACCAAAATTAAATTTAATAGGGGGCAATAATTGTTTCTGTAGCTGGCATTATCAACAAAGAAAATATTCTTGAACGAAAAGTATTTCAAAGAAGTATCTGAATGTTGAATCAATATTAATGCAACAAGAAAATAAATAATTTAATCTTGTGCAATTATTATGGCAAAGAATAAACCGGATGAAAAACTTACTCCTGAAATAATATTGACTGAAAGCAAACCATTTCTTTCATTGGAAAATTTTGGTTCACAATGTTTAATCATTTTTATTATCGCAATTATATTTTATGGAAACACATTACTCAACGGATTTGCGCTTGATGATGGATTGGTATGGACAGATAATAAGTTTGTAAAAAATGGTTTCGGCGGAATCATAGATATTCTTTTTCACGATTCGTTTTATGGAACCATCGGAAACAATTACAATTTGGCTGGGGGAAGATGGAGGCCATTATCACTTATCACATTCGCAATTGAAAATCAACTATGGGGACAAACACCCTGGATTTCGCATCTCATTAATTTACTTCTTTATATGGTAACCGGATTTGTTTTACTCAAACTCATACGGAATTATTTATTGCCAGCGAAACCACTGATGGCGTATGCATCAGTAATTTTATTCATTATACATCCTGTGCACACAGAAGCAATCACCAACATTAAAAGCCGTGACGAAATTTTATCGTTGTTGTTTTTGCTGATTACTGTTTTAATTTCTTTGGATGTTGCAAATGAGAAAAGAAAAGCGTCCGCAATTTTAGTTGCCGGACTTTCCTTTTTTATTGCGTTACTTTCAAAAGAAAACGGATTGATGTTTTTATTTATCATTCCTGTCACACTTTATTTTTTCAGTAAACTAACATTAAAGAAAATTGCAATTCAGAGTTTGCCTTACTTTTTTCTTGTAGCAGTTTATATTTATTTGAGAGTAAGTATTGTTGGTTTCTCCAATGAAAAAGTTTCTGAGTTAATGGACAACCCTTTTTTGCTCGCAACTACTTCTCAAACATTCGCAACAATCTTTTTTGTGTTTCTTCTCTATTTTAAATTGTTGTTTTTTCCTCATCCACTTACTTATGATTATTCGTACAATCAAATTCCGTATCACGAATTAAATGATTTGCGGGTTATTGTTTCAGTAGTAATTCATATTGCATTAATTGTGTTTTGTCTATTCCATTTGAAAAATAAAAGCGTTTTTGCCTACTGCATCCTGTTTTATTTCGCCAGCATCTTCATTGTATCAAATATTGTTTTCAATATCGGTGCTCCAATGGCCGAGCGATTTTTATACCAACCATCAATCGTTTTTTGTTTGGCTTTAGTTGTTATAGTTGAAAGAGTTTTTAATTTGTTCAAATTGACTTCTTCACTTCAAAAAAATATTTCAATTGGTTGTTTACTTATTATTTCAATCCCCGCAGGGTGGAAAACAATTACTCGAAACGAAGTATGGCGCACCGGTCCAAGACTTGGTATGACTGATGTATTATCATCAACCAATTCAGCTCGGGCAAATACATATGCAGCTGCGAATTATATTTCATTAATTGATACATGTAAAAACGAAACAAGAATTAAAACTTATCTGGAAAAGGCAATTAAGTATTGTACAATCTCTGAAAAAATATATCCGAAGTTTTATACCAATCTGATGTTGTGGGGATTTGCTTATTCGCGGTTAGATAGTTTGGATCGTGCTGTTTTCGTTTGGAAACAAGCGCAATCGCTTCAGCCGAATTCAAGTTATGTAAACAATAATTTGAAATCCATTTCTGATAAATATTTCAATTTGGGATTAGGAGAAGGCGCCAAGAAAAATTTCAATCAATCAATTTATTTTATCCGGAAAGCAATTTCTATTGATGAAACAAATACGGAGTACTGGTACAATCTCGGCGGGGCGTATTTTACAATTAATAATATAGATAGTGCAGAAATAAGTTTCGCAAATGCATTGAAATTAAATCCAAATCATAAACAGGCGAAGCAAGGATTGGATGCAGTTAGAATGAGAAAAAATTTAAAGTAAATATGAGTAAGAAAAAATTTGCCATAGCAGTCCATGGAGGAGCAGGAACAATTTTAAAAAAGTTAATGACGGGTGAAAAGGAAAAGTTGTATAAGAAAGCACTCGCAATAGCATTGGAAGTTGGCTATGATATTTTAGAAGAAGATGGAACCGCTGTTGATGCAGTTGAAGCCGCAGTTTATGAATTAGAAAACTTTCCGTTGTTTAATGCAGGAAAGGGTGCAGTATTTAACCACGAAGGGAAACACGAAATGGACGCGGCAATAATGGATGGATCTTCGCTACATGCAGGTGCTGTTACCTGTGTTAATCATGTTCGCAATCCGGTAGTACTCGCACGCGAAGTAATGGATCATTCAGAACATGTTTTGCTTTCAGGAAAAGGAGCGGAGCAGTTTGCGCGAAAGAGAAAAATAAAATTGGAGAAGGATAATTATTTTTTTACCGATGAACGATACAAACAATTGCAAGAGGTTATAAATGAAGAAGGAGCACACCTTGACCACAACATTAATGTGAAGGAAAAAAAGTTCGGAACAGTAGGAGCAGTTGCGTTGGATGTAAACGGTAACCTTGCAGCTTCAACTTCAACTGGTGGAATGACCAATAAAAGATTCGGAAGAATTGGCGACAGTCCGATTATTGGTTCGGGCACTTATGCAAATAATAATACCTGCGCAATATCGTGCACCGGTCACGGTGAATTTTTTATTCGTGCAGTTGTGGCCTATGATATTTCTTGTTTGATGGAATACAAAGGCATGACATTAAAACAAGCGTGCAAAGAAGTTGTATATAACAAATTAGTAAAACTCGGGGGCGAAGGCGGATTGATTGCCATTGATAAAAACGGAAATATTGAACTCCCTTTTAATTCAGATGGAATGTATCGCGGTTATAAATCATCCAATGGAAAAGATCTAATTGCAATTTATAAATAAAACATTAGCTGTTTTACTTAATCAATTCACGCATATTTATATAATTGATTTGAAGGAAGAATTTTAATTTCTGTTTTGCTTTAAAATATAAAGTTCGCTTCACTCTTGCTTCCGCTTTATTGGCGTGCGGGAATGGAATTTCGGGTATTTCTTTATTTAGAAAGGCGCATAACTTTTCCCAACCATCACCTTTCTTTAAATCCATAATCAATAGATCTTCAGGTCGGTTTTTAAAATACTCATGAACTTCAGCAAGGTGATTTCGATAAGTCTCAATCACACTTTCTTTATTGTATTTCGGAACACCTTTTCCTTTTCCATACAACCATTCATGCATCGGATTGCGCAATTCTCCAATGTGACTTGATACACTTTTGTACCAGCTTTCTTCGTCTCGTAAAGTCAAAATAAATTTGCAGCCCGGAATTTCTATATCCAATTCCTTATAAATTTTTGGCCACGGATTGTCAGCAACTGCATCTACTTTATCAATAAAATCCAAAATAATATCAAATCTTTTATGCAGTATCGGAAGTAATAAATTGTGATTGTTCCCGGCAATTTTATATCCTAAAATTGTTAATGCCTGACGAATAGTTGTGGTACCTGTTTTCTGATAGCCAACACAAATAATTTTAGGACTGATTGTTTTTCCTGATTTCATTACCGTTTTAGTTCAAACATTATTTGAAAGCGAGCAAATGTAAATTATCTGTTTACTCACTCTCACAAATATTTTCAAAGCATCAACAATTTTGTTTCAACATATTTGCATGCAATAATATTCAAATGAAAATAAGCGGATTCACGATGGCAAAAAATGCGGACAAATTATATTATCCCATTAAAGAGAGTATTGAATCAATTCTTCCAATAGTTGATGAGTTTGTTGTTGCCATTGGTGATAATGATGCCGACGACTATTCGCTGGAAAGAATTCAATCCATAAACTCCGATAAAATAAAAATCATTCGTACCAAGTGGGATTTGGAAAAATTTTCGAGAGGAACAGAGAATGCCCATCAAACTGATATTGCCAAAGAAGCTTGTAACGGCGATTGGCTTTTTTATTTGCAGGCCGATGAAGTTATTCATGAAAAATATCACAACGCTATTGTTAATCGTTGCAATCAATTGCTGAACGATTCTCGAATTGAAGGATTGCTTTTTGGCTACAAACATTTTTGGGGTGATTACAATCATTATCTTTTATCACATGGATGGTATCCGAATGAAATCAGAATCATTCGCAACAATAAAGAAATTCATTCATGGGAATCAGCACAATCATTTCGAAGAATTCCCGGGTTTGATTACAAAGATTATCGCCAACACAATGGAACTTATAAATTGAAGGTGGCAAAAGTTGATGCCCAAGTTTATCACTATGGTTGGGTTCGTCCACCGCAACTCATGCAGCAGAAAAAAAAATCATTAGACACCATTCACAAAGGCGAAAAGAAAGTTGAGGAATTATATATTGCTCAAAAAAGCAATTTTGAATATGGCCCAATGAAAAGAATAAAAACCTTTTCTGAAACGCATCCGGAAGTAATGAAGGAATGGATAAAAAAATTCAATTGGAAAGCGTTACTTGATTACACCGGTGACAAATTTCCGGACAGAGAATTATTCAAGCATGAAAAATTGAAATACAGAATCGTTACCTGGTTAGAACAAAACATTGTTGGAGGACGAGAACTAGGTGGATTTCGGAATTATAATCTGATAAAGGTTTAATCGAAAAAAATACAGGAAGTCAAATTCTTAACGGCAACAACCAACAATTTCCAACCCTTAACCATAGCTTTCAAACTATTATTATTTGGCGTTTTGTAATGTAGATTGAAAACATATCTTTGCCCGCTCAATTTTTTTTGACCTATGCCTAAAATGAAGACTAATTCCAGCGCCAAGAAACGATTTCAGGTTACTGGCTCCGGAAAAGTAAAAAGGAAAAAAGCTTTCAAAAGCCACATCCTAACTAAGAAATCTCATACCCGTAAAAAAGAATTGGGGAAAGATACAATTGTGCATAGCGCCAATTTCGCTCATGTTCAAAAATTACTAGTAACTCTTTAAACAATCAGAAAAGTTGTTTGTTAAATTTTTAACAACAACAATAAAATAAAATAACATGCCTCGTTCAGTAAATGCCGTCGCCTCCCGTGCCCGCCGTAAAAAAGTCTTAGAAAGAGCCAAAGGATATTGGGGAACAAGAAGTACAAACATCTCAACCGCAAAAAACGCAGTTGATAAAGCACTTGCCTATGCGTATGTAGGCCGCAAGCAAAAAAAGAGAGATTACCGCTCACTCTGGATTGTTCGTATCAATGCAGGAGTTCATGAACATGGTTTAACTTATGGTCGTTTCATCTCGGCTTTGAAAAAACATAACATTGAATTGAATCGTAAAGTGTTGGCTGATTTAGCAATGAATGAACCAGCTGCATTTAAAGCAATTGTTGAAAAAGTAAAAGCATAAATTCTTGAATAAAATTTTAAAGCCGTTCCGATAAATCGGAACGGCTTTTTTTATTATCCCGGTTTTATATTCGCTAAAAAAATAGTCAAATTATAGTGAAATTTTTGTAGGAATTTTTTTTACGAAGTAAGCCACCCTGTTATACTAACTCTTCTTTCATTGGTCAATAATACTTCATGTTGCATCTCATTACTTTTAAAGAAAACAGTTTTCCCAGTAGTTGGCGTTACTTCTTGTTCCATATTTAAATTATAAATAATTAACTCACCACCATCTTCCGCTTTCCAATCACTATTCAAATAACTGATCATCGAAAATTTACGGCTTTCATTTTCCTTAAACTGATCAATGTGTTTTTTATATAAACTACCTGCTTCATACAAAGTATAATGAAATTCACAACCCGTTATTCCCATGTAACAAGTCAGATTCAGATAGCTTATAAAATCATCCATCAAATCCAGATACTCATTTTCATAAATATCATTGTGCGATCTGTCTAGCCAGTAGATTGAATCACTTCTTATAAATTTATCAAATACTAATTTCTCTACATTGCCAACCCCTGCTTTAACAAATAATTTTTTTTCATGCAATGCCAATAAGTTGGTTTTTAGATGAGTCCCTAATTTCTCACTTATAAATTGGTTGCAAATTCCAATTTTATTATCAATGTAACTGCTAATAAGTGTTTCAAATATTGCTTCCAATAGTTTGTATATTGTATAAATGTAGTCTTAAGCAACCCGGCATTTTTATTTAAATAAATTCCAGCAGGGTCTCAATGCAAAATAGAATTGTAAAAAATAAATTATAGTTTAACTCAATGCTTGTTTTTACAAATAGAAATTTTTTCCAGTTGTCAATTTATCAATTCACCCTTTACATTTGTCTTCATGAAATCACACCTCCGTTTTGCGCTGTTCTTAGTTTTATTCGTTCAAATTATTTTAGCAACTAAATTAAAAGCGCAATCGGCATTTGTGCCGCTTGGAACCGATACATATCACATCCTCGACAGATTAGAAATTAAATCCGGAATTTTTCTAACTGAAATTCATTCTTCTGTAAAACCATACCGCAGAGATGATATAATGAAATCAATTGACCAACTCGATACCATTTACCCTGCTGTTCATCTCACACATATCGATGGAAAAATTCTGGAGTACCTTGATAACGACAACACAGAATACATTGAAAGCGATACGATAAACAGTGATCATCCAATATATTATTTCTATCGGACAAAATCTGATTTTTACAGCGTTAAGTCTGAAGATTTTATGATGCGCATCAATCCCGTTATTCAATTTGGTGTTGGAGCTGATACTTTTAAAAACGATGGAAGCAGATTCATAAACACCCGAGGAGTTGAAGCTCGCGGATGGATTTCTCAAAAGGTTGCCTTCTACATTTACATAGGAGAAAATCAGGCGCGCTACACCAAGTATGTTCAGAATTACACAAACATGGCAGGGGCAGTTCCGGGTGAAGGCTATTACAAAAATTTTAAGGGAACAGGTGTTGACTTTTTAACTACACGCGGATATATTGATTTCACTGCCGCCAAACACATTAACATCACATTCGGTCGCGACAAGAATTTTTTTGGTAATGGTTACCGAAGCTTACAACTTTCTGATTTTTCAGAAGATTATTTGTTTCTCCGTTTGAAAACTCACATCTGGAAACTTGAATATACAAATGTGTTTGCCGATTTAACTTCAGATTTTTTAAGGGGAGGTGATAGATTACTTCCGAAAAAATATGCTGCCTTTCATCATCTCAGTTTAAATTGTACAAAGTTTTTAAATGCAGGATTGTTTGAAGGGGTGATATTTCATAGAAAAGATGCCTTTGAATTTCAATACCTCGTTCCCCTTATTTTTTATCGAGGAGTGGAACAAGGATTGGGTAGTCCTGACAATGCCTTTATCGGTGCCGACACAAAAATTAATTTCCTTCGCGCTTTCTCATTGTATGGGCAGTTAATGATTGACGATTTGAATATCACTGCTCTGCGAGCCGGCACAGGCTATTGGGCAAATAAACTAGGTTCGCAAATAGGTTTAAAATATGTTGACGCATTCACTGTTGAGAATCTTGATTTGCAGTTTGAAGGCAATTGGGTTCGGCCATACACTTACACTCATTACGACAGTGTTTCAAACTATACTCATTACAACCAGCCACTCGCACATCCGCTCGGAGCAAACTTCAGCGAACTGATTGTGATTGCGCGATACCAGCCCGCAGGCAATTTCTGGATTACTGCTAAATGGTTTGATATTATGATGGGACAAGATAGCTTGAAAGGAAGCTCGCCGAATATTACCGACACAAATTTTGGCAGTAATATACAAACTGTTACAACTGAAAATACAGTTAACTCAGTTTACGGAAATAAAATAGGACAGGGAGTGAGCACCCATCTAACCATTGGCGAACTTACTTTCACTTTTATGATCAGGCATAATTTTTATGTTGATGCAGGTTTAACCTATCGTGTAGCTTATTCCAATATTCATCGTTACGACCAAGGTGTTTTTTATTGGTATGCTTCATTAAGATTAAATATTCCTTCTAAAGGGATGGAGTTTTAAAAAAAATCAATGGCCATTTTAGATTATTAAAAGACAATATTGTTTTTATATCTGATAAATGTCATTATCACAATTGACTTAACTCATATACATACTTTTTGTTCGCGCCCATCGCTCTTATATAATACAGCTTTCGCAAATTACACGAATAGAACTGATGGAGAAAGAATCATATTGTGCCTTATTAAAATCAGGAACAAAAATTCCGCTTAGCAAAACAGGGTATTCTAAATTGAAGGTGGTGTTGGGCATTTAACAACCTTCCGATTTCTCTGCATCTGTGTGAGAAATTATTTTTTCAAATACATTTCATTGAAATAATTGAGCGACACAAGTTTTTAAATTCACATTTCCATCCTAACCATAAAAGAATATTTTTGTTGAATGATGATTGACGACTTGCAGATTTCTTATGCAATTTGTTCATCCACCAAAACACACTGAAATGATTTATTTAGATTTTGAAAAACCGATTGAAGAACTCAACGAGCAGTTGGTGAAATTGCGTAAAATAGGAGAGAGCGGAAAAGTGGATGTTGATTCGGCCCTCTCTGAATTAGAGCTAAAAATTATTGACGCCAAGAAAAATATTTACAATTCATTATCCGGCTGGCAACGCGTGCAGCTCAGTCGGCATCCTGAAAGACCATACACACTTTTTTATATCAGCAAACTCTGCAATCGTTTTTTAGAGTTGCATGGCGACAGAACTTTCGGGGATGATAAAGCCATGATTGGCGGACTCGGAGAAATTGATAGCAAACCAGTCATGTTCATTGGACAGCAAAAGGGCGAGAACACTAAGCAGCGGCAGTATCGAAATTTCGGAATGGCTAATCCTGAAGGTTATCGAAAGGCATTGCGCTTGATGAAAATGGCAGAGAAATTTAATATTCCGATTGTGTCGTTGATTGATACTCCCGGAGCATATCCAGGTTTGGAAGCCGAAGAGCGCGGACAAGGTGAAGCCATTGCAAAAAACTTGATGGAGATGACCACTTTAAAAGTTCCGGTCATCTGCATCATCATCGGCGAAGGAGCATCGGGCGGCGCACTTGGAATCGGGATTGGAGATAAGGTATTGATGCTGGAAAATACCTGGTACTCAGTTATTTCTCCGGAGTCGTGTTCATCCATTCTCTGGCACAGTTGGGATTTTAAAGAACAGGCTGCTGAAGAATTAAAACTCACACCTGAGCACATGAAGAAATTTAAATTAATTGATGGAATTATTCCTGAACCTATTGGTGGTGCGCATAATAATCCCGAGGAGATGGCTATCACTTTAAAAAAGGAAATAAAAAAACACCTTGTTGAATTGGAGAATTTAAATCCGGAAGAACGAATTGAAATGCGGATAGAAAAGTTTTCGTCAATGGGAGTATTCAACGATTAATGTTATTTTGGCTTCACGATGATTAATCAGATAAAAAAATGGTTTCACTTTTACTTCCTGAAAAAGGAGTTGAAGTTTCATAAAGCTAATCGCCAGTTGCTGAATATTAGCGATGCAAAGGAGATAGGAATTATTTTCGATGCAACCGATGTTGATCAAACAGCCATCATCAATCAGTTTGCTGATTCGTTGAAAGGGTTGAAGAAGAAAATTTATATGTTCGGATACTACAACATTCCGAAACCGGCTATCAATTTTAACTTTCCGTACTTCAATAAAAAAAATCTGAATTGGTATTTAGAACCCCAAGGATTGCTAGTAGATGAATTCATTGACCGCAAATTTGATATTCTGATTAATGTAAGCATCAAAGAAAACTTGCCGCTTGAATACATTGCCGCGCTCTCTCAAGCATCGTACAGAGTTGGGTTATATGACCCGAACAAATTGTATTGTTATGATTTGATGATTGACCTGAAAGGAAATAAAACTTTACAGAAATACATTGACCAGGTAAAGCATTACTTACATATTCTTTAATCTATGGAATCAAAATTCAGAGGCACCGGTGTGGCCATCGTTACACCTTTTTTCGCCGACCAACGAATTAACTATAACGCTCTTGGAAATATTGTTGACCACATTATCAAGGGCAAGTGCGAATACATTGTGGTGCTTGGAACAACAGGCGAATCAGTAACACTCAGTAAAGATGAAAAGCAGGAAGTTTTTTCTTTTGTACTTAACAGAGCCAAAAAGAAAATTGCATTAGTTGCTGGAGTCGGAGGGAACAACACGAATGAAGTTGTGAGTCAGATGAGCAACTTTAATCTGGAGGGTTACGATGCAATTCTATCAGTAAGTCCATACTATAACAAGCCATCGCAGGAAGGAATTTACCAGCACTTTATTACGCTTGCGGCCAGCAGTCCGTTACCGATTATACTTTACAATGTTCCATCGCGCACCATGAGTAACCTCACTGCCGAAACAACATTGCGATTGGCAAATGCATCTGAGAAAATTATTGGAATAAAAGAAGCTTCAGGAAATCTTGTTCAGATGATGCACATTGTTCAACACCGCCCGAAAGATTTTTTAGTTATTTCTGGTGACGACCCGTTAACACTTCCATGCATTTCGTTTGGTATCGATGGAGTAATTAGTGTGGCTGCAAATGCATTTCCAAAAGAAACTTCAAGAATGGTTCGTGCAGCTTTAGCCGGAAAGTTTTCAATTGCAGAAAAAGATCATTATCATTTATTGGATATTACTGAGTTAATGTTTGTTGAAGGAAATCCGTGTGGAGTAAAAGAAATTTTATCACAACTAAATTTATGCGAGCCGCATGTTCGCTTGCCATTGACCACTATTTCTGATTTACTGAAAGAAAAAATCAGACTGGAATTGGAAGAGATGAAAAAATAAATTTCAATTTAGAAAACTGACTTTCTCAAAAATAAAAAGAGCTCTGATAGATTTATCAGAGCTCTTTTTATTTCAGGATATAAATTTCTTATTCAACTTTTACAATCCGTTGTGATGAAACTACTTCGTTGTTCACGCGAACTTCAAGAATATACATTCCGGCATTTAATTCTTCGCCAATAGTAACTGCTCCTTTCGTGTCGTTTACTTCAATCAGTTTTTGTCCAAGTACATTGTAAACTGCAATAGTTGAAACTGCATTCAATTGAACTGTTAAAGTAGTGTTGAACGGATTTGGATAATAATTGAAAATGTTTGATGCATTCAATTCTTCCAACTTGCAATTAACTACAACAGCAATGTTGTTTGAAAGTTTGTAACAACCTGTTGCAGTTTTTGTAACGATGCAACGATAATTACCTGCAACAGATGCAGTGTATGAACTGCTGGTTGCCCCTGAAATATTCACACTGTTTTTTCTCCATTGATAAGTAACTCCGGTTTGAATGTTAACATTTAGTACCACACTTTGCCCGGCACAAAAAGTTGTAGGACCGTTAGCAGTTATGCCTGCGGTAGGATTAGCGAATACATTAATTGCAACACCATTACTTGTTACCGTTCCACATCCGATGTAAGTAACTGCGCATCTGAAAGTACCCGATACAGTTGCAGTGTATGTACTGTTTGTAGCACCAGGAATGTTTACATTATTTTTTGTCCATTGATACGAAGTGCCTAATGGCGAAACAACCAAAACTGCATTTCCACCTGAGCAGAATGTAGCAGTTCCGCTTTGAATAGAAACCTGTGGAGCGGTTGTAGAGTTTCCAACTGTAATTGTAAATGTTCCTGAACATTGGTTCACATCATAAACAGTAACTGAGTAAACTCCCGCAGGAATTGATTGAAGAATAGAAGTTGTAGCTCCTGTATTCCAGCTATACGAATAAGGTGCAACGCCTCCTGAAACTGTTGTAACAATATATCCATTGCTTGCTCCGCAACTTGCGTTACCGGCAGTGGCAATTATTACCGGAGCAGTTGTTCCTGTAACAATTACTGCAAGTGAATTAGAGCATCCTGTACTGTTACTTACAGTAACTGTATAAGTGCCGGCCAACAGATTATTTATATCCTGAGTAGTTGCTCCATTGCTCCACAAATAATTGTAATTTCCATTGGGTGAGACAGTTAAATTAATACTACCGTTTGCATTGCCGCACGATGCATTCACATGTGTTTGAGTTAATGTTCCGCTTGCGTTTGTTATGGTCACACTTAAAGTTGATACACAACCAACTCCCGGAGAATAAACTGTTACTGTATATGTTCCAGCTAAAAGTCCTGTCAGGTCTTCGGTAGTTGCTCCATTGCTCCAGAAATAATTATAATTTCCTGCAGGTGATACTGTTAAATTAATTCCGCCATTTGCATTTCCGCATGTAGCGTTGGTATGTGTTTGTGTAAGTACAGGTGCATTTGTATTAGTGATTGTAACACTCAGTGTACCTGAACAACCAACAGTTGAAGTTACTGTAACGGTGTAAGTTCCTGCCGCAAGACC
>BJGQ01000034.1:0-7427 GCA_014190575.1 Bacteroidota bacterium | reverse complement strand
GTCTTGTGTAGTTGCATTATTACTCCAATGATAAGTAAATACACCACTACCAATCACTGTTAAGTCAATACTACCATTTGAAATTCCACAAGTAGAATTTATATGTGTTTGTGATAATTGAAATCCTGCTCCAACATGAATGGCAACAGTATCAGAACCGGTGCATCCGTTTGTGGTTGAAACAGTAACTGTATAAGTTGTATTACCTGTGAGAACAGCAATTGGATTTGCAATATTCGGATTGCTTAATCCTGTTGCAGGTGACCATGAATAAGTTACCCCACCAATAGATGTAGCGTTTAACTGAACGGAAGTTCCAGCGCATACAGTGTATGCATTTGCAATTCCAACAACCGTAGGCAACGGTGTTACACCGACAAATGCATTAGCAGTTCCTGAACATCCAATAGTTGAAACAAAGGTTACTGTATAAGTTGTTGATGCAGTAGGGCAGGCAACAACTGTTGCACCCGTTGAAACATTTAATCCTGTTGAAGGCGACCAGGAATAAAAACCGGATAAGGTTCCACCATTAGTTGAAGCTGCAACAAGAGTTACACAACCACCTGAACAAACAGTGCTTTGAAATGGAGTAACACCAATAGCAATTGTTTGAACAGAAACCGAAGCAGCTTGTGAAACTCCAGTGTTTTGACAACTATTTGTAACAATCACTCTATATTGAACTGATGTTCCACTTGAACCGGCAGCATTGTAATTTGAATTTGTAGCGCCGTTTAAATTTGACCAAGAAGAGCCACCGGAGGTACTTGCTTGCCACTGATAAGTAAATGGTGCCCCACCGGTTGTCGATGAAATCAGTAAAGCGGTTGCTCCTGAACAAACCACAATTGGAACAGGATTAGTAATTGAAACCACTGGAGGCGGACAACCAACAACAAATGAAGCAATCATGGCTGAATGAAAATTACAGTGATAATTATAAGTGCCAACTATATTCGGTACATAAATAAAAGTTGTTGAACCTGAGTTCATATTCTGATTCCAACTATTAGCTCCGGCAGGAATAGTTGTTGAGGTGGTGGTGTGTTGCCCTGAAACCCAAACCCATTTTACTGTATCGCCCAGTAAGATATTAAAAGTAGGAGGGGCGAAGAAATTACTATTTACTGTTACTGTTTGCATAGTAGCAAATCCATTGAAACAGAAACCTGAGAGTAGGGCAAAAAGCAGAAAATGTTTTTTCATTGAATGAATTTTTTATGTGGTGCAATTTGCATTTTATTACAATGGATTTTATGATGCAAATGTGGTAAGAGTATTACGCTTTCATTAAAATTATTAATTAGGATATAGAATAGAACTGAATTGATATAAAAGAAATATTCCATAGAAAATCAGAATGAAGAAATTCAATAAATCAGAAGTAAAAAAGCTTAAATCTGTAGATAAGCAGAAATCAACTCAGGCTTTCTCCAATTCAAATACAGTAATCTCAGGAGCAATACCTACTCTGCCGGGGTAAAAAAGAAAACCTAATCCGCGGTTCACATATAATTTCTGATTCCCGTTTTCGTACATGCCCGCCCATTGCTTGTATAGCCATTGTGCAGGGCTCCATTTTATTCCCGGAATTTCAAATCCAAACTGAAAGCCATGTGTGTGACCTGCAAAAGTTGCGGCAATGTCTTTATAATTAGTATTCACTTGCGCATCCCAGTGCGAAGGATCGTGGGATAATAATATTTTCACTTGCGCATCTTCAGAACCTGCATAAGCTTTTTCCAGGTCGCCATACTTTGCAAATCCGTGGAGCGCACCCCAGTTTTCAATTCCTATTAATGCAATGTCATTTCCTTGTTCACCAATGCGAATGTGCTCGTTCAATAATAGTTTCCAGCCAAATTCTTTGTGTAATGCTTTTAATTTTTCTAAGTTTTGTTTTTTCAATTCATCCGAATCCCATTGGTAATAATCGCCGTAATCATGATTGCCAAGAATAGAATAAATACCAAGCGGCGCATGAATAGAACTCAAACAATCTTTAAACGGAAGTGCTTCATCATATCTGTCGTTCACTAAATCTCCGGTGAAGAAAACGATATCGGCTTTCTCGTCGTTCACCATTTTGATGGCGCGTTCTATTGGAGAAGTTGATACAAATGAACCGGTATGCAAATCTGAAATCTGAACAATTTTTTTTCCGACAAATGCATCAGGCAGGTTCGTGAGTTTTAATTTGATGCGATACACCCGATAATTAAATCCGGTCTTAACCATTCCATAAACAAAATTGAAAAGGAAGAAGCCGGATACTAATAAACCTGCTTGCGAAATGAATTTTAATCTTGAAATTCCTTCGTTGGTTTTTGGAGGGCTTATAATTTGACCCACCCATCTTACTCCTCTTAACGAATCATCGGTCAATAAAAAAATGCTGATAATAAGTTTGGTGAAAAATAAAATAAACATTGTCGCGAATAAATATGTTTTCAATCCGCTTGGCCATTCCTGCCACTTACTCATGGTGCCAATACCAATAATTAAAATAGATGACGCACTCAATCCCCAGAATAAAAAATAAGAAAACCGTTTCCAGTAAACTGAAAAAGAAGAGGAGAGCAAACGCACTGCCTGAAAGCTATAAATGTCAACTAACAAAAGAATACCAATGAAAATGAGAACCGGAACGAGACGCGATTGATGCATAAGGGGTTTGTAAGAATAACAGGCTGACGATTAAAACCTAAGAATATTTTTATGCGCAAATCTCATTGTTACATTTGAATCCATGAAAATCATTTGCAGAAGCATTGCGTTCTCTCTTTTATTCATTTCCGTTTCAACAATTTCTTTTTCTCAAAATTTAAAATTCTCATTGGCCGATTCGTTGCGAGGTGGTCTTCGTGCACAGCGCACTTGTTTCGATGTTTATTACTATGATTTGTTTGTACGCGTAAATGTTTTGAAGAAAAGTATTGATGGTTATAACAACATTTATTTTCACACAAAAGAAAAATTCACTGAACTTCAGATTGATTTATTCAACAACTTAAGCATCACTAAAATTTTATTTCGTGGGGAAGAATTAAAATACAAGCGAATAGCTGATGCAGTGTTTATCACTTTCCCCAATAAACAAGAAGCAGGAGATACAGGAAAATTATACATCGCTTACAAAGGAATTCCAATCAATGCAAAAAATCCTCCCTGGGATGGTGGCTTTGTTTGGAAGAAAGATGCGAACGGAAAAGATTTGGTTGGAGTGGCGTGTGAAGGAACCGGCGCAAGTTTGTGGTGGCCTACAAAGGAATATTTAGGTGACGAACCGGATAGCATGAAAATAACCTTCAACTCTCCTACAGGTTTAACCTGTGTCAGCAATGGAAGATTGATTAATCATTTTGATATTTCTGACCACACTACGAACTGGATTTGGAAAGTCAGCTATCCGATAAATAATTACAATGTCACTTTCAATTTAGCTGATTATGTATTGGTCACAGATACTTTTATTCGAAGTAATAATTCAAAACTCTCGCTCGATTATTATGTATTGCGTGAAAATGAATGGAAAGCAAAGCAGCATTTTCAGCAAGTAAAAACCATGATGGCTTGTTATGAAAAAATGTTTGGTGAATATCCGTTTACCCGTGATGGATATAAATTAGTGGAGAGTTTTTACTGGGGAATGGAACACCAAACTGCTGTTGCTTATGGCAATCAATATCAGAATAACAAATGGGGTTTTGATTTTATTATCATTCATGAAACGGCGCATGAATGGTGGGGCAATAATGTAAGTTGCCAGGATTTAGCCGACATGTGGATTCATGAATCGTTCGCCACTTATGCTGAAGCATTGTATGAAGAATGCACAAGAGGATATGATACTTCAGTTGCTTATCTGATTAATCAGAAATGGAATATTCAGGACAAGCAACCAATTGTTGGACCATACGGAGTGAATTACGATCACAGTGATAATGATCAATATTACAAAGGCGCATGGATGATTCACACATTCAGAAACATGCTCGCAAATGATGAATTGTTTTTCTCCATCCTAAATGGAATTCAAAAGCATTTTGCTTTGGAGTGCATTAACTCTGATCAGTTGGTTCAATACATAAATGATCAATGCGGAATTGATTACACCTGGTTCTTCAATCAGTACCTGCATTTTGCAAGTGCTCCTGTTTTTACTTACAGTTTAAAACAGAAAGGAAAAAATTTAGAGCTGTATTACAAATGGAAATCGGATGTACAGGAATTCCGTTTACCAATTAAAGTAGTATCGTATGTAACGGGAGAATATGCAGCGCGAAAAGAAACTTATATAAAAATATTTCCAAATACAGGCTGGCAAAAAGTTATAATAAAAAATTTAAAAGCAAAAGATTTTGCAGTCGATCAAACAAGTGCTTATTGTAAAACAGATTTAATAAAGAAATTGAAAGGAATTAATCTTTGACCTAAAAAAATTAAACATTGAGAAGCATTCAACCACGAAACCGTATTTATATTCCTATTCTTATTGTAACTAATTTTTTGCCACTCTATTTTTATGCAACAGGAGGGTGGACAGTATTTATGTTTTTTTATCTGTACTGGTTAGAGACAGTTATTCTCTCATTTTATACTTCACTGAAAATAATTTCTGCTTCTGGTTATACCGAAAATGAAGTTTCGCCGTCGTTGTTTAAAAAATCAATGACCGCAATAAAATTTTTTATTGCCCGGTCTCTTCTGCTGTGTTTTTATCTTTTGTTTTTAGTTGTGTTCATCGGATTTATGGGAGAAGATAAAGATGCCATGTTCAAATCAGTACTTGCGGTTGTGTTTCGTGATGAAACATTTAACATAGCGGTTGCAGGTTTTATACTCAGTCATGGATTCGAATATTTATTCAACTACTTGTTAACTAATGAGAATAAAAAAATGCGAGCGGATGGTTATACTTTATTTTTCGATGCACGGATTATTGTTATTCATGTATCAATTGTGTTAAGTGCTTTCGTCATTACATGGTCACCTGAAAACCAAATTGCGGGTCATGCTGTTGGTTCCTACTTAGCGCTGGCAATTTTTATTGTAATAAAAACAATTGTGGATGTTTTTCATTTTGTTTCAAAAAACAATAAACAATTAGAAACACACATTCACAATAAATATTAATTAGTAAAAAGAAATTCAGTACACTTGATTTCTAAAAATTAAATACATTATTTATGGATGAACTCACGCTCCGATATACATATGCCGCATTCTTTATTATTTTTATAATTATTTCATCGGTTTACAGAATCAAAGCCACCAAGAAGGGAGGCGATGCATTTGATGTAATGAAAAAGGAAGGCATATCAGTTGCAATTCCACTTCGCTTAGTTGGTTTTTCATTAACAATCGGAAGTTTGATTTTTATTTTCTATCCATCAGCTTTGGCATTCGCAAACTTGCGCGAGTACAATTGGTTTTTCACAGCAGGAATTATTCTTTGCATCATTTCATTTCCGTTTATCATCTGGACTTTTCAATCATTGGGAAAAAACATTACCGAAACAGTTGAAACCCGAAAGTCGAATGAGTTGGTTACAACCGGCATTTATAAATACCTGCGTCACCCAATTTACACCACTACATTTTTTTACAATTGCGGCCTTGCATTCATTGCTGCAAACTGGCTAATCGGAACAATTGCAATAGCACTTTTTGTTTTATTAATCATCCGAACTTCCAACGAAGAAAAAATCCTGATTGAAAAGTATGGCGATGATTATCGCAATTACATGGAGCGAACAGGTGGACACTTTCCAAAACTATTTTAGAAAAATGATAAAGGAGGAAATTAAAATTTGGCAGAAGATTTTTTACTTTTTCATCTTTAATTTTTAATTACAAAAAAATGAAAGCATACTTATTTCCTGGTCAGGGAGCGCAATTTGTCGGAATGGGAAAAGACCTGTACGACAACAATTCATTGGCAAAAGAACAATTCGAAAAAGCAAATGACATACTCGGTTTCCGCATCACTGATTTAATGTTCAGTGGAACCGATGAAGATTTAAAGCAGACAAAAGTTACTCAGCCCGCCATTTTTTTACACTCTGTAATAAAAGCATTTACTCTTGGCGAAAGTTTTAAACCTGATATGGTGGCTGGTCATTCGCTCGGCGAATTCTCAGCGCTTGTTGCAAATAAATCTTTAACATTTGAAGATGGTTTGCAATTGGTTTCTAAACGAGCATTGGCAATGCAAAAGGCATGTGAATTAAATCCATCAACAATGGCGGCCGTACTTGGATTAGAAGATGCGAAGGTGGAAGAAATTTGCGCCTCCATTACTGAGCATGTTGTGGTCGCAGCTAATTACAATTGCCCGGGGCAGTTAGTAATCAGCGGTTCAATAGAAGGTGTAACAGTTGCCTGTGAAAAATTAAAGGCAGCCGGAGCCAAACGCGCATTACTGTTACAGGTAGGCGGTGCATTTCACTCACCGTTAATGGAGCCTGCAAAAAAGGAATTGGAAGAAGCAATCAATGCCACTAATTTTTCAAATCCCATTTGCCCCGTGTATCAGAATGTAAATGCAAAAGCGGTTTCAGACCCAACCGAAATAAAAATAAATCTCATTGCACAACTTACTTCACCTGTTCGTTGGACACAAATAATTCAAAACATGATAGCTGGCGGAGCCACCGAATTTTTTGAATGCGGCCCCGGAAATGTGTTGCAAGGTTTGGTGAAAAAAATTCATCGGGAAGCATTGACTCAAGCAGTTTGAACTTTTAAAGTAAAGGGAGAAAGTTTTTCTCAGATTTTATTTTGAAAAAAAAATATCTGAATTACATTAGTCGCATAATAATTTTAAACAAAAAACAAAAATATGAAAAAAATTCTGTTATCATTTTTGCTTTTTTTTTAATTAATTTATTTTGCAATGCGCAAGCTGTTTTATTAAAAGCAAATACTCAGATAATTATTCAAAATCAAAATCCATTGCGATCTGACGGTAGTCAGCAAGCTTACTTTATTGTCCCTAATGATTTTAAAGATAAGGAGGGTAATGTTTTAGTTGCAGCTGGAACATTAGTAAATATGAATGTTGTTCGTCAAAAAGGAAAAGCTTGGGGCAAACCTGGATACATGAATATAACTGCAATGAATACTACCGCTGTTGATGGTCAAATAATTAATTTAACTGGTAGTTATTCTCAAGAAGGTGAAAACTATGCAACGATAGCATGGGTTGTTGCAGGCGGGGGTTGTCTTGTTGTACCACTTATTGGTATTCTGGGAGGATTTATTGTTCAAGGCGGAAATGTTGAGGTTCCCGGTCAATATTTAATGATGAATGTCAGAACAACAGAAGATACCAATATTAATATTGGTAAATAATTTTAAAAAATTAGGATTAAAAAAAAAACTTTACTTCATTTGTTTCCAATCAAAAAAAAATCTAACCA
>BJGQ01000033.1:2426-36458 GCA_014190575.1 Bacteroidota bacterium | reverse complement strand
ACTTCTTCGCAAATTATTTTTCCGTCCACACACAACTTGTATCCGCTTGCTGATTGTGTGGTTCCGATACAAACCGGACCGGTAGAAGTACTTTGATCCTGCAGAATTACTTTTCCTGAATTGGATGAAGAGCGGATATACCAATCACCTGTTGAGCCAAAATTTACCCAACTGATATTTGGTCCCATTGCTGTATTCACAAATTCAGCTGTTGGAACATTTATATCGGCAAGTGATACATGCAATTTAGCAACTGGTGAAGTAGTTCCTATACCAACATTACCGGCAGCATCAATCGTCATTTTAGGATTCGACTGAATAACAAAATTCAATTTGCCTGAAAGATTACTCCCTCCTGTTCCAAAATCAATATCATCTGCTCCACCAGAGTATGATCCGAAATATCCTTTATAAATTCCGCCTTCATACAAGCCTACATACATGTTAGCGCCTCCATCAATGTTCATCACATTTGACCCGGTAGAAACCACATTCAACTTTGCGTTTGGTGTAACAGTTCCGATTCCAACATTTCCTGTGCTGATAATTCGCATGCGCTCGCTGCCACCGGTCCAGTAGGAAATGGGACCCGATGCTGTTAGATTCATAAACTCAAAAGCATTTTGTCTGTTTGCTGTACCGTAGGTGCTGCCTATTTGTTGAACCGAACTAAAATTTGTTCCGGACTGGGCAAACAACAGGCGACCAAAGTTTGCGCTGTTTGTTATTCCGATTTTAGCGTCTGGCTGAGCAGAAGAAATTTCAAGCAATGAAGCTGGAGTTGTTGTTCCGATTCCAACATTACCGGTGTTGTAATAAATGTTTGAGCCGCTGGTTGTCCATTGCGAAGTTCCGGTTCCGGAATTATCAGCGCTCCAGGTCAGCACACCTGCACCATTTGTTTTCAGTACTTGTCCGCTTGTTCCGTCAGTTGAGGGAAAAGTATAAGCGCCAACTTTTAAATTGCCTGTAAAAATTCCATTTCCTGTGTTTGCTCCAATAGAAAATACGGAAGCAGCAGTGCTTGTTCTGAATTCATACAACAATGATTGTGCGTTGAAGAACAACCCATAATTTGGATTGCCTGCATACTGAAATGCATATTTATTTCCGGCAACTTTATAAGCCGCATTTCCTGCGAATGAAAGATTTCCACCCGAATCAATTTTTGCAAGATTAGTGGTGGCACCGAATTGCCACAGGCCGTTTGATTTCACTCTTCCTTTTTCAGTGCTGTTTGTTTTGAAAACAAAATCTTTTGCATCAGTAGTGCCGATAAAATTAGTTCCTGCAGTTGTACCTGCATTTCCGGTTAAACTCCATTGTGCCGAAACGGAACTGGTGAAAAGTGCATTGTCAATTGCAAAAGCAATTGCAATAAGAAAGATTAATTTTTTCATGGCTTTATTTTTTTGATTTTACAAAAGTGTTAAAATTAAAATGAGTGTTTTAAAGATTTGAGAATGCAGCAGCAATACTTAGTATTTGGAAATACAACAGAGAATTCGGGAAGAGTGCAAGACCAACGCGGTTTCTGAAACCGCGTCGGCTGATAAGTGAATTATATTTTCGAAAACATTTCTAAAAATCCTTCCTTGCGCTGGCGTGCGATGGTGATTGTAGTTCCATCTGATGTAATAATGCCGGAATCGTCGCGGTTATATTTTATTACATGATTGAGATTGACCAGGTGCGATTGATGTACTCTGAAAAAAGAAAATCCGTGCAGTGATTCTTCTACCTGTTTTAAAGTTTTTGTCACACAAATTTTTTCTCCGTTGGCAAGGAACACATAAGTGTAGTTGCTGTCGCTTTCGCAACGAATGATATCTGAAGGCTTCAGAAATAACATTCCATCATTTGTAGGCAGTGCAATTTTTTTCTCCTGCGATTGTGATGAAATCATTTTCAATAGTTCAGTCATCTGTGTGCTTGAATTGTTGTTGCCGTTTTTTTTCGTTGCCACTTTTCGTACTGCTTCAATCAATTCTGTTTTATCTATCGGTTTGAGCAGATAGTCGGTTGCGCAAACCTTAAATGCTTTAATGGCAAACTCATCATAGGCAGTAGTGAAAACCACTTCGAAATTGAAGGGGGTTAATTGTTCGAGCAAACGAAATCCATTCATATGCGGCATTTCAATGTCGAGAAAAATTACATCGGGGTTGAGCTCATTTATTTTTTCGATTCCATCTTTTGCCGAATTGCAAACGGCAATCACTTCTACATTCGAGCAGTGTTTCTTCAATTGAATGGAAAGAATATCTGTGCAGTTTACTTCGTCGTCAATAAGAATTGCTTTGATGTTGTTCATTGGTTTATTGGTTCATTGGTAAATTCAATTTGTGAAAACAACTTTTCCAAAGTTTGAAACTTTGGAAAAGTTTTGCTCACTTAAACAATTTTCAATTTTATTTCAACTCGGGTTCCGGCTGCTTTCTTTTCTTCATCATACAAATCAGAAATGTTTACTGCCGCTTCATTATCCAGATTCCATTCTATCACCCGCTGCGAGGTAATTCCCATGCCGTGCGATTTGCGGTGACCACTCGATTTGCTTTTTGCTTCGCGCGCGGCTTCTCTTCCTATTCCATTGTCTTCAATCACACAAATGATATAACCTTTTTGCTCGCTGATTTCAATTTTCAGTTTTCCTTTTTCGTTCTTGTGTAACAGTCCGTGCCAGATGGAATTTTCTACATACGGTTGCAGAATCAGGGGCGGAACTTTTATGGTCTCGGCATTTATTTTTTCATCTACATGAATGGAATATTCAAACTTATCGGCAAAGCGCATTTCTTCCATCTCAATAAAAAGTTTAAGGCATTCCAATTCACTGCTCAATGAAATGATAGAGGTGCGCGAATTATCAAGCACCAGTCGAATGAGTCGCGAAAATTTGGTGAGATATTCCGAAGCAACATCGGTATCGTTACGAAGAATAAAACTGTTAATGGAGTTCAGGCAATTGAAAATAAAATGCGGATTCATTTGTGCGCGCAGTGCCTTTGTTTCCAGTTCCGAAATTTTCTTCTGATAATTTGATTTTAATTTTTCTTCCCGTTTTACAATTCGGACACGCAATTTGAAAATGAGATACACACAAAGCGCTATCAGCAGAATAATCAAAACTCTGAACCACAAGGTTTGCCAGTAAGGTGGAGCAATGGAAAATTTAATTGCGCAACTATATTCACTCCACACACCTTCGCTGTTTGCAGCTTTTATTTTCAGGGTGTAATTACCCGGAGCGAGCGATGAATAATTGAGTTGATGTTGTGTTCCGCTATTGTGCCAAACAACCTCTCCTCCTTCTAACTGATAAGCATAAGAATTTTTTTTCGGGTTGGCATAATTGAGCAGTGAAAAATCAAACGACAAATTATTTTTTGTGTAATCGAGTAAAATTTCTTTTTCAAAATCTGCAGTCGAAATTTCTTTTTCATTCACTTTCACTGAAAGAAAAACAATGGGCGATAAATTTTTCAGTACTGAAAATTCATTCGGATAAAACCAGTCCCAACCCCTTTCGAACCAGTAGTAAATTCTGCCGCTTGGTTGTGTTAGAATATACGCTATGTTGTTATTGGGTAATCCATCCTGCTTATCAAAAAGTGTAAAAATTTCTGTTGAAGAATTGAATCGGTAAATTCCATTTTCTGTTGCAAGCCATACTACTTCATTCGCGTCAATTGTAATACCGTTACACCTTCCGGGAGCGAGTGGATTTCCATCAGCATAATTTTTGAAATTGTTTTTTTTCGGATCAATCGAACACAATCCACCATCAGATGAAACAATAAATACTTTTCCATTGCTGCCAACAGCAAGATCGAAAATGTGCCCTTGCCCGATGTAGGTGGTGTCATTTATTTTTTCGGGATATGCTTTGAGCAGATTAAAGTTTTCGTCGTATTCAATTACTGCGTATAAATACGCAACCCAGTAGTGTCCATCAGGAGCCCGTTCAATGTCATTGATGTTTACCTGATTGCTGTCGGCAAACGGATAGATTAATTTTTTTCGAAAAATAATTTCGTTTGTAATTGTGTTTCTTACTTCTACCTGCTTGTTACCGAATTGCAATATCATTTGATGCGCTGCACCCTTCACCACCATTCGTCGGTTGGTGAGTTCGCGTAATCTTAAATCATGTGCAGTTTCTCCGAATTTTTTTTCGTGCGCTAAAAATTTAAACCAGGCTATTCCTGATATGAACCAGCTGTTGCCTTCATCATCTAATGTGGAGCCGTAAATAAACTGGTCGCCGTTTGCATTCAGTTCTGTTTGCATGTTCGCAAGAAAGTTTCCTTCTTTATCATAAAGGTGAATTCCATCTCCTAAAGCTGTGGGAACAAAAATGGTGTCGCCCGAAACTGATTCAGTAATGTTTCCGGCATTGATGTATGGAAATGTATTGGTGAAAAACTGGTTGTGAAACCGGCTCGTGCGCGGATTGTATGTGCATAAACCATTTTCAAATCCGAACCAGAAAATTCCATCTCTGTCCTGCAGGATGCAATGACATTTTCCATTGGGTATTGAGCCCGCATTTGAATCATCGTGAGTAAAAAATGAGAAAGTATTTTTTTCGGTATTCAGTATGCACAGATTTTCATCCATGCTCGCTATAAAAATTTTATCAGTTGAGAGAAAACCGACATCCTGAATGATATTAAACAATCCCATCCCCTCAGGCTTAACCGGGTGATACCAAAAACTTTTCGCTTCACGGGTTGAAGTGTTTAATTCTTTTAGGCCATTTCCCCAGGTGCCAATTATCAGGTGCTGATTGAATGGGTTATTTTTTATTATCCGGCAAAGCATATTAGCCTCATCTTTGAAATCATAATTGGGAAGTATAAATTCTGAAATTGATTTATTTTTCAGATTCAAACAGTAAAGGCCGTATCGAGTGCCGATAAATAGCGAATCGTTTCCCTTTAACAGTAGCGAATAAGTATAACCGGATCCGTAATTTTTGTTTGTTTGCTCGGAATGAAAATCACTCAACAAAAAATGAGTGAATGAATTTTTCTTTTCATCGAACTGATAAAACCCCACGAACAAATCGCACGAAGCAAAAACTTTTCCATCCGGAGAACAAACGATGGAATTAATTCTGCCGCTGTGTTCATTGGCATTTCCGCTTAACTGGTAGTGAATAAATTTATTTGAATAGCCATTAAGAAGATTGATACCGGCAGTGTTGGTGCCTATCCAGATTCTGCCTTTACTGTCTTCAGCAATTGAATTAATCTGATTGCCAGAAATTGAATTAGTATCTCTTGAATTATAGCGATAAGCAGTGAACTTGTATCCATCGAAGCGAAATAATCCGTCGGTGGTTCCTACCCATATAAATCCGCGGCTGTCCTGAAGTAGGCAATTAATATTCTGATTCAGCAATCCATCCTCTTCCTGATAATGGTGAAACAGAAATTGTGAATTGATATCCTGAGCAACTATTTTTTCAAAAAAAAATAAACACAATACAGCAATAAAAAAGGAGAATAAGTTTCGCTGCCACAAAAATTTCATCCGCCTAAAAAACGCAATTTCTATTTACTGGTGGGAAGAAAATAGTATTCGGTAATTCTGTTGAGTATTCGGTTGAAATACTTATTTTAGATTTCGGAATTAAGATTGAAGATTAATTGTGAATTTGGATTTAATGTTTTCTTCATCAATCCCAAAACCAATCAATGAAAAAATATTCTCAATTCAAAAATAAAAATTCAAAAATCCTTATTAGTTCATATTCTCCAGCACAATAGCTGAAGCACCGCCACCACCATTGCAAATTCCGGCTACACCAATCTTCGCATTTTTATTTTTCAGAATATTGGCAAGTGTAACAGTGATGCGCGCACCTGAAGAACCAATAGGATGACCGAGCGAAACAGCACCGCCATTAATATTCACAATAGAATTATCCAGTTTCAGCATCCGGTTATTGATGATGGACACAACAGAAAATGCTTCGTTAATTTCAGCGAAGTCAACATCCGAAATATTTTTTCCTGCCATCTTCAATGCTTTTGGAATTGCGATTGCCGGAGTTGTGGTGAACCAGGTCGGTGCCTGAGACGCATCAGCGAAACCGGAAATTTTCATCAGTGGCTTCAATCCTAATTCTTTTGCTTTCTCCGCGCTCATTAAAATAACTGCTGCGGCTCCGTCATTTAATTTACTGGCGTTTGCAGCGGTGATTGTTCCGTCCTTTATAAATGCAGAACGAAGAGTTGGCATTTTATCGAACTTCACTTTTTTATATTCTTCATCTTCACTCACCATTATTTTTTCTTTTCCGCTCATCACTTCCACCGGAATAATTTCATCGGCAAAAGATTTTTCAGCGTATGCTTTTTGCGCGCGCTTGTATGATTCGATGGCGTAATTGTCCTGGTCTTCGCGGGTGATATTATATTCTTTCGCGCAAATTTCACCGGCATTTCCCATGTGAAAATCAGAATACGGGTCCCACAAACCATCGCGGATAATTCCATCAATCACCGAACCATGACCGAGGCGATAACCACCACGCGCTTTATCTAAATAGTACGGCACATTGCTCATGCTTTCCATTCCGCCTGCAACCACAATATCATTAATGCCCATCATAATGCTTTGCGCACCGAGCATAATCGCCTTCATGCCCGAAGCACAAACTTTATTGACAGTTGTGCATGGAACATTAGTCGGAATGCCTGCATAAATACTCGCCTGTTGCGCAGGTGCCTGACCGATGTTCGCGCCCAGCACATTGCCCATGTAAACTTCCTGCACCTGGTCGGGAGAAATTTTCGCCCGTTCCATCGCGGCTTTTATTGCTGCGGCGCCAAGGTTTGGTGCAGTAATTGAACTGAGTGCGCCACTTAAACTACCAATCGGTGTGCGGGCAATTGACATAATATAAATTTCTTGCATTATTATGATTTGTTGTTTTGTAGAGGGTAAATTTAAACTGACTGAACAGAACTCAAAATTGTGTGTTAACCAGAACAATAATCTTTGCAAAAGATTCCACCAGTATTATTTCAGTGTATTTCTCGAATCTTTCCAGATTAATTTTTCATCTGTTCCCATCTGAAAAAAATCGGAGCACTTTCCATCTCCATTTCCAGTTATGCCTCCATCTGGTTGACATATTAAAACTCCTGTTTCGTCAAATAATTGACTTGGAATATCACAGCAAGGAGCAATGAGGTAGTAAACTGTTTTTCCATTGTAGGAATAAGAAAAAATACTGCGCGGCGGGTCAGTAACAGGGTTCTGTATAAATGTTGCAATCTTATCTTTTATAAAAGCAGGCAATTCAGTTGATGAACTTTTTTGAGTGGTTTTACAAGCGCAAAAAATCACCAGCAGCGAAACGAAAATGTATTTCATAAAACAAATGTAGTGTTGTTGTTATTGATTAAACCACATAGAGACATAGTTGTTATATGTCGCCATGTGGTTCAATTTAAAATTCAAAGATTCAAAATAGAAAATGAACAAGTTCATTTTGGTCAAACTTTTTCTGAAACTTGTTTCAGTTTCTATGTTCTTTCTCTTGATTTATAAAACCACATAGAGACATAGTTTTTCTATGATTCTATGAGGTTTAATTTTTTCACTTTTCACTATTCACTTTTCACTAAAAAAGAAGGGCTGTCCTCCCTCAAGAACAGCCCGACAATCACCCATTAAATAACCAACCTTAGTAACCAATAAATTCTTGTAAGCTGCTGATGCTTGAACTGAAACTGAAGGCATCATTCACCATCCAGTAATTCTGCTGGTCCACCACATGACTGTAAGCCATTTTTGCGAACTCTAATTTTGTTGACTCGAAATCGAACAGGTTCATGATGCCGGCAACCTGCTGAGTGGTGAAGTAATTATTGCGCATTGCCATTTGAGCCACTTCCGATTTTGAACTGTCGAACCACTTATCTGCTATGCATTGTTTCAAAGTGCAGTACGAAGATTCATCCATCGCATAAGGTCCGTAGTTGTATGCAGGAGTGTTACAGTGGTCGTCCTGATAATAATTTGTATTGTATGAAGTGTTACAGCTTGGTGCTGGTTTAACTACTGCAATGGGTCTTGCATAAATATTCACCACTCTTTTTATTCTCAGTTGATTAAACTCATCAATCACTGCAAAAATTTCTTCGCTTGGTTTCAGATTCACAAAACCACTGTAAGCAAGGTGCGCGAAGCGTGAATAATTGTATCCATAATTTTCGCGGGTGAAAACTTTTACCTGATGACGACCGGGTGTGATTCCTGAAAGATGAAATTCATTCACTGCATTCGGATACTGAATGCCATCGAGCATCACAGTGATGAGGTCATTGTCGTGGTTGCAGATGTTAATGGCGGAAGTGTAGTAATCCGCTTTTGCACTCACACTCAGTGCAACCAACAAAACGATTTGTAAAATTTTCTTTTTCATAAAATTGGATTTAGCGATTAACAATACCTCCCATAAGCCAAGTGCTGTGCCAAATTCCAGAATACATAGCCGCAGAGGCGCGAAGGCGCAGAGAAATTAAACTGAAAAAAACTTTGGGTCTCTGCGCCTCTGAGGTAAATATTTATTTTGTTCATCACAATTTGAATCAATCCATTTAATTTGCTGTCCCTAAAAAAATGATAAGCGACAGAACGATACGGGAAATAATGGATGTCACACGCGTGGAAGATGTGGTGGGCGATTTCGTCACACTCAAAAAACGCGGACAGAATTATATTGGCTTGTGTCCGTTTCACAACGAGCGCACACCATCGTTCAATGTGTCGCCTGCAAAAAATATTTATAAATGTTTTGGTTGCGGCAAAGCGGGCGATGCCATTACTTTTTTAAAAGAGCATGAACAACTTTCGTATCGCGAATCGCTGGAATTTTTAGCGCGTCGTTACAATATCAAGATTGAAGAAACAGTAGAAGACTCCGAAGCCATTGCGAAAAAGCAAATGGAGGAAGGGTTGTATGTGGTAACAGGTTTCGCGCAGCAATATTTTTCGAAATTATTGTTTGACAGTGATGAAGGAAAAAGTGTGGGGCTTTCATATTTCCATGAGCGAGGTTATCGCGACAACCTGATTGAAAAATTTCAACTTGGTTATGCAGTGAATTCGTGGGATGCATTTTATAAAACAGCGAAGGAAAAAGGATACAGCGAAAAACTGTTACATGAGGTAGGATTGATTTCGGAGCGCAAAGAAAACTTCATTGACTTTTTCAGAGGACGCGTGATTTTTCCGATTCATAATCTTTCTGGAAAAGTGATTGCGTTTGCCGGAAGATATTTAAAAAAGGAAGAGAATTCGCCGAAGTACATCAACTCGCCGCAGACTTCTATTTACGACAAGAGCCGCACGCTGTTCGGTTTGTTTCAGGCGCGCAATGCTATTCGTCAGCACGAAGAATGTTTTTTAGTGGAAGGATATACCGATGTGATTTCGATGCATCAGGCAGGAATTGAGAATGTGGTTGCATCGAGCGGAACCTCGCTCACCATTGAGCAATCGCGGTTGATGAAACGATTCACTTCGAACATTACAATTCTGTATGATGGTGATGCTGCGGGAATGAAAGCGGCAGTGCGTGGAATGAATATTCTGCTTGATGAAGATTTGAATGTGCGCTTGGTGTTGTTGCCCGAAGGCGAAGACCCGGATTCATTTGTGCAGAAACACGGCACTACTCCGTTCCGGGAATTTGTGCAGAAGAATGCGACCAATGTTGTTTTGTTCCAGGCAGATTTATTAAACAAGGAAACCGGCAACGACCCGATACGGAAAGCAGAAGCGATAAGAGAAATTGTCGGCACACTTGCCCATGTGAGCGACCCGATAAAACGACAATTGCTGTTGCGTGAATGTTCAACCAAAATGCTGGTGGATGAAAGAATATTAATTGCTGAAGTAAATAAACTCAGAAGAAAATCTTTCAGTAAGGAACAACAACAAAAGCCATCACTTCCCGAACAAAAAATGTTGAACGAAGCTGCAGAAGAACAAATGCAGTTTACGAAGGAAGTTTTTATAGCCGAGCGTGACCTGATGCGGATTTTATTGGAATCGGGAAATAAAAAATACAACGACGATTCAAGTATTGCACATTACATCATTAGCAGTATTGCCGAACATCCATTCGAGCATCCGAATTATCGTATGCTGATGAATGAAATTATCAATCACATGAACAGCGAAAATTCTTTTCCGCCTGAAAATTATTTCATGCAGCATCCGAATGAAGAATTGAAAAGGACTGTGATTGGGTTGCTCACGCAGAGTTATGAGTTGAGTGAGAACTGGGAGAAGATGCACGAAATATTCGTGACCGAAAAAGAAACGAATTATATAAAAGATGCCGACAGCGCACTGCGCCGTTACAATCTCCGCATCATTGACCGCATGATTGCCGACAACTCAAAAGAAATGCGTGAAGCAGAAAAATCAGGCAACGAAGAAGAGTTGATGAAGCAACTTCAGATTCGAAAATCGCTGAATGATTTAAGAAAGCAATTGGCTGCGGAAACGAATACGGTGATAGTGAAATAAAGAAGTTATTTGTTATCCAATGATTCGTTATTAGTAGTTCACTTATAATTATTGAAAATTTCTGTATTACAAATAACTGATAACATTAAACTAATAACTACAGACAACACCAACACAACAAGTATCCATCTTCCAGATAATTATATTGAAGTGTAACAGTGCAATTCATATCCGGTTTTCTGATTTCAGTTTGCGCAGTTCCTTCAGTTTTTAATTCGGGTAACTGTACGAACAAATCATTCTGAAACGATACTTCCCCTTTCGCATATAATTTAAAGAGTGCCTCCTTCGCACACCAGATAAAAAGATTTTGTTCGTTGGTGAATTCGCGATTCAGTTTTTCGGCTTCTGAAATATACTTGTGTGCGATAACTGTTACATCACGATATTCCGGTTCAATATCAATTCCTACTTTTTTGTTTTCGCTCATGATAACTGCACACACATCATCAGTGTGCGAAATAGAAATTTCCTTTTTGTGACTGAGCAATTCCGGTTTTCCTCGTTGCTTGTAATTGCTGTCAATAAATAAATCTGTTTTCAGCAACACGCGAATCAGGTGGCGAGATGCCAACCACTGTAATCTTTTATTCAGCGCTTTTATGTTTTGCAGAAATTTTTTTTCCTCTTCACTCAACTGCAATCGCGATTCGAAAAAGGAATGGTCTTCATCAATCTTCCACGCGGCTAATTCATATTCTTCTTTCTGTAAATGAAAAATGAGCGGCATGTTTGTGAATGGTCAATTGTGAATTGTGAATGCGAAGCAACGAAATTATTTTTTCTGCAAGCTATCAGTGTAGCTGATAATTTTCTTTGATGACTCATCGTAACGGCAAATACCTATTCCCCAGGTTCCGAACCAAATGTTTCCGTTGTTGTCTTTTGAGATGCATTTCACATTATCAGAAATCAATCCATCCGCTACTGAAAAACTTTTAAAAACTTTTCCATCGTAATAACTCACTCCTCCGCCATCGCTGATGAACCACATTTTTCCATTGTTATCTTCCACCATATCTGAGGCACTGTTGCTTGAAAAAACTCCTTTGTTATTCAATCCGTCTTTCGAAGTAAAATGTGTCAATGCTCCTGTAACAGTGTTGTATCGAAAAACCCCTTCTCCTTTAAAATCATTTTCAGATTTGTAACTCGTGCCAAACCAGATGTTGCCACTTTTATCCTGATAAATTTTAGAAATGGCACTGGTTTTAAATCCATCCTTGCCTGACAAGTGGGTGAATTTCGTACCATCATATTTATACACTCCACTGTCCCAGGTACCGAACCAGACATTTCCGGTTTTATCTTCAAACACATCAGAAGCGAAATCAATACTCTGTGTTGTCCGAGTTGTAACTTCAGTAAAGCACGAAGCAATTTCTTTTTTATGCGCTGTTAGTTGTTGCTCGTTTGTTAAATCGTGCTTGCAGGTTCCATTGATGCACGGATAAATTGCCTTCGCTGCATCTAACCGATACAGATAATGACAGTTGCCGCAACCACCTTTATAAAACCAACAATTCCCTTTCGAATCTGCGAAAACACGAAACACTCCATTGCCATCCGGTTCTGTTCCTCCACCTGAAATACATTTATCAAAAACTAAATTGCTGAGATTTTTTCCGTCATACCGATAAACTCCGGGACCATTTGTAACAAGCCAATAAATTCCATTCTTATCCTGAGTAATTTGTGTAACAGGTTTTTTCCTAGAGTAATTGAGCGAAGCGGTGATGACATCATAAGAAAGTGAACTCCCGGTAAAAGGTTCATTTATTCGCAAACTCGAAAAAGTTTTTCCATCGTATTTAATTGCACCGCCTTCAGTTCCGAACCAGATGTTTCCGTTGTTATCAGTTGTCATGCACGCAATATTTTCAACACTCAATCCATCCATTGTTTTGTAATTCAGGAAAAGATTTCCGTTAAACTCCCATACTCCTTGTGTTGTTGCAAACCAGATATTTCCGTTCTTGTCTTTTAAGGAACTTAAAACCTGATTTTGATAACCATATTTATTCTGAACATTCGACACCATAACTTTTAGTCCGCTATAGTTTTCAGTTGTGGTTTGGTGAACTGTTACACCATTTGTGTTTGAAATATTCTGACCGTTACAGGAAACAGCAAGTATCAAGAGAAGCGGAAGTGCGTATATTTTCATTGGATTAAATTTAGATTGGTATAAAATGGAATCAGCATTTTTATCGCATGAATTTTCTTTTTAGTAATTATTCTTTTTTGTTTTAGCAGGGTTGTAATAACAGTAGCATGGCTTGAACTGATTTAAAATTAATTGTCAACCTCTTTTTTTATTTCATCGTCAGTTAAAAAATGAAAATCCTGAAGTAATGAACCGCCACATCCACCTGTAACATATCTGTAGCCTGCAATAATATCATTGTTATTCTGCACCATCTGAATCACAATTACCAATTCATTCAATCCGGTCATTGGGCTTTTGATGTAAGCAAGTTTTGGTAAAGTGATTTCATTATAAGGTTTTACATCAGGATTCGAACTGCCGCCATAATGATGAATGGAAGTTCCGTTTTGTGTTTCAGCATAGGTTGGAAGCCGACCATTCACACAAGGAACTTTGTTCCATGATTTCAAATTAACTGCGGGATAACTCAAATCATCGGGGCAATTCCAGTGTGAGATAATTTTTCCATCTTCCCAATATCCTTTGTTGTGTGTGTCTGTAATTACTGTTCCGCTTTGCGCGAATGCAGTAATGGCAAGGAATAAAATCAGTGTCGAGGTCAGAAGTAGTCGCAGCAGGGTTACACCCAGTGAACCCTGCGTTTTATTACGCAGGGTTCTGATTACAGTAACCCTGCTTGAACTTGTTTTTTTGGTCATAATGATTTGTTTTTTAATCAGAAAAATCAGGATGTTAACTGTTCACTATTTTATTCCAAGTACCTGCACCTCAAAAATAAGAACAGAATTAGGTGGAACTACTTTCAAATCCAAATCGCCATAACCAAGAGTTGGTGGTATAATAAAAATGGCATCACCACCCACATTCAATTGTTTCATACCTTCATTAAATCCGGGCAACACGCCGCCGGGTTTTGGAACCAACCTTCCGACTTTGTATTCAAATGGAGTTTTGTGTCCGTACTTTTTTTTCGTTGTGCCATCAATAATAATTCCGTCAACAAGATTCAGGTTGTAATTCAAGCTAACCATTCCGCTGTCTGTTACAGCAGCACCATTTCCTTTTTCTTTAATTACATAATACAATCCTGATTCAGATTTTTGCGGAATCAATTTATGCGCTTTGCAATACTGTTGAATCAATGAATCAGTATTTACTACAGGAGCAGCGCAGCTTCCAGTAATGGAACTAAACACAAAAGCGATGAACAGAAATGTTTTTAATTTTTTAGTCATGAGTTTTTAATTTTTGTTTTACAAAAGTAGAGGCGACTCAAAACGGATTTTGTTATTGAGAAGTTATTGAGTTGTTAATGACTTGTTAAAGGAAATTACATAATAAAGTGAATGGCTACTTTTGGAATTCATAAATGAAACTCAACCGGACTTATTTTTTCATAGCTGCATCATCCATTGCATTAATCGTTGTGCTCATCATTCAGGTAAACTGGATTTTGGAAACTGCAAAAATGAAGAAGGAAATGTTTGATGAAAAGGCGAACACGGTGCTCACAAAAACTGCAGAAGCCATCAGCGCCGATAAACAAACCTGCGGAAGTCTCAAAAGGGGTGAGAGTAATAATGCGCAACATAAAATTGATTCATTGTTCAATCACTTCATGAATCTTTATAACATTCACATTGATTACTATTTTGAAGTGAAGCCCGCAACTGTTACAACCGTGGATGTGGTTGACTTTTCAAAAAACTTTCCGACCAATCAGTCAGGAAGTTATCAGGCATGTGTGGTAGATGATTCGAAAAATAATATCTCAGAGTTGAAATTGGTTTTTCCGGAAATGAAACAATTCATTTTAGCGGAAATGAGTATTCCGTTTATAACTTCCGTTATTTTAATCATCGTTGTATTGGTGTTATCGTGGCGCACCATTTTTTCTTTGATGAAAGAGAAAAAAATAGCAGAGCACACAACAGAATTTTTAAATAACATGACCCATGAATTCAAAACTCCACTGACAAATATTGCCTTAGCAGGTAAGATGATGATTAAAGATTCAAGCATTCATGAAGCAGAAAAAATAAAACACTATTCAGGAATCATACTCGAAGAAAATGAAAAATTAAGATTGCAGGTAGAGCAAGTGTTAAGTATGACCGCATTGGAGCGTGGAGAAATTCCATTGCAGAAAACTGAACTCGATTTTCATCAACTGATTCATGATGCAGTGAAATGTATGAGCATTCAGATTGAAAACAATGAAGGAGATTTAAAATTAAAACTCGAAGCTGAGCGATTTGTGGTGATGGGCGATAAATCGCATCTCACAAATGCACTTTGCAACCTGATTGATAACGCAATAAAATATTCGAATAACAAACCTGAAATAATTATTCAAACATCTAACGACAGCAAAAATTTAATTGTAGTTGTTAGTGATAAAGGAATTGGGATTCAAAAAGAATTTCAGAAGAAAGTGTTCGAAAAATTTTTCAGAGTGCCGACCGGTGATGTGCATGATGTGAAAGGTTTTGGACTTGGGTTGGCTTACATCAAAAAGATTATTGAACTGCACGGTGGAACTATTGCATTGCGAAGCGAAAAAAATATCGGAACCACATTTACTGTAACACTTCCCAATGCCTGAACAAAAACTGAAAATATTATTAGCAGAAGATGACCTCAATTTGGGAATGTTGTTAGTTGATTATTTAGAGAGTGAAAATTTTTCCCTGAAACTTTGCAAGGACGGAGAGGTGGCATTGAAAGCATTTCAAAGTAATGAATATGATTTGTGTTTATTGGATGTGATGTTGCCGAAGCTCGATGGTTTTTCACTCGCAAAAGAGATAAAGAAGAAAGACAAAAAGATTCCTGTCATTTTTATAACAGCAAAAAGCTTACGGGAAGACAAACTGAAAGGATATGATTTGGGCGCTGATGATTATATCACGAAGCCGTTTGATGAAGAAGAATTACTCTGGAAAATAAAAGCCGTGATTCGCCGCATTCCTGAAAATAAAGCTATAACCAAAATTGAAATTGTTTCTATCGGGAAATATATTTTCGATTACATCAAACAATCGTTAACGATTAATGGTAATACAAAACGGATAACAGAAAGAGAAAGTGATATTCTAAACTACTTATCAAATCATCGAAATACAATTATCAAAAGAGAACAAATGCTGAAAGAACTATGGGGGGAGAATGATTATTTTCTCGGTAGAAGTTTAGATGTATTCATCACCAAGATTCGCAAGTACCTGAAGGAAGATTCCGACTTAACGATTGAAAATGTTTTTGGAGTAGGATTTATTTTTAATGTGAGGGGGAAATAAATTCTGGATATATTCTTTAGGTTTGAGAAAAATTCTATTTATGAAAACAATGCTCTTATCATTGATGCTGTTAGCTTTCTCTATTAATTCTTTTTCGCAGGCAACTGTAACAGATTATGACGGCAATGTTTATGATACAATTCATATTAGCTCGCAAGTATGGCTCAAACAAAATTTAAAATCAACTCATTATTCTGATGGCACTCCTATTCCTTATGATTGTTATTACGGCAATAACGATAGTCTGAAAGATATTTATGGTATGATGATGCTTTGGGATGCTGCCATGAACAATGCACATAATGAAACAGCACAAGGTGCTTGTCCAATTAACTGGCATGTACCAAGCGATTATGATTGGGGAATTCTGATTAATTATTTGGGAGGAACTTCGGTAGCAGGATATAAATTAAAAGAAAGCGGAACATTACACTGGACCAACCCAAATACCGGCACCGATTCAAGTGGATTCACTGCATTGCCAGCCGGCGATGTTTATAGTTGTAACTGGTCTGAATTGATAGGTGGATATGCTCAATTCTGGACTTCTTCAGAAATTGATGCCTCTAATGCTCAAAACTGGTGTATGAATAACATGTCAAATGAAGTCTTCAGGCATTACAATTTCGACAAGACAAATGGATTTTCTGTGAGATGTATTCAGGATTATCCGGCACAGGGAATTAATAATATATCAGCAACCAATGTTGTATCCTTCTTTCCAAGTCCGGCAACTAATATTTTAACCATTTCTGCTACCAGCACTCGTTTGTTAGATATCTTCAATGTCTTGGGAGAAGAAATGAGTTTGGTGAATGAAGTTCAAAAGAACATAAACGAAAGACAAATTGATGTCAGTGATTTTCCAGATGGAATTTATTTTATCCGGTTAAGCAATACTCAATCAGCTGTCAAAAATCTTCAGTTCGGAAAATTTATCATTTTACATTAAAAAATATTTGTACAGTAAGTTCAGAAAACACCAAAAGAAGATTCCAGTTTAATAATTGAAAATGTTTTTGGTGTTGGATTTATTTTTAATGTGCCAGTGATATTAATATTTTGTGTTTGTCGATCAACTGAATAAAAAGGGTGAGTTCTTCTTTAAACTAATCCAAGTTAAATTCCTTTTTTAATGATTCAATTAATTGGTCGGCAAATTTCAACTGCACTTTGTATTCTTGAAATGAACGATTACGAAAGCCTTTGTTCAGTGCTATTAAGTTAATAAATTTATCTGTTGATGCTTCATCATTAATTCTGATGAACATATTATGCGTCACCGGTTTATTTAAGCGCATATCAGTAATGACTTCCAGATTTATAAAATCGAAAAGCAAATTTCCAAGAAGCCATGTTCCTTTATCTTCAACTTCATCTCTGTATTCCGTCTTTTTTAATTGTACAGCATAAGCATTTATTATATTCACGAGTGATTGTTTGAAATAACGCAATGTGCCTGAAGTTTTCATTTGGGAATAAGTGCCATCAGTTGATTTGAATGGAATAGATGTGACCATTGGAGTTATATAGGTATAAAAACTTTTGGCATTCCAGATTGTGCGTGGAGTATGCACTATTGAAAGAATGCTATCGGCAGCACTTAATTTTTTTTGACTGAAATCAATGAGTGAATGAAGAGATAAAGTATCCTGCTTAATATCATCAAGTAATGACTGCGCAAGTATTTTCGCATTTTTTTGTTCTGTTATGTGTTCTCTTATGTTTTCGGCAATAAATCCCATTGTTACAGCCAAGAAAATCATTAAGAACTCAAGAATATATTCTTTCCATTTTTTTGGTTTATGATGAAGGTCAGGATGATGATGCACTTCCATGTTTTCAGTTTCTAGATTTTGAATAATAGTTTCCTTGGGATTTGAAGAATTGGGTTCAATTATTTCTGCATTTTTTTCAGAAGTTGAAATATTGATATCATTTTCTGATGTGTTTTTTTCTTCCATACAATATGTTACGGTTTATTTAAATCATTAGTGAATTATGTATCGTAAATTCATAAATCCGAATGAACATATGAATGATTCCACTAAAGAACAGCAATGCCACCGGGCACATGCTCCAGCATATCCTTGGTCATTGCATCCAAATCGAAATTGTGTTTCCATCCCCAATCTTTTCTTGCGACTGAGTCATCAATACTTTCAGGCCAGCTCTCAGCAATTTTCTGACGGAAATCAGGCGCATAAGAAATTTCAAACTCAGGAATCACTTTTATAATACTCTCAGCAACTTCTTTCGGATTAAAACTCATCGAAGAAATATTATAGGAACTGCGCACTTTTATTTTTTCAATCGGTGCCTCCATCAACTCGATGGTTCCTCGAATTGCATCCGGCATGTACATCATTGGCAATCGGGTTTCAGCAGCAAGAAAACTAGTGTACTTTCCTTTCTTCTTCGCTTCGAAATAAATATCAATCGCATAATCAGTCGTGCCGCCGCCACCCGGAGTTTTGTAACTGATTAAACCCGGATAACGAACACTGCGCACATCCAGATTTTTTTTCTGCCAGTAATAATCGCACCAGCGCTCACCAGCCTGTTTACTGATTCCGTAAATGGTATTCGGTTCCATCACCGTCCACTGTGGAGTGTTTTTCATTGGCGTAGTAGGACCGAAAACCGCTATCGTACTTGGCCAGAATAATTTTTTAATTCCAACTTCGGAAGCAACATCCAATACATTGCGGAGTCCTTTCATATTTACTCTCCATGCAAGCTCAGGATTTTTTTCGCCAGTGGCAGAAAGAATTGCAGCAAGGTGATACACCTGTGTAACATTATTTTTCTGAATCACCTCAGCTAACTGATTTCTGTTCAGCACATCGAGCCGCTCAAATTGTCCGCTCTCTTTTAATTCCCCTTCCGGTTCTTTTAAATCAGTAGCAATAACATTTTTATATATCTGACGAAGTGCGAGTGTGAGTTCAGAACCTATTTGTCCGCATGCACCTATTACGAGTACCGTGTCGCTTGAATTCATTTTTGGTTTTGGGTTGGTGAAACAAAAATATTCATTCTAAACAAATACCAACATACAAATACAATTGTGTGATTCATTTCATCTATCTATTTTGCACGCGGAGTTTTTATTCCATGCAAATGAAAAATCAAAAAACCAATTCTGTCGCAAGCGCAGAAACCGCATCAGCAAAAATTAACTGGCTTCCGATTGTAACTGCCATTGTAATTTTTGCGGTCATCACTTTTCTTTATTTCAGCCCAATGCTGATTGATGGAAAAGCAATTCAACAAGGTGATATTGTTCAGGGAAAAGGAGCGAGCAAGGAATTATCTGATTACCGAAAGGCAAATGGCAAGGAAGCGCTCTGGACCAACAGTATGTTTGGTGGCATGCCTGCCTTTCAGATTTCGACAGTGTATAATGGCAACCTTGCACGATACATTGATAAAATTTTAACATTGGGATTTCCGCATCCGTCACAATTAATTTTCATTGCCTTTGTCGGATTCTTTTTGTTGCTGCTCACATTAGATATTTCTCCGTGGCTGAGTATAGCAGGAGCCATTGCATTTGGTCTTTCCACTTTCAATTTAATTTTAATTGATGCTGGTCACAATTCTGAATTAGGTGCAATCGGTTACATGCCGTTGGTAATTGCAGGAGTGCTTTTTGTTTTCAGAAAGAAAAAATATTTACTCGGAGGTGTAATCACTGCGCTTGCTGTTTCATTAGAAGTAAAATCGAATCACTTGCAAATCGCTTACTATTTATTTTTTATTCTTCTTGCTTTGGGTATTACTGAATTTGTAAATACTGTATTGAAAAAAGATTGGAATCATTTTTTAAAAGCAGTTGGAGTTTTAGTGATTGCGGCGGTGTTTGGTGTGCTTTCAAATCTATCGATGTTATGGAGTACTCAGGAATATGGAAATGAAACCATTCGAGGAAAATCAGAACTATCGAGCAACACACAATCAAAAGGTGGATTGGATGAAGACTATGCTTTTCAATGGAGTTTTGGAAAAATGGAATCGCTCACCATGTTGATTCCGAATTTTTACGGAGGTTCTTCAGGTGCTCCGTTAAGCGAAACCAGCGCCACAGCAAAAGCAATGCAGGCGCAAGGCGTGGGTAGCGAGCAATTAAAAGATTATTTAAAACAAATGCCTTTGTATTGGGGCGACCAACCATTCACATCAGGTCCGGTTTACATCGGAGCAATCTGTATTTTTCTTTTTGTTCTCGGAATGTTTTTGTTGCAGGATAGAATGAAGTGGTGGTTGTTTAGTATAAGTGCACTGGGCGTTATGCTTTCGTGGGGGCACAACTTCATGTTCATTTCCCATTTGTTCTTTCAGTATTTTCCGGTATATAATAAATTCAGAACGGTAACAATGATTGCAGTGATACCGCAATTTTGTATTCCGCTGCTTGCATTTGTTACACTTGATGCAATTCTTCGTCGCAAGTATGAAACAGAAGTTGTTATCAAAAAATTAATGTTGACATTTTATTTGGTTGGAGGAATTTGTTTACTCTTTGCATTGGTGGGGCCATCGTTTTTTGATTTTAAAGGGGGTGAGGATTCCCGTTATCCTGATTGGTTAGTGAAGGCAATAACGGAAGACCGCGGTTCACTAATGCGCATGGATTCTATTCGCTCTTTAATTTTTATTTTATTATCAGGTGGGGCAATTTGGTTGTACTTAAAAAACAGATTGAGCAACACATTAACTGTTTCTGCATTGGCGCTTTTTGTTTTCGTTGATATGTTCACAGTTGGAAAAAGATATTTGAAAGATGACAACTTTGTTTCGAAGAGTGATTACGATAATTATTATCAACCATCGCAAGCCGACCTTCAGATTTTGCAAGACCAGTCACTTGATTATCGTGTGCTGAACACAGCGAGTAATACTTTTAATGAATCGCGTACATCGTATTTTCATAAATCAGTTGGTGGTTATCACGCGGCGAAACTTCGTCGTTATCAGGAGTTAATTGAAAATCACATCAGCAAACAAAACACAGCAGTGCTCGATATGTTGAACACCCGATATTTTATTTTCGCTCAGGGAAAAGACAAAACAGAAAAAGCACAATACAATCCCGAGGCATTGGGCAATGCATGGTTTGTTGATTCAGCAATGGTAGTTGCGAATGCAGATGAAGAATTGAATCGTATTGGTAAAATGTATGAAATGCAAATATTAGATGGAAGCAGTTTCACAGTAAATGGAAAACCAACCAGTAAAGTTTTAGTTGGCAATCACGATAACATTGTAATTGGTGATGCGAAGTTTGACCCATCATCATTTGCGTTCAGTAGTGGAATCGTTGACACTTTCGGAATCGGTTCGCGCATTAACAAAGAAACCAATGAGCAGGAAAAATATGTAACGCAAACCGACGCGGTTTCTAAAACCGCATCGGTTTTTACTACGCAATTCGTTTATTCATTTTCTCCCCGTGCAAATGCAATAGTTGACAAACGATTTGAAGAACAACTGAAAGGATTTGATCCATCAATTGATTCCACCAGAAACATAAAACTCACTTCGTATCAACCAAATGATTTGATGTATCAATCACATTCATCGGCAGAAGGATTGGTTGTTTTCTCTGAAATTTATTATGCTGAAGGATGGGATGCTTTTGTGGATGGAAAACCTGCTGATTACTTCCGTTGCAATTATGTTTTGCGCGGAATGAAACTTCCGGCCGGCGACCATAAAATAGAATTCAAATTTGAACCTGTGAGTTATTTCACAGGGGAAAAAGTTGCAATGGCAAGCAGTGTATTGATCCTGATTTTATTTTTCGGAGTTACCGGAATGGAAATAATGAAGTGGAGAAAGGAGCGTTCATGAAACTGATACATGAATACTGCGCGTAAAAAAGTTCTCATCATTACTTACTACTGGTTTCCTGCGGGTGGAAGCGGTGTGCAACGGTTTATGAAGTTCGTAAAATATTTGCGCGCCTTCGGGTGGGAACCTATTATTTACACTGCGAAAGATGCGGAATATCCGGTGTTAGATGCATCAATGGAAAAAGATGTTCCTGAAAAATTAGAAGTCATCAGAACAAAAATTCGAGAGCCTTATTCATTTTATAAATTTTTTGTAGGGCAAAAGCAGAGTGAAAAAATGAACCCCGCATTCTTCACCGAGAAAAAGAAAAACACATGGGCCGAAAATATTTCGGTATGGATTCGCGGGAACTTTTTTATTCCGGATGCGCGAATGTTCTGGATAAAACCTTCTGTCAGTTATTTGGAGAAATATTTGAAAGAAAATAAAGTGGATGCTATTATTTCTACCGGGCCACCACATTCAGTGCATCGCATTGCATTACAGTTGCATCGCAAATTAAATATTCCATGGCTTGCAGATTTCCGCGACCCGTGGACGAGCATAGATTTTTATCATGAACTTAAATTGACCAAACGAGCTGATGCAAAACACCATCAGATGGAAGCCGAAGTGTTGCGAGAAGCAAATGCAGTTACCGTTATAGGATATACGATGGGAGAGGAGATGAAAAAATTGGTAAACAGAAATTACGATGTAATAACCAATGGATTTGATGGTGAGGATTCAATTGAACCAGGGTCTGTAAAACTTGATAAAAAATTTTCCATCGCTCACATTGGCACAATGGTTCGTGCGCGCAACGCTCCGGAGTTATGGAGTGCGCTGAAAGATTTACTGATTGAAATTCCGGAACTGAAAAATGATTTGGAAATAAAACTCGTTGGTAAAGTTGATTTGAATGTGAAAAATTCATTGGACGAAAGGGGCTTAATACCCTATACCAATTTCGTGAGTTACCTGCAACACAATGATGTAATAAAAACACAAGCTTCATCACAAGTGTTATTGCTTATGGTAAACCGAACTCCAACAGCCAAAGGAATTATTACCGGAAAAGTTTTTGAATACCTCGCGAGTGGTCGCCCCATTGTTTGCATCGGACCTTACGATGGTGATGCAGCGCGTGTGTTAAATGAAGCACAAACAGGTTACATGGTGGGCTTTGATGAAACTGAAAAAATGAAAACAGTTATTCAAGATTTATATAACCAATACAAACTAGGAACATTGAAAGCCTCAATTGGAAATATTGATTTGTTCTCCCGTAAAAGTTTAACAAAACAATTGGCAGAAGTGCTGGATAGAATTGTAAAATGAATTTGCAATCAGATTTGACAACTTTTTAATAATTGCAAATCTTAATTATCCCTGTTTCTGATAAAAATAAAAATCAGCCTTTGATTTATCTTCCAGGTTAGCTGCATTTCGAAATGGATTTTCAATTTTATTGATCAGTTTCCATTGGGGAAAATTCCTTTCAACGCGGGTGGTGAACTTGCGATCCTTCTCATGAAAATTCTGCCCCTTTTCAAAATCGCCGGCATAAATAATTACATATTTTGTTGAAGCAGAAAAGAGATGAGTCAGGTAAGCATTAAAAATTTCCTCTTCAATTAAATGATAAAGCACATCGAGCGATAAAGTTAAATCGGCTTGAAATATTTTTTGATTGTCGTTAAATGCGAGTGATTGATACAAATAGAAACTTTTTGTTTTATCAGACTGAAATTTATTCATACACAACTGAATAGCAGTTGGCGAAACATCTAAACCAATGTATTGCGGATACTGCGCTAACGAAAGTTGATTGCCATCGCCACAACCAAACTCCATTACCTTTTGAATATTATTTTCTTTCACAAACCGATTTAACACTTCAGCTTTGTATTCAGCTAACTTATTGTATGAACCGGAGCCTGAATTCCCACCGGCTGCATATCGCTCCTCCCAGTATTGCGCAGATCCTTTGAATTTTCTTCCTTTCAAAAAATCAATTGCAGAAACAGTCACAGAACCGAGAATGGGGATTTTTTTTACAATTCTTTTTAGAGCACTCATGAATTAGTGTGAAATAACTATTGGTAAATTTAAAATTGAACTTTGTGTTTTAATGGATGCAATATAAAATCCTGATATTAATCTCTTCTCTAAATAAATTTTTGCTCTGTTTTTTTCTATCATAAAATCTGATTCAATAATTTTTTTTCCAACAGCATCAAAAAGTATTAGTTGATTATTTTCTGATGAAAAAATTTCATCGCACCAGATATTTATACAATTGCTATTCTCATCAAAATTTGCATGAACTGTTTTATTTGTGATTGAATAAATTCCTTCACACACAACAAATGAAGCATGAATAGTATCTGAAGAAATGCATCCGTTAGCCGTTACTGTTGAGCTATAAAATCCTGTTGCGTTGACAATTATGTTTTGAGTGGTTGCACCATTCGACCACAAATAAGAATCGTACGCACTTCCATCATCTAAAATTAAATACTGGTCTTTGCACAAAACAGTATCGTTCCCTAAATCAATTGGTTGAATAGTTTGAAGTTGAACTTCAACAGTGTCGGAAGTTAAACCGCATCCATCAAATAATTGCAGCCAGTAATTTCCAGATTGATTCACATTGATTGTTGAAGTAGTTGCACCGGTCGACCACAAATAACTTTGAACAGTTCCGGTTGTTGCAGGATTTAAAGTGATCGTAGCGCCGTTGCAAAAGGTAGAATCATTTCCAAGGTCAACAGTAGCCGGAGAATTTCCATAAGGAGTTGGATAGTAATACAGCGCTTGCAAATCAGTTTGCGTTAACTCGCGGTGGTAGAATCGGATGTCATCAATTGCGCCTTTGTAATAAGAAGTACCAGATACTACATCGTATAAACTTGATCCTCCATTTGAATTTGTGTAGCAAAGACTTCCCCCATTGCCGCTATAAGTCCCTCCATCATAATTGCAATCAACCCATATATCCATATCAGTTGGACCTCTGAAAACTCCTGCAATAAAATGCCATTGATTATCATTCACATTTGTTTGTCCTGCTTTAGATCTTCGGCAACAAGAACTTGTAGATCCGCAATTGCCATAACTAAGTATTGGAACGCCGCCTAATCCTGTTCCAATCAATAGCATAACACCGCTATATGTATCAATTGAATTGTCATTCCTGAAAATATTTCGATCATCAGCAACAGAGCAGTTTGATTTTATCCACGCAGAAAAACTTATTGGAAATGATTCAGGTTTAAATCCTGTTCCAACTGCATAAGAAATATAATCAGATGTTCCATTGAAACTGTAAGCCGATGAAGGGTTTCCAAATCTATCTGCTGTTAGAACTGCACCGCTTACAATTCCGTTGTTTCCATTTCCTGTTATATCATTCGCATTTCCATTGAAAGGATAATATGAAATTAAACTATCAGTTAAAGTTTGTGACTCACTTTTATATGAAATTAATAAAACCAAAAAGGTTAAATACATTTTAATTCCTGTTCTTTTCATAATCATAATTTCGGTTTTGTTATTAAAAATTAGTGAAGTAGAAATTTTTCAATTTTATTTTTTTTCTCAATAGGAACCATAAAATAATCTGTTTTAGAATCTTCATCATTTAGCAAACTCTCTCTTTGAGTCACACCTTCCTTTTTAATTTTAAAGAATAAATAATTGTTTGCGGTGAATATTTCATTCAGCTCACTTTCAATATTTCCTTTTAATATTTCGCACTGAATTATGGGGCGGTGCTCACTTAAAACATTTTTTGCTCCTGCAAGCACCAGGTGCTCACTTGCTTCGGTATCCAATTTAATTAAATCAATTTTTTCTGTTGCGTTTAGATTAGCTGACACAAAATTATCGAGCGTATCAATCGTAACATCAAAATTATACCCTGATCTTTCTCCTGATTGTTTAGCATTAAGACCACCATCACCTGCTAATTGGTCTTCAATTTCTTTAAACTTCGGATTTCTTATTGCATAAAAAGTTGCTTTCCCAGATTGATTTGAAAGTGCAAGTTCCTTAACATTAATATTTTTAAAATTATTAAGTTGAGCATTCAATTTAAAATATTTGTTTGCTGAAGGTAGGGGTTCAAATCCAAATATTTTTATTCCGGGATTAAAAGCTGAAGCAACTAAGGAATAGTAGCCCATGTTAGCACCAATGTCGAAAAAGATTTTTGATTCTTTTGACAACTCAATAAAAATCCGAACACACTCATATTCAAATCCTGTTACTCCATCCCAAAATAAAAGGCGCGAAAGAAAACTTGTTGGGTTCGTAATGAATTTAATTTTCTGTCCTTGGCCCAGATTAATATTGAAAGATCCATTAATAGGAATTTTAAACTTCGAAGGAAGTATTGCAGAAAATGGTCTTAGAATATTTCTATAAACAGAATTTGCAAATGGTTTGTAAATAAATAGCATCAACTTTTATTTGATGGCGAAAATAATTAAAATGAAGTGGCCGAAAGCCGGATTAAAAATTCATTTTTAATTTGCGCAAATGAAAATCCTTTTTCTCACCTGTTGGTATCCACATAAAGAAAATCCGGGCAAGGGTATTTTTATAAAGGAACATGCAAATGCTATTAAAAGCGTTGGCAATGAGATTGTAGTAATTGCAATAAGTTCTATTAAAGATTCAGCACTATATAAAAAAACAGTCAATTATTTTACAGATGAAAATGGAGTGGAAACAATTTCAATTGAGTTGCGATCGAGATTTAATAAATTAATTTATGCTAACCCGCTATTCCTTTATTATCATTTAAAAATTGAATTCAGAAAATTTAAACCGAAAAATAAGTTTGATGTTATTCATGCAAACATCATTGCACCTTGCGGATTAATGGGTTATTGGTTATCGAAAGCCACAGGCATACCACTGATAATAACCGAACATTGGAGTAAGGTTGGAAAGTTTATGAAGAAAAATATTTTTTCATCCGTTGCACAAAGTGCTTTTCGGCATGCAAAATTTGTCACAACTGTTTCTGAGTTTCTCAAAAATAATATTTCGGAATTTGTAATTGGTAAAGAGAAAATAAAGGTAATTCCGAATATGGTGGATAGTGAAATTTTCTGTTACCAACCAAAACAAAAGCACAACGAATTAATTTTTACTGCTGTTGCAACCTGGGAGCCACCAAAGCTACCAATGCTTTTTGTGAATGCGTTAAATGAAATTCAAAAAACAAACTTAAAAAAAATTGTTCTCAATTTGATAGGTGATGGAAGCCAGTTGAATGAAATAAAACAGAATCAGAATTTAATTCAGATAAACTACTACGGTAGAAAATCGAAGCCGGAAATTGCAACAATGCTGCATCAATCCGATTTTTTTATACATGCATCAAGTATCGAAACATTTTCAGTTGTGATTGCTGAAGCACTTTGTACCGGCACTCCTGTTATTGCATCAAATGCAGGAGCAATACCGGAATTGATTAATGAAGAAAATGGATTGATTTGTCAAAATGGGAATGCTGAATGGATTACCGGAATTAATAATGCCCGAGAAAGAGAATTTAACAACGAAAAAATCGCATCAGACTTTTCCGCGACTGTAAATGAAATTGAAATTGGAAAAAAATTTACGACACTTTATTCCTATGCATCATTAATTAATTTGGGCTAAAATATTTTCTATAAATATTTTTTCTTAATAAAACTAAACGAATCAAATATTTCATTTCTGTAGACAAGAAATATTAAAACGCAAACGATAAAAAGTCCAAAGGAGTTAATGATATAATAGTTATATCCTGATAAAAAATAATTGGTGGCAATTACCAAAATACAATAAGCAAGAGGTAGAAAAATTAATTTCATTGAATTAAAACTGAATTTAAAAATCTTATTGCTTTCGTACCACATCATAACCAATTGAATTGGTTTTATTAATGCAATAGCCCACACTGCTCCCCATAATCCAAAATATTTCACCATAAAAAAACTGATGGTGAATTGAAAAACGGCAGTTATGAAAAAAACTTTCGGAAGAATAATGGTCTTCTTAAAAAAATAAACCGGAGCGATATACATATTCAACAATGCTCGGGTGATAAATGAAATGGAAAGTATCGGTAGAAACTGAAAGGAGAGATAATAATTTTTATTGGTTACAACCATAGGAATAATCAAGGGAATAAATAAAATTGTCAAAGCAATCATCAGCAGATTTAATGCGCTCAGGCTGTGAAAATATTTGTTCACTTCAGGAGAGCTGTAATTTATTTTTTGTTCCTTCCAGATGGAATAAACCTTTGGATAAATGGCGCTGATTAATCCGCCAAGTGCAAAATCAATCAACAAAGTACACTTCACACTAAAATCAAAAACACCAACATCAGCAGGGTTGTCAAAATAATTAATTATAAAACGGTCGGCATAACTAATTAGCCAACTCATACTGAAATAAATAACTATTGGGGCACAAAAGGCTATTGCACCTTTTAATAGTCGGGGTTTATAAACTATTCCGGTTTCAGAAATGACATATAAAAATGTCAGTAAAAAAATTCCAACGCCTGAAAGTAATCTCCCATTCATTGGCCCAATCAATGTTTGAGGATACAGGTATAAACCAAAAATTGAAATGGCTATAGTGAGAATAAAATTGAAAAGATTCATCCACAAAAACCGGATTGGCCGTTGCTGATTAATTAACAAAAAAGTATAAGTCTTAAAAAAACTATTAAAGACAGCCGTAGCAATTGACATAAAACCATATGGAAAAAAATCAATTTTACCACTGAAAACCCATTTGAAAATTGGCGGACCCAAAATGAAGGAAATGGAAATAAAAATTGCTCCTATAATAATTAAAGAAATAAAAACAGTAGAAATATAAGCGTTCAGCTTTTCTGAATTATCTTTTAGTTCAAAATAGTGAATTCCAACCAATGCATCGAAACTGAGGTTTACAAAAATCTGCATGAGCAAGGTGAAACTGATAAAAATGGCCAACAATCCGAAATCAGTCGTGCTTAAAAGATTAGTATAAAACGGTAATAAAATAATACTGGAGGCTAGTGGTAATGCTCCGAAAATGGAATATATGAGTGATGATTTTAAAAAATGTCTGGAAATCATTCAATGGAATTGCGATGCAAGTATAGAGGGAATGACCGTTTACTGAATAGAAAAATTACCAACCGATTGCATTGCTTTTGCTAGGAGCGTAAGTTTTATCTAAACTTTTGATATTATGTTTTTACATAAATAATTGTGTCAATTGGATTTTTACATATATTGCGCTTCAACTTTTGATGATAATACCTCATTCAATCTTTTTTTGTAGAAAAACATAGTTAGCTAATATGAAAAAACTCGCACTTTTTTTAGTTGTAATTATTCTCACTTTTAATTTAAAAGCACAGGATATTCACTATTCGCAATTTTACGCTTCGCCTCTTACCCTTAATCCCGCACTTACCGGAATAAATGATTGTAATTACAGGGCTGGAATAATGTATAGAAACCAATGGCATAGCATAACTCCAACAACTGCCTATACTACTCCATCATTATCGTTCGATATAAATAATCTTGCCGCGCGATACATTAAAACAGGAGTGCTTTCAGCTGGGTTACTAATATTAAACGATCAGGCTGGTGATGGTAATTTATCAAACCTTTCTATTCTTGGCTCAGCAGGTTATTTATATTATTTTGATTCAGAGCATAAGTATGGCGTGTCTGTTGGATTGCAAACCGGTTATGTCCAAAAAAGAGTAGATGCTTCTTTGCTGAATTTTGAAGAACAATTTAATGGAACAACATTCGATCATAGTATTTTAACTACTGACTATACAAGTGTTAATTCAAAATTTGGGTACCTTGATATGAATTCAGGTTTAGTTTTTCTCGCTCATGTAAATCCCAAAATTGATTTGTATGCAGGAGCTGCAGCTTTTCATATTACTCAGCCTAAGGAAACATTTTACGGAAATAAACTTTCTAAATTAAATATGCGCTCGGTACTTCATGCAGGAGCTAAAATAAAATTTAATGAAAAATGGAGTGTTATTCCATCAGTATTATATATGGGGCAATCAAAAGCCAAAGAAATTAATTTCGGAACTAATTTGGGGTATCATGTTTCTAATGCAAACATGGAAGCTGATATTTATTTTGGCGGTTACTATCGTCTAGGCGATGCGGCCAATATTCTTATTGGTGGCGAGTATAAAAAAGTTCGTTTAGGTCTAAGTTATGATGTGAATGTTTCAACTCTTAACACTGCAACAAGCAATAAAGGAGGGTTTGAATTGTCGCTTTCTTATACCGGATGTATTGGAGGTTTAATTCTTGATAAACCAATTCTTTGGTGTCCTCGTTTTTAACAAAATAATTTTAATAACAACAACATTTTTAACATAAGATGAATCTCAGCAATACCATGAAACTTTTGAGCAAGAGCATCCTGATAGTATTTCTTTTGGCACCTGTCTTTTCAAAGGCACAGACTGTACAAAACCTGAATGCGAAGCAAAGTCTTAAAATGGCTGACTATCTCTTTAATATGGGTAGTTACTTCAATGCAATTTCTTATTATGAAAAGGTGTATGAAAAGCAAAGCAATAATGCATATGCTGTAAATCAGATTGCTCAGGCTCAAATGTTGCTTCGTGATTATAAAGAGGCAGAGAAATGGTTTAAAGTATTGCAGGACCTTAATGTTGATACATACCCTGATGCAGGATTTTATTATGCTTTGTGTCTGAAGTATAACGCAAAATATTCTGAAGCTAAAGCAGCTTTTAATAAGTTCGAAAAAACTTATAAGGGATTAAATGCATCTGCCATGAAAAAGAAGGCAAAAATGCAAGCGGAAGGTTGTGACTTGGCTATAAAATTTATTGCAAATCCTGATACGGTAAAGGTTGAACATTTAGGCGCAAATGTGAATGCTCCTTATACCGAATTTGGACCTGTTCCTTATGGTAATGATTTGCTATTGTATTCTTCATTGAAATCAGATACTATTATTATTTTAGATGATAAAAAAAGGAATCAATCATTTGCTCAATTTTATTCTGTACCTAAATTAACTGATTCAACTTTTGGAGAAAGTTCTATTTATACCGATATGCCTGTAAACGATAAAGATTCACATAACGGTAATGGAGCTTTTTCAGCCGATAAAAAAAGATTTTATTTTACTCGATGTAAACTAGATGAAACATCAATGAAAATGCATTGCGATATTTATATGACTGAAGTAAAGAGCAATGGCAAGTGGAGTAACCCGATAAAATTACCAGCGGAAGTAAATTCAGATTCTACTCAAACACATCCGGCGATTGGAAATTCAAAAGAAGGAGAAGTTTTATATTTCAGCAGTAATCGCGCTCAAGGAACAGGTGGAATGGATATCTGGTATAGTATAAAGAAGGGTGATGCCTGGACTCCTGCTATGAATCTCGGTAAGAAAATAAATACATTAGGGGATGATATAACTCCATACTATGATTCGAAAAACTATATGCTTTATTTCAGTTCAAATGGATGGGCTGGAATGGGGGGCTATGATGTTTTTAAATCAAAAGGTGTTTTGAAAAAATGGGAGTCTGCAAAAAATATGGGATATCCGATTAACAGTAGTGTTGATGATATGTACTATACTTTATCTGATAAGAAATATATTGGTTATGTAGTTTCAAATCGTCCCGGAACTATTTCAGTGAAGAGCGAAACATGTTGCGATGATATTTGGGAAATCCGTTATCCAAGAGTTATTTATTATGCAGTTCGTGGATATGTTTTTGATGCAAAAACCAAACAGAAATTGCCTGATGCAAAAGTAATAATGGTTTCAAATGATACTGTTAAATGGGGGAAAGATCAGCTTTCAAAAAGAGACACTATGTATTTCTGGGATACTCAACCCTTAATGACTTATAAATTGGCAGCCGATAAAGAAGGCTATTTCAGTAATGATGCAAGTTTTAATGTTGTTAGAAAATATGATGATAATGATACAATGAGGGTGGATATTTATTTAACTCCTATACCACCCAAAGAGCCAATTGTTATTGAAAATATTTTTTATGATTTTAATGGAGCTGGTCTTCGACCTGAATCATTTAAGGGCTTAGATTCGTTGTATAACTTGTTAGTTGCAAATCCAACAATTCAAATAGAAATCAGATCTCATACTGATGGAAAAGGAACTGATAAATACAACGATCCTCTTTCTCAAAAAAGAGCAGAAAGCGTTGTCAATTATTTGTTGAACAAGGGTATTTCAAAAGAAAGATTGGTTGCAAAGGGTATGGGTAAGCGAGAATTACTTGTAAAAGAAACAACTGATGATGGAAAAGATTGTGAACCTTGCCGTCAGTTAAATCGTCGTACTGATTTTAAAATTATCGGTGTTATCCCTGGTAAAGATGTGATTTACAAACAAGGTGATTCTGGTTTTGATCCAGATGCAGTTGATACTATTGAGGAAGAAAAACAATTAGAAAAAGAAGAAGACAAATAATACTGATTTATAAGTAATTATTTTCTTCTCCTAAAATCATTCATAAATTTTTTATTAAAAAATTTATGAATGATTTTTTTGTTTTATCCTAAAAACCTTAAGAAGATTTCGAATTATTTTATTGGCTCACAGAAAAGTTTGCGTTAAACCTTCAGCGGTACATTTTTATTTTTAAAACTTGCCTTTCTCTTGCGGATGTTTACCGCAACCACTTTATACTCGGGGCACATGGCTTCGTATCATGTTCGTCGCTGGTTATAATGTTTAACAGCACTTCTGGAAAATGGAAAGTGGTACTTAGAATTCCGGGTTTTACTTCATCAGTTATTATTGAATTTATATTATAATAATTAACTGAATTAATTCTTTGAATACATCGACTTTCGGAACTTTTATATTGATATGAGTATCAATAATTTTCTTCTTGCTTATTTTAACAATTTGTTAAGATATTGTTGGCCGGTGAGTGAATATTTAGTTCGTGATGTCAATCATGCGTATAAAATGATTTGTTGAATTAACTTATACTTATGCGAAGAAAGATATTCATAATTAAACTAGACAATTATATTTAAGGCCTACAAAAATATTAAATATGGCACACTGGAGTCTCGAAAATATTTCAACGGCTAAAATTTCAAACAGACCCGATGAATATGGAAATTATTTTGAAATCACTTTCACTTTAAAGTACCACAATAATCCATTGGGAGTGGGGCAATTTGTTGAAATGCCACGGCTCGAATGGAAAGAAACTATTACTATGCTTGAAAAGAATAAAAAGCAATGGTGGACAGTTGAATTTGATCAATATGAGCGTAATCCAGCTTCAAAAACTTATAACAATTGCCGTTACAGATATAAACAAACATACTACTGTGTAATGGGAGGCGATATTAGCACACCAGGAATTACAAAATTAAAAAGCAAAAACGGAACTAAGATTCCAACAGATACATTTCCAAAAGGAAAGGAAAATGGCGAAGCTGCAAACATTGTTCGCGACTACCTGAAAAGGAATGGTGGAATTTTAGAATTTACAATAAAGGACACACCAGCTATCTTAAGACCAAAAACACCTGATGATCACAAGGAGCGATTCCTGACTTTTGATTGTGGAATACAAGGACTTGGATCAAGAGTAATTGCCTACCAACATTTAATTGTTGATGGCAGTAAACCTGAGTCTGCGTGGTATCGTGATTGTAAAACAGGTCAGCCTCCAGGGTATAAAATTACAGGGTTAACAAAAGTCAGTGCTCCGGCTGATGTTGTTATAAACAAGCCAGCTCCAACTAATGCGGGAGTAGGTGATTATTTATAGTTTAAAATAATTTTCAATATAAAAGTCCTCTGATAGTTTATCAGAGGACTTTTCATTTTTAAAGTATTGAATTAAATCTTCAACGGCACATTTTTATTTTTAAAACCTCCCTTGCTCTTGCGGATGTTTACAGCAACAACTTTATACTCGGGGCACATGGCTTCACTATCGTGTTCGTCGCTGGTAATAATATTTAACATCACTTCAGGAAAATGGAAAGTGGTGCTGAGAATTCCGGGTTTTACTTCATCAGTTATTCTTGCTTTGATATCCACTTTACCTCGAGGTGATTCCACGCAAACCATATC
>BJGQ01000033.1:0-1858 GCA_014190575.1 Bacteroidota bacterium | reverse complement strand
ATTTCCTGCAACACCAACAGATCAAGATTCTGCATGGCTGCAATCACTTTATTCGTGTTCGGGTCTGTTTGCACCACATCTTCTCCCATCAGCCAGATGGCCTTTAAATTTCCTTCAATGGCTGCATCAAACATTTCCGGAATTTTTAATCCTTTGCCGAATGGAATTTTGCGTTTATAAAATGCTTCGTACTGTTTATTTATTTCAGGGTCATAAGCATTCATGTATCCAGCACCTTGGTGTGGCTGGCAACCCATGTCTGCGGCACCCTGCACATTGTTTTGTCCGCGCAACGGATTAACACCAACACCTCTGCGGCCAATGTTTCCGGTAATCATTGCCAGATCAGAAATCAACATCACGGTATAAGAACCTTGCGTGTGTTCTGTTACTCCGAGTCCGTGAAACGACATGGCATTCGGTGCTTTCGCATAAGCCATTGCAGCTTCGCGAACCAGGTTGCGGTCAACACCGGTAATTTTTTCCATCTCCGCAATATCCACTTTCAATATCTGGTTGCAGAAATCAGTATAACCATCCGTGCGGTTTTCAATAAATTCTTTTGCTTCTAATTTTTCGGTGATGATGTAATACATCATCATGTTCAGCAGGGCCACATTGGTTCCGGGGCGCAACTGCAAATGATAAGTCGCATACCTCGCTAACTCAGTTCTGCGCGGGTCTATTACGATTGATGGTTTTCCCTTCATGAAGAACTGCTTGATCTTCGCTCCGGTTACCGGATGCGCATCTGTTGGATTTGCACCAATCACCATGATGCAATCGGTGTACTTAATATCTTCTACAGAATTAGTAGCAGCTCCTGTTCCGAATGAGCGTTGCATGCCGAGTGCGGTTGGTGAGTGACAAACACGCGCACAGCAATCAATGTTATTGGTTCCGATAACGGCGCGAATGAATTTCTGCATAATGTAATTCTCTTCGTTCGTACATCGTGCTGAAGAAATTCCGGCAATGGAATCGGGGCCGTGTTGTTTTAATATTCCGGTTAATTTTTCTGCAATAAAATCATACGCTTCGTCCCATGTGGCAGATTGCAGTTCACCGTTTCTACGAATCATCGGAGTTTTTATTCTGTCCGGATGATTGTAAAACGAAAAGGCAAAGCGACCCTTCAAACAAGTGTGTCCCTGATTCACTTCTGAATCATAAGGCGCTTGTATTGATTTTACTTTTCCGTTCACCACGGCAACTTCAAGGTTGCAACCCACACCACAGTAAGTACAAACAGTGCGAACTTTTTTATCAGCAACAATTGACTTCGATTCAAACACATCTGATATAGCTGAGGTCGGACAAGCCTGCGCACAGGCACCACAACTCACGCAATCAGATTCGAAGAAATTATTTTCATTGCTCTTCACAATGTGACTGTCGAAACCCCGGCCTGCCATGCTCAGCACAAATTCTCCCTGCACTTCATCACACGCACGCACGCAACGGAAACAATTAATGCACTTCGAAAAATCAGAAGTCATGTACGGATGACTCAAATCTTTTTTCTTATCGAGATGATTTTTCCCTGCGGGATAGCGCACATCACGAATGCCCACACGGGCCGCCACAGTTTGTAATTCGCAATTGTTATTGACCTCGCAGGTGAGACAATCAAGCGGATGGTCGGTGAGTACGAGTTCAATAATATTCTTTCTTAATTTTTTTATCCGGTCACTGTCAGTATAGATGTACGAGTTCGGAATCACGGGTGTGTGACACGATGCCTGCGCTTTTGCATTTCCGTTTTGCGCCAGCGCCACATCCACACTACACACACGGCACGAACCAAACGGGTCGAGGTTGGGAGCATCGCAAAGCGTAGGAACAAAATCATGACCGA
>BJGQ01000032.1 GCA_014190575.1 Bacteroidota bacterium | reverse complement strand
TGGCATAAGTTTTTTCAAGACCAATGTGCTTCCATGTTTTACCCGCATCAGTTGACTTGTACATTCCATCACCGAACGAAATATTATTTCTCATTTCCACTTCGCCCATGCCGACATAAATAATATTCGCATCACTCGGTGCAACGGTTATGGCTCCCACGCTGCTGCTTTTAAATGTAGTGTCGCTGATGCAAGACCAATCAGTGCCGCCATTGGTGGTTTTCCAAATACCACCACCCACTGCTCCGAAATAGTATATCTGATTGTTGCCGCGCACACCGCACACCGCTAAACTTCTTCCGCCACGAAACGGACCGATGCAGCGCCAGCGCAAACTTTGTGTTAAGAGTGAGTAATCATCTTGCTCGAGAGAAAAAGTTTGCGTCTTGGTTTTTAGGGACGAAGGAGAAGGACGGGTGGAAAGGGATTTCTGTGAATAACAAAATGTAACAGTAAAGGAGAGCAGAGTGATTAAGAGAATCTTATTCATTGAAGAATTTGAAATTGTGGTTGGTTCAAAGATGGAAGAAAAAAACAATTCAGTTTTCGAATATTTAAATATTTTTATCACAGTGAAAAAATTCCGACTTTCATTTTTAATTATTTGTGTTTTTTGCTTTTCTGCAAATGCACAGCAAGCAAAAACAGATTCGTTGTTGAAGAAGAATTCGCTGGGATTAGAAATGATTTATTTTGGTAATGAGGTGCAATCATTAACCAACGGATTTTTTTCAACACCTCAAATTCAAATCTCTTACGAGCATGCTCTTTGCAAAAAACTTTACCTGAATGCCGGATATGTTTATAATTATTTCGAAACGGCAAATTCTAATAACCAATTATTCAAATCAAGTCCATTGAATATGCTTTTATCAGCAGGAGTAGATTATAAATTGAAAATATTTCCAAGATTTTTTTTTACACCTTCACTTGATTTTTATTTCTCACATACGAAAGTGGAAGGAAAATCCTCCCCATTCATTGTATTTGAGAACAGTAAAAAATATTCTGTAGGAGCGGATTTGAATTTCGAATTCTACCCTTGTAAAAGAATTTCAGTGGATGCAAGTCTGATGGCGATGACTTATGGAATAAAGTATCCGCTATATAAAACGGATGGTGGCTATTTATTTTCAAACAACGGTTGGTTTCAAGTACCTAAAGTTTTAAGTTTAGGTATCAATTATAATTTCTGAAAAGAAATGCTATGAAACCTTCGTATTTGAAAATTTTTATGTAGGGTTTAACAAAGCCCTTTTTTTCTTAAAATTTTGAAGAAATTATTTTCCAACTCAAAAAAATAACATGAAATTTTAATGCGGTGACATGTTACAGCAGGAATATTTCATGTTACAGCAAATTGGTAGCAAGGAATATAGATGCCATAACTTATTACCAGTAGAATATTACATGTTACAGCAAATTGGTAGCATGTAATATAAATGCTGTAACTGATTACCACGGGGATATTACCTAATAAAGCAAATTGGTAGCAGGGAATATGAATGCTGTGGAATGTTACAATAGTAAAATTACCGGTAATATAATTGTTGCGGAATATCTTCAGGCAGTAAAAAAACATTCTTGTAAAATAATTTCAATCTACTAGATGAATTTGCACAGCGATGGTTGTATCGACTCGCCGAAACTTTCGGTTTGTTAACTCACCAACAAAGGCTAAAAAATATAGCTGCATATGAGTGCGTATGCCGCAAGAAGGATTGAACTGGAAATACTTTTTATTGTAATCAATAAAAAGATTGGAAGGGAAAGCCTGACAGCATTTTTTTGTCTTTCGATAAACTCAGGATGACAAAAAAAATGGTGACTTGCCCTGAAAAAACTGGTTTCATTTTTTATAGCCTACTTTTGGCGGCACAACACAATAGATTGAAATCTTATTAAGAGCCGTCTCTATATTATATTCAATCAAAAACGGTTTACCATCATTTTAATAATCACAAAACAATTTAATTTACAAGAACAACACAATGTCATTCGAGAACTTACATTTAATTGAGCCTATCCTGAGGGCTTTAAAAACAACAGGGTACACTACACCAACCCCCATTCAGGAACAAGCGATTCCGATTATATTAAAACATAAAGATTTGCTGGGTTGCGCACAAACAGGAACAGGAAAAACTGCAGCATTCGCCATTCCGATTTTACAATTGCTGAACAGCGGTATGCACAACGATAAAGGGCACCGCAACATTAAGGCGCTTGTGCTGACTCCAACACGGGAACTGGCGATTCAGATTCAGGAAAGTTTTTCGACTTACGGAAAATTTGTTGACAGCCGGAACTTGGTAATATTCGGTGGAGTATCGCAACACTCGCAGGTGATTGCGCTGCGAAACGGTATTGATATTTTAATTGCCACGCCCGGCCGCTTGCTTGATTTAATGCAGCAACGGCATGTGAACCTGCAGCATATTGAATTTTTTGTGCTGGATGAAGCTGACCGTATGCTTGATATGGGATTTTTGCAGGATGTGAAACGGGTGATTGCGAAGTTGCCACATAAGCGGCAGACTTTGTTTTTCTCTGCTACCATGCCACCTGAAATTCAAAAGTTAGCAGATACTATTTTAGTGAAGCCAGAAAAAGTGGAAGTGACTCCGCAGTCAACAACGGTGGAAGCAATCACACAAGGACTTTATTATGTGGAGCGCGAGCAGAAAAAAAATCTGTTGATTCATATACTGAAAGATGAAACCATAAAATCAGCTTTGGTATTTACCCGCACCAAGCACGGAGCGGATAAGATTGTGAAAGAATTAATTCGTGTGCACATTCATGCTGAAGCAATACATGGAAATAAATCACAGAACAACCGGCAGCGTGCATTAACCAATTTTAAAACAGGAAAAATAAAGGTCTTGATTGCTACTGATATAGCAGCGCGTGGAATTGATGTGGATGAATTATCGCATGTAATAAATTTCGATATGCCGAATGTGGCTGAAACTTATGTTCACCGCATTGGCAGAACAGGCAGAGCAGGATTGAGCGGAGTTGCTTTATCGTTTTGCGACTCGGAGGAGTTGGGAGAATTGAAAGACATAAACAAATTGATTGGTAAACCGATTCCGGTTATTACTGACCATCCGTATGCAATTTCGGTTGATGACATGCCTTTGAATTTTGTTCGGAAGCCATCGGCGCAACGAAGAAATTCGAATTCAGGATTTCGTTCGGGGGCAAGTAGAGGAAGAAGTAATTCTTCAGGTGGCAGAAGCAGTGGAAGCGGAACACGCAGTGGTGAAAGAAGCGGAAGCGGTCACAGTCACACAAGTGGTGAAGGTCGCAGCGGAAGCAGCACGAGCAGTGGAAGTAATCACAGCAGCAGCGGAAGAAAGCGGTGGTAGATTTTTCTACTAATTGATTTTGAAAAATTGATAATTGAAAATGGAAAGCCATCCGGTGAAAACTGGATGGCTATTTTATTTTTATTTTGAAACAAAACATTATATCCATTGAATTTTTATAAATCAGCATTTAATAAGGTAATAGTGAATTCAGAATAATTTTTTTGAAATCTATAATAGATTTAATTTGATGAAGTAATAATTTTCACGCATCCAAATTATTTTATTAAAAAAGATAGTTGAATAATCCAAGTTGTTTTTTAAAGGCACTATTATAGAAATTAAAATTATACGAAATAATTAATCAAAATAGTTGGGTGTATTTGTTAAGAAAAATTAATTTGTTTATTGATATGACTATGTAAGAATTTGACCATTCGGATTTGCGTTTCGAAAATGTGTGGTGTTATATTTACCTCGAAATAAATCCTCACCCCACAAAACATAAAAACATGGGATCAAAAATTAAATCTATCAGCAAAAGCTTAACAGTCTTCTTTGTATTCTGCTTTTTATTTATCACTTCCGGAAAAGTAAATGCACAGTGCACTGCTGGCTTATCCTACACTAATCCGCAATCAGGCATTTATGTATTTACCGGAACACTTACACCTGCCACCGGAAATGTTTGGTACTGGTTCGATTTCGGCGATGGTAATCAGTTATACACCATGAACCCGACTGTAACTCATACCTATTCATTCGTCGGGGCTTACAATTGTTGTGTTTACGCGAGCGATTCTGGTTCCGGTTGCATCAATCAAACTTGCCAAAACATCAATGTAAGCGCAACCATTTGCGATATCACACCTCAATTCACTTTTATGAATATGGGAAATGGAAATGTAATGTTCACCGATGCCACTATTGATAATGGTGGTGGAACCATCACTTACTGGTCATGGTCCTTCGGCGATGGGACAACTTCAAATTTGCAAAACCCAACTCATACTTATGCAAACAACAATACTTATGGGGTTATGCTCACCGTGTATAATTCTAACGGTTGTACCGATACAATTTATGATTATGTAGTTGTAACAAATGCCGTAGGATGCAACATCGCTATTACCGGTAATGTAACCGGAAGCAACTGTGGAATGTGCGATGGTGCAATAACTGCCTTTGTAACCGGCGGAGCACCTCCATACACTTATCAATGGACCAATGGAGGAAACACACAATCCATTAGTAATTTATGTAATGGTACTTACAATGTAATCGTTACCGATGCTGGAGGTTGTACTGCATGGAGCACTTTTGTTGTTCAGAATATTGGTGGCGTTCAGGCTGCTATAACAATTGATACCACAAATGCCTCAAGTGGAATTGTTGTGCTATATGGCAATGCTACCGGAGGCAATGCTCCATATAATTATTACTGGTACATACCCAGTGGAAATCCAAATTCTTCTAATACTTCCATTACCACAGTTCAATATCCTTATCCAAGCACTAATACTGTTTGCCTAACTGTATATGATTCCGGATGGAATTGTTACGATTCTCTTTGCTATACTTTCAGCCTTGGCGGTGGTTCATTTAATTGTACTGGTTTTAGTACTGCTGTAACCGGAAGCCAGACTTCAAACAACACTTGGAATTTATACGCAGCAGCCGTTGGCGGAACAGCTCCATATTCTTATTCATGGAACATTAATGGAGGAATTTCTACTTGTGGATACAATCAGTCAGTTGCTTGCGCTTCCTATTCACAAGCTGGAACTTACATAGCCTGCTGCACCATTACCGATGCCAATGGTTGTGTATCTACTAATTGTTTTACAATGGTGGTTCAGCCTTTATCGTGCATGGCTAATTTTTATCTTTATTCATACAATGATTCAATTTACATCTATAACAATTCACAAGCTGGAATTAATGCTACATACTACTGGGATTTTGGCGATGGAACCAATGCAACAAACAATACCATGCAAAGTTATTTCGGACATCATTATGCCGTTGCGGGTAATTATACCATTTGCCTTTACATAAGTGATATTGCAAATAATTGTTACGATACACTTTGTCAAAGCATTTATGCATGCGGCTTAAGCGCCTCCGCAACTTATACTTTAAACGGAAACATTGTTTCATTACAAGGAACCATCACCGGCAACTATACTTCATTCGGTTGGTATCTTTCATCAGGAATGAATACTACCTCACTAAATGTTGAAGATACACTCGCAACATCAGGAGTGTATTATTATACATTCTGGGCAACTGATAGTGCAACCGGATGTTATGACAGTGCATGGTTTCAGGTTCCGGCAAATTTCATTACCAATAATTTTCTTTCAGGAATTGTGTTCAATGATGCCAATGGCAATGGAATTCAGGATGCAGGTGAACTCGGACTTCCGAACATTTATGTGAATGTGGCAGGGCAGTGGATTTTGACTGACCCAAATGGTCTTTATGGAATTTATGTAGCTGATGGAACATGGAATGTTGAAGTGTATGTAACTTCAACATGGACACAAACTTTCCCGGTTAGTCCAACATCATATACTGTAACTGTGGCAGGAGGAACCATACTTTCAAATCTGAATTTCGGATTGCAATCAAATCAAACTACCATTACAGGTGTTGTATTCAACGATACAAACAGCAATGGTATGCAGGAAGCGGGTGAAAATGGAATAGCAAATATCTGGGTTGAGATTGGTTGGTACTGGGCAATGACCGATGTCAATGGAGTTTATGTAGTAACAGTTCCGGTCGGAACTTACAATGTTGAATTATGGATAATACCTGCAAGCGCAACATTAACAGTTCCTGCAGCCGGAAACTATACAGTTAATGCTGCCGCCGTCGGACAGATTTATGGCGGAAATGATTTCGGATTAAATTATCCTCCCGGTGTACAGAACATGGTTATCTCTCTTTCAACCTGCACTACAGTTACTCCATGCTTCCCTGCGTGGTACAATATCTCTTATTACAATGCCGGAAGTGTTCCAGTTAATGCAACTGTATCTATGAATTACGATCCGCAATTGTATTTTGATTATTCATCACCGCCTTACACTACAATTGATACTGTTGCTCACATCATTACTTGGAATGTTGGTATCGTTCAACCCGGCGTTTCAGGATGGATATGGGTTGATTTCACAACCAGTTGCACTGTTGTTGCAGGCGATGCTGCTTTCAATGCAGTATTTGTAAATCCGATTGCAGGCGATGCAGTTCCATCAAACAACATTGATACACTACATCAGATAGCTACTTCAAGCTGGGATCCGAATGACAAGCAGGTTTCTCCATCAGGTGTTGGTGCTCCCGGATTCATACAAGCTGACCAGCGGTTAGATTACACGATCCATTTCCAGAACACAGGTAATGCACCTGCCATGAATGTGGTGTTGATTGATACACTGAGCAGCGAATTGGATTGGACAAGCATTAACATTCTTTCTTATAGCCACCCGATGGTGAGTGAGTTGGATACTGTTACCGGCATCATTACATTCTTCTACAACAACATCATGTTGCCAGATAGCGGTGCTGATTACATTGGAAGCATGGGTTTTGTGAAGTACACCATTTCACCAAAATCAACCATTGCCGACGGAGCTGTGATAAACAATTTCGCTGATATTTATTTTGATATGAATGCACCTGTTCGCACCGGAACTACGCTGAATACCATTGATTATAATTTAGGCATTACTCCGCTGTTCGGTGCTAATGAAGTTCACATTTATCCGAACCCAACAAGCGAAAGCATTACTGTTGAACTTACACAACCATGTGAAAATTGCAGAATAGAAATTGCAAATACACTCGGACAAAAATTAATGGTGGACGCAATAAATCAAAATTCTAAAATCTTAAACCTGAAATCTTTCCCGAAGGGAATTTATTTCATAAGTATCATAAGCAACAACGAAATACTATCAGTTCAGAAACTGATTGTACAATAGTTATTAATTGGTTTGGTTAAAAGAAACCCTGCTGACTTAATTGTTGGCGGGGTTTTCTTTTTTAATTCACTTGATATATAATTTGATTTTTTGTCAATACAATCATCGTGAATGAAATAATTTTTTTTTGATTTATTTTCTTATAATTCATAGTTTTTTATTGGAAGTATTCCGATTAGAATCTTTATAAAATAAAATTAGTTTTGGCGCCTAATTGTTAATAAAACTTTACTTAAAGATCTTATTATGAAAATTAAAATTACAATTTTATTAATTATCAGTTTATTCATTGGAGCTAATTTATTCGCTCAAACTGATGATCAAGGTGGTGTAAGCACATCTTATGATCGACTTTCTATTTCAACTTTTTTTATTGAACCTTTAGATAGTATATCAGAAAAAACTGTCAATCGGATGAAGAACCTTCCTATTTCAAATAAGTTTGATAGCCATAATATTGACATTTCATTATTTAAAATTAAATTGAATCACAGAAACGATAATAGTGAATCAGAAAATATTTCATTATTAAAAATTCTTTATCGGAAGTTTCAAAAGATGTTATTGCAAAATGGTTTAATCGGTCAGCTACTGGTGATTTTAATATGGAATTAATTCAGCAAAAAGGATTAAATAATGCTACCGATAATAGTATGGTAGTAGCTGGTGGTTCACAATTAGGTGACAATGTTGTTAAAGATGCAGGAGAGAAATTAATAAATAAAACTTATGCAATCATCTATGACATTAATGTAAAAAACATGAAGCAGGTTTATGATGAACAAGATGCAAAGGCAAAGCAAACAGATCCTAATGCTGCTCCGGTTGAAAGATTGAATGAAGGATATCAGGCCTCGTATACTGCTTATCTATTTAAAATTGATTTTAATGATTCTATATCAAATTCTTTTTATAATGAGTATTGGTCTGATGCTTCAAACCACAATGAAGCAAAAGTTGAAAAATTTAAATCTGCTTTGTTCCCATATAAATATGTAAGTCGTTATTCATCTTCAGTTTCTTCTAGTCAGGTTAAAAAGCCAACCACTGATTTAGAAAAAGCTTACAGAAGAACCATGCCCCAATTACTTGATGGAATAGCAAATAAAATTAACAAAGAAGCTATCGAAAAATTAACCGGCAACAATGAGTCGTTGTTGTTTGTGTCTGGTGTTTCCAATTATAAAATATTTTATGATGAAAAGGTTTTGTTCCTTCATTAGTTCATTAGCAAGATTAACCTAATTTTGTTTTGTGATTAAAAGAGTTTTAACAATTTTTTTTCTACTTGTTTTTTCTGTTGCCACAACGGGTGTCAGTCTTACTTTGCATGGTTGCAAAAGTAATAAGTGCGATGGGCATAGCGAGTGCAGCGGAAAACGGGATTGTAAATGCTGTAAAACCATTTTTATTTATAATCGACTTACGAACGATTATACACAATCGCTTATTCAAAAAGCAGAAGTCTCAAGCATTGTTATTTCGCTACTGAATTCGAATCATTTTATAAGCAAGTATGATATTGGTTTGTTAAATGAATTATCGTCTGATTCATCGCCACCGTTATCTTCAAATTATATTTCTTTTTTGCAGGTTTACCGAATTTGAATTTGAATAAATGAGTTAATCCAGGCAAATTATTTTAATGCCTGTTAGGGTAAAACAATTTATTCATTTCAAAATTTCAATAGTGAAAAATACAATCATAACACTTTTTATAGTCGTCAGTGCTTTTACCAGTTCCCATGCACAGCATGTAATGGGAATCGTAGTTGAGTCCGACAATGATGGCAAAGAAATTCCAATTATAGGGGCAAATGTTTTTTTTCCAGGAACAAGTGTTGGAACGGCGACCGACGCATTAGGAATGTTTCACATTCATCCACCTGATACTTCAGCAAAAAAAATTATTATCTCATACATCGGATATGTTAACGATACTGTATCGGCTGTTGGAACCTCAATTAAAGTGATACTGAAAAAGACAGTTACATTAAAAGAAGTAATCGTGCAGGGACAAAAGGCTGATTCATACATCAGTACCATGAACCCACTAAAAACTGAAGTACTTACTACAACCGAGTTAAGAAAAAATGCTTGTTGCAATCTGGCTGAGAGTTTTGAATCGAATCCTACTGTGGATGTATCGTTTACTGATGCAGTAACTGGTGCAAAAAAAATTCAGATGCTTGGTTTGTCAGGTATTTATGTTCAAACAATGACTGATGTTTTACCAACCATTCGTGGCCTCGCCATTAACAATGGAATGAATTGGATTCCCGGTCCATGGGTTGAATCCATTCAATTAAATAAAGGAACTGGTAGCGTGGCAAATGGTTTTGAATCGATCACCGGTCAAATAAATGTGGAATTGAAAAAACCTGAAACAGCCGAACGGCTTTTCATAAATATGTATGGAAACTCAGATGGACGAGGTGAATTGAATTTGCAATTTGCACATAGATTTAATAAAAAACTGAGTACGCTTTTACTTGCAAGCGGAAGCGGAATGCAAAATGCACAAGATAAAAACGGCGACACTTTTAAAGATCAACCTGATTTCAAACAGACTCAGTTGATGAACAGATGGAAATATGCATTAGGAAAACACATAGAAGGGATGTTTGGTGTTAAATGGATTTATGATTTACGAAATGGCGGTCAACAATCCGGCAGTGCAGTTAATGGCGGCAAATTATATCAAACACAAATGGAAGTAAACCGGCAAGAAGTATTTTATAAAAGCAGTTACAATCCAACAAAAGAATACCAGAGTTTGGGATTGCAACTGTCAGGTGTAAATCATGACCAAAAAGGTTTTTTTGGATTGAAAAATTATTCTGGAAAAGAGCAGACTTTATACACTAATCTTATATGGCAATCAATAATCGGTAACACAAAACAGAAGTACAGGCTAGGTGCAACATTTTTAGCTGATCATTCAACTGAAGTTTTTGATACGATTTATGCTGGATATAAAAACAATATTCCCGGTGCGTTTTATGAATACACTTTCGATGATTTGAAAAACTTTTCATTGGTGCTCGGATTGAGAACAGATTATGTAAATGAAAAATTTCAACTCACACCACGATTGCATGTGCGATATAAAATTTTTAAAAACACAACACTGCGCATGTCTGGCGGGCGAGGTTTCAGGTTTACAAATTTGTTTGCCGAAAATCCTGCAATAATGGCAACATCAAGAAAAATTGTAGTGACAGAAAAATTAAAAGAAGAAAGCGCCTGGAACGCCGGGATAAATGCAACTCAGAATTTTTACATCAACAACAGAGAAGCGAGTTTGAGTTTTGATTTTTACAGAACACAATTTGATAATCAGGTAGTGCTTGACTATGATCAGTCGCCACAATTTATTTATGTAAACAATTTACATGGTCAATCATTCGCTAATAGTTTTCAGGCATCATTCAACTTTTTTCTGATAGAAAAATTTGAAATCAGATTGGCATACAAATACAATGATGTTCAGCAAACTTTGCATGACCAATTAATGCAAAAGGCTTTTTCGCCATTGCACCGCGCTTTGTTTAATGCGGCATATTCAAAATTGCTTCATTGGAAATTTGATGGCACTGTGCAATGGGTAGGCAGTCAACGAATTCCTTCAACAGTTGGCAATCCTGAAGAATTCAGAATTCCTGAAAAATCACCTTCTTACTTTCGAGTGTTAGGACAAGTTACCTACATTAAACACCAATGGGAATTTTACATTGGTGGCGAAAACCTCAACGACTTCCAGCAAAAAGATGCCATTATCAGTGCCAGCGAACCTTTTGGCCCTTATTTTGATTCTTCATTGGTGTGGGGGCCTTTAACTGGAAGAACTTTTTACGCAGGAATCCGGTTTACATTGAAGTGAAAACAATAATTTTAATTTCAAAATAAAAAACAACAACTAAATAAAATGAAAAACAAAATCATCATCATCGCTCTTTTATTTTCAGGATTTACAAGCGCATTTACAAACAAATCTTTTGCTTCAGTAATAGGAGGGAAGGAAAAGGCAGTAATTCAAACATCAGCAATGTGCGGAGAATGTCAGGAGAAAATTGAAGGAGCTGTAAAAATATTAGATGGAATTAAATCTGTTGACCTGAACCTGGATAATAAAAAGTTAACTGTGGTCTTTAACCCTACCTTGATTTCACTAGCGCAAATTAAAACGGCAATAAGTGCCGTAGGTTATGATGCGGATGAAGTAAAAGCAAATGGCGAAGCATATAATAATCTTCCAAAGTGTTGTAAGAAAGATGGCCATGAATAAATTTTATTTCAAGTGAGTCGTCCTAAAATAAGTTGACGGTTATTTAAAGTAAGAGCGAAGAAAAAAAAGCCGTAATCGCTCTCGATTACGGCTTTTGTTTTTTTAACGAATTACTATTGAAAAACTAAATTTCTTATTAATACTTCGGTGTTACACCCATGTTATAAAACATAAACGAATAAATATCGGTGTCCTCGTCAATGGTTTTTGAAAGAGGTCTTCCGCCACCGTGTCCTGCGTTAACATCAATGCGAATGAGAGTAGGAGCACTTCCCTTTTGATTGGCCTGAAGAGTTGCGGCAAATTTAAAAGAGTGAGCAGGCACCACCCGGTCATCGTGATCAGCAGTAGTAATCATAGTAGCCGGATAATTGGTTGACTTCACATTATGCAGCGGCGAAAATTTTATCAGGTTTTTAAAATCATGTTCGTTATCGCTGCTGCCGTATTCAACTGCCCATCCCCATCCTACAGTAAATTTATGATAGCGCAACATATCCAGCACACCAACACCCGGAAAACAAACTTTATATAAATCAGGTCGCTGAGTCATACAAGCACCAACCAACAAACCACCATTAGATCTACCACTTATAGCGAGCTTGGCTGAACTTGTATATTTTTCGCTGATCAGGTATTCGGCCGCAGCAATAAAATCATCAAACACATTTTGCTTGTTGTCAAGCATACCGGCCTTGTGCCAAGCCTCTCCATACTCACTACCACCACGCAAATTTGCCATTACATAAATGCCGCCATTTTCCAGCAACACCATTCTTGCAGCATTAAAGGTTGGAGTGAGCGGAATATTAAATCCGCCGTAACCATATAGCATTGTAGGGTTATTTCCATCCAGCTTAATTCCCATCTTGCTCACAATAAACATCGGCACCTTTGTTCCATCCTTGCTTGTGTACCAAACCTGCTTGGTTTCGAAATCGTCCGGATTAAAAGCAAGTTCAGGTTTCATATACAATTTCACTTCACCGCTTTCAATAGTATAACTGTAAACCGAAGAAGGATTAGTGAAAGAGGTAAATGAGAAATACAAAATTTTATCGTCCTTCTCACCACTGAATCCTGATGCTGTACCAATTCCAGGCAATGCAATTTCACGCTCCAGTTGTCCGCTGCGCGAATACTGATACACATGACTCGATGCATCCTTCAAATAAGTACAAAATAATTTTCCGCCGGCAACTGAAACAGATTGCAGCAATTCTTTTTTCTCCGGAATAATATCCTTCCAGTTAGCAGTATCCGGATTATTAAAATCAATCAGTACCACCTTTTGATTCGGCGCATTAAAATTTGTTTGCATAATTATATACGAACCCGTGTTATCAAGCACAGAATAATCATAATCGAACCCCGGACACAACAATTTAAAATCCGAAGAACCATTAGTTAAGTCGCGACCAATAATTTCATTCCCGCTCGTACCTTCCGAAATATTAATGAAAAGAAAACGCCCGTCATCAGTCACTTCTGCGCCGTGATACCGAAGCGGATGAGCAGCATCCGAATAAATCAACAAGTCCTTATCCTGTGCATCACCCAGTTTATGGTAATACACATTGTGATTCTTGTTCGCGTTCGAAAGCTCTTTACCTTTTTCAGGAATATCATAATGCGAATAATAAAAACCATTATCCTTCCACGCAGCACCGCTGAATTTCACCCAATCAAGTTGGTCAGTCAGTTTTTCTTTCGTGGCAACATCAATTACATAAATGGTTTGCCAGTCACTGCCGGCATTTGCTACCGTGTAAGCCAGTTTTTTCCGGTCCTGCGAAAAACCCGCGAAACCAACCGAAGCAGTTCCTGCTGCAGAAAAAGTATTTGGGTCCAGAAAAATTTCTTCAGTTCCATTAATCCCTTTTTTGTAATAGTTGATGGATTGATTTTGCAAGCCGCTGTTCTTCGAATAATAATAGTATTCGCCTGAACGGGATGGCGCACTGATGCGCGGAAAATTATATAAATCAGTTATGCGCTTTTTTACTTTATCGCGATACGGAATTTTAGCCAGGTAATCAAAAGTCACTTTGTTTTCAGCCACCACCCACGCTTTTGTTTCGTCGCTGTTATCGTCTTCGAGCCAGCGATACGGGTCGGCTATTTTTGTTCCGAAATAATTGGTCACAGTATCACACTTTTTAGTTTGCGGATAACTGAGTTGCGCAAAAAGTGTAACAGAAATAAAAGAGAGGAGGAGAGTGGTGAACAGAACTTTTTTAGTCATGAATTTTTTTATTGAATGCAACGAATGTAAAATCAAATTTGAAATGGAAATGATTTTAGTGGAATTAAAATAATTTGAAAATATTTCACAAACTAATGCAGCATTTCCATTCCACATTCAGTCATTGTATCAAACTGAAATTAAAAATCAAAGAATAGCTTTACACCACGAACAAAATGAATGACTGAATCGGACAATGAGTTGGTGCAATTGTGTTTAAAAGAGAATGCATTGGCTCAGAAAAGATTGTATGAATTGTTTGCATCGAAAATGAACGGTGTGTGTTATCGCTATGCCCGGAATGGCGAAGATGCCCGTGATATTTTGCAGGAAGGATTCATTAAAGTATTTACCAGATTAAAATCATTCAAAGGCGAAGGACCACTCGAAGCATGGATAAGAAGGATAATGGTGAACACCGCGCTCGATTTTATAAAAGCAAGAAGCAAAAACCTGTTTGAAGACGAAGAAAAAATTGATGTGAAGAATCATGCAACCAACCCTGAAGTAATGAACAAACTGCAATCAGAAGATTTAGTGAATTGCATTTCGAAATTACCGGAAGGATTTAAAGCCGTATTCAACTTATATGCAATTGAAGGTTTCTCACACAAAGAAGTAGGAGAAATGCTTGGCATAACCGAAAGCACCAGCCGCTCGCAATACACCCGCGCACGAACAAAGCTTGAACAAATAATTCAGCAACGATTTAAAGTGAATGAATATGAAAGAGTTTGATAAAGATAACTGGGAATTGAAAGCCCGGCAACTTGCTGATGCCTTTCAGCCAAAACCTGATGATTCGGTTTGGTTGAATGTGGAAGCTGCGTTGAAGCCAAAGAAAAACCGCAGAGGAATTTTCTTCTGGTTATTCAGTTTTATTGGAGTTGCTGGTGTGGTGTGTGGAGGTGTTACACTTTATCTTTTAAATACAGGCGACCAATACCAAGGGCTTAACAAACAAGCAGAAAATTCAAAAATTGAAACTGTTGTTGCAAATAATAATTCATCAGAAGTTGTAAAATCTGTTCCAACTGTTACAGAACAAAAGTCAGAACAGGTTGCAGCAATAAAATCAACTACAGAAAATTCTCCTTTAAATACTCAGGAGCGAAAAGTTATTCCTTCAAAAAAACAATCAGAAATAATTGAATTAAAAACAGTAGTAAAGAATAATGAACTGGAAGAAAAACCTGATTTAATAATTACAGAAAGTAATGAACTGAATATTATCGAACCGATAAACCCTTTTGTTTTCTGTGGCTTGAATTTTAAAGAAAGTGAGTGGCGAACCTTACCTCCCGATATAATTCTTAATAAACATTCCGGAAAAAAAGATTCACGATGGATGTTGCTTGCTTCTGTTTCATACATGAAACAACATTCAGTTTTAAAATCAAACGATACAAATCAGACTTTTGAAAAACAAAACGCAAATTATTATGATGGCAGTTTGCATTTGATACATCAGTTTCCGAAGGCGCGAAATCTGGAGCTGAGTTTCGGTTTAGGATTTTACGAGTTGAATCAGAATTATAATACTAGAAAGGAACAAACCGTTTCTGTTTTTGATACAACATCAGGAAATCCGCTGATTAGTACCGATAAGTACACAGATTATTCAACTGGCAGCGAGTTTTCCCGAAATGCTTTTGTTGATTTCGGAATCGGAATCCCGATTATTGCCAGTCGGAATTTCAGTTGGAATATTTCAACCGGAATCAGAACAGAATATTTAATAAAGTATACCTCAACCAGTGGAGGAGTCATCCCAAACAATTTTGCTAACCTTGGTATAAATTATCTGGAAAGCATTTCATCAAATGAACAGAACCGAATTTACTTAAAAGGTATATTAAACACTTCCATCCGCTATTCGCTTTCAAGACATCTTGCAATTCAATCCGGATTTAGTTCAAGCTATTCATTAACCGACCGATATAATAAATCAAGTTCGATTCACCAACGCGATTTTAATTTTGGTTTGAATGCCGGAGTGCTTTATAGATTTTAATTTACAGAAGCTGATGCGGTTTTTAAAACCGCGTCGGTCTGCTTATCATTGATGAAAATTATTAGCTATGGCATACGAAACAGCAAAAGAAATAATTCAATCACTTCCGATGCGATTGAAGGAAGGTTCCGGAGCAGGAGTTGATATTCTTTATCACTTTAAAATAAGCGGAGCAAATGGCGGCGACTTTACTGTAACAGTTAAAGATGGCAAGTGCGAAGTTGCATCGGGTTTGTCAGGCGAACCAAAGTGTGTGATAGAAAGCACCGATGAAAACTATGCCGATGCCGAATGGGGAAGAATAAATGTGCAGATGGCAGTGATGTTCGGGAAAATAAAAGTCAGCAACATAGGTTCTATGATGAAGTTTGTCGAGATGTTTATTCCGGTTAAGGAAATTTCATAGGTATATTTAGTAGAAATATAAATGGGCATCAAAATTAAATTCAATTGAAAAAATATCTTCTGAAAATTTATTTATTGATTTTCTGTCTTACTTTTTTTCAAAAAGCGGATGCTCAAACTGCAAACGCCCGCCCTAACATTGTAATTATACTTGTCGATGATATGAAATGGAATTCGATAAGCCTGTTGAATTCAAATAATATTTTGCCTACTCCGAATATTAATCGCATTGGTACTGAAGGTGCAACAATTAAATATTACTCAACAAATGCGCTCTGTATCCCTGGTCGTGCTTCGTTGCTGAGTGGAAAGTATGGTCATACAACTGATGCCATGAATAATAATTATATTTCGAATTCAGTTAAGTTGCTCCCCGAAATTCTACACGACAACGGTTACTATACAGCACAATGCGGAAAATGGATGCTGTCTTATCCTTTACCTCACAAGCAATATTTTGATTATTGGTTATACACGCATGATATAGTTTCTTATTACAACGACTCGTGTTATTATTTTGATTCAGTACTTGTAAATACTGAACACATGACTGATTTTTTAACTGACAGCGCTGTTCAATTAATAAATCGAATTGACACACCTTTTTTTCTTTTACTAAGCCACAATGCTCCGCATAAATGGTGGATTCCACAAACACAATATGATGGAATGTTTGATACTTCTGATTTTGATGTTCCTTTAAATTTTTCAAAATACACTGTAAATTATCCTTCGTTTTTATATGATGGAAATAATAGTTTGGTTAAAAATGTAAATCAAGAAGAATTACTTCTTCGCAGCTATTATGAAATGATGGCCGGCATTGAGGAAAGTGTGGGTGAAGTAGAAAATGCATTAGAACAAAATGGGTTAATGGATAATACCATGATAATCTACACAACGGATAATAGTTATTTAATTGGCGAACATGGTTTGGATGGCAAGCGTTGGCCCTATGAAGAATGTATGCGGATGCCTTTGTTAATCAGGTATCCCCCAATGTTTCAACCAAATACGGTATTGAATAATAATTTCGTTTTGAATATAGATATTGCTCCAACTATTCTTTCATTAATTGGTATTGATGATACTTTTCAAATGGAAGGAATTCCTATACAGGATTATGTTTCAGGTCAACGAGAAAGAAATGAATTTCTCTATGAACAAAAATCAAAATATCCTGACACCATACCACAACTGCGGACTTTCCGCGATAATTATTTTCAGTACAATAAATATTTTTGCCTTGACACTACTGAAGAATTATTTGATATGATAAATGATCCGCTGCAAAAAATAAATCTAGTTAATGATTCAAGTCATAAATCAATATTAATTCACTATCGCAATAATCTGGATAGTTTAAGACAAGTTTTAAACGACACCGCAACAATTGTAAACTGTAATTGCTACTTGAAGTTCCCGTTTTTTACTCAGAATATTGATTCAAATTCCGGAGGAAATATTGATTCTGTTTTTTTAATTTATCCCAACCCTTCATTTAATTATATAGTTCTTCTTTCAAAAATTCCAAAAAAAGGGAAGGCTGAATTTTATAATGAAATGGGTCAAAAAATTAAAGAAATTAATTTTGATTTAACCTCATTTTCGCAAGAAAAAATTGAAGTTGCAGATCTTTTAAGGGGAATCTATTTTTTAAAATTAACTTGTTCTGAAGAAACATATTTTTTAAAGTTTGTAAAAATGTAAAATGAAAGTTTTTAAAATAACTGTGTAAATATTTTCGAGTGAAAAGTTATATGAAAAAAGTACCGTTACCAGTTGGTATTCTATTATTTTTTATTTTCTTTGAAATGAACTGTTTTATTGCTCAGGCACAAACATCATCGCGCCCTAATATTTTAGTTATTCTTACTGATGATATGAGTTATAAAATGCTTGACATCTATAGCAACGATACATTCATTCACACACCTAACATTGATAGAATAAAAAATGAAGGTGCTGAGTTGAAATATTATTCAACTAATTCTTTGTGTATTCCCGGAAGAACTTCATTGCTTACAGGAAATTACGGACACAAGACCGGTGCAATGAACAACGGAAATTATCCTTCGCAGTCATTACCTACCATCCCTAAAATTTTGCATTCAAATGGATACTATACTGCAATGTTAGGAAAATGGATGATTGGTTCTTCTGATCCAAAACCTGAATTCGATTATTGGTTGTGGACTCCAAATGCAACATCCTATTATAATGATTCAGCAAAATATTTTAACTCTGTTGTTAATGTTACTGTACACATGACCGATTTTTTAACTGATAGCGCATTGCAATTAATTGGAAGAATTGACACTCCATTTTTTATGATGTTAAATTATAATGCACCTCATTATCCATTTATTCCGCAGTTGCAGTACGAAAATTTATATGATAGTTCTGTTTTTAGTTTGCCTCCTAATTGGCCATCCTTTACTGAAAATTTTCCATCATTTTTATATGGAGGTTCCAATACAATTTATAACCAGCAAGCTTTTCAAAGTCAATTGAAAGAGTATTATGAATTAATGTATGGGGTAGAAAAGGCAACAGGTAGAATTCTTGATAGTCTGCAATCAAATGGGTTACTAGAAAATACCATGGTGATTTTTACAACCGACAATGGATATTTATTTGGTGAGCACCATCTTCGTGGAAAATACATGCCTTATAACGAATGTATGCGAATGCCACTTTTTATCAGATATCCTTCTTGGTTTCAACCAGGAACTACCATTGATAGCAGCATTGCGCTCAATATTGATATTGCTCCTACAATTCTTGAAGCAATTGGTATTCCTGATACTTTCAATATGGACGGAACTTCGATTCATTCCAACCTGACTAATCAATTTAAGAGAACTGAATTTTTGTATGAGCAAACTCCTGAAGCTATTGACAGCACTTCTCCGGTCAGAACTTTAAGAGATAATTATTTCCAATACAACCGATATTATTGTGATGATACAACTGAAGAGTTGTTTGATATGATTACCGATCCATATCAACAAATAAATCTGGTTCATCATTATTTGTATCAGGATACATTAGCTCTTTATCGTTTGAAGTTAGATAGTATCAGGTTGGCTTTGATTGATACTGTTCAGTTAATTTCAAATAATTGTTATTTGGTAAATCCAACATACTTTTTTGAATTACCGGTTATAACGGCAACTCACAATAATGATTCATGTGGTTTAAATAACGGAAGCGTTAATGTAACTGTCATTAACGGAGTACCTCCATATTTTTTCAATTGGAATACCGGTGCAACATCTGAAGACCTGATCAATATTTCATCGGGTGCTTATCATCTTACAGTAACTGATTTAAATGGAAGCAGTGCAGTGTTGAATGTTAGTATTAATAATTTAAGTGGCCCACTGCTTTCTGAATCACATACAAATGCAACTTTCAATAATGCTGATGGAAGCATCGATTTAAGTTCGACTGGTTATTTCCAGCCTTTTCAATATATGTGGAGTAATGGCGAAAGCACGCAGGATTTACATGATATACTGGCTGGTGTTTACTCTGTTACAGTTACAAATAACATCGGATGTGTTTCTATTCTCAGCACTATTATTAGTTCAATAGAAATACTTGATCCGGATACTAATTCATATGAATCAACTGGTATATTACTGTCGAATTTATTTTTTGAAAATCAAAATAGTAGTAAGGAAATAATCGTGTATCCCAATCCGGCTACTAATCAAATTTCAATTTCTTCATCCATTATAAAAGGAGAAAGTATAGTTGAATGGTACAATTGTTATGGAATTATTTTAGGCAAAACGAAAATATTTTTCGGTGATAAATCAAAAAATAAAATCGATCTTAATAATCTTTCTGCTGGAATTTATTTCATCAGAGTTGAGAATGGATATAATAATTTTATAAAAACATTTTCTGTTGTAAAATAAGATTTATTATTTTCTTGAAACTTCAATTGATAAACCTCTTAAGGTGCTTAGTTTTTCTAACCGCACTTTATCAGCTATAATATTTACAATGCACCCTTCTGTAAAATCGGTGTCAATTATTTTTATTTCCAAACGCTTTATCTGATTCATCAACTCGGGGAGCATTGTGAATTCGCAAGTTACTGTTGCTGCATACATTAATTTTTGTTCAACAATTGTTGCTTTACTTAAAGTGTCCTTTGCAGCTTCACGATAAGCATTTATTAACCCTCCGGTACCTAATAATACTCCGCCAAAATACCTCACCACAATTACAATTATATTGGTTAAACCGAATGAATCTATCTGGCCAAGAATTGGTTTGCCCGCTGTACCTGATGGTTCACCATCATCATTCGCACGATAAATATTTTTATCGATTCCCAATCGATAAGCATAACAATGATGTCGTGCTTTCAGATGTTCTTTTTTTACAATGGAAATTTTAGTTGGTGCTTCATCAACTGAGTTTATATGAAAACAATAGGCAATGAATTTGCTTCCTCTGTCTTTAAATTCTCCAATGGTTGAATCGGCAATAGTTTTATAATCTTCACTCATGCTGCATAAGCAATAATGATGATTGATAAAACAGCAAGGCCAATTCCTGCAACATTCAGTTTCGATAATTTTTCATGAAAAATGATAAATGCAATTATTGAAGAAGCCGCGACCACTCCGATATTATTTAGCGGAAAAATTATTGAACCGCCATAACCCTGAATGGAAAGTGCTTTGATTAAAAAGTGCATACTGAAATAATTAGGGACTCCAAGCAATAAGCCACCTATGATGCTTTTAATATTTAAGGTTGACTTTTTCTTCAGCAATAAAAAAACAAAAATGACAAAACCAGCCAATGATGCTGCTGAAAAAATTGTAATATTGAAAGGGGCATTATCAATGTCACGCATGTGAAAAGTCTGCGAGTATTTAACAAGTGTATCATTCATTCCGCTTCCCGCAAAAAGAAGAATGGGCCAAAACATTTGTTTTATGTTAAAGGTGTGTTTGTTTTCTTCTTCCTTCAATGAAGTAAATACCACCGCTAGTAATGCGATAATTATCCCTGTAATTTTTAATACAGTTGCTTCTTCATGAAAAATAAAAAATGCCGCACTCACCGGAATTACCAACGAAAGTTTATTTGCAACAAACATGACCGTAATGCCCATTTCCTTTACGATGTATCCCATAACATTGAAAAAAAAAATAAAGCTGCAGCCAAGAATTACTGCATAAACGAACCAACTTTCATTTGAATATGATGTGTAATCAGGAATTGATTGCTGAACAACTATTCCGGTAATCACACACGATAAGTAATTGAAAACTATTGCCTGAAATAAATCAAGTTTGTTGCGCTCAAATAATTTCAGAAATACACCAAGTGAAGTGGTGAATAATATGGATAATAAAAGGTTAATCATGAGCGCTCAAATATGCACATTGATTTTTAAGATATTGAATGTGCTGTATTGATATTGAAAGTTTAAAAAATCAATTCGAATGCCTAAAACAAAATATTTGTTAACAAATGACAAACTTTCGCATTTATATAGAATAGTTTTTCTAAAATCGTGGCTGAATTTTTCAAACAAAATAAATAAACACACATGTCTCTGAAAAGAGTTATTCTGATTCTTGCTTTTGCAAGCATTTCTTTCCAAATGAAAGCACAGGAAATTGACCCGATGAGTTACAGTAACGATGCTATTGTTGAGCAACTACTGGGTGGTATGAATGCTGTGCGCTGGAAAGCCGGTGTTGACAGTATGATCACCAACGAAATTTTAACCAAGGCCGCAATGGATTTGGCTGAGCGATATTCTACAGCAAAAAAAATAACTATTGAAGAAGGTTTTGCAGGTGATTTAAATAAAAAATACAAAGGAACAACCAAAGTGCAGGAAGTTTCAGTTGACATTCCGGGTGGAAAAGCAAAAACCATGTACACTTATACACAGGTGGCAAGTGATGCGGTAAACAAAATGGCAACCGGAAAAAAGTTTGAAGACATTTTGAAAAATCCAAAGTATTACTACTGCGGAATCGGAAGTTTTTTTAATGAAGAGAATAAAAAAGTTTACATCACTGTTGTTTTTGGCGGTGTTGATGCTTTTAATAACGGAGTGAAATTTCGAAAGACTTTACCAATTCCTTACAGCAAAAGTCGCAGAGGATTATATGTTTTTGATCAGAAGACATGCAAACAATGCGATAAGTTTCCTGACATTGATGAACTATTGAGTTCTGTAAAAATTGAAAACGGATTGGTTTATCTGGAGTATCCTAATTTGAAAAAATTAAAAAAATATTTCCGGGGGTTAAAAGATGGTTTGGCTGTTGACCTGGTTTTAAAAGATGCTTATCCATGTTCCAATGAAAACATAATGGATAATAATCTTTCATCGAAAGGATACATGCTGAAACCAATATATCAGAAGAAATTATTGAAGGTAAACGAGAATGTAAAGCTTGACCCTAAAAACAATACATATAAAGGAGTGATTGCAAAAATTCCATCGAAGTATGTTAATACGCTGAACACCCTTAAGTACGAAATCAATTTAATATACATAGTTGATAAGGTAGCCTGTAAAACTATTAAGCGCAGTTATCTTGAAGATGGTGGAGCGGAAAGTTTAATTCCACTTACTGTTTATCCAGATACATTAACTATGAATGATCCGAAAAGATACATGCCTAAGAGTGAAAATCAAGAGTTGGAGTTTACCATATATTTTGAACAAGGCAAAGCTACTTATGATACAAAAGACATTGAAGGATTTTTAAAAGCGTTGAACCAACCTGATTTTATTGTCAGTGATATTATTATTGATGCACACTCTTCATTGGAAGGAGATTCATTAATGAATGCAAAATTGCAACAGTCACGCGCAAAAAGTATTGTTGATGCATTAGGAAAATATCAGAAAAAAGAAGTGACCTATGTAATCACCACCAGCGATTCGTGGGATATGTTTAAAGATTCAGTACGGAAATCTGAATTCAAAAACTTAGCTGACATGAATAAGGAAGAAGTGAAAGGATTGTTGAAAGGGGAGATGCTGACTAAGTTGGAACCTTATCTTTCAAAAGAACGATTTGCAAAAATTATAATGAAAGTAACTTTTGATTTGAAAGGTAAAAACGAGCAGAAATATGTTTACAACAGTTACAAAAAAGCGTTGGATAAAAAAGATGTTGAACAGGCAAAAAGAATTTCGCGTTACATAGTTGAACAGATAGTAGCAAAGAAATATGATGCTGAACCTTTTCTTGCCATTGATTTGAAACAAGATCCTCCGTATGCCAATTTGAACATCAACAAAATGTATATTGATGCAAGAGTGAATCATGAAGATTCTATTTATCCTGCGTTGGTAAATAAATTGGATGAGATGTACAAAACAATGTCGGGTAATGATTATGTGGCATGGAATAAGACTATGGCGTTTGTTAAAACCGGAGCCATTGTTCAGAACAAAGAAATCACAACTACACAAGCAACAGTTAATGGTTTGTACAATGGAGTGATTCCACAAAAAATGAACGATGCATTAAACCTTGAATGGCAATTTAAGATAATTGAAAAAGTAGATACTCTTGACCCCGGCGTTCTAAACCCAACATTGCAGTCAAGTATGGATCGCATAAAAAAGATTTTCAATCTCGAAGCGTCAAACTGGGATAACTCATTGAAACTTGCATACATTTTTATAAAACACAACGACCTTGCTTACTCAATGAAATTATTGTCGCCTTATGTAACTGATGAAAATCCGGATGAACAATTATTGTTTACCTACATCAGTGTTGCAGCACATTTTCCTGATCAGGTTTTTTCGCGCAACTTCCGATTGGCTATGGCGAAAGCATCAACAAAAAATAAAGTCAGGTATTGTGAGTTATTTGGAAATCCAAAACTCAGTTTCCAGATAATGGATAACCCTTTAATTAAAAAACAATATTGCGAAACTTGTAATCAATAAGTAGTCGCAGTAACTTTTTAGTACAGAATAAATTAAAATCCCTTCCGCAGAAATGCTGAAGGGATCTTTTTTATACAATTAATGAAATGATGTGTTTTAAATTTCATTGCATCTTACCTGTTACAATTTACTTTCGAGAAAAAATAATTATAAATGGAAGTGTTACTTGAAATTGCAGGGCGCACTGCGGCTGTTTATGTTTTTCTGCTTGGGTGTATTTTATTATTTGGAAAAAAAGAACTGTCCCAACTTTCAGTTATTGATCTGATTTTTATTTTGCTTTTATCAAACTCTGTACAAAATGCAATGGTTGGACCATCAACAAGTTTGGATGGTGGCTTGGTATCGGCATTGGTTTTATTTCTGTTGAATTTTACTTTCAAAAGTTTTTTGTTTAAAAATAAGGCGCTTCAAAAAATTATGGAAGGCAGTCCGGTGCTATTAATTAATCATGGCGAATTTGTGGAAGCAAATATGCAGCACCAGAAAATTACGACCGATGAAATTATGAGTTCCATTCGTGAACATGGTGTGAATGCAATTGGTGAAGTAAAGTTTGCCATATTGGAACCTGATGGCAACATCAGTGTAATATCATACGAGCATGGCAGGCACACCATACACCACCGCCGGAAAGTAAAACCGGTATTGAATCAGTGAGAAAATTTTATTAAAATAATTTCTCAATTCACCTTCTTCAAATATTTTAAAATAGCTTCCTGGCTTCGTGCAGGTTTTAAATCGTTGCGGTAATATTTATTGTCTTGTGAGTTATTGAGTATGCGGGCTTTCAGGTTGTCGTTCCACTGCAAATCAAAATAATGTTTTATCTGCTCCTGAATGTTTTTATCGAGCAATGGTATGGCAAGTTCAATTCGTAAATCAAGATTGCGCACCATCCAATCGGCGGAGCTCAAATAATAAACGGGTGTGCCTCCGTTGTTAAAAATCATAAACCGGGTGTGTTCCAGATAGCGATCCACAATACTTCTTATTTCAATGTTGCCTTTCAGTTCAGGATTATCAGGCAACAAAGCGCAAGTGCTGCGAATCATCATTTTAATTTTCACTCCTGCTTTGGCTGCGCGCTGCAACAGGTCAACCATGTCTTTATCAGCCAGGTTGTTTAGCTTAATGCAAATGCCGGCTTCTATTCCACGCTTAGCATTCTCAATTTCAGTTTCAATTAATTTAACAAACCGCTTGCGCATTTGCATGGGAGCCACCAGGGAATGATTGTAGTGTGTGGCTTTATAATTATTTTCTAAAAACGAAAAAAGTCCTTCAACTTCAGCAGTAATATTTTTATCGGCGGTGAACAAAGCATGGTCTGCATATATGCGCGATGTGTTTTCGTTGTAGTTTCCGGTACTGATGTTTGCATACAAAACTTTCTTTCCTTTTTCGCTTCGTGTTATCAAACACATTTTGCTGTGAACTTTTAAGCCCTGCACTCCAAGAATTACATGTGCGCCTTCTTCTCTTAATCTATCACTCCATTTTATGTTTGCTTCTTCATCAAATCGTGCTTGCAATTCCATCACTACGGTTACATCTTTTCCGTTCTTCACGGCATTAATTAATGCATTCACCACTTTCGATTTAGAAGCTAACCGATACATGGTTATTTTAATGGAAGAAACTTTGGGGTCAATGGCGGCTTCGCGAAGCATATCAATAAAATGTTCGAAGCTGTGATAAGGATAATGAACAAGAATATCTTTTTGTTTGATTACGGAGAAAAGACTTTTTCCGAATTCAAAATCGGTATGCAACATTGGTGGTTCGCTCTTATAAATCAAATGCGATTTCCCCAACACAGGAAACTGCATAAAATCTTTGAAGTTGTGATACCGTTGCCCTGGAATAATATTATCATCACCTATCTTCAAATGTACACGGCGCAATAAATAATGCAACAGTTCAATGTCAATATCCTGATCGAAACTAAAGCGAACGGGCTTCCCTTTTTTTCGTTGTTTAATTCCTTTCGAAATTTTTTCCATCAAACTCTCGCTGATGTTTTCTTCAATGGCTATTTCGGCATCACGGGTTATTTTAATAGTGAATGCTGAAAATGTATCATATGGAAGTATGCTGAAAATTTCTTTCAACCCAAACCGGATTATATCATCTAACAGAATTATAAATTTCTTTCCTTCTTTTTCAGGCAAAACTAAATAGCGTGAAAGGCCATCGCTCGGAACTTCAATAAGCGCGTATCGCGATTTTGATTTTTTGGTAGAGTCGGAGAGGAGCACAGCTAAATAAATGGAGCGGTCTTTTAAATAAGGAAATTCAGGAATGGCGTCAATCATTATCGGCACCAATGCACCGCGCACTTCCGAGCGGAAATAATTTTTTACAAATTCTGCTTGCTCATCCTTCAACTGTTTTTCGTTAATGATGAAAATATTTTCGCTTTCTAATTCGCCAAGTATTTTTTTATAAGTGGCTTCAAACTTTGATTGCTGCTTAATAACTTTTGCATACACATCATCAATAATTTTTCGTGGAGTTTCTCCTAAAATCTTTTTCGCTTTTTTTCCAAGCAATTCCATTCTGCTCAAGGTGGCAACCCGCACACGAAAAAATTCATCAAGGTTGCTGCTGAATATTCCAAGGAAACGCAAGCGCTCAATCAACGGAACATTTTCATCCATAGCTTCCTGCAACACTCTTTCGTTAAACGAAAGCCAGCTTAATTCTCGATTCAAGTATTTCACAAATCAGATTTTAATATTCATGCGAATTTAACAGTCGATTAATGGCTTTGTTAATTTTAAAGTCAGTTTCACAAAAAATTAACATTGGTCTTCAACTATTCTTGAATTCAATAAGTTGATTCCGATATAAAACAACAAGAGGCCGCACAAGTGCGACCTCTCATTGAGTGTTTTAATTAATAAGATTTATTCAACTACTAATTGGCGGCGAATAGTTTGATTGTTTGCGTTGGTTAACTGAAGAATATAAGTTCCTTTGCTAAAGCCCTCCAGGTTCAATTGATTGATGTGAAAATTATTAGCTAAAATTTTTCTGCCTAGCAAATCAAGAACTTCAACTTTATTGTAATTGAAATTTGATTGAATGGTAAACAACCCATCAGAAGGATTAGGGAAAATGTTTACTCCAATGCTTGCATCAACAGTGGAAATTCCTGTGGTTATAAAAGCAGTAACTGCAACGCGATTACTAATACAGGTGTACATTGGTTTTTCAAAATGCATATCATAGAAATAGTAGTAATAACCATTGTTCTGATTGTTTCCGGTAAGAGTTACAAAACCTGCTAAAACATAAGGATAGTTTCCGGTTCCTGGAGTATTACTGCGCTCAAAGCGGGGAGCATTGTAACCTAAGTTTGCATTATTGATAGTTGCATCAGTAGTGAGCGAGTAACCTGTGCCAGCTGGAACATTAAAGTTTAATGATACTACAGTTGAATCAAGAGGAATGTATACGCTTAAGCTGTCAACAATATTTCCAATATTATCCAGCAATACAAATCTTCTTGTAGCGGCTGCATCAGTAATAACTTTTACAGTATTAAGAATCACAGCAGAGTCTGCATCAAAATTAATGGAAGCATTAGTAGTGTTACCAGAACTGAAAAGTTGAGTGCCAGAATGATAAAGATCGCCAACTGCACCGCTTCCACCACCCCAGGAAATTCTGTTTTCAGCATAGAAAATTGTTGTTGAATTAAGCGGTGCAGTAGTATATGTGTTTCCCGCACCTAGCTCAGTACCTGCAGTAGCTAAATCAAACCAATGAACATCAGTTCCGGATGCGTTTAATGTTGCTGTTGAACCAGATGGAATATAATCATCAGTACCAGTTGGTTCAGTTACATCTATCTCATTTACAACAATATCATTAGAACCTAAGAATGGGCAGGCACCTGTTCCGGGAACTGAAACATTGTATGAACCGGCTTGAGTTACTGTAATACTTTGAGTGGTTTCACCATTTGACCAGTTATAAGAAGCAGCAGAAGATGAAGTTAAAATAACAGGTGTACCTAAACAAACTTTTAAAGGATCAGAGGTAGAAATTACAGGAGCATTTTGTGAATCATTAAAAATTTGAATGCTTGGGCAATTTACAGAACAAGAACCATTGGAGATTTGTACCGAATAGCTTCCTGAATTTGTTGCATCATAAGTTTGGTTAGTGGATCCATCAACCCAAAGGTAAGTGTAACCTGCAGGGGCTGTAAGTGTTAAATGTTGCCCTGGACAAATTGTAGTTGAACCAGTGTATGAAATATTTCCTGATTGAATTGTACACCCTCCAGTTTCAACATTTGAAACAAATTGATCAGCAGCTAAATTGTAAAGTTTATTGGTAATTCCTGAAGGGTAACGGATAATTGCTGAATCTACAGTAGTGTTAACTCCTAAACCAAAGTGCAGGTTAAATGCGTTTTCAGTTCCGTAACTTTCACCGGCGCGAACTTCGCGAACCTGAGTTCCCAGAGCTGTATATATTTTAATGTTCGCACCAATTGCTCCGTTATTACTTACAGTTCCTAATAGGTTAAAAGTTATCCAATGATTTGTGTTTCCATTATTAAGAAAAATCTCATCGTCGGTTGAACCTGGATTTACATAAATAGAATTGTAACAGGCATAAATATCAATGAATCCATCATGATTGAGATCCCCTGTGGCAAATGAGCCTAAATCGCCGGGAAGAACAGTATTATCATACTGAGTAAAAGTCATATTTCCATTGTTGCGAAAAAATATTTCACGATCGCCTGTCAAAATAATATCCTGAAATCCATCATTGTCAAAGTCTTCAATTTGTGATTCAATTTGAAATAAAGTACCAATATCAAAGTTGGAAGATGTGGTAATATCTGTGAAGTGACCGGTACCATCATTTTCCCACAATTCAGAAATTTCAGTATAACTTGTTCTTAATAAATCAAAATCACCATCGTTGTCAAAATCTCCGAAATTTGTGGTCCATGTTTCTGCATTATGATCAGGACAAATTAAATCCAGAATAACAGAATCCTGATCGTTAATATTAATGTCGTCGAAATCAGCATTAAAATGATAAGTGCCATCATTAACATGTAATACATCATGTCTTCTCATATCAACTGCTGTAACCTGACGGCATTTTGAAACATAAAAATCTAGATCGCCATCCAAATCATAATCAGACCAAGTTGTTCCATAATTTCCAGAATCATCATTTCCGGTAGCGTTAACATTTGCACCTGTACCTGAAACATTTGTATTGAATATTTTTGCTATCATATTAGTAGAAGCAACTGTAGATAAATTGCTAAGAGTATAAGTTCCAACACCACCTGTTCCTGTACCAAAAGCAGCAATTTTTGTATTTGAATAAACACCTGTTCCGGATAAATAAAACCCTAAAGGAATTGTTCCACTTACCATAGCTGTAACAGTTAGTGTGTTACCAGAAATACTACCTGTAAATTCAATCGGAGCAGGAAAATTTCCAGTACCATCATTTAACCAAATTTTAGATTCACCTACATCATGACAGCCGTAAATATCTAACCAGCCATCGTTGTTAAAATCACCAAGTGTTACATTCTGTAAAAAAATACTTGTTAGAGGTAAACTTATTGCAGCGCCTATTGCGCCATTTGCATCAGTCATAAAAACTTTTACCGACCCATTTCCGGCAACAATATCTAAAAAACCATTTTTGTCAAAATCACCTGCAGCCATTCCCCATGCGGAACCAATTCCTGTAAAATCTCCTATATGTATAGTGGAGAATTTACCATCAGCATTTTGTTTTTCTATATAACAATTATGTGCCTGATCAAGCACAATAATATCATCAAGTCCGTCTGAATTCCAGTCGGCTACGGTAACTGTGCATCCACTGTGATAATTCGAATTGGACATCACATTACTGTTTGAACCCGTGAAGCTGAATTGGGCGAATGATATCGCAGGCAAAATCATTAGTACAAATGAAAATGCAATTTTTGAGATGGTGTTTTGCATGTAAAGATTATTTTGGGGTTGATTTGGTTTTTGAATTGGATGGAAAAGTAAATAAATTATCTACAACTGAAAAAATATTTTTCATGAGCGAAAAATTTTAAAAATATGAGTTCCACTTAAACTAACAACTTTGATAAAATAAATTCCTGTTTGATCAGGCAATTGAATTCCTGAAATCAGATTGGAATTTTTTCCACTCGTTTTAGAAATTAATTTTCCGTCAGAAGAAAACAGTTCATAAGAAGTTATACCAGCACCTCTTATAGTTAGCAGTCCATCAGTTGTTGGAGACGGATAAACATAAACACCATTAACTGAAAAATTATTTCCTATTCCTGAGGGCAATTGAATGTTCAACAATTCACTGCTCGCACAAAGCACCGGAGTTTTATCAGCATTTTGATACATGCTTTTAAAAGTATCAATCAAAGCTGTTGAATACGAAAACATTTCCTGCAACCAACCGGGAGGAACTGATTGATAAAAAACTTTAGCATATACATTCACTACGCCATCATAACCATTTGAAGGAATGTGAAAATGAACAATATCTTTTCCATTCCCTTGAACACCTGTTGAGTTTTTATTGAAGTCTGCATCCGCTAAAGCATCATTGTCGATTTTAACAGTATCATAAGTATAATGATTTGTTGTAAATCCGTTTGGCACCAATCTGTTATCTTTTAAAGTAGATGCTGCGCGCTCAAGCACTGTTGTTCTATTATCATTTACATCACCCATTATCATTTCATATATCTGGGATTGAGTTTGCATTTTTATAATATCGTGGTGTTTTTCATATGGTGCTGAGATATTATTTACTTCATAAGTGCTTCCGAAAATTCCTGATTTAAAAAGCGTATCTCCATTTGATTTTAAAACTACAAACTGAACCACTGCTCTTCGAGATGGATAACCCGATGGAAATTTATGCCCCGTTTTGTTTGTTAGTGTTAAGCTGAAATAAGAAGTATCAGCATCAAGGCTATCTTGATTTAAAAAAATGGAAACAGAATTTTGCATCAGATTTTTTGTCGTGTAAAGTATTGTTGAATCGAAATATGCATCTGGAATATCAATACCCAATGTTGATTTATTATTCTTTATTAAATTGAGCATAAATTGATTTGCCCCTGCAAACTGATGAAGGTTAAAAGGTGAACGCCCCTGCAATGAAAGTATGTGATTTGCAATTACAACCTGTTCTTCCAACTGTGGCATGTGGCAGCTTTGACAATAAATTTGTTGCGAAGGAAAAGCTGAGTTTAAGTATTCGTGATAGGTTGCTTGCTCCACAAAAGTTCCACCGGTTAAGTTACCGCTTAAATCTGTAGTGTGAGTTTGCAATGTGTGACAAGGAGAACAAACAGCAGAAGTACTCATGTGCCCGCTGAATGTTGGAGTAAATCCAGTATATAATTGCATTGGACCCATTAAAGGATTTAAAAAGGGACCGAATATTTTTCTTGTAGTATCATATGGAATATTTCCTGAAAATCTTGAACCCAATCCATCAGTACCTATTGTGTGACATGATGTACATGAAACTCCTTCAAGCCCCAAAGTGTCATAGGCTAAATCATTCAATGTATAAGATGACGCTCCGTGAAAGAGTGCTGTAAAAGCACCCATTGGTGCATGGCAGTCTAAACATTTAGTCTGCAACATGTTTGCATGCCCCGGATCAACTGTTATTTCATGACTGACTTTTGCGAAAAAAAAGGGGTCTTTAGCTGAAAGCGCCATCATAGATGTTCGCCAGTCATCGTAAACATTCACATCATTTCCGTTTAAATCCAGATTAGCAAGATGAGATGTATCAAAACCATGACAGTCATTGCAAATAGTAGAGCTAAGAAAATATTCACCCGAATCAATTGGGTTTCTGTGCTGGCTGTGTTTTAATGCTTCATAGGTTGAATTCTGATTGGCATTCAGGTAGGAGAATGCTACAATCATAATAAATGAAATGAAAATTGCAATTACCGATTTTGATTTTATCATAATGAAAAGTACTCTTCAAATGTAATTGGAAATATAATTTATAATAATTTTTTTGTGCAATTTCATGAAATAAAAAAAGGCGTTTTTCAAATGCCTTTTCTATAATTAATTGTCAATTATTCTTTAAAGTTTGATAAATTTTTGTGTGAATTCTATTTTATTGTTTTCTGAAATTCTGATAAAATAAATTCCTTTAGTCATCCATTCAATATTTATCGAAGTAGAATTTCCTTTTGCAGGAATGGAAATAATTTCTATGCCACTCAAATCAGTAATCGAAATTTTTCCATTGAATAAAATCGGATACTTTAAATTTATTTTATCATTTGCAGGAACAGGAAAAACTTTCACCTCAATTTTATTTAACAACGGTTTTGTTCCTGATGAATAATATTCACAGGCAACCGAATCGGGACAAATGGTAATGTAATAAGTTATGGTATCAACAGATGAAGGAATATCCATATCCCAAACCAAAACTTTCACAACAGGAGTTCCGGAAAAATGAGTAAAGGCATTGCTGCTGAATTTCAAATCAGTGGTATCACCGGGGCCAACAGTTGTCATGGTCATTGGAGTGGATGGAATTCCTTGATAACAAGTATAATTATCGCACATGGAATATTGAAACAACCAGCAACTGTCCATTGGATTTACAATTGCTTTCCACTGCATAAGCAAGCTGTCATTTTTTTCATTGCGCATGTGCACATAGTAATCATTGTAACCACCGCAGGCAGGAGTTAAGTATTGAACATTGGATTCAACAAAGCTGAACGATTGCGCTGTTGAATCATCAACAATGCAGAATGATATTAAAAGAGGAAGAAAAAAAATTTTTCATTTGAAAAGATTTATTGTTGCGTAAATGTAAATGTTAGTGGTCGAACCAACTGCTGTTTTTTACCAAGTGAATGTGAAATCAAAGCGGAATGTAAATCACATTTTCTTTTTGCTTCGCTTGGTCGTTCTATCTTCGCCGCACGAATGAAAATTTTCAGTATTAAAGAATTACCCGAAATCAGTTTTTCCAATGAAGAAAATGAAATCATTGTAAAAACTTCTCGAGCAGCAAAGGAATTAAAAGTGTCTGCGTTTTTAATTGGCGGATATGTGCGCGATAAAATTTTGAATCGTCCGTGCAAGGATATGGATTTTATGTGTGTGGGAAACGGAATTGAATTTGCCGAACAAACAGCAAAACAGTTTAAACCAAAACCAACCGTAAATATTTTCAAACACTTCGGCACTGCGCAATTCCGGTATCACGATCTGGATGTTGAATTTGTTGGCGCACGCAAAGAATCGTATTCAGAAAACTCGCGGAACCCCTCTGTGGAAACGGGCACACTGGAAGATGATTTGTGCCGCAGAGATTTTACCATCAACACACTTGCGTTTGAATTGCTGAATGAAGAAGAAGGAATATTGATTGATCGGTTTTCGGGATTGAAAGATTTAGCAGCCGGAATAATAAAAACTCCGCTCGACCCGAACATAACTTTCAGTGATGATCCGTTGCGCATGATGCGCGCAATACGGTTTGCATCGCAATTACAATTTCAGATTGAAGAAAAGACTTTACAGGCAATCAGTGATAATTGTGCGCGCATAAAAATTATAAGTGCTGAAAGAATTACGGATGAGTTCAATAAAATTCTGTTGTCGCAAAAACCATCTGTTGGTTTAGACCTGTTGTATAAAACCGGAATCATGCAATTAATTTTTCCGGAGTTCGTGGCACTCGCCGGAACCGAGATGAAGGAAGGCAAGGGACACAAGGATAATTTTTATCACACCCTGCAGGTGATTGATAATGTTTGTTTGAAGAGCGATAATCTCTGGCTGCGATGGGCAGCAGTGTTACACGACATCGCAAAACCTGTTACCAAAAGATTTGAACCCGGCACCGGCTGGACTTTTCACGGACACGATGCAGTAGGAGCGAGGATGGTTTCTAAAATATTCCGTCGTTTTAAATTGCCATTGAACGAGAAGATGAAGTATGTGGAGAAACTGGTACTGTTACATCTGCGCCCAATCAGTTTATCAAAAGAGCAAGTGACAGATGCCGCCATTCGCAGATTGATGTTTGAAGCCGGAGAAGATGTGGATGACTTAATGAAACTATGCAAAGCAGATATCACCAGCAAGAATGAAAAAAAGGTAATCCGCTTTCTGCGCAACTTTGAACTGGTGCAGATTTTAATGAAGGAAGTGGAAGAGAAAGACAACCTCCGCAATTTTCAACCACCGATAGACGGCGCAATCATTATGGAAACATTCGATTTAAAACCTGGAAGAGAAGTGGGCGAAATAAAAGATGCGATTCGCGAAGCTATACTCGATGGTAAACTCAATAATAATTATGAAGAAGCATATCAGTTTATGCTGGAAGAAGCGGGACGACGAGGAATTTTTTTAAAGAAAAAATAATGCAACAATAGTTTGCATTTTATTCCTTCACTCGCTGAAAATCTAAATCCTGAAAATCAAAACTGAAATCTATGTCAGGTGAAATGCCTTTCATTTTTATGCTTTGTGCCTTTCCGTTTTCATCTAATGAAAACAGGGCAAACGCATCGCAATTCATATCCTGATAATTCCATTTAATGGCAAAAGTATTTGCGTTATAAAAGAATAATTGTCCTGTAAGTTTAGGAGAGCGATAAGATTTAATCCAAAGTTGATTTTCTTTTTCAAACACTTCCATTTTTCCAAACCAATTATCCTGATAAATTCCAATGAAATCATTTTTGTTTTCAATAACATTTTTGTTCTTGTTTACTTTTTCCCAAACCGCTTTGGTGGTGCTATCACCTTCACTTTTTATTGATTGGAAGTAGGAAAAATATTTATCAGTCCAACCAAAATCAGAAAGCCCGAGATAACTATCAAGTATGGTTTGACTTACAGCAGAGAAAACACCTGCGCCACCATTTTCTGTATTTGTTAAAATCACAACGCCAAGATTTAAATCCGGAATCATTGTAACGATAGATAGCATTCCCGGTAATCCTCCTGTATGCGATACACTAAGATTTCCTTTTACATCTGCTAATTCCCAACCCAATCCATAACCCCTGAAATGAAAATTGTATCTCGGATTCGGATAGGCATCTTCAACTGTATGTATCTTCCACATTTCCTGCTGACTTTCTTCGGTGAAGAGCTGAGAGTTTAAATCGCTACCATATTTCCCATGATTTAATTGAAGCAACATCCACTTCGACATATCGTGAACATTGGAATAAATGCCACCTGCCGCGCTGTTGATTTGGTCGCCAAAAGAATTCATGCTTTTGATTGTGCCAGAAGTTGTTGAATGAGGAATGGCGAGATTGGTTTTGTCCTCCATTCTGCTTAAAGAACTGTAGGAGTTTTCCATCTGCAGTGGCATTAAAATTTTTGCTTGAATAAAATCTGCATAACTCATTTTACTAATTCTTGCTATCACTTCGCCAGCTACTAAGTACAATTGGTTATCATAATCAAATTGGGTTCTGAATGCTGAAACCGGTTTAAAGAATTGAAAATTTTTAACAACATCGTTTATAGTAAAATCAGAGCCATCCGGAAACAGCATTAAATCTCCTACACCTAAACCAAGTCCGCTGCGATGAGTCAGCAAATCCTGAATGGTGAAATTTTCAGTTACATAATCGTTATACATTTTAAATTCAGGAATGTAATCTCTCACCTTATCCGTCCACTTCAATTTACCTTCTTCAACCAGAATTGAAAGTGCGGCACATGTAAATGCTTTACTGTTCGAAGCGATTGCAAAATCTGTGTTTACATCAACAGGTTGTTTTGTTTCAATTGATTTCACACCAAATCCTTTTTCGTAAATTATTTTTCCGTCTTTAACAATTCCTACTGCAACACCAGTCACTTCAAATTTTTTCATTGCATTCTGAACAAGACTATCAATTGTCTGAGCAGAAAGTTGAGCAAAAGATGAATTGCTGATTGAAAAAATAATCAGCATTGAAAAAAAGAGAATGGATATTGTTTTTTTCATGAGAGTTTAATTTTTGAAAAATATTTTATAGATGAGTTAAAATGTTCTTTGTAAAAATTCTCTGTGCTTCTCCGTGAAATTATATACTGTATTGCTTCGTGCGAAATTTATAAAAGCAAAAAAATCAAAAAGCTTAACTCAAAAATCTAAAATGATTTACTCGCTTCTGTTCTTCTTCCAGTTCGAAAAATTATTTGAAGCGCGTTGTTGCAACGAAGATTTTTCAGGAGCAGTTTTTTTATTTCCAAACAAAGCAGCAACTAAAGCCGCAATTATTTTTTCATCCTTGTTCATTTCATCCAACTCAATATCGGCGGTGAAATTTTTTGCAATGAAAGAAGTATCAAATTTTCCACTCACAAAATCAGGATGATTGATTACCCACTTACCAAACGAAAGGGTAGTAGCGACTCCTGAAATTTTATATTCATCAATGGCGCGCGTTAATCTTTCAATCGCTTCCGTTC
>BJGQ01000031.1 GCA_014190575.1 Bacteroidota bacterium | reverse complement strand
GAACAAGCCGGAAAATTAGCAGTAGTGGCAACCGACAAAGCAGTTTTAAAAATCGGTGATGTAGTTGCAAGGATTGATACCTCCATTCAACCCGAAGAAAAAAAAGAAGAAACAAAACCAGTCGATATAAAAACTGAGATTCCAAAAACAGAAACTGCTCAACCCGTTCCGGTTCTATCAGTTGAAAAAACAGAAACTGTAGTTGAAAAAAATTACGCGACCGGAATTCCATCACCCGCCGCCGCAAAAATGATTCGTGAATCAGGAATAGAAATAAATGCAGGCAGTGGCAAGAGCGGAAGAATTACAAAAGCAGATATACTCGCCGCAATAAAAAATCCAAAACAAAAACCAGAAACACAAAAATCTTTTAATCCGCCGAAGGAGGACGAAACTAAAAACCCGAAACCTGAAACTCTAAGAACAGAGCGTCGAGAGCAAATGAGTTCGCTTCGCAAAGCAGTGAGCAAACATTTAGTCACAGCAAAAAATCAAACGGCCATGCTCACCACTTTTAACGAAGTGGATATGAAACCGATTATGGATATCCGCAATCAGTTTAAAGATGCATTCAAAGAAAAACACGGAGTGAATCTGGGCTTCATGTCATTTTTTGCAAAAGCAGTTTGCAATGCGTTGCAGGAATTTCCGGCAGTGAATGCAAGTCTGGATGGCGACGAAATAATTTATCACGACTACTGCGATATATCAATCGCTGTTTCCACTCCGAAAGGTTTAGTGGTTCCGGTGATTCGCAATGCTGAAAGTTTAAGCATGGTGGAAATAGAAATGAAAGTTGCGGAGCTGGCAAAAAAAGGAAGAGACAATAAACTCTCACTCGAAGAAATGACCGGCGGAACTTTCACCATCAGTAACGGCGGAGTTTTTGGTTCATTGATGTCAACGCCAATCATTAACATTCCACAGGTTGCAATTTTGGGAATGCACAAAATTCAGGAGCGACCAATTGCATTGAACGGACAAGTAGTAATTCGCCCCATGATGTACCTCGCACTTTCATACGACCACCGCATGATTGACGGAAAAGAATCTGTTACCTTTTTAGTTCGCATAAAAGAACAATTAGAAAATCCATCACATCTTTTATTCGGACAAGACCCGATGAAATATTTGTTGGATTTATAAACCACCTTTGTAATGTTTAGCTTGTCGAAACACACTTTTTACAACTGTCATACTGAGCTTGTCGAAGTACACCTTGTAACTTGTCATGCTGAGCCTGTCGAAGCACACCTCTAACTTTTCATTGAATAAAATGACTCAATACGATGTAGCAATTATTGGCAGCGGCCCCGGCGGATATGTAGCGGCAATTCGTTGTGCGCAACTTGGTTTTAAAACTGCCGTGATTGAAAAATATAATACGCTCGGCGGAACCTGTTTGAATGTTGGCTGCATTCCGAGTAAAGCATTGCTCGATAGCACCGAACATTATCACAACGCAAAAACAACTTTTCAAAAGCACGGCATTCAACTCGATAATCTGAAAGTTGATTTCACGCAAATGATTAAACGCAAAAATGAAGTGGTGAAACAAACATGCGATGGCGTTTCTTTTCTGATGAAGAAAAATAAAATTGATGTGCTCACCGGAGTCGGAAGTTTTGTGGATGCAAAAACTATTTCCATTCAAAACGATAAAGGAGAGAAACAGGAAATACAAGCGAAGCACATCATCATAGCAACAGGAAGCAAACCTGCATCGCTTCCTAATATTGTAATTGATAAAGAAAGAATTATCTCTTCCACTGAAGCACTTACGCTCAAAGAAATTCCAAAAGAAATGATTGTGATTGGTGGCGGAGTTATTGGCTGCGAAATGGCCTCGGTGTATGCGCGCATCGGAACAAAAGTGCGCATTGTTGAGTACTTACCCAACCTGATTCCGACAATGGACAAAGACCTGAGCAAGGAATTAGAAAGAGTGATGCGCAAACTCGGAGTGGAAATGCACTTAGGTTTTAAAGTGAAAGAAGTAATGCGCGTTGACAATGAAGTGATGGTGAGTGCTGAAGATGCAGAAGGAAAAACACACGACTGGTCAGCGGATTATTGTTTGATGGCTGTTGGCAGAAAACCGTTCACCGAAAATTTAGGTTTGGAAAAAGCAGGTTTGAAAACCGATGAGAAGGGAAGAATAACTGTGAATGAAAATTTACAAACTTCAGTTGAAAATATTTTTGCAATAGGCGATGTGGTTCGCGGCGCCATGCTCGCACACAAGGCCGAAGAAGAAGGAGTTTTTGTTGCTGAATTTTTAGCCGGACAAAAACCGCACATCAATTACAATCTCATTCCGGGAGTGGTTTATACCTGGCCCGAAGTTGCTGCAGTTGGAAACACCGAAGAAGAATTAATAAAAAATAAAATTCCGTTTAAGAAAGGAAGTTTTCCGTTTCGTGCAAGTGGTCGCGCTCGTGCGAGCATGGATTTAGATGGGTTTATAAAAATTCTGGCGCATGCCGAGACCGATGAAATTCTTGGCGTGCACATGATTGGTCCACGCATGGCCGATTTAATTATGGAAGCTGTGGTTGCAATGGAGTATCGCGCAAGTGCAGAAGATATTTCGCGCATGAGTCATCCACATCCGACTTTCAGTGAAGCATTTCGCGAAGCATGTTTAGCGGCAACTGAAAATCGCGCGTTGCATATTTAAAAAACTTCTTCAGGAAAATAGCACTTCGACAATCCTTCGACAGGCTCAGGATGACATTTACAATTTTAAATCCTGTAAGTCTTTGGCACTCTGAGCCTGTCGTTGAGTTGTCGAATACTCACCAATAAACCTCAAACTATTTTCTGAATAAGTCTAATGGTCGAGCAATACTGCTTCATATAAAAGTGCACTGACTTTATCAGTGTCAATTTCTTTAACGGAATAAAATGTTTTCCAGAAAACCTGCTTGCGGTTTCCTTTCTCTAAATATCCATCATCTGATAATAAATATCCTTTTGAAAATCCGAGTTGAACCCCTTCCTTGGTTTTTCCCCATGGAATGGAACCCGGCCAGATGAAACAGATGTTTCCTTTTCGTTTATAAAACGGCGCGTTGTACGAAAGTTTTTCTTCCACATCAGGAATGCAATTGAAAATAATTTTTCTTAATGCTTCCACAATTTTTAATTCATGTTCAGGTATTGATTCCAAACATTCTTCCAATGAAGAAAATTTTATGGGTTGAAAAACAATTTTCTTTTTCGGCATTCAGAAATCGTAAAAAATTAATTGTTCAGCATCTTCCCAATTTCTTCTGCAACAATCTCCGCATTCGGCAGCATTGCTTTTTCCAATCCCATATTTAATGCAACAGCGGGCAATGATTTTGCGCCGATGGTTTTTACCGGAGCATCGAGCGATTGAAAACAGAGTTCCGAAATTTTTCCGGCAAGCGATTGCGCAAAAGAATTCTTCACGGGTTCTTCGGTGAGCACGATACATTTTCCGTGACGGCGAACAGAAGCGAGAACCATTTCTTCATCGAGCGGATTGAGCGTGCGTAAATCAACAATCTCCACAGAGCCGGGAAAATTCTTGGACGCATTCTTCGCCCAATAAACCCCCATACCGTAAGTGATAACTGTAACAGTATTTCCATTTGCCAATTCATCTTCACTCGCTTGCTGAACAATGTTCGCCTTGCCGAGAGGAAGAATATAATCTTCAGCAGGCTCAATAGTTTTTGCTTCATCAGTTCCGGGAACTTTACTCCAGTACAAACCTTTGTGTTCAAACATCACAACAGGATTCGGGTCAAGGAAGGCGGCTTTCAATAATCCTTTCATGTCAGCGGCATTGCTCGGATAACAAACTTTTATTCCGCGCACTGCAAGTATGCTCGACTCAATACATCCGCTGTGATACGGACCACCCCCGCCATACGCACCAATGGGAATTCGTATCACGGCATTCACCGGAAATTTTCCCATAGTGAGATAGCAGCTTTTTGAAAGTTCAGTCACGAGTTGATTTACTCCTGACCATATATAATCTGCAAACTGAATTTCAACCATCGCCTTCACACCCACTGCACTCAATCCCGCTGTACTTCCGACAATGTATGCTTCCTGAATTGCGGTGTTGAATACTCTGTCGTCGCCATATTTTTCGGCGAGTGTTGCGGCTTCACGAAACACACCGCCCAATCTTCTTCCAACATCCTGTCCGAAAAAGATTGCATCATCATTTGCTTTTAATATTTCATCCACAGCATGCAATGCAGAATCAACCATCACTACTTTTTCTCTTCCTTCGGGTGAGCGGTTTCCGGTTTCTTCTGTAACAGTTGTTTCAGCAAATTCATGCAGCATCACACTTTCAGGTTCAGGATCAGGCGATGCAACTGCGCGTTCAAAATCTTTGTAAACTTTTTCTTTTGCTTGTGATTCAGTTTCGTTAAGCCATTTTTCTTCCACACCCATTTTCAATAAAAAACTCCGCAGTTTGGGAAACGGATCGTCACGATAGTGTTTTTTCAAATCTTCTTCGGTTCGATACCATTCCTTTCTAACTCCTGAGGTATGATGACCCAGCAGCGGAACTTTTGCATGAACCAAAATGGGTTTGCGTTGCGTGCGAACAAATTCAATTGCATCCTTCATGCAATTGTGTGCAAGATGATATTCACTTCCATCCACCCGCACTCTTTTCAATCCTTTGAAACCCGCTGCATAATCATAGGCATCCATCACTCGCGTTTCATCTGCCGATGCACTTATTCCCCACTCATTATCCTGCACTAAATAAATTATCGGTAATTGTTTGAGCACTGCAAACTGAAATGCTTCGCTCACTTCGCCTTCTGTTACACTTCCGTCACCGAACGAACACAACACAACAGGCGGCTCATCACTCTTCAATAAATTTCTCTTCTCTAAATACTGAACACCCTGTGCCATTCCGGTTGCGGGTATTGCCTGCATACCTGTGGCACTGCTTTGATGCGGAATAACTGGTCGGTCTTTTCTGCGCGATGAAGGATGCGAGTAATAACTTCTTCCACCTGAAAATGGGTCATCTTTTTTTGCGAGCAACTGTAACATTAATTCATATGGTTCCCAACCCATACCGAGCAACATACTTTCATCACGATAATAAGGTGCAGCAAAATCACATGGCTTCAATTGAAATGCAGTAGCGAGTTGAATGGCTTCGTGTCCGCGTGAAGTGCTGTGAACATATTTTGTGATGGCGCGATTTTCTTCATACACAATTGCCATGTACTTCGCACAACACATCAACTCAAACGCTTTGAGGTAGTGCGAATCAATACTGATTCCTGATTTTGAATTTTTGGTTGAAAGTTCCATTCAATGTTTTACTTTATTTCAAACTCCAGCAAACTATCATTCTCAATAAATGCTTCAATCTTATCTCCGATGTTCACTTGCCCAACTCCAACCGGAGTTCCGGTGAAAAGTAAATCTCCTTTTTGCAATGTAAAGAATTGCGAAATATAACTAATCACTTTTTCGAATGGAAAAATCAAATCCTTTGTGTTGCCGTTTTGTTTCATCACTTTATTCTGATACATGCAGAAGTGAATATTTTTCAAATCTTTAAACTCCTTAACCGGCATCCATTTTCCAATAACAGCCGAGTAGTCAAATGCTTTTGAAATTTCCCACGGTAATCCTTTTGCTTTTTGTTTGGCTTGTAAATCGCGTGCAGTAAAATCAATTCCGACAGTTACACTATCAATATAAACTCCTGCAAATTTCTCTGGAACATTTTTTCCGTTCTTTCCAATCTTTAAAACAATTTCGGTTTCGTAGTGAAGGTCCTTTGTGAAATCAGGAAAATAAAATGGTTTGTTGTTTTGCAGTAATGCTGTTTGTGGCTTCATAAAAATCACAGGCGCATCAGGCACTTCGTTGTTCAGTTCTTTTGCGTGCTCAGCATAATTCCGTCCGATACAAAAAATTTTCATTCGCGCTTAAATTTTAATGAGCTAAAAATAACCAAGTAAGTAATGACACAAAAAATCGAAAAATTATTTCTGTGTATTGTAAATATTCATGGAGCGTTCAAGCCCGATACTGATTATACTTTTTATTGCTTCGGCTGATTCTTTAATTCGTTCTGCAAGAATCTTTTTCTCCTCTGCATTCCATTCTCCCAAAACATAATTTACCTGCGATCCTTTACGGAATTCGTTTCCGATTCCGAATCGAAGACGAGGATATATTGTGGTATTTAAATTCTGCTGCACACTTGTTAAACCATTGTGACCGCCATCGCTTCCCTTGCTACGCAATCTTATTTGTCCGAAAGGAATGGCCAAATCATCAAGTACCACTATCATGCGCTCAACAGGAATATTCAGTTCATTCATCCAATAACGAATTGACTTTCCACTTTCATTCATATAGGTTGTTGGCTTAATCAAATGAATATTTTTTCCTTTCCATTTATACGATGCATGAAAAGCTAATCGTTCCAAAATAAAAGAAGCACCTGCTTCCTCAGCAAGTGCTTCTGTAATTTTAAATCCGATGTTGTGCCTGGTGTTAGTGTATTCGTCACCAATATTTCCGAGACCTGCAATCAGGTAATTCACTTAACTATTTTATTTCTTTTTTGCAGCAGGTTTAGCAGCCGCAGCAGGTGCAGCGGCACCGGCAGCAGGTGCAGCAGCGGCAGCAACAGGTGCAGCAGCAGTTGGAGTTTCTTCTTTAATTGCACGCGGAATTAAAACAGAAACAACAGGAAATTGAGGCGGATTTAAAATTTCCATTCCATCTAATTTCAAATCAATTACGCGAATTGATTTTCCCAATTCAATATTTTCAATATCAATTTGAATTCTTCCAACTAATTTTTCAGGAGTAGTTTTTACTCTCAGTTTTTTAATTCGCTGAGTAATTTTTCCTCCGTCTTTAGCTCCTTTCGGAGTGCCGTTTAATTGTAATGGAATTTCAACGATCAATTTTTTACCAGGAACCAATTCCAGAAAATCAATGTGAACTAATTCATCAGTTACCGGATGAAACTGCAATTCCTGAATCACACAACTCACTTCTTTATCACCCAACTTAATGGTTGCAGTTTTAAAATCTGGTGTATAAACCAAGTGCTTGAATGATTTTACCGGAGCAGAGAAACTGAAATTTTCAACACCATTGATATTACAGGGAACTTCTTCGTTCTTGCGTAAATCGTTTGATAATTTTTTTCCTGAATTTGCGCGAAGTGTTCCTTCGATAACTATTGCTTTCATTGTTAATTGAATTTACTTAGTTGATGAATAATGAACTGATTGATTTATGCTCATGCATGTTCCGTATTGCCGAAGCAAATAAAGGAGCTACTGAAAGCACTTTTATTTTTGGAGAAAACTTACGAAGCGGAATGGTATTGCAAACCACCAACTCAGTTAGTTTTGAATTGTCAATTTTTTCAATTGCGTTTCCGGAAAGAACAGGATGCGTGCACATGGCGCGAACACTCTTTGCACCCTTGTCGATTAACAATGAAGCGGCATTGCATAAAGTTGTTGCAGTGTCAATGATATCATCAACCAGAATCACATTTCTTCCTTTTACATCACCAATTAATGTCATACCCGCAATTTCTCCCGGGCGCTTGCGATGCTTGTCCACTATTACCATTTCTTTTTCAAAATGCTGAGCAAGAATTCGTGCGCGATTGGTACTTCCAACATCAGGTGATGCGAAAGTCATATCTTCTAAAGCCAGTTCTTTTAAATATGGAATGAATATGGTGTTGCTTTCTAAATGATCAACCGGAATATCAAAAAAACCTTGAATCTGAGGAGCATGTAAATCCATGGTCATTACTCTATCGGCTCCAGCGGCAGTTAATAAATTTGCGACCATTTTACTTGCAATGGAAACACGAGGTTTATCTTTTCTATCCTGACGAGCATAACCGAAATAAGGAATAACAGCAGTAATGTATTCAGCAGAGGCTCTGCGGGCAGAATCCATCGTTAGCAACAACTCCATTAAATTATCAGCAGGAGCAAAAGTGCTTTGAACTACAAAAACATAATCGCCGCGAATGCTTTCATTAATAACAGGCTGCATTTCTCCATCATTGAAACGATACAATTTTGCTAAGCCTAAATCAACACCATATTCCAATGCAATTTCTTTTGCAAGGTATTCAGATGCTGTACCAGCGAAAATTTTAACTTTTGATTCGATTTCAGATGACATTAGCCAAAAAATTGGGGTGGCAAATATAGAAGAAACTGTTGCTTTAGCAACTCCCCAAAAAAAATAAAGCCCTCGATGAAATCAAGGGCTATAATGTTGACCGACTAGGTTTCGAACCTAGACTCTTCTGAACCAAAATCAGACGTGTTGCCAGTTACACCATCGGTCAATAAGGGCGCAAATGTATAAACTCATTTACTTTATGCAATAGCCGTGACCAAAATGAAAATTATAATTTCAGAAAATTACTCAAAATATTTATGAAAAAAAATTCTAATTACCTCTTTCTCATGAAACTTTGATTGTTATTTTTGTGGCGAAAAGAAAATACTAAAAATGAAAAAAGCACTTTGGGTTTTTGCAGCTATTCTTGGTTTCATCATCATTATGGCTATCACTTTTCAGCAATTGGACTACAATGGTAGTTAGTCAATAATTATATTTTCAGAAATCACCGCTATCATTTAATGCGCACCATAGTTGCGATTGGCGGGGGCAGCATGATTGAAGGCGCCACCCGGTCAATTGATGAACACATTGTTAAATTAACAAGAAAGAAAAATCCGCGTGTGCTGTTTATCCCAACAGCATCTAGCGATGACCCTATGTATTGGGAAAATTTTCAGAAAGTTTATGGTGATAAATTGGGTTGCAGACCTGAAGTTTTATTTCTGTTGAAACGCAAAGTTTCGAAAAAAGAAATTCACGACAAGATTGAAAGAGCCGACATTATATATGTTGGGGGCGGAAATACTTTGAAGATGATGCGCCGCTGGCGATTGTTGGGAGTTGATATTTTATTGAAGAAAGCATGGAACAGCGGAACCATTATGGCGGGAACAAGTGCCGGAGCAATTTGCTGGTTTAAATTCGGACACAGTGATTCAATGTTTTATTATCATCCTGAAAAATGGAATCACATTCGGGTGAAAGGATTGGATTTAGTGAACACTACTTTTTGTCCGCATTATTTAAAAGAGAAACGCGATGCACATTTCCGAAAAATGATTTTGAAAAAAGGAGGCGTTGGAATTGCGTGCGATGATTGTTCGGCTATTGAAATCAGGAATACTGATTCATATAAAATATTAACGAGCAAAAAAGGAGCAAACTCATTTAGAGTTTATAAAAAGAATGGAGAAATTATTCATGAGGTTATTGAAATTTCAAAAGAGTTTAAGCCGCTAGCTGAAATTTTAATTCCTAGGAAATAAAAACGGCTCAGAATAATCTGAGCCGCTTCAAACTTTCTTAAAAAAATTATTTTCTACCATTCATCTTTCTTCACCTTAACACTTGGTTGTTCCAATCTTGTTTTGAGTGAGTTGGCAATGTTGGTGAGGTTTTCATCCACTTGTGTTAAAGTATTAAAATGCTCTTCGGCTAACGGGTCATTTTCATCAAAGTATTTTTCACAAGGAATACTTGTAGAACTCTGAACCAACACCTTCGTGATTTCATACTTGTATCTTCCTTCCTTAAATTGAATCGTGAGGTTGTACATAATTCTATCGCCTGCAACCTGCTGACCACCCTTTGTTTTTTTTGTGTCGAATTTTCCTTTGCAAACAATTTTCCCATTCACTGAATCCTGGACTTGCAATACAGAACTTGGAATAGGATAAAACTCTTTCGCCCATGCGATGGTTCGCTTAAATAATTCTTTACTTGTTACACCGGTTGCATCCACTACTCCAGTGTAGCTAATGAGATTTGTTTCGGCATCCATGGGCAAAACAGGAGCAACAGGTTTGTTTTTTTGTGCGAAAACTAGTGATGGCAAAACGAGCATTAAGACTATCGAGCGGAATTTTTTCATGATTTTATTTTAGTTTTTTCAGGTCTGTTCATTAAGAATCGTGCCACCAAAAATGTGTTATGAGCCTCAACTTTTTTCAACCAACTTTTCAACAGACAAAGTGAATAAATAAAGCTTCATCAATACTGCTTTTCATTCGTTTTATAAGAATGAAAAAACTACTTTTGAACACAATCATAAAAACCGGATTTTAACAATAAAAACATGTTAGAAGAAGCAACTTTGGAAAAGAAAAAATCAAGTGAATACACGGCGGAGAACATACAGGTTCTCGAAGGTTTGGAAGCGGTGCGCATGCGCCCGGCAATGTATATCGGCGACATCGGGTTTCGCGGTTTACACCACTTAGTTTACGAGGTAGTTGATAATTCGATAGATGAAGCATTGGCGGGATATTGCAAAAATATTTTCGTCACTATCAATGAAGATAATTCCATCACCGTGTTGGATGATGGTCGTGGAATTCCAACCGGACACCACAAAGGCGAAAACAAAAGTGCGCTTGAAGTGGTGATGACTGTGTTACATGCCGGAGGAAAATTTGATAAAGACACTTATAAAGTTTCAGGTGGATTACATGGTGTGGGTGTAAGTTGTGTGAATGCGCTTTCATCACACCTGACGGTTCGTGTTTTTCGTGACGGAAAAGAATGGATGCAGGAATATGAAATTGGAAAACCATTATATCCGGTTAAAGTTGTTGGCGATGCGGATAGAACCGGAACCGAAGTAACATTTGTACCCGATGGTTCCATTTTCAAAATCCTGGAATACAAGTATGATACTATCGCGACTCGTATGCGCGAGTTGTCGTTTCTGAATCGTGGAATTGCAATCACTCTTTCAGATAAAAGAAATATTGATGAGAACGGAACTGTTTTCAGCGAGCGTTTCTATTCTGAATTAGGATTAAAAGAGTTTGTAAAATATCTGGATGGAACTCGCGAGGCAATGAATGCTGAACCGATTTATATGGAAGGCACAAAGGATAATGTGATTGTTGAAGTGGCCATGCAGTACAACACAGGATATACCGAGAATGTATTTTCTTATGTAAATAACATCAACACCATTGAAGGCGGAACTCACATTGCAGGTTTTCGTCGTGCCATTACCCGCGTGTTTAAATCGTATGCCGACAAGAATAAATTATTAGAAAAATTAAATTTCGAAGTGACCGGTGATGATTTTCGTGAAGGATTGACTGCTGTTGTTTCGTGCAAAGTTCCTGAACCGCAGTTTGAAGGTCAAACAAAATCGAAACTTGGTAACTCTGAAGTTACAGGAATTGTGGATTCTGCTGTCAGTGATTTTCTCACTCACTTCCTCGAAGAAAATCCGAAGGAGGCTAAGATGATGGTGAACAAAGTAATTCTTTCGGCTACTGCGCGTAATGCTGCGCGCAAAGCGAGAGAATTGGTTCAACGCAAAAACGGAATGTCGGGAAGCGGATTGCCCGGTAAATTGGCCGACTGTTCGAACAACGATGCTTCTCAATGTGAAATTTATTTAGTCGAAGGAGATTCGGCTGGTGGTACAGCTAAGCAGGGTCGTAACCGTGCATTCCAGGCGATACTTCCACTGCGCGGAAAAATTTTGAATGTGGAGAAAGCAATGGAGCACAAGATTTACGACAACGAGGAAATAAAAAATATTTTCACTGCACTCGGTGTGAGCATCGGAACCAAGGAAGATGACAAAGCACTGAACATTGATAAACTCAGATATCATAAAATAATTATCATGACGGATGCTGATGTGGATGGTAGTCACATCACTACTTTGATTCTGACTTTCTTTTTCCGCTACATGAAATTGTTGATTGAGCGCGGACATATATATATAGCATCGCCTCCGCTTTACTTGGTGAAGAAAGGAAAGGAACAGGAATATTGCTGGAACGATGATGACCGCAAAGCCGCTGTGGCTCGCATTGGCGGGGGAAAAGATGATTCAGTTGGCATTCAGCGCTACAAGGGCCTTGGAGAAATGAATGCAGAACAACTGTGGTCAACTACCATGAATCCTGAAACACGCACTTTGAAACTGGTTTCTATTGAAAGCGCCGCTGAGTCAGACCATATTTTCTCAATGCTGATGGGTGATGATGTGCCACCACGCAGAGAATTTATTGAGAAGCATGCGAAGTATGCGAAGCTGGATATTTAATTAATTAAAAACTAAAATTTAAAAGTGAAAAATTATTTGTCGCTGATGAAAGTCTGTATTCTGGTTTTCATTTTTAGTTTTTCATTTTTTGTTTCCTTCGCTCAATTGCCAATAGACAACAAATTGATTCCGGAAACAGTCAAAAAACATTTTGCTGAGAAATTCCCAACTGTTGGTGCAGTGGTTTGGATTCAGCCAGGCCCCGGATTTTTGGAGACAACTTTTTCGCAGGAAAAACATTCTGTTACTGTTATGTATGCAATGGCTATGGGTGACTGGATTAGTACTGATACTAAACTGAAAGCTGAAGAATTTCCTGCAGCTGCAATTACTTATCTTACTTCAAATATTTCCGGAGGAAAAATTACCGGCTACTATAAATCAGAAACCAAGAAAGGAATTGAATATTATTCTTTAGAAAAAAACACAGGCAAACTTTTTACTTACTCGTTTGATGCCGATGGAAATTTTGTGAGTAAAGTGGAAGAAGAATAAAACCTGATAAAATGTATTTTAATTTTATTCTACTTAATAAATATTATGAGTAAAAAATCTTCCCCTCAAAATCAAAAAGAAATTACCGACAGCGGGTTCAGCAATAATGCACAACGCAACCGCGCAGTGAATGAGAAAGGTGAATTCAATGTAAAAAATTTCGGGCTTCCGTTTTTCCGGTCTTATGATATTTATAATGTGCTTATAACCATGCCATGGCTAAAGTTCAGCATAATGGTGTTCATTGGTTTTTTAATTATCAATTCAATATTCGCCATCGTTTATTTTTTCATTGGGGCCAATCATTTTCCGGGAATGGATGTAGCATCAGAATCAACAAAATGTCTGGATGCATTTTTCTTCAGCGCGCAAACACTCACTACTGTTGGTTATGGAAGAATAAGTCCCATGGGTTTTTGGGCTAGCGCAGTTGCAGCAATTGAATCATTGGTTGGGTTATTATCGTTTGCGCTGGCAACCGGTTTGTTATATGGGCGTTTTAGCCGGCCACAGGCAAAAATTATCAATAGTGCCATTGCACTTATGGCTCCTTATAAAATAACCCAGCGGGGTTTAATGTTTCGCATTGCAAATATTCGACGCAATATTCTGAATGAAGTAGAGGTATCAGTTACAATATCGTTAATGAATGATGAACCTGCAGGCCTTATCAGAAGATTTTATCCAATGGAACTGGAAACAAAAATGATTCGCTTCTTTCCACTATCATGGACCGTGGTTCACCCTATAAATGAAAAGAGCCCGATTTATGGGTGGTCAAAAGAAGATTTAGAAAAAGCAGATGTAGAAATTCTTATCTTCATAAAAGCTTATGACGAAACTTTTTCGCAGCATGTTCATACTCGTTTTTCGTATCGCCATGATGAAATAATATGGGGCGCAAAATTTATCCGCAACTTCGAAATCAATCAATCAGCGGGATATACTCATCACTATCTTGATCGTATTTCTGATTTTGAACATGCGGAGTTGCCCGAGATAATTACAAACGCTGAAACTCAAACTGCGGATACCCTTTAACTCCCTGGTCGTTGTAAAAACCAATGAAGTGGAGTTTCCAGTAATAACCAAGTTTATCTTTTATCAAATAAATTTTAGTTGGATCAACAACATAAGTTGCGGAAGCTGATTGATAGTTAATGTGCTTCCAATCAAATCCAATAGCATCACGATTTGATTTGTAAATTAAATTTTTTGCATAATTATAATCCATATCATTAAATGAAACAGATGTATCCATTGCCACACTATATCCATCCGGATTAATTAAAACACCTGTTACAATGTATGGAAGAGTAATTCCGCCTGAAAATAAAATGGTGCGGTAGCGTGTAAATAAAATATCCCATTTTGGTTTTATAGGCTCAGGATATACAACCTGATTGCCATTGCGAATACTGAAATAAGTATAGGCATAATCAGTCTCTTTTTGTATAGTAATTTCATGAAAATCTGAATTATTTAAATTGGCATACTTGAAAGTATATTGGTGCTGATCAAAAGATTCGAATACAATTTTTTTATATCTTTCAGCTGCAAGCATATCAGGTCCAAGATCAATTAAATAAACCCGGGTAGAAGTTACCATTTCTTCAATTCTACTAGGAGAAGAATTAAACAAATCATCTTTAGGAACCGATGGATCAACAACAGGATTTGAATTTATCCATTCACCTATAGCCGTTGAATCTTTATTCCAGCTACTTGCATCCATTAACCAATTTGAACCAACTGTGTCAGTAATATTATCAAAGTTTGAACTATTAGTATTGTTAACAAAAATCTGATTGCTTCCATTGACCCAGATGTGATAACCGTTTGCTGAAGTTTCAAAAGCCAAATCCCAACTGCGGTGATCACTCATAAAAGTTTCATTAGTTGAAAGCTGGTAATAAATCTGATTCAAATAATCAGGTCCCATTGCAACCTGATCCACTTCCACATTTCCGGGTGCTTGCAAAACAATTGAATCATCTTTTTTAAAACAAGATGCGAACAGCGAAACGATAAGAGCAAGAAATAGAAATCGAAAACGAAAAATCATTATTTATTAATTAAGGTCTATTGATTGTAAAATTTAAAAGCAAGTTTCAAGTAGGCAAATCGTCCGCAACTGTTCGGAACAGTTCCGCTATTATCTGAATGAATGCCACCTGATACTGAGCTATTGATGTTAATCACATTCAGTAAATTTTTTCCGCCAACTGAAATTGAAATTCTTTTTTTCAGAAAACTTTTTGTCACTCCCGCGTCCAACATGGTGTAAGAACTGATTTCATTTTGATAAACATTCGAACTATCGTCCAACACATAGCCTAGGGTTGTTCCGGTGGCTTTCAATTGAATGTTCATTTGCATGTTCAGTTTTTTCATTTCAAATGAAAGCTGCGAATTCCATTCAGGTGAATAAGAAAATTGTGGAACAGAATTATCGTTTGCTGAAAGCGAATTGTATAAACCGGTTAACGAAAATCCATTGTTAAAACTGAACGATTGAAATTGATAATTAGCTTCAATGGAACCAACAGCAGTTTGATAATTATCTATGTTGATGTATGTGTAGAGTAGTTGAGAAGAATTGGCCAGAGCCAGAGTAATGATGTTTTGAATATTGTTATAAGCAAATGCTCCTTTGAGTTGAATAACAGACTGATCAATTTTTTTGGAGTAGTTGGCAGAAAATAAAATGTGATGTGAATCTTCAGCTTTCAAATCAGGATTGCCATGAATGTTATGATTGACATCAACAAAATACAAATCCATTTCTTTTAACGATGGTGCTCTGAATCCGCGTGAATAACTTAAACGAAGTGCTAAATTTTTATCAGCATTGAAAACAAAATTTAACGAAGGAATTATAGGTTCGGTGTATCGGGTGTTGAAAGCATAACGAAGTGCAGGTCGAAAAGTGAATTTATTTAATTTCCATTGAAAACTTCCGAATGCGGCATAATCTTCAATTGATTGTTTGTGATTTAATAATTTTTGTCCGCTCCCGTTTTCAATATTGATATCGTAACCTGCGAGGAAACTGAAATTATTTACAGCTAAAACTTTGCTGATGCTTCCTCTGAATGCAAACGCATTAAACAAAGAAGTATCCTGCATACTCGTTAGCGGAATTAATTCCTGAGTAAGTAAAACCAAATCTTTGCGATAAGTATTTCTGATGCGACTGTAATTTGAATACGCATTAGTGAAATCTAATTTCAGGTTATGTGTGAGTCGAACTGATTGTAACAATGTAATATTCCATCTATCAGTTAAATAATATTCATCGAACGCATATGCTTCGTAAGGGGTAATAACAGGTTCGCCTTTGTTCTGAGATGTTTGATGAAAGTAATCGGCTTTCAACTGTACATCAGTAAACCGCGATTTCAAACCATAAGCTACCCCAAAGAAATGTTGTTCGTATGGCTTCCATTGCTGCCATCTTCCTGTATCAGAATTACTAAACCCATCAAAAAAATTTCGTCCGCCATTGGCCGAAAAATGATCGGAACCAATTTTGAAAAAAACATTTCCATCAAAATTATAACGACCATCAGATTCATACAACGCGTTTGCATTTCCTTCAGTTCTGTTTTTCGAACTCTGTTTTGTAATGATGTTTATCAATCCGCCAATGGCATCGGTTCCGTACATCGAACTCATTGGGCCTTCTATTAATTCAATTCGTTCAACAGTTGACAATAAGATTTGTGAGAGGTCAATGTTTCCGTTTTCTCTTCCGATAACCGGAACACCATCAATCAGAATTTTTATGTTTTGTCCATTCAATCCATTAATACTTAATCCGGTTCCAAGGATATTGTCTTCTGATAAGCGGATATTTAATTGTGTATTTAATAAATCAGCCAAACTGCTCGATTGCTTTGCTTCAATTTCTTTTGCATCAATTACACGAATGTTGTAAACCGATTTATCGCTTGTTGTTAAATTGTATTCACCGGTTACAACTACTTCATTCAAATTATTTTCATTGGGAGAAAGATTAATTGTGGTATCATTTCCGTTCAATTGAAATTTTATTTCATTGTATCCAATTAAATGAAGAGTGATAAAACATGGTATGATAATCTGCAACTTTGAGAATCCATCTTCATCGGTAACACTAACAATTTGTTTATAGGGCTTGTTTTCTGCAACAACTACAACTCCGGTTAACGGTTGATGATTTTGCGAATCAAAAATTTTTATTGTCGCTTGTTGTTGGGCAAAACCTTGCTCAACGCTAACAAGCGACAATAAAAAAATTCCAATTAATTTGATTCTGATCATCAACTTATTGTTTCACCAATTTTTTTAACGGGCAATAATTAATTTCAGTACTGCTGAATTTTTTTCATTCGAATTTTTAATGAAATAAATTCCATCAGCAAGTGATTCGGTATTGATTGGAAGAATATTCATTCCTTGTTTCAATGTTGTTGATTGAATATTTACCAACGCACCAACAGTATTGTATATGCTGAATGAAGCAGCACCTGATTTTTTTGCATCAACAATAAGTGATGAATTTCCAGCAGTTGGGTTTGGATAAATTGAAATTGAATTTATTGTTTCATTCAAAGGAGAAATTCCAGTTGTTAATAATTCTTTCTCAAAAAATATCTTCCCTGTTGCACCTGTTGGTGCAGGTTGTGTGAATTGTACTTTCCAAACATTTCCTCCATTTGCTTTAATAAAGTAAACAACATTGGCAGTAAGCACGCCTGAACACTTCCAATCAAAACCTATAGTTGAAATATTTGAATCCAACTGACTTTGATAGTTGGCAAAATCAACTGTTGAAAAATCAGCGCCATCTGCTTGAGCAACAACAATTTTTTTATTACTTAAAACTCCTGTTACTGAAAAATATCCTGTTGAGGGAATGCAGGTAGTTGTTAAAACATCTGCAGTGTAACGGGCAAAAGTTATATCCCAATCAGTTGTTAAAGGCTCACGATTTAGATCAGCCTGATTGTTTAAAGAATAATAAGAGAAATTTTTTGTTGAATAACTGCTATACAATATGGTATCAGTTACATCACTTGTGTTATCAATGTTTGCCGATCTGATAATCCAGTTTCCGCTAACATCTTTTTTTATCACCCACAATTTTTTGAACGAATAATTAGGATTCATTCCGGTGCGCACTAAAAACAAAGAGTCGCCGATAATTTCATGCGTTACATTATCATAGTTTCCCCAGCCATAATTTGGAAAACTTCCCATGTTTTGATTGAAGGCACCTTTATTCCAGGTGGTATCAGAATTATTTAATGATTGCCAACTTGAATATCCGGTTGTATCAATTACCGTTGCAAATCCTGAAATGTCAGTATTCGGAATTGCATAAAGTGTAACTCCTTGCGCCGAATTGATGTATGCACTTGCGCCCATGAAGTAAGTGGTAAATGCTAAATCCCAGTTATTATTTGGCGTTTGTGATACTTCACCATTTGCCATGCTATACCAAATTTGATTTGCGTATCCTGCACCCATAGTAACTGAATCGTAAACGGCAGTTTGGGCATAAATGCTAACTGAAGTGAGGAGAACAACAGAAAGTGTAATTAATTTTTTCATTGTGTTTTTAGTTTTTTCAGAGGGCAAATTTACCTCTATATAACCCCCATAGCTTATAACTTAAATCATTCGGCAGGATTTTGACAATGCAATGACAAAGGAGAAATACACGACCTAAATGATAATGATATTAGAATAATTCAATCAGAATTAATTTTAAAATAAAATTCAAAGAATTTATTTCTTCAAGAGAGTAAACCCAAAAGTGGTTCCTACGCCAACAGTGCTGCGCACATTAATGGTTTGGTTATGTGCCTCTATTATGTGTTTTACAATAGATAATCCCAAACCTGTTCCGCCAATATCGCGGGAGCGGCTTTTGTCGGCACGATAGAATCGCTCAAACAATCGAATAAGGTGGTGTTCTGCAATTCCATTTCCGTCGTCGGTTACTTCAACCAAAATATTTTCATCCATATCATAAAAACTTACCACTGTGTTCCCACTTTCTTTTCCGTATTTAATTGAATTATCCAAAAGATTTATAAGTACCTGTCGAATTTTTTCTTTGTCAGCAGAAACATAAAACGGATGGTCGCATCCTTTTTTAAACAATAATAAAATTTTTCGCGCATTTGCTTTCATCTCCAGTGAATCAAACACATCCTGGGTTAGCATGTGAATGTCGAATACCTCCGGCTCCAAAGTGTAACTGCCCGATTCAAGTTGAGTGATTACTTCCAAATCTGCAATCAGATTTGTCAAACGATCTACATTGCGAGATGCTTTTTCAAGAAACATTTTATTCACAGCTTCATCTTCGAGCGCACCATCAAGAAGTGTGTGTATGTATCCCTGAATACTGAAGAGCGGAGTTTTTAATTCATGTGTAACATTGGCCACAAATTCCTTCCGATATACTTCAAGCTTTTTGAGTTGTTCAATTTCCGTCACCTTCTCGTGTTCCCATTCCATTACTTCTTTATTCACCATTTCCAGAGGGTCTTCATTCAATTTTTCTTTAAGTGAAGTCTCTTCCTTTCCTGCTTTCAAATGATGAATGGATTTGTAAACCAGTTTAATCTTGCGGTAAATAAAAATCTGAAGCGCATAAAAAAATATAGCAAAGCCAGTAACAAAAACTGTTACACCTACAATAATTGCCTCTGATTTTTGATTAAAAATAAATCCGCAAACAACAGATGCAATAATTGCAATAACAAGACTTGAATATAAAGCGAGGATGGAGGGTCGGGGATTCTTCATTGCCGTAAATTTGCAAATAGAGATTGAATGAAACGAATCAATTAATCAACCTTACTCTCTTATTATGAATCAAATTTGTATCCGATTCCCTTTACTGTAACGATATGGTCATCACCGAAACGCTGGCGCAATTTCCGAATGTGAACATCAATAGTTCTGTCGCCGACAATTACTTCAGTACCCCAAACCTTATTCAGAATTTCATCTCTATGAAAAACTTTCCCTGGTTTTGATGTTAGCAAATTCAATAGCTCGAACTCCTTGCGCGGCAGCGAGAAATGTTCATCTTTATAATGAACAAGATATTGTTCCATGTCAATAATAAAATCACCGATTTGATTTTTACCTGCAACATCGACCGGTTGCAATCTGCGTAGCAACGCATTCACACGCGACAATAACAATTTCGGCTTTATGGGCTTTACGATGTAATCATCAGCGCCTGCATTCAATCCTTTAATTTCTGATTGTTCATCGCCCAGTGCAGTTAGAAAAACAATCAAAGTATTTTTAAACATCGGATTGCGACGAAGGTGTTCGCAGGTTTCAACTCCATCCAATCGAGGCATCATGATATCGAGAATAATTAAATCAGGTTTTTCTTTTTCAGCAATTTTAATTCCATCCAATCCGTCGTTGGCAGTACAAACTTCGTAACCTTCCTTCTTCAGATTATATGCTATGAACTCAACAATATCCGGTTCATCATCTACCACTAATATTTTGAAATTATTTTTTTTCATCTGCGAGCAAAAGTAATGGAGTATAGTATGTAGCTATGACGATTAGTGTTAAGTAAAGGTTAACAATATTGAAATATTAATTGATAATGGACAATTGCCAATTGACAATATTTTGCTTGGTATTTTTTTTACTTTTCATGTTTCAATTCCCACTATTCTGCTACCGCTCCTCCTTTGTAAAGTTGTTTTCTGTATTTCAATGATGGTGATGGAATAAATTTTCCTAATCCGTATCGCTCCCATTTTTCATCCACCAATTGTATTGTTTTTTCATCCATTGCTAAAATGTTTGGCCAGTCGCGATCGAAATTGTCGAACTCTTTTGTTTTGCGTGTGCCATCAAATGCAATGTTTGAAATTCCTTCTGTGGTTGTGCTCGATTTGTAATCGAGCGCTTGTTCCACAATAAAACTATCTCTCCTTGGATCAATGTTGTTTGTGAACCGCCATACCGCATCTTTCAAATCAGAGCAGTCAACATTTGCTTCCAGAAAAATAACAAATTTCACTTTGCTCAATTCTGATTTTTTGAAAAGTGATTCACTCAATTCCCTCAAATGATTTTTTCTGTTTTTCTGAACGGAAAGAAACACAATAGAAATTCCTAGCGAAAGTAACAAATCATTAACCTGAACAATTTCTGAAAAATCATTCATCAATTTTAGCGAATCAATTCTTTTGAATAACACATTATCAATTGTCGATTGTCCATTTTCACTTCTCTTTTCCTCCTCAAATTTCTTTGTTGCATCCACACACATTTTTCCTCCGAAAGAAAATTTGGAGCAACTATGATCGAGCACATCCATTGGTCCTTGAGAAAAATAAATGTCTTGCTGCGGGTCAACATTTTCAGAAATTATTTGTGCTACTTTTTTGTAATCGTGTATGTCAATTTCTTCATCTACAATCACCAGGATTTTATTGAACATCATTTGTCCAGCTCCCCACATCGCATTCGTGACTTTGATTGCCTGACCTGCATATTCCTTTTTTATTTTCACAATGGTGAGATTATGAAACACACCTTCAATCGGCAGTTCCATATCTTTTATTTCAGGAATCATGGTCATCTTAATCGGAGCGAGAAAAATTCGCTCGGTTGCTTTTCCCAACCAAGCATCTTCTTGAGGTGGAATGCCAACTATAGTAGAAGGATAAATCGGATTCTTTCGATGAGTAATGCAAGTGATATGAAACTTCGGGTAGAAATCAGCAAGCGAATAATAACCGGTGTGATCGCCGAACGGACCTTCTAAAATATTTTCTTCCATCGGATCAACATATCCTTCAATAATTATTTCAGCATCAGCTGGCACCTGCACATCCTGAGTGATACACTGCACGAGTTCCACTCTTCTATTACGCAGAAAACCAGCGAGCATGTATTCATCAATATTATCGGGCAGCGGAGCAGTGGCGCAATAAGTATAAACCGGATCGCCACCGAGTGCAACTGCAACCGGCATTTTTATTCCGAGCTTTTTGTATTCCTGAAAATGTCGAGCAGAAACTTTGTGCTTGTGCCAGTGCATGCCTGTAACAGTGGACGAAAAAACCTGCATACGATACATTCCAACATTGCGGATATTTGTGTTCGGGTCTTTTGTATGAATCACCGGCAGTGTAATAAATGGTCCGCCATCTTCGGGCCAGCACTTCATCACCGGAAATTTTGTGATGTCGGGATTCATATTTATCACTTCCTGACACGCACCTTTTCTTCTCACTACTTTCGGCATCCACGAAGCCATTTGCGAAAGTTGCGGAAGCATGCGCAGTTTCTCAATTATGTTATCCTTCGGTTTCATCAGCGTTTTGAAAAGTGTTTCAATACGGACTGTTACATCATCCAGATGATTCACACCAAGCGCCATGCACATTCTCTTCTCAGAGCCAAAAGCATTAATCAGAAATGGAATTCCGGTCCCGGTATTTTCAAACAACAAAGCCGGTCCGTGATTTTTCGAAATGCGATCGGTAATTTCTGTAATTTCTAATTCCGGATTAACATATTCTTTAACTCGAACTAATTCGCCTGCATCTTCAAGTTGTTTTATAAAATCTCTTAGGGAGGAATACATTTTTGATTTAAGATTTGAATCGAAACGCAAAAATGAGAAATGAAATGCTAAGTTCAATTGTATAAATCTGGAAATAAAAATTCCCGCTCTGCAATTGCAAAACGGGAATTCAATTTCTGCAAACTGATTAGAACAACCTGTCAACTGGCATTACCACTTCCACCCAATCGTAAAAGTGAATTGATTAGTATAAGTATTCAGTTTCACCCCTGGAACATCAACTCCGGTTAATGAATATGGCTGAAGAAATGATGCTGATTTTGTTCGTCCAAAACCAAGGTCAATAAAATATCCTTCTTCTTTAATGCCTATTCCTCCGCTGTAAACTGTTGCCTTGTTATCAAATCCCGCAACTGCAGCTTCGGGCTTAAAAGGGCTTCCATACATTGCATATCCCAATCGTAACCTTACAATATCAATCACTGCTTCACCGCCCAATCTGATGTTATATGAAGAGCCATATTTTTTACTGATGGTTTGATTCAATGAATTTTCATAACTCTTATCATCAGTAGAATTTCCACTATTGAAAGAAAAAAATGCTTCGCTGTAATCGAGAAATTCATAATCCATTGACAGGAATCCATATTTTTTAAAAGTAAGTGCAAGGCTTCCATTCAATCTCCACGGGGTGGTAATGTTGTAATCAAACGAACCATCTGGCGATGATGAATCAAAAGTTCCGAGCGTATCATCCAACACTGTTTGCATGGAACTGTTATAACGGTCGTGCATAAATAAAAATGACGGACTGTGAAAGGAACCTCCTATTCGAACATAATCATTGAGTCGCGCAATCAATCCGAATTTCAAATCAACACCCGCACCACTTGTGTGCTGACTTTGATTGTAGTTGAACGATTTGAAATAAGTAATACTATCGTTAGCATCTGTTTCTGTATAATCAGAACTGAAATTATAATTCACATCAATTAAGCCAACAGAAGCTCCAAGGTATAATCGGTCATTATAATTTGATCCCATTGTAAATGCATATTCAGTCATTCCACCACGAGTGGTGTATGATTGTTCTTGCTTTACTAGTCCGCCCTCTGTTAGTGCCCAGTAACCAGTTGTTGAATCGTATTGTAGCAATGCAGTACTATATGCAAGTCCTGCATCAAACGGAAAAGCATTTTCAATATCAACGGTTGATACTTGTGAATTATTTGCACTCTCCACGAATTTTTCAGCGAGACTTGAGGATGGATTAAAACCAGAATAGTAAATACTATTATGAAAACCCGCGATTCGATTTCCGCCAAAAGCAAAATTCAAATTGCGCCATTTCCGGTTTTCTTTTTCTTCAATTTGTTTCACCCAAACAAATCCGAAACCTGAAACATTAAAATTGTATTTATGATCGTCAATAGAATTACCTGTAAACAAGCTATTGTTTTTGATTGAAAGAAAAGAGGGTGAAAAAGAAAATTGGCTATTCTGAAAAATTGAAACACCAGCCGGATTAATTACAAGCGAACTGTAATCGCCTCCCAAAGCGCCAAATGCACTTCCGGCGCCAAGGCCTCTTCCACTTGAGCCATACATTAATTGCGAATAACGAATGGCATCTTCATCGGTTTGAGCAACAACAAAATTGGAGAGAAGTAAAGACACACTTATGGCTGTAAGAATCTTTTTCATAAAGATTTTTTAGTAGTGATTAAAATTATTTAGGGCTTTTTCCGAATGAAGGCTTGGTTCCTCCTGATGAGGAAGAAGAGGAAGATTTATTACTACTTCCTGAATTGTTTGAAGATGAACTTTTATAACTGCTTCCGGAATTGCTCTGTGAATTGTTTGAAGAACTCTGTGATGGCTTGTTGTAAGTTGGCGCAGAGTTTTGTTGCTGAGGCGCTGAATATTTCGGAGCAGAATTTTGCTGCTGAACTTTCGGTGCACTGTAATTATTATTTGAACTTTGGTTCGAAGGCTTACTGTATTGTTGTGATTGTTGATTTGAATTATTATTACCGGAATGATTTTGCTGCGATTGATTGTGAGATTGATTTCCGGAGTTATTGTTATTCTGATAAGTTGGTTTTTGAGAGTAAGAATTTTGTTGAGCACCATTATTTGAATCCGACTGAAAATTGTATCCGTTGCTGTAAGAAATTTGCTTCGGAGTTTTTTGCTGTGGCGTTTGTGTTGGAGGTATCACCTTGGGAGTTGAATTATTTTGTTGTTGTGGTGCTGTGTATTTAGGCGCACTGTTTTGTTGTTGTGGTGCTGTGTATTTAGGCGCACTGTTTTGTTGTTGAGGTGCGGTATATTTTGGCTGACTGTTATTTTGCTGCTGTGTTGGCTGTTGAGTTTGTGACTGATTCTGTTGAGTTGGCTTACTCCACTGCGAATTTGAATTGGATGGTTGCTGTGTTTGCTGTTGTTGCTGAACAGGTTTTGTATTCGAAGAATTTGAATTCTGCTGTTGAGTTTGCATCTGAGAATTATTCAACGGTTTGGTGGTTGAATTGGAAGGTTGAGTTTGCTGCTGGTCAAACTTGTTGCTGCTATTCGAATTTAACGGCTGATTTTGAATCTGTGAATTGTTCAATGGTTTTGTAGTTGAATTTGGATTCAGCGATTGATTCTGTACTTCAGTTTTACCTGAGAAATTTCCGGCGTCAGTTACTTTAGTTGGTGAACTAACAGTATTCGATTGAATATTTGAATTGTTAGAAATCTGTCCCTGACTTGGAGAAACCAATCCGTTTTTATAATCAACTGTCTCTTCAGTTTTTCCACCTAAACCACCGGTTTCATAAGTAGTGTTCGATGTGTTTCCGCCATAATTCGAGTGCGAACCGTAGTAAGTATCGTTGCTGTAGTAATAAGAAGGATTGTAGTAGTTATTGTAATTATTATTTCCGTAGCCATAATAGTTTCCATAGTAACCGTCGTTGTATCCATTCCAGTAACCATTGTTATACCCGTTATAATATCCGTTACCATAACCGCCATAACCATATCCGTTTCCGCAACCATATCCATAATATGGATAACCATAATTGTAATATCCATGATTATAATAATTACTGTACCATGGAGAATAATAGTTGTTGTAAGCACAACCCCACCATGGATTATAATTTCCAAAACTTATTGAGAAAGAAAATCCACCTGGATAGTAGGAATAATAAGAAGGACTGTAAGAATACCAGTAAGGATTGCAATAAATATCGCTGTAATAATTATATCCGTTGTAAGGCGAATACCATCTGCGGATATTTCTGGTGTAGTAATAATCATCATCATCATACGCATAACTGGTGCTTCCATCATAATAATTATTGGTGATGTAAGTGTTTCCGTTCGCATCAGTTTCTGAACGCTGATTATTGTTATCAGCATTGGTATCATAGTTCTGCTGATTGTTATCCTGAACATACTCCTGTTGCTGTTCTTGCTGAACAGGAGGAGCCGCATCATATTGATTCACTTTATCCTGATTGTTCTGGCGATCTGCATGACTGTAATACAAATCATCAGGTGTTTTTGAAACCTGTCCGGTTGTGCTGCACGAAGCAAGAATTACAGATAGAATAAATAAGCCAAAAATATTTTTGCTTACTACTATCATTTTTTCGGAAGTGAATTCACCAATCGTTTTCATGGCTTTTGATTTATTGTTTGAGATAAAAAAATTATCAAGGTTTAAAGTTCGTTTATTAATCTGAAAATTAATTTTGTTTTTATTCACTGCTTTTGAAATTGATTCGAAAATAATTCTTCAATTTGCGCCTTCAAATCAGAAAACAGTAAAGTTTCATCAGCTGTTTTCCAACATTATGCCAAACTTAAATCATGAGTAAAGAAATAACGAGCAGAGCACAGGATTATTCGCAGTGGTACAACGACCTTGTCATTAAAGGAGGACTGGCAGATTACTCTGCTGTGCGCGGGTGCATGGTCATTAAACCGTACGGTTATTCCATCTGGGAAAAAATTCAACGAACATTGGATGATATGTTCAAAGCAACCGGACATGTGAATGCCTACTTCCCGCTTTTCATTCCGAAAAGTTTTTTGTCGAAGGAAGCCGCGCATGTTGAAGGATTTGCGAAAGAATGTGCAGTGGTTACACATTATCGTTTAAAAAATTCTCCTGACGGTAAAGGAATCATCGTTGACCCCGATGCGAAACTCGAAGAAGAATTAATTGTACGCCCGACTTCCGAAACCATAATCTGGAATACTTACAAAGACTGGATTACTTCTTATCGCGATTTGCCATTGCTGATAAATCAGTGGGCGAATGTGGTTCGTTGGGAAATGCGCACAAGATTGTTTTTGCGCACTGCAGAATTTTTATGGCAGGAAGGTCACACTGCACATGTAACAAAAGAAGAAGCAGTGGAAGAAACCATGAAGATGCTTGGTGTTTATGCCGACTTCGCAGAACAGTGGATGGCGATTCCTGTAATCAAGGGATACAAAACAGCGAACGAACGATTTGCCGGTGCAGAGGATACTTACTGCATTGAAGCATTGATGCAGGATGGAAAAGCATTGCAGGCAGGCACTTCACATTTTCTCGGACAAAATTTTGCGAAAGCATTTGATGTAAAGTTTGTAACGAAGGAAAATAAATCAGAATTTGTTTGGGCAACATCGTGGGGGGTTTCCACACGATTGATTGGCGCGCTCATTATGGCACACTCTGATGATAAAGGTTTAATTCTTCCTCCGAAACTCGCACCGATACAAGTAGTAATTGTTCCGATTTATAAAACTGATGAACAACTCGTAACCATAAATGAAAAAGCAATAAAGATAAAAAAATCATTGGAAGCAAAGGGCATCAGTGTGAAGTACGACAACGATGATAAACAAAAACCGGGTTGGAAATTTGCAGAGTACGAAATGAAGGGAGTACCGATTCGCATTGCAATGGGACCACGCGATATTGAAAACGGAACGGTGGAAATTGCACGCCGCGACACCGGAGAAAAACACACTTATACATTTACCGACCTCACCACAAAAGTGGAACACCTGTTAGAACAAATTCAATTAAACATTTTTCAAAAAGCATTGGACTACCGCGATGAACACATTACGCACGCTGATACCTGGGATGAATTTGTGGATGTGCTCGAAAACAAAACCGGATTTGTTTCAGCTCATTGGGATGGAACATCGGAAACTGAATTGAAGATTAAAGAAAAAACAAAAGCCACCATTCGTTGCATTGAGTTAAATGCACATGCTGAAGAAGGAAAATGCATTCTCACTGGAAATCCTTCGCACAAACGGGTGCTGTTTGCTAAAGCGTATTGATTATGCCTAAAAATAAAAAACCACAAACCCCCAATGAATTAATCATTGAAAACCTTCGTGAGAAAGGTCAAGTGATAAAACAGGTTGCAACTGTTACACACGAAGTTTTTCATGAATTCAAAAACCAGTTGCGCAAAACACAAAGTGATCTCGCTTATACTTTGGTGAAAAATAATATCAAGGCAGATTTACAGTATTCCGATAAAGGACAGTTCGAAGCCGAGATGAAACTGAATGATGAGATAGTGATTTATGCGCAACATTCCAATGTATTTACTTTCGATGCCGAACACTTTATCTGGCGCTCACCATACATTCAGGAAGACCCGATGCGCGCACATTGCGGAATGATTCAGGTTTATAATTTTCTGAGCGATTCATTCAAGTATAATCGTAATCACGATGTCGGTTACATGATTGCGCGATTGTTCGTCAACAAAGACCGTCATTTTTTCATTGAAGGAAAACGACAATTGGGTTTTCTATATAACGATATTGAAAATCTTGTTTTAGATAATTCACATATTCAGGAAGTGATTGAATCATCCATTCTTTACACTTTGAATTTTGATTTACTTGTTCCGCCTTATGAAATGGTGAAAGAACTTACACTTAATCAGAAAATAGAATTGGAAGGTGTGCAATCGCAACAAACAGGTAAGCGATTAGGATTTCGTTTCGGTGCAGATGATGATGAGATTCGTTGAGTCTATTTTTTCTTTTTATAAGGCTCATTGTTCGTTCCTAATAATATTGCGAGTGTTTTTAAACTTTCCGTTCTGTCAGCAATCATTTTTAATATTCCCACGAAAGGAATAAACAAAATCATTCCGGCTGCTCCCCACAAAATTCCTCCAATGAAAATTACAATAAGTGTAACCAGCGTGTTAATGTTTAAACGACTACTTACTGCAAAAGGAAAAATGATATTCGCTTCTAAGTATTGAACAAAAGCAAAGATGACAATTACACCAATCGGATACCAGATTGAATTGTAAGTAATCCATGCAACTGAAATTGGTAAAAGTGAAGCAACCATAATTCCGACATAAGGAATGAATGTTAAAACGGATGCAATAAATCCAAACAGAATAGCATGCGGTATTCCGAGTAATAAAAGTCCGATACTGTTTAAAGTTCCAACTATCAGGTAAACTAACAACATTCCTTTTATAAAGTTGTAGTACGAATGAACTGTTTCGTTCAATATATCACGAATGCTTTCAATTTTTTCATTCGGAAAAATTTCATGCAGAACACGAACAAATAAATTACGGTAATATAAAATGAGCGCTGAAAAAACAGGAATCAGAATAACCAAAACAAATGTGACCGAAAGCGAATAAGCTGTTGAACTAAGAAATGGAAGAATATTTCCGCCGGAATTATCCGCAATATTTTTCATCCAGCTTTTTTGTTGTTCAGCATTGAAGTTAAATTGCTCGGTGATGTACAAACTCAGTTGATTCACTGCCTGAATCAATTTAATTTTCACATCCTGCCACTCTGAAGTAAACGAACTTATCTGCCATAGAAACAAAACAACTATTAATGATAGAAATAAAGTAAGCAGCGATAAAGCAATTGCAATGGCCACACTTCGGTTCATTCCTTTTTTCTCTAACCACTTACATATAGGAAATAAAATAAAACTGATAAGCATTGAAATGCTCAATGGAATAAATAATGTTTTACCAAAATAAAGAACGACAGAAATTAATATGGTGTATTGAAGAATAGTGAGAATTGAAATTCTTCTTGATTGTTTTCTTCCATATTCTACTAAATCTTCACTCATGTTTTTTGAATTAATTAATGCAATTTATGCAGTTGAATTTTTGATATCAATGATTAATGTACTTGTATTTCCGTCGTAAAATTTTAAATAACTCAAACCAGATAATACTAATGACGCCTGCACAAATGCATATGAGAATATCATCCCAATGCAGAAAACTAAAATGAAAAAATTTTCGTGCAATCGGAACATATAAAACAACAGTTAAAAAAATCAGTCCGCTTCCTAACACCCATTTTACTGATCTATTTTTTTCTTGGAAAGTTTCAATGATGGTTCTTGTCCACGAGCGGTTAATCAGTATCAATCCGAGATTTGAAAAAATTAAAGTGGTAAAAGTTAGCGCCCGAACTTCATCGGTTGGTCGTTGCAATTTTATAGCGATGAAATAAACTCCCAATGAAATTGCCAATACAAAAGCTCCCTGCATAGTGCTGATAATAATTCTCTGAAGACCAAAAACTTTTGTGTTGCTTTTTCTCGGAGGTCGGTTCATGATATTTTTTTCTTCTTCTTCACCTTCAAAAATCAATGAGCTTGCAGGGTCAATAATCAATTCGAGAAAAGCAATGTGCAACGGAAACATGACGATTGGCATTCCCATAAATAAAACCGGAAGCAATGTCAATCCTGCAATGGGAAGGTGAACAGAAAAAATATATCCCATTGCTTTTTGCATGTTGTCGTAAATCCGTCTTCCTAATCTGATGGCAGCGATGATGGAAGAAAATTTATCGTCTAATAAAACTAATGATGATGCTTCACGCGCCACATCGGTTCCGCGTTGCCCCATTGCAATTCCAATGTGTGCTGCTTTCAATGCAGGAGCGTCGTTCACTCCATCCCCTGTCATGGCTACTATTTCTCCATTTTCTTTCAGCGCATTTACTATCATTAATTTTTGTTCGGGAACCACTCGCGCAAATAGGTTGGTCGTTCTTATTTTTTCAAGAAGCATGAGTTCATTCATTTCATTCATCTCATGGCCGGTTAAAATTTCTTCCGGATTTTTCAGTCCCATTTGTCGAGCAATGTTTTGTGCTGTAACCGGATAATCACCTGTAATCATAATCACCCGCACACCTGCATCGTAACACGATTTCAAATCTTCAATCACCGATTCGCGCAACGGATCTTCCAAGCCAAGCAACCCGAGAAATTCAAAATGAAAATCATGTTGCTCTTCCGGAAATTTTTCGGAATGTGTCTTTGATTTTGCAACTCCGAGTACGCGATAACCTTCCGATGCGAGTTGCGAAATATTATTCTTCAGTACTTCTTCATCCACTTTGTTCAAGTGACACAATTGTAAAATGGCTTCAGGTGAACCCTTTGCTGCAATTACAAATTCATTTTTCGCTGGTTCATGAAACACATGTGACATTGCAAGCAACTCGGACGACAATGGATATTCTTTCAGCAATTGCCAATCGGAGTGAAGGTGTTCAGTCTTCGATAATTTTATTTCACCCAATTTTAAAATTGCTTTTTCCATTGGGTCAAATGGGTTTTTCTGACTTGCTAAAATGGAATACTCAATCAGCGAATGAAAATTTTCATCCAGTTCCAAATCGTTTGATTCATCCGATTCAATAAACTTTCCACCGGCGAAAAGTTTTTTCAGAGTCATTTTATTTTCAGTTAGCGTTCCGGTTTTATCGCAACACAAAACAGTTACCGAACCTAAAGTTTCAATGGCTGAAGGTTTTCGGGTCAATACATTTTTCTTTGAAATGCGCCATGCGCCCATCGCCATAAAAATGGTGAGTACCACTGCAAATTCTTCGGGCAACAATGCCATAGCGAGTGAGAGTCCTGATAGAATTCCATTCAGCCAATCGCCACGGGTTAATCCATAAACAACAATTAAAATGATGCAGGTAAACAACCCGACAATTGAAAATACTTTTACGATGTTGGCAGTTTCCTTTTGCAATAAAGTTTTTTCCTGCCCAACCGATTCTAATGATTTCCCGATTTTTCCTAATTGAGTATTGGTGCCTGTTGCAAAAACTTTTGCAATACCATGTCCCTGCACAATCATGGTTGCCGAATAAACAAATGCAGAATTTTCTCCCGAAGGAAAAATAAATTCATCTTTTTCATTCCACTTTGATTTATGAACAGAAACTGATTCGCCGGTCAGCAAAGATTCATCAATCCTGAGATTGAGCGATTCCATCACCATGGCATCAGCTGGAATTCGATCACCTTCCTGTAACAGAATTAAATCATCCACCACCAACTCCCTTCCTGCAATTCTTTTTTCTTCTCCATTACGAATAACCAATGCACGCGGACTTGATAATTCCTTCAATGCATCCAACGCACGCTCACTTCTTCGTTCCTGATAAAAAGTGATGATGATGATTATGACAACCGACGCCATCAACATGATTCCTTCTCCGGTATCTCCAAGAAGAATGTACAATGCACCGCATGCAACCAATAAAAGAAACATGGGTTCCTTTATCACTTCCAATACAATTCGAAAAACTGATTTAGGCTTTGATGATTTTAATTCATTGTATCCATTGCGCTTCAACCGCAATGCAACTTCTGAATCTGAAAGTCCTTTCAATAAATAATTTTCTTTATTCATTTCAGAATTAAAACTAATCTGAATTAAATGTTCCAAAGCTGAATTTTATCAGTAGTAATATCTGATTTATTTCATTTAGAATTTAGAAAAAAATTTATTCATAATTCCGCTCATATACTTCGAACGAATACAGATATTTATTTTTTTCGTCTGGCAAATGTTTGTCGTTTAGAATTTCTTTCCAATCCGTTTTACTCAATGCCGGAAAAAAAGTATCCCCTTCAAAATCATGGTGAATGCGGGTTAGATAAACTTTATCGGTCCATACCAATGCCTGAATAAAAATATCCCCACCACCAATAATGAAACATTCAGTTTCTCCCTGATCTTTTGCATAATCAATTGCCTGCTGCAATTGATTTACAACCATGCATCCTTCTACTGAAAAATCTTCCTGTCTTGTGATAATAATATTGGTCCGGTTCGGAAGTGGTTTGCCAAGCGCGTCAAAAGTTTTGCGTCCCATAATTATACAGTGACCGGAAGTAGTTTGTTTGAAATACTTCATGTCAGCTGGCATGTGCCAAGGCAATTGATTTTCTTTTCCAATCACATCGTTTTGCGCAACAGCAACAATCATGGAAACTATCATATAGCAATTGGAGCTTTGATGGATGGATGAGGATTGTAATTGACTAACTCGAAATCACTGAACTTAAAATCAAAAATATTTTTCACTTGAGGATTCAGTTTCATCTTTGGTAAAGGTCGAAAATCGCGCGACAATAATTCATTCACTTGTTCTATGTGATTCTGATAAATGTGCGCATCACCAAATGTGTGAACAAATTCGCCGGGTTGTAAATCGCAAACCTGCGCCACCATCATCACTAACAAAGCATACGAAGCAATGTTGAACGGCACCCCCAAAAAAACATCGGCACTGCGCTGATACAATTGACAACTTAATTTTCCATTCGCCACATAAAATTGAAAGAGTGAATGACATGGAGGCAATTTCATTTTATCTACATCTGCCACATTCCATGCACTCACAATTAACCGGCGTGAGTCAGGATTCTTTTTTATCTGCTCAATCAATTGTGCAACCTGATCGATTTCTCTGCCGTCCGTTGCTTGCCAACTGCGCCACTGCTTGCCATATACCGGCCCTAGTTCTCCATTTTCATCTGCCCACTCATCCCAGATACTGACACCATTTTCTTTTAAATATTTAATGTTGGTAGCACCTTGCAAAAACCAAAGCAACTCGTGAATGATTGATTTAGTATGCAGTTTTTTTGTTGTGAGTAATGGAAATCCTTCAGCTAAATCAAAACGCATCTGGTAACCGAAATAACTGATGGTACCTGTACCGGTTCGGTCAGATTTCTTTACCCCTTTTTCTAATACTGTTTTTATGAGATCGTGAAATTGCTTCATGCAGAAATCAAATGTAAGTAATGATGTTTTAAGATTTTATACAGTGGCAACACAATTTATAAAATCGTTGTGTTCAAAATATTTATGTCAGTATAAAAAAACAAGGGCGAACCGCTTATGTGATTCGCCCTTGAATAATGTATTACCAAATCAAAACCAAAAAGTTTTACGAGGTTGTTTTATGAAGGTTTCAAACTTTTTTAAATAAACCAGAAGAGTTGAATAAAAAATAATGAATGAAAATTATTTTCAATCTCACTCAATGAAACCTTGAAAATCACTTTATCATTTTGTAATCGAATTTATTTATTTCTCAATTGGTAATCATTTGAAGCATTCAATGGATTTTGATTAAACACTTTGCAAAGCAGAATATAAATTTCAGGATACAGTTGCACGAATTCTTCTGGCTTTTCAAAAAAACATTCCACATTCACTGCCCAGTATTCTTCCATATTGGTGGCACCGTAACTTCTGAAGAACGAAGTATCTCCTTCTTGTAATTTAAGAAACGAAGATTTTGCTGCATTACTCCAATTTCTAATACTACTGCATATTCGATTACTTGAGGAGTGGTCACAACGAAGAGTAAATTTAAATGCGTGTGCCATTTCATGAATCCCGAGATTGATTCCATCATCTGGAAAATCAAATCCTTTTTTTATATCGGGCCAGCTCAACCACATTACTCCACCTCCTGTTGTCAGCCCTTTCACATCGTGTTGCGCCATCTGAGACCAAACTGCTTGCGGAAAAACTCGAATCAGTTGTATGTGTTCAATGTAAAATCCACGAATGTGAAAGGTTAGTTGCACCGCGCTTGCAGATATATATGTTTTCACTTCATCAGATAATTTTATTCCATCGCCGAAAAAATGTTTATTAATCATGAATACAATCACGCGGTGATAGAAATAATTTTTACCAACCACACTTAAATTTTTGTAGTAATTAATTTTGTTGAGTTCGTTGAGAATGTTTTGTTGTTCTTCTTTTAAAATAAACAAATTGACAAGGCCAAAATAATGAATCAGAAAAAAATAAATTGCATCTCGCAGTACAGAAAAAACAATGTAGAGAAATAAAAAAATCAACAGCCCGATAATACCAAGCGCGGTTATTGAATCATAATGCAAACTCAGCCTTTCTTTTTTTCTGATACAATAACAAATAAATCTTCGTTGACTTTCTTCATCATATAATGTTCACGCGCAAATTTTTCAAGGCTCGCCATATTGGTGAAGAGCTCTTGTTTTTCTTGTTTTACAATTTTAATTTGATCAGCATAATATTCTTTCTTCGAACGCAAATCGCTTAACTGTGTGTGTAATTTATATTGATCAATAAGATTATTTCTATCGAAAAAGGTGAGCCAAACCAAAAAAAGGACAGAAGCAAGTACATATTTATTTTTCGTGTACCAGGGAATGTTTCCATTGCGAATATTCACAAGTAATTTCTTCAGTTTATTTTTCTTTGCCATCTATTATTGAATTTATTCTTACCACGAATAACGAAGTAAGCACAATAAAAACAGCATATTATTTTTTTAAAAAACACAAATAAAAGTGAATTGCTGATGAGTTTGGACAGTCCCGGTTTTCAAAGTCATAATAGTTTGGTTATTTATGCTGAAGAAATGAAAAGGATTTTTCCCTCAAAAAGACATGAAGTCACAACTATTTTTTCAGAAAAGGCATTTAGACTTTTCGTCGATGCTTTGGATTTTTTTCCGATTAAGTCGGGATGGTTATTTATTCTATTCTCGCTTTTTATCTTTCAAGCAAATGCACAAACGACAACAGAAAAATCAAAAGAGCATTTTTATATTGAACCCAATCTGATGCTCGGTAAATTGGTAAAGAATTACAGCAAGTTTCCAAATTCAACTTATCGACAGACTCTTTATATGGATTTCGGTTTTTATGATAACCGCGCTTATAACCCTGCTTCACGCTATTACAATAATCCTTCTTCCGGAATTTCACTAGCTTATTCAACCCTTGGAAATGATTCAGTTTTCGGGAGGGAAATTGATTTGGTTCCGTTTATTGATTTGAATACTTCGAAGCAATTGAAAAATTCATTTCATTTTAAATTCGGAATTGGTGCTTCGTACTTCACAAAACATTACAACCGAATAACAAATCCAACTAATGAACCAATTGGTTCAAGTGTTACATGGGCTTTTGAAGCATTCATTTATCAGAACATCATTACTCGCAATCACTGGAATTTTAAAATTGGAGGTGGCTTTCTTCATTCATCAAATGGTCACACGCAGTTGCCTAATTTCGGAATTAACTCGATGATGGTCAGCACTACAGCAAGATATTTTCCTTATTCAATCTCAACAGAGCAAACAAGAGTTGATCATTCAAAAGAAGTTGACAGAACAAAACATTTTTTTCTTCAATCGCGTTTCGGATTGGGTTATCACGAATTCGGTGGAACAACCGGACCAACAGGCGGACCCAAAAAATTAGTTTATACAGGAGTAGTTTCCGGAGGAATTATTTTCAAACAACATGTAAAAATCAGAGCAGGATTTAATTATCGTTTCTACGAACATTATTACGAATATATTTTGCATCATCCGTTAGAAAATCTCACGCAGGATTCTTCAAAACTATTTATCACGCATCTGAGTTGGAATGCATCGGCTGTAACATTCATTGCCGGAATCGAATTTTTATACAACCACATCGGAATGGATATTGAAAGTGGAATAAATATTACAAAACCATTTTATCCGCGCTTCAATGATTTGTATGAGAATGATGACCAGCCATTTTTATTTCTGAAAAGTTTTTTTGCCACCCGAATGGGTTTGAATTATTATTTCATAAGTACAAAAAGAAATCCGCGCAGTAATATTTACATCGGGGCACACATCAACGCAAATTTCGGCCAGGCAGATTTTTCAGAGGCGAGCATAGGATACACATTCAGATTGAAGTAAAATAAATTCAGCCTTTAGGTCGTTAAACATAAAAATCAAAAATATGAAAAACGCAATCACCCTTATTTTACTTTTTGCTTGCTCTCAACTTCATGCGACTGAAATTACTATTCCTGAGGCTCTCAAACAAAACCTGATTTCTTTGACTGTTACCGGAATTGATTATAAATCTGATTCAGTTTATGTTTCTTCTTTCTACGGACCATGCATAAATCTGCGGGTAAAGAATATCAGTAAAACTTTAGTGAATTTGTATGAAGCACCGGGAAGATTACTGATGCCTGATGATACAGACCAGCAAACAATTATGATGAGCGAAGTGATTGCAATAACTCTTCAACCAGGGCAAGAAGTTAAAAAGAGGGTTCGCGGTTTTTGTACTGAAGCACACGATGGTGCACCAAACATTAATACACAATTTTCTTTTGGGTCAATGGCAAGTGCGCATCTTTTGAATCTCAGTAAGTTGATTAATGAAAAAAAAATATACGACTATACTGCACAGCAAGCGGTTTGGTGTTTAAGTGATGATGAAGATCCGGCTTACATTTATTCAGATGATGATACTGCAGGTGCAAGCGTATTGCGAAAATTTGTTTGCAAAGAAAAAGGCATTCAGTACACAGCAATACCGAGAGTAAACAAGGAAAGTCCGCGGTTGAGATACATAGAAGGTCAATTTGATTACACTATTCAAAAGCCAAAAACAATCTCGCTGAAAGTTTATAATCAGTCAGGACAATTAGTAAAAAATATTGTGGATGGTTTGTTACAACCAGCTGGAGATTATACTTACAAGTACGATTTTACTATGCCTTTAAATGATCCGTCGCAACCTGATCAGTTTATAGTTGTGAAATTTTATATGAATGGACAATTGCTTTCGAATTCAAAGCATGTTTTAACACAAGCTCATTAATTGAAACTCAAAATTTCATTAAAGAAACTTAAAACTCCTTCCGGGATAAACAGCGTTGCTTCCTAATTCTTCTTCAATGCGAAGAAGTTGATTGTATTTAGCAACCCTGTCACTGCGCGAAAGAGAACCTGTTTTTATTTGTCCGCAATTCAGTGCCACAGCCAAATCAGCAATAGTAGTGTCTTCTGTTTCCCCACTGCGGTGACTCATTACTGAGGTATAAGCATTTCTGTTTGCCATTGAAACAGCATCAATCGTTTCAGTAAGGGTTCCGATCTGATTTACTTTTATCAGAATGCTGTTCGCGATTTTTTCGTCTATGCCTTTTTGCAATCGTTTTACATTGGTCACGAATAAATCATCACCCACTAATTGAATTTTATTTCCGATTGAATCTGTAATTTTTTTCCAACCTGACCAGTCATCTTCTGCAAACCCATCTTCAATAGAAATGATCGGATATTTTTTCACCCACTTTTTCCAGTACTCCACTAACTCTTCACTTTTTAATTTCTTGCCATCCGATTTATGGAAGATGTATGCCTTTGCTTTTTCATTCCACATTTCAGATGAAGCAGCATCCAT
>BJGQ01000030.1 GCA_014190575.1 Bacteroidota bacterium | reverse complement strand
CATTCAGTCGTGCATCACGGATTGAGTCTTCTACCTGTTCAATTCCAACAACCTGTTTTGCTTGTGCAGCAACGAACAATGCAATGCTTCCGGTTCCAGTATATAAATCATAAACCAATTCGTCACCGTTCAATCCGGCAAACGAGCGAACTACTTTATATAATTCTAATGCCTGAGTTGGATTGGTTTGGAAAAAAGATTTCGGACTGATTTGGAATTTCAGGTTCTCCATCATTTCAATAATAAAGGCATCGCCGAAATAAGTAATCACCTCCTGATCGTAAATGGTATCGTTCACTTTTGTGTTTACTATGTAGTGCAATGAAACTACTTCCGGAAAATTATTTTTTATTTCATCTAACAACGGATACAACCAATCTTCTCTCATTTCACCCACTACTACAATCACCATAAATTCTCCCTTCAGATTATTGCGCACAATCATGGTTCGTAAAAAACCATGCTTGTTCCAATTGTCGTAAAAACTCATGTCGTGTTTCAGAGCAAAAGCTTTTACCGCTAACCTTATTTTGTTGGAAGGTTCGGGTTGCAGAAAACATTCATCCAAATCCAAAACAGTTGTAAAATTTCCGGCCACATGAAAACCCAAAGCAGGTTTGTACACCCGGTCTTCAGTATCTAATTCTTCCTTGGTAACCCACGCTCTGTCTCCTGCTGAATAATCTAATTTGTTCCTGTAATATTTCTGATTTAACGAACCGATGATTGGCAAAATTTCTTTAGCCTCTACCTTGCCAATTCGTTGCAACGAATCAAGAACCGATTGTTGTTTATATTTTAATTGCGATGAGTAATCCAGAAACTGCCACTTGCAACCACCGCATGTTCCGAAGTGTTTGCAAAACGAATCAATACGCTCCGGTGAAGGCGAAATGAGTTTATCAATGCGGCCTTCCATCCAATCCTTCTTTGATTTTTGCAGCTTGATATTCACCACATCACCCGGCACAGCACCATCAACAAACAATACTTTATTATTTATCCGGGCCAAACTTCTTCCCTCATTTGCATAAGCGGTAATCTCAATATTTTCTAGAATGCTTCCTCTATTTTGCTTCATATCAGTGGGTAAAAATTTTTTCTTTCAAACAAAAGGAGTTCTTTAATCCTTCGGCTTAATTGTTGTTATTTGCGGGCGACAAAATAAGCGCACCGAATCCGTAATGTTCTGTTTTATTATTCTCGATTTTAGTTTTATACCTGCGGATGCTGTCAATCAATTTTGTATAGATTTGCCACCCTTAAAAATAACCCTCTGATAAAAACCATTCATTTATGAAGTCAATAAAATTTTTTGGAATTTTTCTTTTGCTTGCTTTTTTCATGCAGGCACATGCTCAAACAACAAAGCCACTATTTACTGTAGGAAACGAAAACATCGGTGTTGATGAGTTTCTGAATGTGTATAAGAAGAACAACATGGGAAAAGAAATTGATTACAGCGAAAGCGCTGTGCGCGATTACCTGAACCTGTACATCAACTTCCGCGAAAAAGTGAAAGAAGCACGCGACATGAAAATGGATACAGCCACATCGGTAAACAATGAATTATCAACTTACCGAACCACTCTTGCTAAGAGTTACCTGATTGATAAAGAAGTAACCGACCTGTTAGTGAACGAAGCTTACACCCGCCTGGGAAAAGAAGTGCATGTTGAACACATACTTATAAAGTGTGATCAGAATGCCGCACCAGTTGATACCATGAAAGCTTATTTGAAAGCAATGGCAATTTATAATATGCTGGTTAAAGGAAAAGACTTTAACAAAATGGCGAAAGATTCTTCAGGCGACCCAAGCGCCAAAGACAATGGCGGCGACCTTGGATACATTACCGCCTTGCAGGTTGTTTATCCTTTTGAAAATGCTGCTTACAATACATCTGTAGGTAAAATGAGTAAACCTTTCCGCACGCGTTTTGGATATCACATTATAAAAGTGTTGGATATTCGTAATTCTCGTGGCACCATTCAGGTAGAACATATTTTTGTTAAACTTTCAAAGAATTCTACTCATGATGATTCATTAAAAGCAAAAGCAAAAATTGATCAGGCCTATCAGGAGTTAACCGCAGGGGGTGTTTTTGAAGACATTGCAAAAAGTGAATCAGAAGATAAAACTTCTGCAGGCGAAGGGGGAAAATTACCAGCATTCGGCACCGGTAAAATGGTTCCTGATTTTGAAAACACGGCATTTGCATTAAAAAATGTTGGTGATTATTCAAAACCGGTAATGACCAAGTATGGCTGGCATATTATAAAATTGATTGACCGTGTACCGCTTCCATCATTAGATGCTTATCGCGAAACTTTGCGTAAACAAGTTGAAAAAGATTCTCGTGCTGAGGTTGCAAAAACTTCATACATCAACAAAGCAAAAATAAAATTCAACTATACTGAAAATGATGCTGCTAAAACTGAATTGTTTTCGAAAATGGATTCGAGTTTAATGAAAGGATTATGGAAAATGGATCAGGCAGCGGGATTGAATAAAATTCTTTTTTCATTGACAGATAAAACTTTAAAACCTGAAGTGAAAAATTTCACACAAGCTGATTTAGCAGATTTCATTGACAAGAATCAACGCAAGTACATGCAGCCAAATGACAAAGCAACCATGTTTGGAAAAATGTATAATTCGTTTGTTGAAAATAGTTTGCTAAGTTTTCAGGAACAACGATTGGATAAAGAATATCCTGCTTTCGCTGATTTGATGAAGGAATACATGGATGGAATTTTGTTGTTTGAATTGACAGATCAAAAAGTATGGTCAAAAGCAGTGAAGGATACTGTTGGTTTGCGTTCGTACTATGCAGCAACAAAAGATAAATATCCCGACGAAGAAAAAATTACAATCAAGACCTGTACATTTAAAAATGCAAATGCAATTGTGGCTTATAACAAATTGGCGGCAAAGGGTATGGATGATGCAGCAATAAAAACCAAGTTGAATAAAAGCGACAGTACTGTTTTTAAATACGAAAATGATACATACAAACGCACTCAGTTTGAAAATGAAAATTCAGGGTTGGAATGGAAAGTAGGTTCATCCAAAACCAACAACGGCGAAAACGGAACTTTTGAAATATTAAAAGTTACTTCTTTAACTTCGGTTATGCCAAAACCATTGGAAGAAGCTCGCGGATATGTTGTTGCTGATTTTCAGGAGAAATTAGAAAAGGATTGGATTCAATCATTGCGCGAAAAATATCCTGTTTACATTAATGAAGATGTGTTGAGCACCATTATCAAAAAGTAACTTTTGAATACGGTTGTTCGCTTCATTCTTTGCATGACCTTAACCTTTAATTCCTGTTCAACCATAACAAATAATAAAACGGAACAGGGAAACCCAATTGCTCGGGTGTACGAAAAATATTTGTACGAGAGTGATGTGGAAGGTGTGGGAAAAGGTGCAGCGAAACCAGAAGACAGTGTTTTAGCAGTGAAAAATTACATTGATGCCTGGATAAGGCACAACCTCATTTTGCATTATGCTGAAGAAAATCTTTCAGAAAAAAATACTGATTTAGAAAAACAATTGACTGATTATCGGGAATCGCTCACTGTTTTTTATTATGAAAAAGAATTGATCAAACAAAAATTAGATACCGTTGTAGATGAACAGGAAATTACAGACTACTACAAAAAGTACATTGATAATTTTGAATTAAAAACCGCGGTTTCAAAAATGCGTTATGTAATGTTTCCGAAATCATTAAAAATAAAAACGGACTCAGCTACAGTGTGGATGAAAAAGCAGAACGAGGTTAACCAATCGAAACTCCGGAATTTTTGCATAGACAATGCAGTGAAATATCAGATATCAGATAGTTCCTGGTTTTCCATTGACGAATTAACTTCTATCTTGCCACTAGAAGAAAATAATTTGGACAATGCACCTTACAATAAATCGTATCAAACCATGAGCGATTCAGCGTATCAATACCTCGTAAGTTTTGATGATTTAAAATTGAAAGGAAATGCAGCGCCAATGCAATATGTTCGCAAAGATATTATCAATATCATTTTGAATAAAAGAAAACTGGCTTACCTGAGTACCATTCACAATAGCATTTACGAAGATGCGTTGCAAAATAAAAAGTTCGAAACCTACTGACATGCGATTCATTACCACCATTCTTCTCTGCTTTATTGTTGTATCTGTTTCAGCCCAAAAAGTGGTTGATAAAATTGTTGGCGTCGTGAACGACAAAATTATTTTGTTGTCAGATATAGAAGCGCAAAACCAACAATACATTCAGGAGTATGGAGAAAACACTCCTGCAAATTTGAAATGTGAATTGCTCGATCAGGTAATGACACAAAAATTAATGCTTGCACAATCCATTTTAGACAGTGTTGAAATTGCTGATGAAGATGTAGACAATGAATTAGATAAGCGTGTTCGGTATTTCAGCAACATGACCGGAGGCATTGAAAAACTGGAAGAGTATTACGGAAAATCAATTGTAGAAATCAAGGATGAATTCAGAACTGAGATCAGAGATCAAATGCTTTCATCGAAAGAACAACAAAATATTATTGCCGATGCTAAAGTGAATCCATCGGATGTAAAAGTTTTCTTCAACAAGATTCCAACTGATAGTCTTCCGTATTATGATGCAGAAGTGCAAGTAGGTCAAATCATTTTCAAGCCACAGGTAATTCCTGAAATGAAACAATTTGCTATCGATAAAATTAATGACTTGCGCAATCGTGCAATGAAAGGCGAAGATTTTGCCACACTTGCAAGTTTGTATACTGAAGATCCTGGATCAATAGATAAAGGTGGCGAACTTGGATTTTTTAATCGCGGCGAAATGGATCCGAATTTTGAAGGCGCTGCTTTCTCATTAAAAGTCCCTGGTCAGATTTCAGATGTTGTGGAGTCAACATTCGGATACCACATTATTCAATTGATTGAACGCAGAGGTGAGCGCATTAATGTTCGCCACATTCTAATCACACCAAAAACTACTTCGTTTGATTTAACAAAAGCACAAATGCGTGCCGATACAGTTTATCAGAAATTAGCAGAGGGGAAAATTTCTTTTTCTGATGCAGTAAATAAATTTTCGGAAGATGAAGAAAGCAAAAACAACGGGGGCATGCTGGTAAACAGCGCCAGCGGAAATACTTTTTTCACCATTCCGGAATTAGGCGATAATGACAAGAGCCTTGTGTTTACCATTGATAGTTTAAAAGCCGGTGAGTTTTCAAAACCAGAATTGTTCAGAGATAAAGATGGTAAGATGATGTATCGGATTGTTTTTCTGAAAACAGAATCGGTTGCACACAAAGGCAACATGAAAGATGATTACGATAAATTTCAGGCAGCCGCTCTTTCACAAAAACAAGCTGATATATTTTCGGATTGGGTGAAAGAAAAAATTGCCCGTAGTTATACATTCATTGATCCGCAATTTGTTGATTGCGATACTATGACCAAGTGGAAACAAACAGCACAAAAACCATGATGCAATATAAATCAGATGCAGAAGCTATTGACGGACTTGCTGCGGATGTAAAACAACTGAAAAGCGAAATCAGTAAAGTAATTGTTGGCCAAGACGAAGTGGTTGAATTGGTTCTTACTTCAATTATGTGCGATGGACATAGTTTATTAGTTGGTGTTCCCGGATTAGCGAAAACTCTTTTAGTAAAAACAATTGCCGATGTGCTTGATCTTTCTTTCAAGCGCATTCAATTCACTCCCGATTTAATGCCGAGTGATATTACGGGTTCTGAAATTCTGAATGAAAATCGTCAGTTTCATTTTAACAGAGGACCGATATTCTCGCACATTATTTTAGCGGATGAAATAAATCGTACTCCACCAAAAACACAAGCTGCATTATTGGAGGCCATGCAGGAGCGTTCGGTTACTTATGGTAGCAATACGCATGAGCTTGATAAGCCATTTTTTGTTTTAGCGACACAAAATCCGATTGAACAGGAAGGAACTTATCCGTTACCGGAAGCGCAACTCGATCGTTTTATGTTCAACATCATTCTCACTTATTTGAATTTTGCTGATGAAGTGCAAATGGTGAAGAGCACCACAACCAATGTGAAACCAGATATGAAAAAAATATTATCAGCGCACGACATTCTTTTTTATCAGCAACTCATTCGTAAAATTCCGGTGGCAGATAATGTATTGCAATATGCAGTAAGTCTCGTTCACAAAACCCGACCAAATACTCCCGCAGGAACTGCTGAAGCAAATCAATATTTACAATGGGGGGCAGGACCAAGAGCATCGCAATTTTTAGTGCTTGGTGCAAAGTGTCACGCAGCTTTCAGTAATAAATATTCACCGGATATTGAAGATGTAAAAGCAATAGCCGCACCTGTACTTCGCCATCGCATCGTTCGCAACTACAAAGCAGAAGCCGAAGGAATAGAAACTGATGATATTATCAGAAAGTTGTTGTAGAGAAAACTTGCAACAGATTTTTTTCAACCAGAAAAAAAGCATAAAAAAAAACCACCCAAAATGAGTGGTCTTTTTTTATTCGAATCGTTGATGCATTCATCAACAAAAAAAATCAGTTAAATAGAAATCATTTGCTTGGTTCCCTGAAATACTTCTCCGCCACAACTGTCGCCTGAAGCACCGGTAGCTGAAGCAAGCACATTCATTTCGCCACGCAAGCGAAGCACACCCATTAATGCAATGATTAATGCTTCTTTAAATTTAATGGTTGCAGCATCAGGCACAACCAACTGAACAGGAGCGTGAGCTTTAATTCTTTCAATTAAAAATTTATTGAAAGCACCACCTCCTGAAACCAACATCTGGTGTCCGGCATCTTTTGAAATATTTTCATTTGCCATTACAGTATTCAAATCTTTTCCGATTTGCATGGCAATGTGTTCAACAGCGGTGCACAATTTATCTTCAGTGCTCATGCGATACTTACGGAACATCGGCATAAATACTTTGGTCACCCATCCGCCACCTAATGATTTCGGATATGCTTTTTCGTAGTACCACTGTGTATTCAAATCATTTAATAATTCTTCGTGCACTTTTCCTTCGCGTGCAATCACTCCGTCTTTATCTACTTCCAAATCAATTTCTCCGGCAAGAAAATTCAATACCATGTTGCAACCTGAAACATCCCAACCCAACATTCTTCCATCATCAAGTTTTGCTGAAAGATTTGAAATGCCGCCAAGGTTCAAACAGAATTTAAAGTTGCCATAAAATAATTTATCGCCAATCGGTGCAATCGGAGTTCCTTGTCCGTTAAGTGCAACATCCGTGGTGCGGAAATTACAAACAACGGGATATCCGGTTTCAGCAGCAATTGCAGCACCATCACCAATCTGACTGGTCATTTGATTTTCAGGTTGATGAAAAACAGTTTGACCATGCGATGCGATGAAGTCAATTTTTCCTGCCAGTTGTTTTTCTTCAATGAAATTGCGGGCTACTTCTCCTAAGTAGTGACCGAAGAATGCATCGGTCTTTAAATAAGTTACAGCATTTTGAAGCACTAAACTTTGTAAACGCAATTTCCATTTTTGCGGAAACGGAATGCAATCTGCTACTTCAATTTTGTAAGTGTACCTGCCTTCATTTTCTTCAATGATGCAATACGCTAAATCTACTCCATCCATGGAGGTTCCGGTCATCATGCTGACCACTCGATACTGTTTCATAATAAATTTGTTTAAGGTTTAAAATTCAGTTTATGTGTTACACCAATATCAAATATTGGAATTTTAAGTGAGGACAAATCTAAAGTGTTGGATTAAGCAATCAATATATTTTTTTATTAAAGGCTTCCTAAAAATTAAAAATTATTACCTTAACAAGGTGATGTTACCTATTTTAGTAATCAAATCTCCATCGTAAGTTTCAGCAACAATGTAGTAAACATAAACTCCCATTGGAGAAGTTAAACCTTTTGGTGAAGTACCATTCCATGGAGTTTCGTCGTATCCATTGTTTGAATAAACAATTTGTCCCCATCGATTATAAATTTTCAATTCATTTATTTTTCTGATTCCTCTTGTAAAGTATAAGAAGAAATCATTGGTACCATCGCCATTAGGAGTAAAAGCATTTGGAACATACAACTCATGAATGTGGGTGACAATAACAACCAGTGTATCAGAAGCAATGCATCCGAATTCATTTGTTAAAGTCATTGTATAAGTTGTAGTGTTAAGCGGAAAAGCAATTGGCCAGTCAGTGGTCGGGTCGCTTAAATCTTGCGGGGGAGTCCATAAATAAGTTCCTCCGCCTGAACCTTGCAATTGAATTTTTTCTCCCTGATTAATGGTGCCACCAAGTCCTGCATTGGGAACCGGAATCGGATTCACATTTACAGTAACAGAATCAATATCGAAACATGAACCAATAAATGAAGTAACTGTAAAAGTTGTATTCGTTTGCGGATAAACAAACGGTGCAATCACATCAGGATTAGAAGTGAGTGAAGCAGGCTCCCATTGATAATAAACAGCATTGCTTGAAAACAATTGCAAAGGTTGATTCAAGCATATTGTTGTATCAGGGCCTGCAACAGAAATAACAGTATCAACTACCAGAATTATTGCTGAGTCAATATTAACGCAATTATGAGCGTCGGTTACAGTTACAATATAAGTTGTGTTCACATCAGGTTGCGCCATTGGATTTGAAATGTTCACATTACTAAGATTGTAATTCGGGCTCCATGAATAATTAATTCCGTTTTCGGCAAACAAGTGTAAACTGTCAATGTCACAAATCATTGTATCAGGTCCTGCATTGGGTATTGGCAGCGAATAAACTAAGACAGGCTTTGTAATCGTATCTTTACAACCAAAATTATTAGCAGAAATTAATGTAACATTATATATTCCTCCTTGCTGATAATTATATGAAGGGCTTTGCAATAAAGAATTATTTCCATCATCGAAATTCCATTTCCATGAACTCATGAATCCTTCAAGCGTTACAGATTCATCATTAAAATTAGTAGGTGATAATGCACAAACCGTATCCACAGAAAAAAATGTTTGAATCGGATTATGTATGCTAACAACTTTTATTGCGGTATCACCACAAGGCAAACCCTGGTTAACAATTAAGGTTACTGTATAATTTCCTACTCCAGGATAAGTATAACTTGGTTGTTGTAAAGTTGAATGATCAAGTGTTGTTGTTAAATCTCCAAAATCCCAAATAAAATTCTGTGCTCCTATACTTATATTGTTAAATGCTATTGTTAATTGTCCGCATGCTAACACTGTATCTTGATTTCCAATTGAAGTTTTAAATTTCGCCTCAACAACAGGGTTACATAGTGTAACATTAAATTGAAAATCTCTTCGATCTTCTCCAAGTAAAACGCCATTTCGATATTCTTTAACGCAAACACCAACAACAAACTGGCCAACAGCATCAGGATTTGCAGTTAACAAACCGGTACTTGCATTAATTGCCATTTGCGGCGTGCTGCTGATTTGATTATTTACATTGTAAGGTGAGACCCATGCAACAGTTCCATAAGGTGGACCATTCGGAGGTTGTGGCATTGGGTTTCCAGCAGTTGCTCCTTCGTATGGAGTACAAAAAGAATAAACCAACACATCTCCATCAGGATCAGTAGCAGAATGATCAAAAACTAAAGGCATTCCTTCACAAATAGCAATGGGTGGATAATTGTTAAAGTATGGACTGCTGTTATATCCGAAAACACTAACATCAGGAATCTTGGCAATGTATGTTGATCCAACATTTCCGGGATCAAGAATATTTATGATGCTTCCATTTCGACAACAACGCTGATAAACAATTTGATATCCGCCGCTAATTGGCGGAAGACTTTGATTTGAAGAATATATTGCCTGTTCAACACAAATATCCGGAGGTGTTGTTATGCATGGATTATTCAAGGTGGGTTGAATGTATGTGATTATTGGATTTCCTAAATTAATGGTTGACAACAATGAACCCTGACTGTTAAAAACACCAAGAACTGCCGGATCATCAAACGGTGCCTGACCGGTATTACAATCGCGATAAACTTTCAGTGTGATTTTATAATTGTTGTTGCCAAGATATTTGTAAGTGATTTCGCCACCAATAATATGAGTGGCAAAAACTCTGGTAGTAATGAACAGATTTATAAATAAAAAAAAATATTTCAGCTTCATTTTAATTTTTACAATGGAAAAATAATAATTTCAGTGTTCAAAACAAAACCTTTTGTGTTAGATAATTTTCATTATCGACTAGCGAATGCAACTTAAGATTACTTATTCAGAAATATATTTTTTGATGCAATAAAATTTTATTTCACTCATTTAAACGACTGAAAAAAACTCATGACGAAATTAAATCGTAAGTTCTTTCTGCTTTCTAAAAACATTTATTCATTTACCTTTGTTGTATTCTCAGTCACCATCAATCATTAAATGGAAATACAAGCCGGTCCTCTTCTCGAAAAAATTGATTTCCCTGCTGATCTTCGAAAACTTCCGAAAGATAAGTTAGTGGAAGTTTGTAAAGAGCTTCGTCAATACATTATTGATTCAGTTTCGGTTTATGGTGGGCATTTTGGTGCCAGCCTTGGGGTAGTTGAATTAACTGTTGCATTGCATTATGCTTTTAATACTCCGTATGATCAATTGGTTTGGGATGTAGGGCATCAGGCATACGGGCATAAAATTTTAACCGGGAGAAGAAAAAATTTTCAGACAAACAGAAAGTGGAAAGGGATTGCAGGGTTTCCAACACGCAGTGAAAGTGAGTATGATACTTTTGGCGTTGGTCATTCATCTACTTCTATTTCTGCGGCACTTGGTATGGCTGTGGCTTCGCAATATCAAAACTTAAAAGATAAGCAACACATTGCAGTAATTGGTGATGGGTCAATGACTGCAGGTCTTGCATTCGAAGGTATGAATCAGGCAGGTGTATTGAATAGCAACCTGCTGATTGTGCTCAATGATAATTGCATGAGCATTGACCCGAATGTTGGTGCACTGAAAGAATATTTAACAGACATAACAACTTCCAAAACTTATAACCGAACCCGAAATGAAATATGGGATATACTTGGAAAAATTGGTGGTAAAGGAGCACAAGCGCGCATAAGCAAAGTTGAAGCATCGTTGAAAGGAATTCTATCGAAGAGTTCAAATATTTTTGAAGCATTAAATCTTAGGTACTTCGGTCCGGTTGATGGTCATGATGTGAATCACCTTGCTGAAATATTTAATGACTTAAAAAAAATCCCTGGTGCTAAGCTGTTACACATTGTAACTGTAAAAGGAAAGGGATATGATTTAGCAGAACTCGATCAAACCAAGTGGCACGCACCAGGTTTGTTTGATGCATCCACAGGAGAAATAAAAAAGAAAATTTCTATTGAATTTGCACCACCAAAATATCAGGATGTTTTTGGAAACACGATGGTGGAGCTTGCAGAAAAGAATGAAAAGATTGTCGGTATTACTCCAGCTATGCCTTCGGGTTCTTCATTAAACATTATGATGAAGGCAATGCCACACCGCGCATTTGATGTTGGCATTGCAGAACAACACGCTGTAACATTCAGTGCCGGACTGGCAACGCAGGGACTCATTCCGTTCTGCAATATTTATTCGTCGTTCATGCAACGCGGCTACGACCAATTGATACACGATGTGGTGTTACAGAAACTACATGTTGTTTTTTGCTTGGACCGTGGCGGATTAGTTGGAGAAGATGGTGCTACTCATCAGGGAGAATTTGATATTGCTTTTCTGCGCTGCCTGCCAAACATTGTAGTGAGCGCGCCCATGAATGAAGAAGAGTTGCGCAACCTGATGTACACTGCACAGCTCGCGAAAAATAATTTTCCCTTCAGCATTCGCTATCCACGCGGTGAAGGTGTGATGCCCGATTGGCGCAACCCGTTTACTGAACTGGAGATTGGAAAAGGCAGAATGATTACTGACGGAGAAGAAGTTTGCATTCTCTCCATCGGTCATCCGGGAAATTTTGTGGTGAATGCCTGCCGCGAATTAATGACCGACGGAATACAACCCGCGCATTACGACATGCGCTTTGTGAAACCGCTCGATGCGGAACTGTTACATTCGGTGTTTTCGCGCTTCAAAAAAATAATTACGGTGGAAGATGGCGTGAAGATGGGCGGCTTCGGTAGCGCGGTGCTCGAGTTTATGAGCGACCACCACTACCATGCAGAGGTGCGCCGCCTAGGCATACCCGATAAATTTATTGAGCACGGTTCGCCCGCGCAGCAATATGAATACTGCGGCTTCAGCGCCACAAACATTGCCGATGCAGTGCGGGAAATTGTGAAGGAGAAAGTTGCAGTAAATTGACTAAAATAAATCATGACATAAAAAAAGTGTTTACTGCTACTTGTTGATTCTTTTTGTTAGGGGAAGAATGGGGTACTTTTTTTCACTTTGAAATAAAATTCAATATCATATTGTATAAATTGCAGTATGAAAAAAATATTGATTTTATACAGCCTCTTTTTTTTTATTTCAAAAGATTCTTCTGCTCAACGACAGGCTAACATTTGGCATTTTGGAAATTTGGCCGGTATTGATTTTAATTCAGGAGTTGCAGTAGCCATCAGTGGTCCGATATTTACACAAGAAGGTTGTGCTTCTGTTTGTGATAGTGCCGGTAATCTTTTGTTTTCTACTGATGGAATTACAATTTATAATTCAGCAGGGTCTATTATGGATGACAGTTTAAATGGCGATCATTCAACTACTCAATCGGCCATCATTGTTCCATTTCCGGGTAGCAGCAATAAATATTTTATTTTTACTTGTATCAATTTATCACAACCGGCAGGAATTTGTTATTCGGTAGTTGATATGAATTTAAATGGCGGTCTTGGTGGACTTATCAGTATCAATACTCCGCTCCTTACTCCTGCATGTGAAAAATTATCAGCGGTTTTAAACTCGAACGGAATTGATTACTGGGTAATTGTTCATGCTGCTACTAATAATAATTTTTATGCTTACCCAATTACAACTTCAGGTGTTGGGACTGCTGTTATTTCCTCTATCGGTTTACCTACAAATGGCGCTGGTAGTTCAATTGGGTATTTAAAATGCTCTCCTAATGGACAAAAAATAGCGGATGCTCGATGGGGTGTAACAAATGCTCCAGTTGAGTTGTTTGATTTCAATGCAACAACAGGGGCTCTTTCTAATTATGTTCCAATTCCAAATCCCGGTGATGCATATGGTATTTCATTTTCATCAGACAATTCAAAGCTTTATACTTCAAATACTGATACCGCAATTAATATTCTTCAATATGATTTAACAACAATCAATTTTCAAAATTTCCCATATTCAGTTATGTTATCATCTTCTCTTGTACATACGGCACTTCAATTAGCTCCTGATGGAAAAATTTATTGTTCCAAAGAATATCAAAACACACTCGGAGTTATAAATAATCCAAATCTTGCAGGGGCTGCTTGTAATTATAATGATGATGGTTTTACTCTGCTTTCCGGAACCGAAGCAATCTGGGGGCTACCAAATTTTATTGATAGTTATTTTAAAAACATTAATGCCACAGCCCCAATTATTTCTTCCGAAAATAATTTTGCAATCAGCCCCAATCTTGTATCTGACAATATAATTATTTCAGAAATTTTAACTGAAGAAAATATAGTTGCAATATTTAACCTCCAAGGTCAGCAATTAAAAAGATTAATTGTAAGCAAAGTGCAAAATTTAACAATCAATATTTCTGATTTGCCTTCTGGAATTTATATGCTCACAGTTTCCAACAACAAAAAAATTATTTGTAAAAAATTTGTGAAGGAATAAAAGTCATGCAAAAAAATACTTGCTAGCAATAAAAATTGTATGAATTAATATAGTTCATGAATTTGTTTTTTAATTTTTTTATAACCTGTATTTCCATTCAACTTTCAATTCGTTGATTTACTTTGCAGCAGTGAATAAAAAATTTCTTTCAGCACTTTTACTTTTTTCTGTCATCTCCATTTTCTTCTCCTGCAAAACAGGATTGAAAGGAAACCTGAAAGAAAATCTCACTCCTGAAACACATACAATTATTGATACCATCATTCGCATTGGTGCTGATAGAATGAATGCACAAGTGCAGTTGCAATGGTGGGGCGATGATGCCGATGGATTTATAAAAGGATATGAATTCACTTTCGATTCTTTGATTACATCTTCAACTTTCTGGAACTTCACAAAAAAACAAGACAGTACATTTATTCTTTCCATTCCTCCCGGAAAAGACACTGTTGATTTTACTTTTTATGTAAGAGCAATTGATAATTTAAATATGCCTGACCCAACTCCTGCAAAATTGGGATTGCCTGTAAAAAATTCGGCACCTTCAATTGCGTTTGTTTCAGGAACAAACAATCCAATCATTTCATTTCCGGTTGTAAAATTTTATTGGAAAGGATCTGACCCTGATGGTGAAGAAAATTTATTGCGCTACGAATTATGTTGGAACGATACCACTCAAACTCCTTATTCTTTGGATGTTTCAGTGAGCAGTGGAACATTCATCGCAACTACCTTTACCACAAATAATCCTGCATGCTCTGTTTATGCAAACAACGATTTAACGGCACAGGCAACATTGATGAATGGAATGTTGCTGAATGACACAAACAGATTATTCGTTCGTACGGTAGATAAATCTGAGGCGAAGTCGGCTTACATTTCTTCTTATAAAATTTTTATTAAGAAACCATCTTCAACAACATTATTAGTTGAAGGTTATTCTTCACCTGCTCAAAGCGCAACGGCACTTACATTCTATTCACAAAACATGAGTGCGGCCGGAGTTACTGCTTTTGACACACTGAATATTTTTCAGCAACAAGCAGGAGTTTACACGCAACTTGCTCCTGATAATTTAACGGAGTCGAGAATTTTTTCGTTGTTCCACGCAATCATCTGGTTCAGTAACGATGCATCAAAATCATTGTCGCTGGGGCAGCGCTCGCTAGATAATTTTTTTAATGCAGGAGGAAAATTATTTGTAGCGGTTTATGTTTCATCATCCTTTGATGAGCAATCAACTTTTTTAGATTTTACTCCTGCTCAATCACTCGTTGCATATTCTGATACGGCATTAATTTTATCTGATACATCAAGTGTGTTTGCGCAACAAGCGGGTTATCCAAATCTGAAAAGCAATACCATCATCAGCAATGTGAAACCATTTAATTTATTTCCTGGAGCCGTTCCGATTTACGATGCAAACCTGATTGGTAAAAAAATCAGCACTAACTTTTTATTTCCGTGGAGCGGAGCTTCAACGGTAATGGCATACAAAACAAATCAAAGCGGTCAAGTTAATTTTATTTTCTCTTCACTTGAATTACAAAAGATAGATGGGTTAAGTAATGCCACTCAATTGTTTCAACAATTATTTGTGCAGGAATTCGGATTATGAAAATGAAACACATCGCCATTTTCGCCTCGGGTAAGGGAAGCAACGCACAAAAAATTCAGAAGCATTTTCACAATCATTCTGAAATAAAAGTGGAGTTGATTGTTTGCAACAATCCGAAAGCTGGAATAATTGAATTGGCTGCCGAATGGAAAATTCCGGTGCTGATGATTACAAAGGATGACCAAAAAAATCCGGAACAATTATTAAATGAATTACAAAAACATAAAACTGATTGGATTGTGCTTGCCGGATATTTATGGTTGATTCCTGAGCTACTGATAAAAAAATTTCCAAATCAAATAATAAATATTCATCCTGCGCTTCTTCCAAAATATGGAGGCAAAGGAATGTACGGAATGAAAGTGCATGAAGCAGTAAAGCGCGCGAGCGAAAAACAAACCGGCATCACCATTCATTTAATTGATGAAGAGTTCGACAAGGGAGAAATAATTTTTCAGTCAAGTGTGATGCTCGATGAAAATGATACACCGGATTCAATAGCTGAAAAAGTTCATCATCTCGAACACAAACATTTCGCTGCAGAAATTGAAAAAATAATTTCTAAAGAGTAGTTATGCAAACTGTAATTACAAATAACTTTTCTCGAATAACGAATAACTAACTAACCCAATTATCTTCGCTGCCACTTATGATTAAAGATACACCGTTCACGCATTTTCATTTGGCACTTGGAGCCAAGATGGCGCCATTCGCAGGATACAACATGCCCATTTCATACACCGGCATTAACGATGAGCATTTAGCAGTTCGAAATCGCACCGGAGTTTTTGATGTTTCGCACATGGGCGAATTTATTTTGAAAGGAGAAAAAGCACTTGATTTAATTCAGCGCGTTACTTCGAATGATGCGGCGAAACTCACTCCCGAAAAAATTCAGTACTCGTGTTTGCCAAATGATATAGGTGGAATTGTAGATGATTTGCTGGTGTATCGTCTTGGCGAAAAGGAATGGATGCTGGTTGTGAATGCAAGCAACATTGAAAAAGACTGGAATTGGATTTCGAAATTCAATTCTCATAATGTGGAAATGCGTAATATCAGTGATAAAACTGCTTTGCTCGCTGTTCAAGGACCAGATGCAATTAAAGCATTGCAAAAATTAACTGACATTAATCTTTCTGAAATTCCATACTACACTTTTAAGAAGGGAGTTTTTGCAGGAATAGAAAATGTTTTGATTTCAAATACAGGATACACCGGTGCAGGTGGATTTGAAATTTATTTTGAAGATTCAAATGCTGATTTAATCTGGAATAAAATTTTTGAAGCAGGAAAAGAATTTAACATGCAGCCAATTGGGTTAGCTGCTCGTGATACACTTCGTTTGGAAATGGGATTTTGTTTGTACGGAAATGATATTGATGATACAACTTCACCCATTGAAGCCGGACTTGGATGGATTACAAAATTCACCAAGGAGTTTACAAATCGTACACAAATTGAAGAGCAAAAGAAAAAAGGCGTTACAAAAAAATTAGTTGCCTTTGAAATGATAGATCGGGGAATTCCTCGCCATGATTATTTAATTGTGAATGAAGCTGGAGAAACAATAGGTAAAGTAACCAGTGGAACACAATCGCCTTCGTTGAACAAAGCCATCGGAATGGGATATGTAAAAACAGAATATTCATCAGAAGGAAGTAAAATTTTTATTTCTATTCGTGATAATAAAATTGCTGCTCAAGTTGTGAGATTGCCTTTTTATAAAAATTAATTACTGCTGAAATAAATTTCACCATTCACAAATTATTTTTCCGTGCCTGATAAATCATCCCTTGAAGTAATTCTTACCCCCAATCTTCTTCCGCTTTATCCATTGCAGGGAAAAGTTGTAGTTGTGATTGATGTATTGCGCGCAACCACTACAATGACAGTTGCACTCGATCAGGGGGCAACGAAGGTTATTCCTGTTGAGAGCATTGAAGAATGTTTATCTTATAAAGACAAACCCGATCATATACTTGCCGGCGAGCGTGGCGGACAAAAAGTAGAAGGTTTCTCCTATGGAAATTCACCGTTCGAATACATGGATGGTGTAGTGAAAGGAAAAACACTCGTGCTCACAACTACCAATGGAACACGCGCAATTAAAATGTCGAGCGATGCGAAAGAAATTTTAATCGGAGGGTTTCTGAATTTTACAGCCTTAACACGATGGCTGTTGAATGAAAGCACTGATACTGTTCTATTGTGCAGTGGATGGCGTGATAAGTTTAATCTCGAAGACACCATTTTCGCTGGGGCAATTATTAATACACTGAAAGATTATTTTTTAGTCGATAGTGATTCAGCATTTGCTGCCGAAAAATTATACCTCAATTCGCGCCGAAACATGTTACACTACATGAAGCAATCATCGCACTACAAACGGCTTGCAAAATTCGGTGTAGTGAATGATATCAAATATTGTTTACGACCTGATTTAACCAATGTGGTCCCCATTTTAAAGGGGGGCGCTTTGGTTCGTGCTGATATTTCAAAAGATATGATTTAATAATTTTAATCTTTGAAAATTATTTTTGAATGAACATTTTATTATTAGGTAGTGGTGGTCGCGAACATGCTTTAGCACGAAGCATTGCCCAGAGTAAATTGTGTTCTCAATTATTTATTGCCCCTGGAAATCCAGGCACTGCTCAACATGGAAAAAATATTTTATTAAGCCCTACAGATTTTGACGCGATTAAAAAATGTTGTTTAGAAAATAAAATCGAGTTGGTTGTGGTTGGTCCTGAAGATCCACTGGTTAAAGGCATTTATGATTTTTTTATTTCTGATATTGAATTAAAAAAGATTCCGGTCATTGGTCCATCAAAAGATGCAGCACAGTTAGAAGGCAGTAAAGCATTTGCAAAGGAGTTTATGCTGAAACATAACATTCCAACGGCGGCTTATCAATCTTTCGATGTAAATAGTTTGGAAAAGGGTGTGGAGTTTATCCGCGCACTGAATACTCCTGTTGTTTTAAAGGCGGATGGATTAGCTGCGGGTAAAGGAGTTTTGATTTGTAAAACTTTAGATATAGCAGAAGAAGAATTCAGAAATATGCTTCACGGAAAATTCGGAAGTGCAAGTGAGCGAGTGGTGGTTGAAGAATTTTTGCATGGAATAGAAATGAGTGTTTTCATTCTCTCTGATGGGTTAAATTATTTATTACTTCCAACTGCAAAAGATTATAAAAAAATTGGCGAAGGCGATACCGGATTAAATACCGGAGGCATGGGCGCAATATCTCCTGTTCCGTTTGCTGATGATTTGCTCATGAAAAAAATTGTTGGCCAAATGATTCAGCCAACCATTGATGGATTGCAGGAAGACAAATTGGTTTATAAAGGTTTTATTTATTTCGGATTGATGATTGTCAATGGGGAACCATTTATGATTGAATACAATTGCAGAATGGGTGACCCTGAAACTGAAGCAGTGTTGCCAAGAATAGAAAGTGATTTGGTGGAATTATTTCTTGCTACTGCAAATGAAAAACTGAGCGTGAAAAAAATTTCAATTTCATCAAAATATTGCGCAACAATTGTGCTCACCTCTGGAGGGTATCCTGAATTATATGAAAAGGGAAAAACAATTTCAGGAATTGAATCAATAAAAAATTCAGTTGTCTTTCATGCCGGAACTACAATGACGAATGGAGAATTGCAAACATCCGGTGGCAGAGTATTGGCAATTACTTCACTTGGAAACACTTTAGAAGAAGCATTGAAAATTTCTAAATCCAATGCTGAAAAAATTCAGTTTGAAGAAAAATATTTTCGTCACGACATCGGGTTCGATGTTTTAAATCTTAAAAACTAAAAAATGGAGGTCATTCACTTTCTTATTGATTTTGTTTTACACATTGACAAACACTTGACTGAAATTATTTCGCAATATGGAATGATGACCTACCTGATTTTATTTCTTATTGTTTTTTGTGAAACAGGATTTGTTATTACTCCATTTCTTCCAGGCGATTCGTTGTTGTTTGCTGCAGGAGCGCTCGCTGCCAACGAAGCAACCGGATTAAATATTTTATTGCTTGCTGCTTTAATGATTGTTGCGGCTGTTACTGGCAACATGATGAATTATCAAATTGGCAGATGGGTAGGTCCGAAAGCATTTGAAATGGACAAATGGTTTTTGAAGAAAAAAAACCTGGAACGCACGCAGGAGTTTTTTGAGAAGCACGGTAACCTCGCAATTGTTTTAAGTCGGTTTATGCCAATCATAAGAACCTTTGCGCCATTTGTTGCCGGAGTTGGGAAAATGAAATACAGGCGTTTTTCGTTTTACAATATAGTTGGCGGTGTTAGTTGGGTAATGTTGTTTTTGTTGGTTGGCTATTTGTTTGGCAACATTCCATTTGTGAAAGAACATTTCAGTTATATCGTTATTTGCATCATCATTGTTTCATTTATTCCAGTGGTTGTTGCATTGATGAAGGGGAGAAAAGTCCGGGTTTGATTATTAAATACTTTAAAATGGAATTCTCAAGATTCAATTTTCAATTTGTTCTATCACTGATTTTTATTGTTGTTATTTCTTCATGTCAGCATTCAACAAATAAATCAGATGACAAAATCCCTATAACATCAAATGATACTTCCAAAAGCAAATCAATCAATAATTCCGGGGTTCAAAAACCAACAAGTTGGATAAACGATTTTGAACACATAATTGATAACAATTCAATTGACACGCTTACTTTTTTAGTAAATGAATTTGAAGAAAAAACTGCTGTTACCATTGCGGTTGTCACCACTGCAACTTTTTCTCCTTTCAATTCAATTGAAGAATTTTCTGAAGACCTAGGAAATAAATGGGGAATTGGATTAAAAGAAATTAATAATGGAATAATGATAGTAGTGTCGGCTAACCAGCGTAAGGTGCGGATCTTTACAGGGCTTGGGATGGACCAGCTCTTATCTGATGATGCCGGGATAAAAATTGTTAATGAACAAATGCTTCCATCTTTCCAGCAAGGAAATTATCCGGTTGGAATTAAAAAAGGCGTGAAAGAAATTATGCGCGTTATAATGTTGCAAGCCGTGAAATAAATTTCATATTTAAATTATTGCAGAAATTAATTGTGACGAAAATCATTCTAAACCTTACTTCAAAATAGGTGATTTGCATTCTATGTTTTCAAAATCATGTGAATACGCAATCAGAGCCGTAGTGTTTGTTGCCACGCAAAACAACGCGGGAAATAAATTGGGTATAATGGAAATTTGTAAGGAAATTGATGCTCCTCAGCACTTCACTGCAAAAATTCTACAATCACTTTCGCACAATGGAATTATCAGTTCGCAAAAAGGACCATCAGGCGGATTTTATTTAAATAAAACTCAAACCCGGTTAAAATTAATTGATGTTGTTCGCGCATTGGATGGAGATAAAACATTTACCGGGTGCGGCTTGGGATTAAAAAATTGTTCTGAAAAAAAACAATGTCCGATTCACAATCAGTTTAAAGTAGTGAGAGACGAATTATTAAATATGCTTTCCAATACCTATGTAGTACAGTTAGCTGAAGAAATTGAAAAGGGTTCAGCGGTATTGAGCAATATCAGCGGGCGGTAAATTTTATACCAGTAAAATAGTTTATCAAATGATTTTCGTTTTTTTTACTTCAGCAAAATAAAATGGCTTGATGTAATTGGGTTCAAAATAAGCCACATCAACAAAGTCTTTTTCCATAAATTTTTTTAATGCGGTGGAGTGTAAAAATTTTGAAGATGATTTAAAATCGGAATGATATTCATGAGTTTCATTCGATAAAAACTTTTTAACTTTCTCAGCTCCGTTTCCAACAAATACAATTGGGGTGTCAATTGATTTAATGACTGAAAGAAATTCGTCATTCAAAATTGCAGACCGACTCCTGATTATTGTTTTTGATTTTTCATTCCAGATTCCAAAATATATTTCATCACGGCGCGCATCAAATAAACTGCAAATTATTCCTGTATATTTTTTTTCTTCCGCAAATCCTGTTGCCAATGCTTGCAACGAATCTATGGCAATCAGTGGAAGTTGTGCGCCAAAACAAATTCCCTTAGCTGCGCTTACGCCAATTCGCAATCCGGTGTAAGATCCCGGTCCTGCGCTTACAACAACTGCATTTATTTTATCAAAACCGAAACCTGATTCTTTCATTACCTCATCAACAAAAACCGTGATGAGCGTTGCATGTTGTTGCCCTTCTTCATTTTCTCGAACTGCAATAATTCCATTTGCATTTGCTGTTGCAACTGAACAGACCGAAGCAGCAGTTTCAATTAAAAGAAAATTAGGCATCAGAAATTTGCGGATAATTTTTTTTCCTCATCGCCCCTCTTCACAATAATAATTACCGTGTCGCCCTTTGTAATAGAACCAAGTGCCTTCATGTATATATGAATATCAGAAATTGTAAAGTCACCTACTTTAATAATGATATCTCCTTTTTGTATTCCTGCTTTTGAGGCAACCAATCCATCGTCTACTCCATCAACCCGCAACCCAACACCTTCATACATGTAATCAGGAATAATTCCGAGTTTCACTTTATAGGTTGGTGCGCCTGTACTTTCTGATTCCTTGGTTCTTGCAAAAGTTAGTGTGCCTTTACTATTGAGCGAATCAATTATTCGTAATTCGAGTTGAAGAATTTCTGCTTCCTTTTTATAATTCAGTTTATCAGCATCATCAGTTGGCTTGTGATAATCTTCGTGCACTCCTGTAAAAAAATTCAGTACAGGAACATTGATGTGATAGAAAGAAGTAAAGTCGGTTGGCCCGGTTCCGCTCTCACCCAATTTCCATTTTAAGCTATCGTCTTTCATTGAGCGAATGAAATCATATTGAGGCGATGTTCCCAGGCCACCAATCTCCATTCCTTTCTCCGGATTGTATCTGCCAATCATATCCATGTTGATCATGTAATTCAAAGTATTTGTGTCAACAGTTGAATGTTCAGCAAAATATTTTGAGCCAATCAATCCTAATTCTTCCCCTGAAAAATTAATAAAGAGGTAATTGTTGTTTGCATTTTTTTGATTTGAAAGTGCTGTGGCTAAAGCCATTACTCCCGCAGTTCCGCTTGCATTGTCATCGGCACCGTTATGTATTCCGTTTCCTTCACCTTTATGCAAAGAACCTCCAAATTCATTGTGCCCGAGGTGATCGTAATGTGCACCAATCGCAACAATTGTCTTTGCACCGTTGTCTTTGTATGCAATTACATTATGACCGGTTATCGAAATTTTTTCTAACCCAACACTTAACTGAATTAAAATTTTCTTTCCGGTAAAATATTTTTCGTAAGCAGTTTTTTTCACAAACACAACCGGAATGGAAACCGGAGTTAAATATTTTGTAAAATTTTTTGACGGGTCTTCTGCATCAGCATGTGTATTAATAAGTAACACTGCAGTGGCTCCGCTCTTAATTGCATTCTGAATTTTTGATTGCAAATCCAGGTACGGATAATATTTAGAATGCGGACTTTCACCATCAGGTGACGATGTTTCTATTAAATAAATTTTTCCTGAATCTGAACTTGCTTTTTCAAAATCGTTGACTTCAATCTGTGGAGCATTCATTCCGTATCCCGCATTTTTCAATGATCCTATTGCTTTTCCACTTGCCGAAAAATTCAGTGCATAGTAATCTGAATCAGCCTGCAGCATGGCGCGGTTCACACTCAAATAATTTTCTCCCGAATATTTTATACCGACATTGGCTTCAAATGCCTGAAGGAAAGTTCCGTTATCGCCCATCGGTTTTAAGCCGAGTAATTTGTATTGTTTAATGATATAATCAGACGCAATTTGTTCGCCCTTACTTCCAGTTTGCCGTCCGTTCAAACTATCGGATGCGAGGAAGTACACATCTTTTTTCAAGGCATCTGCAGAAATAATTTGTGCTGAAACTATTTTGGTTGAAATTATAATTACAACTAGAAGTCTGATTAGCAAACGAAATAAATTGGTGTTGTTTTTCATGAAACGAAATTGAGTGTGCGAATTTAATGGAACACGATGAAGTATATCTTAAACTATACTAAAGGAGTTTATTCTTGAAGATATTAGGAATAGAAAAAATAGCAATCGTATTTTTCGGAATAGAAAATTTATGGAAATGAAGGACTTGATTTTTTAAAAATGAAGAAGCAGATTGGAATTATTCAATATTAATACACGAATAACTTTTTTTAACTAATGATAATCGGAGTCGTAGGCACTTATTCAACAGCAACAGAAGAACAGAGAAAGAATAACCTCAATGCAATGAATGAAGCAGCAGCAAAAGTTTTAGAGAAAGGTCACATACCTATTATCGGAATGAATGCAGCATTACGAATTGTTGATTTGGCAAATGTGCCTGGTCGTTACAAAGCCATAATGGAAATCTCTCTGGCAGTTATTAATCAATGCGAGGCAATTTTAATCCTGGCTGAAAGTCCGGGTGTGATGAAGGAGCGGGATTTGGTGTTATCGAATGCCGGAAAAATATTTTACTCGATAGATGAAATTCCAAAGGCAGAATAAAATCAATCAGGGATTTTTATTCAGGTACTCCCTTATATAGTTTTCTTCTTTTAGGTTAATTACACCCGAGCGATTGGAATTTAAAAATTCATAACTCAATGTTTCATAGATAGAATCGGGTTTCAGACTATCAAGCATTGAAACTGAAAAATTATTTTTTGGTTTTACTATACCTAATCCGTAATCGCAATTCAAAACAAAAATATCGAGTGCATTAAATTTTTTATTCCATTCAATTAAATGATGAATGGCTTTCCATGAATCGCCACACCACTCATTTTTAAAATCAGGAATGTTTAATGTGATTGCATTCTCCAGTGAATTTGCCGGCCAGCCCGATGCTTTTGTTGGTGGAGAGCAATCGTGCATTACAATAATTCCCTTTGTATTTAAGTGGATTAAAACATTTTTAACATCCATTAGCGTTTGAGTATAAGTGTGCAAACCATCAATGAACGCAACATCAATTTTATTTTGTTCCAGTTTTTTTTGCTGCGATTCAAAATAGGCATCGCTTGTCTGGTGAAAATATTTATTCATCAGATTTTTAAAATCATAACGAATGGAATGAAATTTATAGCGGTTAGAAATTTTCATGGAAGGATCAACCGCATGTTTTCTTTTTGCCTTTACCTCTAAAAATGTTCTGCCATCAAACACACCAATCTCCAGATAATTTTTTGCTTTTGTGTGATTGATTAACAATTGAATGACTTCGAGGCGGTTCATTTCCTATTCTGTTTTCTGATCGCAGCAAATGTAATTTTGTATCGAGGAAATTTTAGTTGAATAAAAAAGGCAGTCAAAAAAAATGATTGACTGCCTTTTAAATAAATTATTTATAAATTATTTCACCATCAATGTTGAATTGTAAAGCGAAACATCTTTTAAAATATCTATGGCTTTTAATATTTCAGAGTCGTTGTTCAATGCATTCATGATTCTGCCGTTCTGATAATAGTAGCGGCTTACAATTTCCTGCTCCAGTAATTTCACCAGTTCCTCTTTGTTCTTTTGCAAATCATGTTCTTTATCGTGACTGATTTTATTTTTTATCAAATCATAATCGGCTTGTATGGCGTCAAAATATTTTTCTGTCTCTGCGTTTTTTTGTAATGCCTTTAATGCATCTTCAGTTTTAGTAGTGTAATCATATTCTTTGTCCTTAATAAAATTCTGAAAAGCATTCCAGTCGGCATCACTCAGTTTGTAATCCTTTGCATTCACAATTGAATCATGCTGCTGACGATACTGAGTAGCGAAATCAAAAATCAGATTTTTCTCAATCAGACTTTTTGAAATAGGGCTGTACTTTGGCGCATCCAATAAAATATCGGGGTCAACTCCGCCGCCATCATAAACTGTTCTTCCAACTTTTGTTTTGAATGGAGTTTTTAATGAGTCGGCAATTTTTCCAACACTGCCATCTTCATTTCGATGAGCGTAATCCAGTGCCTGAATGCAACGGCCCGATGGAGTGTAATAATGTGCAGTGGTTACTTTCAATTGCGTGCCGTAACTTAATTGTCGGGTTGATTGTACCAATCCTTTGCCATAAGTTTTTTGTCCAACTATTAGACCACGATCTAAATCCTGAAACGCGCCGCTTACTATTTCAGATGCAGATGCTGAACCGCTGTTCACTAAAACCACAACCGGAATTTTTGTATCAACTGCTTCATTCAGTGCTTTGTATTCTTTATCCCACTCGGCAACTTTTCCTTTTGTGCTCACCACCATTTGACCTTTGTCGATAAACACATTTACGATATTCACCGCTTCGTTTAATAAACCCCCAGGGTTGCCACGCAAATCGAAAACAATTCCTTTCAAATCATTTTTACTTTTTAAATCTCTCACTGCATCTGCCACATCTTTGCCGCACTGCTCGGTAAACTGAGATAATCTTATGTATCCGATTTCTTTATTCAGCATTCCGTGATAAGGCACTGAATTAATCTTTATTTCTTCTCTCGGAAATTCTTTCAGCATTGTGTTTTTATCACCGGGGCGTTGAATCAATAATTTAATGGTTGTACCGGGCGAACCTTTTAACACTTTGCTTGCTTCATCGGTTGTTTTCCCCTTAGTACTCTTTCCATCTATTTCTAAAATAATATCACCTGCCATTAATCCGGCCTTATTTGCAGGGAATCCTTCGTATGGTTCTGCCACTGCTAAATAATCTCCCGACTTTCGAATGGTGGCGCCAATGCCTCCGTACTTTCCGGTGGTCTGAAAACGGAAACCCTCAATCTCCGCTTCCGAAATATAATTGGTGTACGGGTCGAGCGAATTGAGCATCGCATCAATGCCCGTGCGCATAAACTTCGATGGGTCAATATCATCAACATAATAAGTATTCACCTCTTTGTAAAGCGTGGCGAAAATGTCGAGGTTCTTCGAAACCTCGAACAGATTGTCGGTTACAAAAGCAAGCGGAATTAAAACAGAGAGGGAGAGCGCAAGAATGAGTGACCATCTTTTTAGTTTGCGCATGTGTAGTTGGATTTTGTTTTTATGAGTAACGAAATTATGCTATGATTTATTCTGCACAATAATAAAAGATAAAAGGAGATTTGAAATTTTTGAATTGATTTTAAAAAAATCTTAATTTTTTAAAAATCATTTGTAATACTTATAACTAATATCCAATCAACAAATAATTTTCAAATTATGGAACAGGGTCATGCCCATGTCCTCCCCAAGGATTACAACTTGCAATTCTTTTCAGCGCCATCCATCCGCCCTTGAATGGTCCGTATTTTTTTATGGCTTCCATTCCGTATTCGCTGCAGGTAGGAGTGTAACGGCAGGCAGGCATGAGCCAAGGAGAAATTACCTGTTTATAAAACCGGATGAGCAGAATAAAAAACCAACTGAAAATTTTTGAAATCATTTCAAACTGTTTTTTGAAAGTTGGTTCAATGCTTCAATCATTTTTTCTTCCACTAATTTATATTGAGGAAGATTTTTCACGGAAGATTTTTTCTGCGTGGCCATTCCCCTCTGCTTGAGAGAGGGGTTAGGGGTGAGGTTTTGTGGTGATAAATTTTTACCCGTAAATAAAAATGCAACAGCTAAATTTTTTTCATTACCATTCATTGAATCAATAATCAGAAATTTATTTTTCCGGTATGCTTCGCGCATCAGCCGCTTGATTCTGTTTCGGTCAACAGCCAATGGAAAATTTTTCTTTGGAACAGAAATGAGCACCTGCACCTTTGATGGAACGGGTTGCTCATGCTTCATCCAATACACTCTGAATGGATACAAAACAAAGGACGAACCCTTGTTGAAGAGTTCGTCCATTAATTTTTTAGAATTTAGTCGCTCTGCTTTGCTGAACGATTGCGATTGTGCAGAGCCGATGTTACGGTGGCCTGCCATCGGAATAATTTTATCCTTTCAGTTTCTTTTCGCTCGAAACAGTTAGTTTTTTACGACCACGACGACGGCGGGCTTTTATTACTGACTGGCCTTCATTGCTTTTCATGCGCTTGCGGAAGCCGTGCTTGTTTTTGCGTTTGCGATTCGATGGTTGATATGTCCTTTTCATGTCTTTTTATTTAAGCCTTCAAAAAAATGGAGCGCAAATATGTGCGAAGTTTCCCACATTTCCACATCCAATTTATCTATTCATGGTAATTAAGAATTCTTCGTTGCTTTTTGTCCCCTTCATCTGGTCTAAAAGAAATTTCATTGCCTCCTCAGGATTCATGTCAGCCAGGTGATTGCGGAGAATCCACATACGCTGCAATGCTTCTTTATCCAATAGCAAATCTTCGCGGCGCGTGCTGGAAGCAATTACATCAATGGCAGGGAAAATTCGTTTGTTCGACAATTTGCGCTCGAGTTGCAGTTCCATATTGCCGGTTCCCTTGAACTCTTCAAAAATCACTTCATCCATTTTAGAGCCTGTGTCAGTCAATGCCGTGGCGAGAATGGTAAGTGAACCTCCCCCTTCAATATTGCGGGCAGCTCCAAAAAATTGTTTTGGTTTATGAAGTGCATTTGCTTCCACACCACCGGATAAAACTTTTCCGGAAGAAGGAGCAGTGGTATTGTGCGCACGCGCTAACCGGGTAATGGAATCTAAAAGTATAACCACATCGTGACCGCACTCCACCATTCGCTTTGCTTTTTCCAATGCGATGGCAGCAACTTTCACATGCTTATCAGCAGGTTCATCAAAAGTGGAAGCAATAACTTCAGCACGAACACTGCGCTCCATGTCGGTTACTTCTTCCGGTCTTTCGTCCACCAATAAAATGATGAGATAAACTTCCGGATGATTTTTGGCAATGGCATTTGCCACTTCCTTAAGCAACATGGTTTTACCTGTTTTCGGTTGCGCCACTATCAATCCACGCTGACCTTTTCCTATTGGAGTAAACAAATCCATGATGCGCGATGAATAATTATTCGGCTCGTTGCACAGGTCTAATTTTTCATCGGGGAATAATGGTTTCAAATAATCAAACGGAACACGATCGCGGATATCGGCGGGAGTTTTTCCATTCACCCAATCCACACGAATGAGTTTGAAATATTTTTCTCCTTCTTTCGGCGGAGCAATTGTTCCAACCACAGTATCACCGGTTCTTATTCCGAATAATTTTATTTGCGCCGGAGAAACATACACATCATCGGGCGACGATAAATAGTTGTAATCAGATGATCTAAGGAAACCATATCCATCAATCAGTATTTCTAAAACTCCTTCTGAACTCACTACTCCATCTAAGTCAACATTAAAAGCAGGTTCTTTTTTCTGAAATGTTTTATGCTGATGTTGTGGTGAAGGTGGCGCTGATTGAGGTGCAGATTGTATTGACTGACTTGGTGCTTGAACAATTGGTACTGCTTGCTGAACGGGTGGTGCAACCAGAGGTTGTTGAACCGGAGGAGGAGTTGCTGCAACAGGAGCTGCAGGTTTTTCATACGAACGCACAGGCTCTTCTCTGCGCGAATCAGGATTGTAATTAAATGAAGTTCCACCTGAAAGGTCAACAGTAATTATTCCATCGGAGTACGATGGTGTTGATGGATATTCAATTTTGGGTGGCGCTTCTTTTTTCTCTTTATGTGCATGTGAATGCGCAGGATCAGCAGCAGATTCTTCAGCAGTTTTCTCGTGCTTCTTTTCTTTCGCTGGTTTTTCAGCAGGGGCCGGTTTTTTTTCTTTTTCCTTCACTGGTTTTTCAGCGGCAGGTGCATCCTCTTTTTTAGTGCGGGTGCGTTTCTTTTTTTCATCTGAAGCTTCGGCAGGTTTTCCGCCAACGAGTTCGGGTGATACGGCTTGCTTGTCAAGGATTTTGTAAATCAAATCCTGTTTCGATAATTTCTTATGGTCAGCAAGTTGTAATTTTTCTGCAATGTCATGCAGTTCGGGAACGAGCAGTTCGTTCAGTTGTAAAATGTCGTACATAATGTCAACAGCAAAAAATGTTGTTTATGTTAATTTAGTTGGTGATTATTATTTAGAAAGATGCCTGAACAGGAAAACTTAGAGCAGTAAATACGGTTTGGAAAATTTCGACTCAGCAACCTGAACAGAGCGGTTGATGGGGTAAAGGTAATCAGTGCGTTTAATTGAGCAAATAATTTTTAAGCCCCTGGCACTTGCATTCAAAATAATTTCAATCGTTTCCATTTCATCTTTCATCGCTTCATTTTAAAATTATCTTCGCAAAAATTTTTCAACCAGAATGTTACAGCTAAATCATATTCAGAATAATAAAGAAAATGTGCTCACCCGTCTTGCCATAAAGCATTTCGATGGAACAAAAATTATTGACGACATCATTGCGCATGATACCGACCGTAAGAAAACACAAACAGAACTTGATAATACACTCGCGATACTCAATGCAGTTTCGAAAGAGATAGGTCAGTTGATGGCGCAAAAAAAATCGGAAGAAGCGGAAGTGAAGAAAAAAGAAACCGCTTCACTGAAAGAAGAAGCCAAGCAACTGGAAGAAAAAAAATCGCACATCGAAAAAGTGTTACACGATTTGCTCGTGCGGGTTCCGAATCTGCCTCATGCAAGTGTTCCGAAGGGAAGAACACCTGAAGAAAATGTAGTGGTGCGCGAAGGTGGTGATGAACCCAAACTGACTGCCGATGCAAAACCGCATTGGGAATTAACCACACAGTACAACCTCATCAGTTTTGAATTGGGAAATAAAATTACGGGCGCAGGCTTCCCTGTTTACATGGGAAAAGGTGCAAAACTGCAGCGCGCGCTCATCAGTTTTTTTTTAGATAAAGCGATTGCTGCTGGCTTCCAGGAAATTCAACCGCCTTTGATGGTCAATGCTGATTCAGGTTATGCAACGGGTCAATTACCTGACAAGGACGGGCAAATGTATTTTGTCAATGAAGATGGTTACTATCTCATTCCTACCGCTGAAGTTCCGGTTACTAATATTTATCGTGATGTGTTATTGAGGGAAGAAGAATTGCCGGTGAAGATGTGTGCTTACTCGCAATGTTTTCGTCGAGAAGCAGGTAGTTATGGAAAAGATGTGCGCGGATTAAATCGCCTGCATCAATTCGATAAAGTGGAAATTGTGCAACTCGAACATCCGGATAAATCTTATGCAACATTGGATGCAATGGTGAGTCATGTCGAAAGTTTATTGAATGCACTCGGATTGAAATACCGGATACTCCGTTTGTGCGGTGGCGATATGAGTTTTGCATCGGCACTCACTTTTGATTTTGAAGTTTATTCTGCTGCGCAAAAAAAATGGCTCGAAGTAAGTTCGGTTTCCAACTTCGAAACTTTTCAATCTAACAGAATGAAACTCCGCTTCAAAGACAAGAACGGGAAAATAAATTTGGCTCACACACTTAACGGAAGTGCGCTTGCATTACCACGAATCGTTGCAGCACTTTTAGAAAATTATCAAACCAGCGAAGAAGGCATTCGCATTCCCGATGTGTTGCGACCATATACCGGGTTTGATTGGATTAAGTAGAAAATGTATTTTTTGAAAATGTTTTTTGAGGAATGAAATATTTTACTCCTCAGATTCTGCTTTTCATTCATCGAAAAAATTATTGGATTCTCAAATATTCTTCTACATTCATTCGCAATAAAAAAATTCGCTCATGAGCCGTCATTTACAATCACGCACAGAACTGCTTCGCACTTTAAAAAAAGCATTTCAATTAGCACTGCTTTCTAAAAATAAATCAACACCACCCGTTGATGAACTGGCTGATATGATTTCGGAACCACGAAGTGCATCGCGCCGTAATTTTATTTCAACTACTGCAAAAGCCGGATTGGTTTTTGGCGCCGCTGGTTTAGTTGCATCATGTAAAAAAGGAAATGAAATTTTGGCTGCAACAGGTTCAAGCGAAAAGAAAAGTTGCGATGCCAATATTGTAATTGTAGGGGGAGGAATGGCGGGATTGAATTGTTGCTATCAATTAAAAAAAGCTGGTGTGTTTTCTAAAGTGTATGAATCCAGTGCAAGAGTTGGCGGTCGCATTTACACTGCAAACAATATTATGGCGCCGGGTTTAACAACTGAATTAGGCGGAGAATTTATTGATAGCATTCACACTGATATGATTCATCTTGCCAATGAATTTAATCTTCCATTGATTGATACATTTCTACCAAGTGAAACCGCATTAACCTATCAGGATTATTTTTTCAACGGACAGCATTACTCATTGCAGGAAGTCATTGATGCTTTTCTTCCTTACGCCTCACAAATTCAAAGCGACATTGATTCGTTGCCCGACACCATTGATTTTCAAAATCCGGGTGGATGGAGTTTTTATGATAACATGAGCATCGCTGCTTACTTCGATTACATCGGCATGAGCGGATGGATTCGCCAAGCATTGGAAGTGGCATATCTTACTGAATATGGTAGAGAAGTAGATGACCAGTCGTCCATCAACTTTCTTTATTTATTTTCTGCGGATGTGTCGCAAGGCACATTTGATGTGTTTGGCGAGAGTGATGAACGATATAAAATTGAGGGAGGAAATCAGCGCGTGATCAGCAAGCTTTATGATCAGATTCAGAACAGAGTTACTACTGAAAGAAAATTAGTGAAGCTCTCGCAACTTGCCAATGGCTCTTACAAACTCTGGTTCGAAAAACCGAATGGCAGCACACAACTCGTGACTGCTGATGTAGTAGTAATGGCAATTCCATTTACCATTTTACGCACTGTTGATTTATCGGGTGTTACACTTCCAGACTGGAAAACAAATGCCATTCAAAATCTCGGTTATGGTTCCAACGCAAAACTGATGATGGGATTCAACAATCGTTACTGGAGAAATCAAGGATACACAGGATATACTTTTTCGGATACAAACATTCAAACCGGTTGGGACAACAGTCAGTTGCAGGGAGGGACGAAGGGCGGGTTCACTGTTTTCCTCGGCGGAAATCTCGGATTGGATTTAGGAAGCGGAACACCACAATCGCAAAAAGATATTTACCTGCCAAAGCTCGAACAAATCTGGAGCGGCATCACTGCAAAATACAATGGCAATGTGCAGCGGATGCACTGGCCAAGTCACCCACATACTCTTGCGAGTTATGCTTGTTATCGTCCAGGACAGTTCGCAACAATTTGCGGCGCAGAAAAAAAGAGAGTCGGCAATTTGCTTTTTGCCGGAGAGCATTGCTCGCTCAATTATCAGGGTTACATGAATGGCGCAGCAGAAACCGGAAGAAAAGCAGCGAACAAAATTGTGGCGATGGTTTGCGATGGCGATAACTCTGATGAAAGAGTTGAAGAAGAAGGCAAGCAAATGCATGCGCATTAAGGCTGCGATTGATTATTTCTTTCTAATGTTGTAAAAAATTAGTTGAATAAAATGTCCTCACAAATTTCTCTCATCACCTATAATGTCAATGGTATTCGTGCTGCCATGAAAAAAGGATTGGTGGATTGGCTGAAAGAAAACAAGTATGATGTGGTGATGCTTCAGGAAACAAAAGCGCAGCCGGAACAAATTGATGTGAAAGAATTTGAAAATCTTGGCTACCATCATTTCTGGTTTTCGGCTGAGAAGAAAGGATACAGCGGAGTGGGTATTCTCACTAAAATAAAACCCGACCAGATTAAATTAGGAATTAATCTGGATCAATATGACAGCGAAGGAAGAGTGTTGCGAATGGATATTGGCGACACTACTTTCATCAACACTTATTTTCCGAGCGGAACTACAGGAGAAATCCGTCAGGGGTTTAAGTATAATTTCCTCAATGATTATCTGGACTATTTACTAAAGTTGAAAAAGACAAGAAAGAAAATTATTCTCTCCGGCGATTACAATATCTGTCATCAGGAAATTGACATTCACGACCCGAAAGGAAATAAAAATTCATCCGGTTTTCTTCCTGATGAAAGAGCATGGATGACAAAATTTTTTGAAACAGGTTGGCTGGATACTTTCCGTCACTTCAATCAGGCACCGCATCAATATACCTGGTGGAGTAATTTTTTTAATGCGCGCGCAAACAACAAAGGATGGCGGATTGATTACCACAACTCGACCAAGGAATTGGAAAAAGATTTAGTATCGTCAGAAATTTTACCTGATGTAAAACACAGCGACCACTGTCCCGTGTTGTTGAAAATTAAACTGTAACAGTTTTCCGGTAAAACTTTCTGGTTTTAATTTCTTCATACACAATTTCAGGAAGAAGATAGCGCACCGACTTTTTTTCACCGATGAGTTTTCTGATTTCAGAAGAAGAAATATCCATTACCGGCACTTCAAATATTTTCACATGCGCGTGATTTGCCAACGGAGTTTTCAGTTTTTCAGTTCTGCTGTAAACATAAATTTCATAATCGCGCAAAATGATTTCGTAGTTCTTCCACTTCTCTAATGATTCCAGATTATCGGAACCCATGATTAAAACGAACTCATGCTGCGGAAATTTTTCTTTCAGATAAGTCAGCGTGTGAATGGTGTATGATGGTTGCGGCAATTTGAATTCAATATCGCTCACTTTAAATTTCGTGTTGTCTTCTGTTGCCAAACGAACCAGGTGCAATCGGTCTGCATCTTTCAATAAACTTTTCTTTTCTTTCAATGGATTATGCGGACTCACTACAAACCACACTTTTTGCAAATCAGTATTCTCTGCCATAAAATTGGCAATCACCAAATGACCGATGTGAACAGGATTAAACGAACCAAAGAAAAGCCCGACTTTCATTTTGTTTTTTAACGCGCGCTAATTTCGAAAGTAAATCTGACATTGCTGTTACAGCTTGATTTTCCCTCTACCACAATAACATTTAGTAAATAACTCATTACCTCTTACATTTGTCACTTCTCCAATCAAATATGGAATACAATACACAGCGTCCGAAGATGGAAATTCCGGAATATGGACGCATCACACAAAAATTAGCTGAGCATCTTTTAACAATTAAGGATCGCGATCAGCGCAATGCGGCTGCCAATGCACTTATCAATATCATGAGCAACAGCACACCTCAGTTTCGAAACATTGAAGAGTATAAAATGAAGTTGTGGGATCACCTGCACATCATGACCCAGTACAAGCTCGATGTTGATTCGCCATATCCCATGCCCGATCCGCCGAGCGAAAAAGATTTGCGCGTGGCACCGCTGGCTTATCCGAAAAATAAAATCAAGTATCGCAACTACGGAAAAAACCTCGAGCGTCTCCTCGAAAAAATAAAGGATGATGTTGACGATCCGGAAAAGAAAAAAAGCGCTGCCGAAACTGTTGCTTACTACATGAAACTCGTTCACCTGCAATGGAACGACAACCAGCATGTGAGCGACGATGTTATAAAAAACGACCTCGATATTATCAGCGGTGGTCAATTACAAATCGGCGACGATTTTAATCTCGACAATATCAAGGGCGCGCCGCTCAAAGAAAAAACCGGTCGCGAAAAATCATTCCGCAAAAAAGGATTTGTAAAACCTGCACGCGGTGGCGGCGGAGGCAATCAGAAACACCAGCAGTTCAGAAGAAAGAGATAAATTTTTCTTCCTTAAATTGTTTCCAATAATTGTTTCAGAGAATAATATAAACCCTGTGTCTCTTGGCCTCAGCGGTAAATAATATTTCTGTTCACTCACTCATTTCTTCGTGAATAAAATTTTCACACACAAAATAGTTCGTGTGAAATATCAGTTCATCTTCGAACGCGAAATCAAATTCACCATTTACAATTCACCACATGCCTGATGCATTTGAAGTAACCGGCGGTTACAAACTCAAGGGAGAAATAACACCACAAGGAGCCAAGAACGAAGCGCTGCAGATTTTATGCGCCACACTGCTCACCAGCGAAACTGTTACCATCAGCAACATCCCGAACATTGTGGATGTGAATATGCTGATTGATCTGCTCCGCGATTTCGGAGTAGAGATTCGCAAACAGAATGAAGACACTTATTCGTTCCGCGCTGATAATATCAATCTCGATTACATGAACACCGACGACTACGCAAAGAAAGCGGCACGCCTTCGTGGTTCGGTGATGATGATTGGTCCGCTGCTCGCACGATTTAAAAAAGCATTCATTCCAAAACCCGGCGGCGATAAAATCGGAAGAAGAAGATTGGACACACATTTCATCGGTTTCGAAAAACTCGGTGCAAAATTTAATTTCGATAACAAAGAAAATAATTTCACCATTGATGCTTCACAGTTAACGGGCACTTACATGTTGCTCGACGAAGCATCTGTTACAGGCACTGCCAATATTATTATGGCAGCATCACTCGCGAAAGGAACCACTACTATTTTCAATGCGGCATGCGAACCATACCTGCAGCAACTCTGCAAAATGATTGTGCGCATGGGCGGAAAAATTGAAGGCATCGGTTCAAATCTCTTAACCATTCACGGTGTGCAATCACTCGGCGGAACAGAGCATCGCATGCTGAGCGATATGATTGAAGTGGGAAGTTTCATTGGCATGGCAGCGATGACACAAAGCGAACTGACCATTAAAAATGCGCAACCCGAACAACTCGGATTGATTCCCGATGCTTTCCGCAAACTCGGAATTGAAATGGAAATTCGTGGCGACGATATTTATATTCCTGAACAGGCGACTTATAAAATTCAAACTTTTATTGATGGTAGCGTGATGACGATTGCCGATGCAATATGGCCCGGTCTCACTCCTGATTTACTTTCTGTTCTTTTGGTTACAGCCACACAGGCAAAAGGAACTGTGCTCATTCACCAGAAAATGTTTGAGAGCCGTTTGTTCTTCGTTGATAAATTAATTGAGATGGGCGCGCAAATTATTTTGTGCGACCCGCACCGCGCGGCGGTGATTGGATTGAACCGGCAATTTCCGTTACGCGGAATCAGCATGACGAGTCCTGATATACGCGCAGGTGTTGCGTTGCTGATAGCTGCAATGAGTGCCGAGGGAAAGAGCATCATCAACAACATCAATCAGATTGACAGAGGATATCAGAATATTGATGCACGATTAAATAAACTGGGCGCGAAGATTAAGCGGATATAATTTTCTCAGTAATTATTTTCCTGTATTTGAAATTTGATTTTTGTTCCGCCACTTTTGCGGCTCATAAATAATTTGGTTCATGAGTAAAAAAATTGTTGTGCTTGGTGCCGGAATGGTTGGTCGCACCATTGCAAAAGACCTTGCAACAGATTATAAAGTCCTGTCTGCTGATATCAGCGACGAAAATTTATCGCAGTTGAAAAACATCGCGAACATTCAAACACAGAAAGCAAATCTTACAGATGAAAAAATTATTTCAGATTTAATTCAAGATGCAGATTGTGTAGTTGGAGCTGTACCTGGTTTCATGGGTTTCGAAACTTTAAAAACTATTTTAAAAAACAAAAAGCAGGTCGTTGATATTTCATTCTTCCCCGAAGATGCTTTTCTGTTGGATGAACTGGCGAAACAAAATAGTGTAACAGCCATAGTTGATTGTGGGGTTGCGCCTGGTATGGATAATATCATTCTCGGTTATCACAATCAACGAATGAAGATTGAAAATTTTGAATGCCTTGTGGGTGGTTTGCCCTTCGAACGCAAATTGCCGTTTCAATACAAAGCACCCTTCTCTCCCATTGATGTGATTGAAGAATACACCCGACCTGCACGGTTGGTAGAGAATTTTGAAACTGTTACACGGCCAGCATTGACCGAACCCGAATTCATTCACTTCGAAAACATCGGAACACTCGAATCATTTAATTCAGACGGCTTGCGCAGCATTCTGAAAACGATGAAGATTAAAAACATGAAAGAAAAAACTTTGCGCTATCCCGGTCATCGCGAAGCAATGGAAATGCTGCGCGACATGGGATTTTTCAGCGAAGAAGAAATTTCAGTGAAAGGAAAAACCATTCGTCCGATAGATGTTGCTGCAGCGATCATGTTGCCGCAATGGAAATATAAAACCGGTGAAGAAGAATTTACGGCGATGCGTGTAACAGTCGAGGGAAATGAAAACGGAAAAAACATCCGTTACACTTACGATTTGTTTGATCAATATGATAAAACAACACAAACATCATCTATGGCGCGCACAACAGGATTCACTTGTACTGCTGCCGTTCGATTATTACTTGAAAAAAATTATTCGCGCAAAGGAATTAATCCGCCGGAATATTTAGGTGAAGAAGAAACCAATTTTCAATTCATGCTCAATGAACTGAAAAAAAGAAATGTGATTTACAAAATGAAGAAAGAAGAAATATAGTTTTAAAAGACCGACGCGGTTTTATAAACCGCGTTGGTCTGTAAGAATTTTACCTCTGAACAATCAATCGTTGGATGAGTGTTTGCTGATTGTTGTTCAATACCACTTCATACAACCCATCCGCAACATTATCGAGTGTAACAGTTAGCGACGAAGCATTTTTGGT
>BJGQ01000029.1 GCA_014190575.1 Bacteroidota bacterium | reverse complement strand
GGAGTGGTTTCCCACCGGCTTGGAATGGTAAATGTTCCGGTTGAAAATTCTGTATCAGGAACAATGGCAACATCTTCTCCCTTGCGCGAATCAGAATACAAATCTTTCCAGTTGTTTTGATTTGATAGAGTGCGTGTATCAATTTGTTTGTACGGCGAATAATCTGGATTCAGTTTCGGATTCGGTTCATCCATCATTTCTTTATTCGGCCGTGAGAAACTGGTGTTCTGATTGAAACGATTTTCGTCATTAAAATCCAGCGAAGGCGAAACAGAATATTTTCCCAATGCGCGTTTCACTGCTGATAAAATGAAAGTGTAAATGATTCGCTCATCTTCAAATTTTATTTCCTGCTTGGTGGGATGAACATTTATATCAATTCGGGCAGGGTCAATTTCTAAAAACAAAACATAGAACGCAAACGATTCGTGTGGCAGTAATTCATAAAACGCACTGGTCACTGCATGATTCAGATAACTGCTTTTGATGAATCGGTTGTTCACGAAAAAAAATTGTTCGCCGCGTGTTTTCTTCGCTGCTTCGGGTTTACCAATGAAGCCAATGATATTTGTAACAGTGGTTTGCTCTTCCACCGGCACCAATCGCTCGTTGTAATTGTGCCCGAACAAACCCACAATGCGCTGACGAAGATTGCCTGCATTCAGGTGATACACTTCCACGCCGTTATGATGCAACTGAAAATTTATTTCGGGATGCGCGAGTGCAATGCGTGTGAATTCGTCAATGATGTGTTTTGTTTCTACGGGATTGCTTTTTAAAAATTTGCGGCGCGCCGGCACATTGTAAAAAAGATTTTTCACCGAGAGCGAAGCGCCTTCCGCACAGCTCACTGTTTCCTGTTTCAAAACTTCGCTGCCCTCAATCAGCAATTCGGTTCCCACTGCTTCGCCACGCAATCTTGTTTTCAGTTCCACTTGAGCAATCGCGGCAATACTTGCCAATGCTTCACCGCGAAAACCCATGGTTCGGATTTGAAACAGGTCGTCAATATTTTTTATTTTAGAAGTAGCGTGTCGCTCAAAACTCATGCGTGCATCGGTGTCGCTCATTCCTTTTCCATTGTCAATTACCTGAATCAGACTCTTGCCTGCATCGCGGATGATGAGTTTTATTTCGGTGGCATCGGCATCAATACTGTTCTCCATCATTTCCTTCACGGCGCTTGCTGGGCGCTGTATCACCTCACCGGCGGCAATCTGGTTGGCAATGGAATCGGGTAAAAGCGAAATGATATCTGACATAAAAATTTTAAAAACTGTTTCAGTGTTTCTCAAAAACAGTGTGCGAATTTAGTTGATAGTAATTGCTGCGCTCAATGAAAATTAAAGTGCGCGGGGTTTTGAACAATGCATTCACAATTGAAGCAGAGGTTTAATTTAGTGGCGTGAAAAAAATTCTGTTGCTTTTATTTTTATTCAGTTTTGAAATATGCAGCGCGCAACAATGGTTTCCATTGCAAGGAGGATTAAGTGGAAATGATGCGCAGAACAATAAAGTTGCTTCCATGTGTAACGATACAATTAATCATATACTCTATGTCGGAGGATATTTTGATGCGTGCAACGCTGATACAGGAAATATCATTGCCTCAAATATTGCAAGATGGGATGGAACAAATTGGAGTCAATTAATAATTCATCACGGAACATTTAGTGGAAATGGTTTCGGGCAAGTTATTACTTCAATGGTTTTACATGGCTCTGAAATTTATCTGTCTGTATCTAACACAGCAGCTGATATTTATGGTGTATTAAGATTTGATGTAAACACTTTTGAGTTTAATAATGTCGGAACATTTAATAACTCACTCAATTCACTTTGCTTTTATAATGACACGCTATATGTTGGAGGTGCATTTACAAAATGTGACACAGGATATTTTGTTGATGCAAGTAGTCCATCAATTTCGCGTGTTGCAAAATATGATGGAACTCAATGGCAACAAGTAGGTACAGGCATTAGCGGAGGTGCAGTTCCCGAAGTTCATGCACTATGTGTTCATCACAACAAACTATATGCAGCCGGAATATTTGAAAATGCAGGGGGCACTTATTGCAAAAACATTGCTTGCTGGAATGATACAAGTTGGAGTTCGGTAGGAAATGGAATTGGTTTCAGTGGTCAGTTTGATTGTATTTTATATTCTCTTGCATCTTATAAAAACAAACTTTATGCAGGAGGAGATTTTAGTCATAGTGCATCAGGAATTGAATCAGGTTTAGTTGTTTGGAATGATACAACATGGGCTTCAACAGGAAATAATCCAATTGCAGTTTATACTTTAAAAACTATTGATGACAAATTATACTTAGGTGCTAATTGGGCAGGAGTTTTAGCATTTCCATATCTCTGGAATTTTATTTCTGTTTATAATGACACGACATGGAAGCTCATTCCAAAAGGTCCAACTTATGAAGTACATGCTATTGAAAAATTTGACAGCATGATTTATGCAGGTGGAAGATGGATTCAGATTAATGATTCTACTCCTTGCGGATATGTTGCACGATACGACCCAACAATAATTCAAGACACAACAGCAATAGTTGAAGTGAAACAAAATGCATCTGCAATAAATATTTATCCCAACCCCGCCACCAACGAAATAAAAATCTCCAGTCTTTCACCCGAAGAAAATTAAATCACCATTTATAATTTGTTGGGTGCGAGAGTTGCCAACTTTTTGAAAGTTGGCAACTCTATAAACATCAATATTTCCGATTTGCCTTCCGGCATTTATATGCTCACTGTTTCCAACAACAAAAAAATAAGGTGTAAAAAATTTGTGAAGGAATAGCACAATCAATTCGCTTTCACTTTGTCATTGCGAGTGTAATCACGAAGCAATCTGTTGCGGGTGAGCGTAACAGATTGCTTCACATTGAATACAATGTTCGCAATGACAGCGTTTCTGCGACAAGTATTTATTCTCAGTAAAGAATAACAGATTTATATTTGTAAAAAAATTACAATGGCACTTTATGTAATTGACATCAACGAGCGAACTGATATTGGCAAGGCACTAAAAACGCTTTTAGCAAACAGCAAAACCGCATTAAAAATTTTATCGCTCGATGAATATGAAAAAGCAGAAGAAAAAGCATTGATGAAAGCAATGGATAAATCAGAGAAAGAAAGTCTGCTTTCAGCAGGCGATACCCGCAAGGAATTATTGCGAATGAAAAAGCGCATCAGTAAGTAATGATTGCAAAATCGTCGAAGCGATTTTTGCGGGAGGTTGAAAAAATTAAATCCGCAGAACTGATTGATGAGATTCTTTTTGTATTGGAAGAAATAGAACAGGCAAAAAACACAAATGAAATTACAGGACTGAAATTATTTACTACTCATATCGGGTACGGAAGAATAAGAGTGAATGATTATCGGATTGGAATTCAGGTGTCAGCAGGAGCAATCACATTGAAAACAGTGTTACACCGCTCAGTGGTTTATAAATATTTCCCTTGAAAAATTATTTTTAAAAATTCCAATTAATATTCTTCCGGTTCCCTGCTTGTATGACGAATGCGTAGAATTAAAATATTGTCATCGGTGATTTTGTAAGCGATGCGATAACTGTAAATAAAAAACGCGCGATTAGAACCATCATTATTTTCCTTCAATAAATCAACTGCAAATAGTTCGGGGTTGGAAGAAAGAATTTTTGTGGTTGCAAGAATTTCAGATTTCACATTCTGTGCTGCCTGCAACGAATCCATTTTTATATAATCATAAATTTCTTTCAGGTCGTCAACGGCTGGGGTATCCCAGATAACTGTCCGCTTTTTCTTTACCATTTTGCCGCAGCTTTTTCTACTTCCTCTTGGCTGCTGAATTTTCCTTTCGCAATTCTTTTTTCAGCGGCATTCAATTCAGCATTGTATTGCTTGCGGCTGATACGCTTGTCAGTTTTCAAAAAAGATTTTATCAGTCCGATTACAGATTCTTTCTGAACCGGAGTGAGTAAACTGAAATAAGAATTTATCTCTTTCGCACTTGACTGATTGCTCATTTTAAAATTGTTTTCTGCTGTAAAGATATTTCAATTTATTATTTCCGAAACAAAACACTCGTATCTCCATATGACAAAAACCGGAAACGATTTTTTAAAGCATAGTCATAAACTTTTTTCCAGTCATCACCGATAAAAGCAGAAACCAATAACAGCAATGTGCTTTGCGGCAAATGAAAATTGGTGAACAGAATATCTGTTGTTCGGAACTGATAAGCTGGCGCACACAATAAATGTGTAACACAACTCAATTCATTCAATTGTTCTTCATCTAAATAATTCAGTAACGATTGCAATGCATCTGTAACAGTTGTCGAAATTTCTGTCAGCGGTGATTCATAAACCTCCCATTGATTCAGTTCAAATGATTTATCGCCGAGCGAATATTTTACTCCGAGCCAGTACAAACTTTCTAATGTGCGGAGTGATGTAGTTCCAACCGCAGCAACCGGTTTCCCTGCTGAAATGTGTTTCAATAATTTCTCAATGAAAATCCGGTTCACATAAATCCGCTCACCATGCATTTGATGTCCCTCAAGTGTTTCAGTTTTCACCGGACGGAAAGTTCCGGCACCAACATGCAGTGTTAGAAATGCAGTTTCAATTTTATTTTGATTCAGCGATTCAAAAACTGCTTCAGTAAAATGCAATCCCGCAGTTGGCGCAGCCACCGAACCATCTTGTTGTCCGAAAATAGTTTGGTATGAATCCGCATCTTTTTGTTCTGCTTCTCTTCGCATGTAGGGTGGCAATGGAATCAACCCCGCCGCTTCAATCACAGAGGCGAAACTGAAATCATAATTATCCCACTCAAACTTTATCAGGAAAGTTTCTCCTTCTTTTTCCACTAACGAAGCGCGCAGTTTCGAAATAGAACTATCAACCGAAAAAAATTTTTCGAGCGAATCGCCCTTCCATCTTTTTGCATTGCCCACCATGCACCGCCATACAGTTGGCTCGTGTGCAAAAACTGCAAGCCGCAAATCAGTGAAAGGTGTAACAGGTTCCAGACAAAATATTTCAATGGTTGCACCGGCTCCCGATTTAAAAAACAACCGTGCACGAATCACTTTTGTGTCGTTGAACACCAGCAATGTTTCAGCAGGAATAATTTCCGCAACCTGCGAAAAAACTTTTTCAGAAATAATTCCATCACGATAAACAATCACTCTCGCTTCATCCCTTTGCGGCAATGGATACTGCGCAATTAGTTCGGTCGGCAGTTCGTAATTGTAATCCTGAATTCGAATTTGCTTTTGCTTCACACCAAAAATTGAATCGCGAAAATAGTTTTATGAATTTTAAAAAATTCTAAACAACAGACTCAATGATTGTCACTAAAAAATTAAAGCCACAGATTCACAGATTAGTTTCTGATTCTCAATAAATAATTTATTATTGATTGCCACATAATTCTCCTCAGTGTCAATCTGATTTAATTTTCAATAGAGAATAATCTGTGAATCTGTGGCTAAAAATTTACTGTGATTAAAATTTCAAGGTCGAATAAAATTGAAACAGAAATCTTAAGTGTCAATCTGCTAAAATTTATAATGAAGAATTCTCTGTGAATCTGTGGCTAAAAATTATCTGCTACTATCATTAAGAGGCGAAATAAAACAGTCAAACAAATCGTTGTGGAGAATAGTATCAATGATTGAATCATCCACCGCCATAGTTGTTTTTTATTTGAAGACATGAAAAAATTGTTCGTTTTTATTGTGCTCGCCGTAATTTTTTTTCTGCCTTTGGCTTCGCCCGGACCAAGGGATATAAAATTATTTGACGGCGATGTGCCTCCGTTTTTAGTGGAGAGTTCTGCATGGGCTGATTCCATTTTCAATATCTTGACTCCCGATGAAAGATTGGGTCAGTTGTTTATGATGGCTGCATACAGCAATAAAGGTTCGGAAGAAAAATTAAATATCGCCGCCATGATTTCTAAATACAAAATCGGCGGACTGATTTTTATGCAGGGCGGACCCGGGCGACAAGCATCGCTCACAAATTTTTATCAGAATGTCAGCAAGGTTCCGTTGCTGATTGCCATTGATGGCGAATGGGGATTAAGCATGCGCCTCGATAGTACTATGAATTTTCCGCGACAACAAATGCTCGGCGCCATTCAAAATGATTCGCTCATTTATTTAATGGGAAAAGAAATTGCGCGACAGTGCAAACGCATCGGAGTGAATATAAATTTTGCGCCAGATGTAGATATCAATAACAACGCGCTCAATCCTGTTATCGGCGACAGAAGTTTCGGCGACAACAAATACAATGTTGCAGGAAAAGGAATCGCCTACATGAAAGGTTTGCAAGATGGCGGTGTGATTGCCTGCGCAAAACACTTTCCCGGTCACGGGGATACTGATACTGATTCGCATCTCGCGCTTCCAGTAATCAATGCTTCAAAGCAAAGACTCGATACTCTGGAATTATTTCCCTTCAAAGAAATGATTAATGCGGGAGTGGGAAGCATGATGGTTGCGCATCTTTTTATTCCTGCATTAGATATGACCAGTAATCGAGCATCAACACTTTCACCAAAAATTGTCACCGGAATTTTAAAACAGCAACTCGGTTTTCAGGGATTGATTTTTACCGACGCGATGAATATGAAAGGAGTGAGTAATTATTCTGCCCCCGGAAAAGTAGATGCAATGGCATTACTGGCGGGTAATGATGTGTTGCTGTTTTCAGGAAATGTGGGTGAAGCAATCAAACAAATTAAGGCAGCAATTGACAGCGGATTTATTACGAGAGCAGAAGTGGATGAGCGCGTGAAAAAAATTCTTCGTGCGAAATACTGGAGCGGATTAAACAAGCGGCAAAGTATCTCGTTGAAAAATCTGAATGAAGATTTGAATACCAACGAAGCAAAATTATTGAAACAACAATTAGTTGAAAATGCATTGACTCTCGTTCGCAACAAAGGAAATTTCATTCCATTAAAAAAACTTGATACGCTGCGAATTGCTTCAGTTGCCATTGGTGCTTTCAGCAGAAATCAGTTTCAGGAAATGCTGGAGCAATATGCACCGGTGAAAAGTTTTCAGATGGATAAGCAATCAAGCAAGGAAGATTATGCAGCGCTTGCAACGAAGCTGAAAGATTACAATCTCGTTATCATTAGCATTCACAACATGAATAAAAAGTCGAGCGACTTTTACGGAATCACACAGAGTGCTGAAACTTTTATTGATGCAATCAGTCAGCAGAAAAAAACCATTGTAACAGTTTTCGGTAGTCCGTATGCGCTGAAATTTTTTGAAGACAAGAACTGGCTGTTGGAGTGTTACAACGATGAAGCCATCACGCAAAAAATGGCGGCGCAACTTTTATTCGGTGGTATAAAAGCGAAAGGAAAATTATCGGTGAGCGCTTCGAAAACAATTCCGTCGGGAACTGGATTGCTGACTACCGCAACAATCAGATTAAAATACTCGCAATCCGAAGAAGTTGGTGTGCGCGAAGATTTGCTGAAGAAAATTGATTCGATTGTTGATGATGCGTTGTTGGACAGAGCATTTCCTGGTTGCCAGGTTTTAGTGGCGAAGGATGGAATAGTTATTTACCAGAAATCTTTCGGCTACCTGACTTACGATAAAATTGATTCGGTGCGCAACGATGATTTGTACGACCTCGCTTCCATTACAAAAATTGCCGCCACCAATATGGAAATCATGAAGCTGTATGACGAAGGAAAAATTGATTTGAATAAAACTGTTGGTGATTACTTGCCCGAAACAAGAGGCACAAACAAATCATCTATTGTGATTAAAGAATTGCTAACGCACACCGCAGGATTGAAACCATTCATTCCGTTTTACAAACGGACGCTTGATGCGCGTGGTGGTTTGGATGCAAATCTTTACAGCAGCATTTCAACAAAAGAAAAATGTGTGCGCGTGACAAAAGATATTTACATCTGCCCTGCGTATATTGATACCATGTGGCAGGAAATTCTTTCGTCTCCCATAAACACACGCGGAACTTATGTATACAGTGACCTTGATTTTTATTTTCTGAAAGCAGTTGCTGAAAAAATCAGAGGCAAACCGATTGACGAGTTAGTTGACAAAAATTTTTATTCGCCGCTTGGAATGCCAACCATGACCTACAATCCAACTGATAAATTTTCGTTGGACAGAATTGTTCCATCGAACTACGATAACTTTTATCGGCACGAATTGATTCGAGGATTTGTGCATGACCAGGGCGCGGCGATGCTGGGTGGTGTTGGTGGACACGCAGGAGTTTTTTCTTCTGCAAATGATTTAGCCATTGAAATGCAAATGCTCTTGAACAAAGGTGAGTACGGGGGCGAAAAATATTTCTCACCCGAAACCGTTCAGAAGTTTACCACACAAGCCGGAAAAATTTGTCGCCGTGGTTTGGGTTTCGATAAACCGGAACCTGATCCCGACAGAGCAAGTCCGTGTTGCAGTGAAGCATCGTGTAACACTTATGGTCATCAGGGATTCACGGGTACTTGTGTGTGGACCGACCCGCAATACCAGTTAACATTTGTTTTCCTCTCGAACCGCACTTTTCCCGATGACGAAAACAGTAAAATAAATTCACTCAATGTGCGCAAGAATATTCAAGAGGCGATTTATAAAGCCATTTTAAATTCAAATGATTTATCGCTGAATAAATAATTCCAGCCATACTTTTTCTACCTTCCATTCGTTATTCAAAAAAGTATTTTCACCACAGAAATTTTTTTCTTCCAAAAAACAAAATTGAAATGGTAAAAAAAATCATCAAATTATTTTCATTCACTGTTATACTGCTGTTATCAATTCAATTTTCATTCGCACAAACCAATAAACAAACCTGTATCAACGGCGCGGTGAAAGTTTATTTGGATTGTCCGTATTGCGATGACGATTTTATGCGCACAGAAATCAACTGCGTGAATTTTGTCCGCGACCGAATGCAGGCAGATGTTCACTTATTGATTACATACCAATCAACAGGAAGCGGAGGTTCAACTTATACCATTTACTATTTCGGACAGCAGGTTTTTCAAAACGAAAACGACACCTTGTATTACACAGCTAATTCAAACAACACTTCAGACGAAACCCGAAAAGGGTTAACTCAAATTATTTCAATCGGATTGATGCGGTATGTTGCGCACACGACCATAGCCAATGATATTATTATTACTTCAACAATAAAAGATTCGAGTTCAGCAGCAACAAAGGACACAATTGACCATTGGCGCAGCTGGGTTTATTCAATAAGTGGCAATGGAACCTGGGATGGCGAAAAGCAATCGACCAGTGAATCGTATTATGGAAATTTGTCTGCAGATAAAGTAACAGAGAAAATGAAATTGAATTTCAGTGTAGGAATGAATTATCAAAAAAACATTTACAAACTGAATGATTCTACTGAATATTTAAATGAATCGAATTCAACATATGGTGAAGTCAGTTATGTAAAAAGTTTAAGTAAGCACTGGTCAGCGGGGTTAACCTCAGGATATTACTCCAGCATTTATGACAACATAAAATGGATGGCAAGCATAGGCCCTGCTATTGAATATAATGTATTTCCTTATTCGCAATCGAACCGTAAACTATGGACCTTTTATTATGAAATTCAATATCAAGCAGGTGAGTACAATGAAGAAACTATTTATGAAAAAATAAACCAGTCTGTAGTACAACAGAAATTAAAAAGTTCATTGAGCTTTAAGCAAAAGTGGGGAAGTACAAACATTACAATTTCCGGTTCAGCTTATTTATATGATTTGAGCAAAAACAACTTTTTTATTTCCGGTAATGCGAGAATAAGGTTGGTTGAAGGATTGTCGGTTAATTTATATGGAAGATTCAGCATTATTCATGACCAGATTTCATTGCCAAAACTCGAAGCAAGCCCGGAAGAAATATTATTACAGATAAAACAACTGCAAACTAATTATCGCTACTTTGGAGGAGTTGGACTTAGTTATCAATTTGGTTCCATTTATAATAACATCGTAAATCCTCGATTCAACTCCGGCAGTTATTATTTTGATTAAGTCATGCTTTTAAATTTTCCGCCTTTATAACGGATTATTCACATCCAATTACCGACACATACTGTTGCATACAACAATCAATACATTTGCCCCGCATGAGTAATAAGACTTACGAAATACATCTGCCGCAGTTTGAAGGTCCGTTTGACTTGCTGCTTTTTTTTATTGAGCGCGATGAACTCGACATTAACGATATTCCGATTTACACAATCACAAAAGATTTTTTGGATTACCTGCATCAGGCAAGCTTGATGAATATAGAATTGGCAAGTGAGTTCATAGTTGTTGCAGCCACACTCATGCGAATCAAAGCAAAATTATTATTGCCACGAAAAGATTTAGATGCTACTGGAAATGAGATTGATCCGCGCGATGAGTTGGTTGCAAAACTGTTGGAGTACAAAAAATTCAAAGAGGTGCAGGAACAAATGCGCCAGCTCGAAGAAAACCGCGCCGGAAAATTTGAACGCGGAAATACAGTGAGCGAGTTAAAAGTTTTATCAGAAAGTTTATCGGGCGAAGCTGAGTTGCACACGCTTACACTTTTCCGTTTGCTGAAAGCATTTGAAAAAGTGATGACTCGTTACGAAGAAGACAAGAACAAACCGGTTCACAAGGTGATTCAATATGCTTATTCCATTGAAGGTTCAAGAGATAAAATTATGGAAGTAGTTCGTCGTGGAAGTAATGTTCCGTTCATTGGAATTTTTGAGCACTGCGAAAATCGCATTCACGCCATCTTTACTTTTCTGGCGATGTTGGAATTAATTCAATCGAATCTCATCAACATCAATATAGGAATGGGCGCAAATAATTTTTGGGTTTCAACCACTTAATAAATTTTTCGTTCAAAATTCTTTTTATGAAAAAAATAATTGCATTTCTCTTATTGCTGATTCTGACACAAAGAATTTCAGCTCAAACAACTTCTGTTCTTTTCATAGGAAACAGTTACACATATGTAAATGATTTGCCCGCTACTGTCCGTCAGCTGGCTTTATCTAAAGGTGATTCGCTGTTTACGGATATGAGCGCAATAAGCGGTTATACTTTTCAAATGCATTCGGCTAACCCTACCACTCAGGCAAAAATTTCGCAACAACCCTGGGATTATGTCGTGCTTCAAGAGCAAAGTCAAATGCCTGCATTTTCACAATCGCAGGTGCAAACAGAAGTGTATCCATACGCTACAATTATTGATAGCTTAATTCATGCGAATGACTCTTGTACAGAAACTGTTTTTTTTATGACTTGGGGTAGAAAAAATGGTGACGCATTAAACTGTGCGAGTTATCCTCCAATATGTACTTACGAAGGAATGCAACAAGGTTTGCGCGAAAGTTATTTGAACATGGGCCAGATGAATCAGGCAACAGTTTCTCCCGTTGGAATGGCCTGGAAAAAAATTATTGCCGACAGTTTATCATTTAATTTATACCAGGCAGATGAAAGTCACCCTTCAGCATATGGAACTTATTTAACCGCTTGTGTTTTTTATGCCATGATTTTTCAAAAATCGCCGATTGGTGCACCTTATTATTCAACCATTCCTGATACTACTGCCATACTGTTACAGCAAACTGCTGATGCAATTGTGTTCGATAGTTTATCGGTTTGGTTTGAAAGTGGAAATGTTCCATTTGCCGGGTTTGATTTTTCAGTTTCCGGAAATAATGTTACATTTCAATCAACAGATATAAATGGTTTGGAGTTTCAGTGGAATTTGGGAGATGGAAGTTCATCCACGCAACAAGATCCTTCTCATAATTATGCCCCCGGAACTTATACTGTAACACAAATTGTAACCGGTCATTGCATGAGTGATACTTTAACACATACACTCACTGTACTATCTTCCGGAATTATTGAGTCGAATATTCCTTCCAATGAAAAAATATATTATGCTGATGGACGGATTTATTTTCAATCAGAAATTTCCACCTCTATTATTTTGTTTGATATGGTTGGGAGAAAAGTTTTCGAGCAACCAATTGAGAAAAATAAAAGCATACAATCTGTTAGTTGGAAGTTGTCGTCAGGGTGTTACATCGCTGTATTGCAGAATAATGAAATAAAAAATGCAATTGTTAAAGTGGTGATTCCGTAATTGAAAAAGTTCAATACAAGTTCCAACTATATTTGAGCCGTTGAAATAAAATCATGATCAGTAAAAAAAGAATTCTCGTTTTGGCTCCACATACCGACGATGGTGAATTAGGATTAGGAGGAAGTATTGCTCGCTTTGTGGATGAAGGAAAAGAAATTTATTATGCAGCATTTTCGCTCTGTCGCCGTTCGCTTGAACCCGGGCTTGCACCCGATACTTTAGAAATTGAAGTAAAGGCAGCAACAAAAATTTTAGGTATCCCCTCAGAGAATCTTCGGTTATTTGATTACGATGTTCGTCATTTCAGCACTTTTCGTCAGAATATTTTAGAAGACATGGTGGTGTTGAAAAAAGAATTGAAACCCGAATTGGTTTTTCTTCCATGCTCCAGCGATTTACACCAGGATCATCAGGTTATTCATAACGAGGGACTGCGTGCATTTAAAGATGCTTCCATTCTAGGTTACGAATTGCCCTGGAACAATCTGAATTTTCAAACCAGTTGTTTTATCAAGTTGCAGGAAAAATTTGTGATGAAAAAATTAGAAGCATTGCAGGCATATAAATCGCAGTCGCACCGTGCTTATCTGAACGAAGGGTTCATTCGCGGACTCGCAACTGCTCGTGGTGTGCAAATAGGTAGCGAATTTGCCGAGGCATTTGAAGTAATGAAAGTTATATACTAACGAAAGATGAAGAGAGTCGCTCTCTTGCTCGACAATACTTTAAACATTGATCGTCGGGCATTGCTCGAAGTTGAAAGTTTGTGTTCGCTTGATATTGAGTTGCATTTATTCTGCATGAAGGAAAAAGATTTTCCGGAAATAGAAACACGAAACAATCTTTTCATCCATCGAATTTTTACTCCTGAAATTTATCAGTTCAAGAATGAGCGACTGTTACACTCGCTTGCTGCAACTATTTCCAAAACAGATTTTGCCATTCTGCATTGTCACGACCGGGTAATGTTAAACCTCGGAACAATCATTAAAAAGAAACAACCACATGCAATATTGATTTACGAATCGCGCGAGCTATTTCATCAATGGCCGCTGCATGTATCATCTCCCGGATTTGTATTGTGGTTGAAATCGTGGATTGTTCGGAAATTAGAAGTACGAAAAGAAAAAGCAGACGGACGAAAAGCAGATTTCCTCATTACGGTCAATCAATCCATTGCTGATATTCTTACAAAATATTTTCACCTGAAAACAGAAGCAGTTGTCACTCGAAATATTCCGCGATACGAAGCTGTGTTAAAAAGAAGTGATTACCTGCGCAATAAATTTTCAATTGATGCAGTAAATAAAATTGTGGTTTATATCGGTGGGCACTTGTATCGAAACTCGCTGCGTATGGAACAAGCAATTGAAGAAATTGTAACTGTCACGAATATTTCTTTCGTGATAATTACCGGCGATGATTCGCATTCTCATTGGTTTAAACAATGGGTGGAAGAAAACAACTGGAGCAATGTGTTTTTTCATCCGCTCATTCCAATCAACCAAATTACAAGTGTGCTGAGTGGCTGCGATGTAGGAATTGTTTCGGCATGGAATAAAAACGATTTAAGTTACTGGCTCGCACTCGACAATAAATTATTCAGTTACATCATGGCTGAAATTCCGATTCTGGCGAGCGCTCAACCTGAATATAAAAAAATTGTAGAAGAAAATAAGGTAGGAATGTGTGTTGATCCCGACATTCCGGGAGCATTTACAAAAGGATTGAAACAGATTTTATTGCAACCGGATAATTTTCATCCTGAATTGGTGAACGCCAAACAAAAATTAAATTGGGAGCAAGAACAAAAAAAATTATTGGAACTCTATAAACAAATCATTAGCTAATCCATATTTGCAGATATATGATTCACATAATTGATTACGGCACCGGAAATATTTCAAGCATACAAAACATGCTGAAAAAAATCGGGGCCGATTCTGTTATTACTTCCATTCCATCTGAAATTGCTGATGCAAAAAAAATTATCCTACCCGGCGTCGGTTCATTCGACACCGCAATGAAATTGCTGAAAGACCAAGGGTGGATTGAAATATTGAACAAAAAAGTATTGATCGATAAAACAGTTGTTCTTGGAGTTTGTTTGGGAGTGCAATTAATGTGTAACCAAAGCGAAGAAGGAAAAGAACTGGGACTTGGATGGATTGATGCAGATGTTGTTCGATTCAATAATGAAAAAGCTACAGAGCAAATTCGTGTTCCGCACATGGGATGGAATTCGGTGGAGCAACTGAACGATGTTACACTTTTAAAAATGAATGAAGAGCAACGATTTTATTTTGTGCATGCCTTTCATCTTGCAAATGTGCATGAAGAAAACAAGTGGCTGCAAACACATTATGGATATGATTTCATTTCAGGTGTTCAAAAAGAAAATATTTACGGCGTTCAGTTTCACCCCGAAAAAAGTCATCGTTACGGAATGGAATTGTATAAAAATTTTTCTGAACTGAAATGAGCCATCGCCCACGCATTATTCCGGTTTTATTAATTCAGCAAGGCGAACTCGTTAAAACCACTAAGTTTATTTCACCCAGGTATGTCGGCGATCCGATTAATGCCATAAAAATTTTTAATGAAAAGGAAGTTGATGAAATTGTTGTACTCGACATTGATGCATCTAAAAAAAATCAAACAATCAATTTCGATTTAATAAAAGATTTGGCAAGTGAATGTTTTATGCCACTCTCATATGGCGGGGGAATTAAAACGCTAAAAGACATTGAGAAATTAATAAAAATAGGCGTTGAAAAAGTGATGTTAAATTCTTCCGCATTGGAAAATCCTGCGTTAATAAAGGAGGCCACAAAAAACTTTGGAAGTTCAACAATTGTTGTTTCAATTGATATAACGAAAAGTTTTTTTGGAAATTACATTTTATATTCTGCTGCAGGTAAAATGATTATTTCTTCTTGGAAGTATCACCTTATGCAAATGGAAGATGCTGGAGCGGGAGAAATCTTAATTCAAACTGTTCAACAAGATGGGATAATGAAAGGATACGATTTAAAACTTATCGGAGAAATTTCAAGAGCCGTTTCAATACCGGTTATTGGTTGTGGCGGGGCTGGCTCATTTTCTGATTTAAGAAGTGTTATTTCATCAGGAGCTTCAGCTGCTGCTGCCGGAAGCATGTTTGTTTATACGGGCGTACATAAAGCTGTAATGATTTCATATCCTTCTTCTTCGGATATGAATTGGTAGTTAAGTTTGCGGCATTCCATGCAATCAACCCGCACCTACCAGATTTGCACCCGATGCATACTTTCCACTGCTGATGACCCTCTAATATATTTTGATAATAACGGAGTTTGCAACCATTGTCATTTATATGATAAAGAGGCTGCAGAAAGATTGCTTCCATTACCTGAGCGCGAAAAGTATTTAGAAAAACTAATAGAAGAGATAAAACTCGCCGGTAAAAACAAGGCGTATGATTGTATAGTTGGAGTTAGCGGAGGAGTAGATTCAACTTATGTGGCCTATTTAGTTAAGCAATACGGATTGCGTCCATTGGCTGTTCATTGTGATAATGGCTGGAATTCTGAATTGGCGGTAAGCAATATTTCAAACATCCTTAAAAAATTAAACATTGATTTATATACCAAAGTTATTAATTGGGAAGAATTCAAAAATTTGCAGTTAGCCTATTTAAAAGCATCTGTAATTGATATTGAAGCAACTTCGGACCATGCCATTTTTGCAACCTTATATCATACAGCCAACAAGTATGGAATCAAGTATATTTTAAGTGGTGAAAATTTTCGAACCGAAGGAATTTTACCTGAACGGTGGATTCATAACAAAAATGATTTAATAAATATAAAGGCCATTAATAAGCGGTTTGGCGTTAGTCGGCTAAAAACATTTCCGAAGCTTGGATTGTTTCGAAAATATTTTTATGAAAAGATAAAAGGAATAAAGTATGTGAAAATTCTGGATCTTTTTTATTACAACAGAAAGGATGCAAAGGAAATTCTGACTTCTGAATTAAACTGGCGCGACTATGGAGGAAAACATTATGAATCAATTATAACCCGATTTTATCAATCATACATACTGCCTGTAAAATTTCATGTAGATAAGCGTCGGTCGCATTTGAGCACAATGATTTGTTCAGGACAAATCACTCGCGAAGAAGCGCTTATTGAATCGGCCAAACCTCTAATATCTGCAGAACTTGCTGCTTCTGATAAAGAATATGTGCTCAAAAAATTCGGGCTCAGCACTTCCGAGTTTGAAAGAATTATTTCAGCGCCTGAAATTCCGCATACTGCATATCCTTCTATTATTAATTTTTTTAATCGTGTACGATTCATCACTCGTTTTTTAAAGCGAATAAACTTATGGGGCGGCTCAAAAGTTTACTTGTCGAAAGTCAAAGGGAAAAAAGTGGCAATGCTGCTTGATAATTCTTACTTAAATGACAATCGTGTAATACAAGAAGCAACTACGGTTGGAAAATATTTTGACCTGACCATGTTCTGCATGTATTCACCTGATCTTCCATTCAGAGAGGTGAAAAATGAAGTTAAAATTGAGCGGATAATTCCCAGAGATATTTTTCGTTTTCAATCTTATGGCGATTTAAAAATGGTGGCACGAAGAATAGCCTCATATAATTTTGATGTCATTCATTGCCATGACCATTTAATGCTGAATATCGGAGCAATGATTAAAAAGTTAAATCCAAAGACTGTTTTGATTTATGATTCGCATGAACTCTTTCATTCATGGCCACTCAACTTCACAACAAAAAATCCATACATCATTTTTAAATCTTTGTTTGTTCGTAAAATACAAATCAGGAACGAGAAAAAATTCGGTCGTGAAATAGATTATCTGGTTACTGTAAATCAATCCTTGGCAGATAACCTTCAAAATTATTTTAGGCTAAAAACAAAGCCGACTGTAATCAGAAATGTTCCTGTGAACGAATTAATTCCGGAACGCAATTATATCTTACGAAATAAATTCGATATACCTGACAATAAAAAAATATTAGCCTTTATTGGTGCGCATATATATCTCGAGAGTTTAAATATGGTTCAGGTACTAAATGAGATTGGAAATAAAGATGACCTTATATTTATCATTATCAGTTCAGATGATGAACACAGAAAGCAAGTTGAAGATTATGCAAAGAAGAAAAATTTTACCAATGTTCTTTTTCATGATGTAGTTCCACATCATCAAATAACAACTTATCTGTCGGGTTGCGATGCGGGTATTGTTCCAACATGGAATAAAAAAGATTTGAGTTACTGGTACGCATTGGACAATAAGCTTTTTAATTACCTGATGGCTGAAATTCCAATGCTCTCAACTGCGCAGCCTGAATACAAAGCAATAGTTGAAAAATACAATATCGGTGTATGTGTAAATCCTGATGAGCCGGGTGCATATTACAACGGTTGGAAAGAAATTATTAAGAACAAAGAATTATATACCACAAATCTTGTCAAAGCAAAACAAGTACTTAACTGGACAAACGAAAGTAAATTGCTGATTAATTTTTATGACCAGTTGCTTGAAAGAAAAAATAATGATGAAGTAGTTATTAATGAATTACCACGAATAGCAATGTTGCTCGATAATTCTTTCACAATGGATAGCCGCGTTTATCGCGAAGCAAAAACATTAGTGAACAATGGATATCAATTAACACTTTATGCTGTTCAGCGGAATGACCTGCCGGCTGAAGAAATAAAAGATGGAATTTTAATCAGGAGAATTTTCAGTACAGAAATATTTGACTTAAAGAACGCAATTGCCCGATCAGCCATGGCGCAACAAATTGCCCGTGAACCATTTGATATTCTTCATTGTCACGATCAATTAATGCTTTATATTGGCACATTGATAAAAAAACAACGACCGGAAACGCTGCTTGTTTATGATTCTCATGAACTGTTTCATTCATGGCCAATAAATTATTCAAGCCATTCATCTCCTTGGGTTCGCATAAAAACCGATGTGGTTCGAAAGCTTGAGGTAAATCGGGAAAAAAAAGCCGGTAAATTAATTGATCGTGTTATCACAGTTTCTAAGTCGATTGGCAATGATTTAGAAAAATATTTTGAATTGAAAAACAAGGTGGTCATTATTCGAAATCTTGCAGAGTATGAAGAAATTGTACTTCCTGAAAAAAGCATTCGCCAAGAACTTGGAATTTCTGCTGAAACAAAAATCGTCTTAAACTTTTCGCTTTTTATTTATTGGAAATCAAGAAACATTGAAGTGGCAATTGAACAATTTGCCAATAAGCCTGGGGTTGCGCTTATATTTATTTGTGGTGAAGGTGGAAACAAAAAAGAAATTATGAAGTGGGTGAGCGAGTCAGGATTCAAAAATATTTATTTTCATTCCGCCATTCAACCGGGTGAAATTGTTAAAACCATTCAAGCTGCTGATTATGGATTGTTGAGCACCTGGAATAAAAAATACATGAGTTACTGGTTGGGTTTGGAAAACAAATTGTTTCACTATGTGATGGCCGAACTTCCGATTCTCGCATCAGCACAGCCTGAACACATGGAAATTATTGAACAACATAAAATTGGTGTGTGTGTAAACGCCGATGAACCCAATGCATATTATAATGGTTTTTTAGAGTTGGAAAAGCGGAATACGGAATTTAAAAACAATGTGCGACAGACTAAAAAAATTCTGAACTGGGAACACGAACAAAACAAGTTGCTCGATTTATATAAAGAACTAAAAGAGGAGTTTTTTATTCATGCCCGTCGCTGACTTTAATATTGTAGTAACTGACAAAGCACCCGTCAATATCGACGAATGGAACCTCCTTTCTTTTCGCTGTAACAATATATGGCAAAGCACTTTTAATGATGAGATACAATTATACTTTAACAATTGGCCGTGGTATTTTCAATGTTATCACCAGGAAAAATTAATTGGTGGTGTTAAAATTTATTTCTACGAATCAAAAAAATTACCTGCTTTTATTAGAACCATAAGTACAAGGGCAACACAGGGAAGTGAAATTTTAGTTGATGATTCAAAAAATATTGAATTCAGCAAATTATATTTTGAATTAACAGCTGCAATAAAAAAGTGGTTAAAGAAAAAACAAATTACCTCTTTTTATTCTTATAGCTTTTTTGGCGAAACAGAAAAACTAATTTCGTTAATCGAATATAAAAAAATTTGGGAGAGCAGAATCGGAATTGCCAAGATTGATTTAACAAAAAGTATTGATGAACTACGGAAAGCAATTAATCCCAAGCATAGGAGTGAAATATTTAAAGCTGTAAGGAACAATGTAACCATTGAGTTTGTCAATGATATTGATTTATTTTTTTTATTGTTGGATGAAACCTATAAAAATCAAAATGCTCACCCCCCGAATAAAAATTTTATCCGAAATGAATATGAAATTTTTAAGTCAAACCATTCAGCACAACTTGTTTTTGCAAAACAAAATGGAAACTATTTATGTGGCGCCTTGCTATACAATTATGGAAAATCATCGCTTTATAATTTCGGTGGCACCATTAAAAACAGTATTGGTGCCGGTCAGTTTTTACATTGGGAAATTATGAAGTATTTAAAAGTAAATGGATTTCAAAATTATTTTTTAGGTGAAACTTCTCTTGAACTTTCAGAGTCAAATTTGAAATTCAGTAAGGGCATTTCAAAATTCAAATTGCGGTTTGGTGCGCAACAACTTCCAACTCAACACACAGGATATGCATTGAAACCCGTACAATTAAAATTCTGGAATCTTTTAAAAAGATTATTTATCGGGCAATGAGCGGAATAGATAAAAAACAAGTTGAAGATTTTTTCAACAAGGCGGCTGTTACACATCAGAATGAAAATGCGGTGCTCGATGTTGCAAACGGGCAGCAGCATTCAAATATTTATCGGAATTATTTTACGACTAAATACATCATAAAAAACCTTCACCCGACTTCGGATAATATAATTCTTGATTTTGGTTGTGGGGTAGGGCGCATTTCAAAAAAACTTTCTGGTCTTTCAAAAAAAGTTGTCGGCGTTGATTCAAATGCTGCAATGATTGAAACTGCGAAACAAAAATTCGCAGCAAATAATATTGAGTACTTCCTGCTAAATGATTTTAAAATTCCAGAAGGAAACAATCAATTTGATGCTGCATTTTCGCATTGGGTGTTTCAGCATATCAATGATGAAGAATCGGTGATGTGGCTAAATGAACTGAAGCGCATATTAAAACCAACCGGAAAAATTTTGATGTTCGAACAAGTAAAAAACGAAACGAAAGAATCCGATAAACATTTATTCCGCTCACTTGCGCACTATAAAAACTTAATTGAAAAATCGGAATTGAAATTGACTGCATTCTTTCCGGTGATGCGTGTGCCGGCACGAGGTATGTCAGTATGGAATAAATTACCCTCAATAAAAATTTTATTACCTATGCTATCTTTTATTGATACAATAACGATCAATCGAAAACCAGCGCTTGCTGATTATTTTACTTATTGTTTTGTATTGAGCAAATAATTATGCTCCTAACAATTGCCTCTTGCATTCGTATTAATTTTATCGCACCACTTTTTACTGAATGCTATTTAATTCCTTTTCCTTTTTACCTTTTTTTCCAATTGTAACCGTTGGTTATTTTCTGTTGCCTCATCGGTTTCGGTGGTTGTGGTTATTGAGTGCAAGTTGTTTTTTTTACATGGCATTTATTCCGGCATACATTTTTATTCTCGCCATTACAATTTCTGTTGATTACAGCGCTGCAATTTTAATGGAGCGACAAAAAGGTTTTAAACGAAAACTATTACTCATCACCAGTTTAATTTCTACGGCGTTCATACTTTTTGTTTTTAAATATTTCAACTTTTTTACTGATACTTTTTCTTCAGTTGCACACTTGTTTAATTGCTCTGTTCCATCACATATTTATTCTATTCTTCTTCCCATCGGTCTTTCGTTTCACACTTTTCAAAGCATGGCTTATGTAATTGAAGTTTACAGAGGCAATCAGAAGGCAGAAAAAAATTTCGGTATCTATTCTTTGTATGTAATGTTCTTTCCGCAATTGGTTGCCGGGCCAATTGAGCGGCCTCAAAATTTAATTCATCAGTTTTATGAATCGCATGATTTCAAATATCAAAATGTAACTGATGGCTTGAAACAAATGGCGTGGGGGTTTTTTAAAAAATTAGTGATTGCGGATCGGTTAGCTATTTATATAAATGAAGTTTACAATCATCCCGGAAAATATGAGGGGCTACCTGTTATTCTTGCAACGATTTTTTTTGCTTACCAGATTTATTGCGACTTCAGTGGGTACAGTGACATTGCAATTGGTGCTGCGCGTGTAATGGGGTTTCGTTTGATGAAAAATTTCGACAATCCTTATTCGTCCGCTTCTGTTTCTGAATTCTGGAGGCGATGGCATATTTCTCTCTCGTCGTGGTTTCGTGATTATTTATTTATTCCGCTTGGTGGAAGTCGGGTTTCTTTAAAAAAAATTTACATCAACCTCGCCATTGTTTTTTTAGTGAGCGGATTGTGGCATGGCGCCAATTGGACATTTATTGTTTGGGGAGCACTGCATGGAATTTATGTTATGGTTGAAAAATATTTTGGAATTGGTAATGCTGATGAAGAAAAGTTGTTAGCGAAAACACCATCTATTAAATTATCCAAAGCGAAATCATTTATTAAAAAACTTACGAAACAATGGCTGACTTTTTTTCTGGTATGCTTCGCTTGGATATTTTTTCGTGCTGATTCTGTTACCGATGCTTTCACAATAATAACATCAGCATGGCACCTGAATTTTTCAGGTCTTGGAATTAATATTATTTCAATTGACATAATATATTTTTCTGTTGCCGGAATAATTATTCTAGAAATTGTTCAGCGACTGATGATGGGAAATGAATTTTTTAATTTAATGATTAACCAACCGCGTTGGGTTCGGTTAACTGCTTATCATTTATTAATCATCAGCATTCTTGCATTTGGCGTTTTTAATAACTCACAATTCATCTACTTCCAATTCTGATGAACAGAGAAGTCCAAAAGTTTATTCCAAGGTTTATACGGTTTGTTTTTCCGTATGCTGCTATTACAATTTTTACAGTTGCGGTGTTTTATAAAAGCGGAGAAATTTTCTGGTTGAATAAAACTTTACAAGCGCAAATTAACGACCGCCGAAATTTTATTTATGGTGCGGCTTATTCAAACCTGCCTCACTATTTCAAGTTAGCGGCCGTTGAAAACAGTTCGCCGAAGATTCTTGCACTTGGTTCATCACGAGTATTGCAATTCCGTTCAGCATTTTTTAAAGACTCCATTCCGTTTTATAATACCGGCGGAGTTTTTAACAGGATGGAACAATTGCGCGCGTTTTTAGAATCGCTACCCGAAGAAAATTTACCGCAAACAATTATTCTCGGTCTGGATCAGTGGTGGTTTAATTCCCGATACGATTCATCAGTAAAAACAAAGAACGATTTGGTTTACAATCGGTATTCGTGGTTCAATAACTGGAGTGGAATGAGTGCATGGCAAAATTTTTATTACGATTGGTGGTATGGAAAAATCAGTTGGGAAAAGATTTGGACGGAAAAAAATTCTGAGGTTGAATGGTTTGGTATAAGCGCCAGAAATACCGGTCATGGATTTCGGAGAGATGGAAGTTGCTACTATGGAAAATTGTTGGCTGATTCTAATTCTTTAAAATGCCTGATATATAACGCCATTGAGAATGTAAACACTGATGAAGGGAAATTACAATGGACAAATTCAATTGATAAGTGTGCGGTGAATGAACTGAGGTTGTTTTTGCGGTTTTGTAAAAAACATAAAATTAATGTTACAGGTTTTCTTCCACCTGCAAACAGCATGGTGATGAGCGAAATGAAATTATACCCCGAACATTTTCCCTATTTCTTTAAACTGAATGAACTTATGAACCGTGTTTTTCGTGAAAATGGTTTTCGGATTTATGATTTCACTAATCCTGAAAACTACGGGAGTAACGATAAAGAAATGATTGATGCATTTCATGCAAGTGAAAAATCAAGCCTTAAACTATATTTACAATTATTAAGAAAAGACACTTACCTCAATCAATTTTCTGATTCAACTTTTCTGAAAATAAAATTGGATTCAGCCGAAGGAAATTTTGATGTGTTTGGAAATTATTAATAATAAATAAACGATTCATTTTTTGTAAACCTCTTTCGGCAAAAAAAATTACTATACTAATTCCTTCTTCAAAAATTTTCCGGTAAAACTGTCGGGATGATTCGCAACTTGTTCGGGAGTTCCTTCGCACACAATTGTGCCGCCTCGATGTCCGCCTTCGGGACCTAAATCAATAATATGGTCGGCGAGTTTTATTACATCCATGTTGTGCTCAATCACTAAAACAGTATTGCCTTTGTCGGTGAGTTTATTCAACACTTCCATCAGCACACGCACATCTTCGAAGTGCAAACCTGTTGTGGGTTCATCTAAAATATAAAATGTATTACCTGTATCTTTTTTCGAAAGTTCGGTGCTGAGTTTTACACGCTGCGCTTCTCCCCCGCTTAATGTGGTTGCCTGTTGTCCAAGATGAATATAACCGAGACCAACATCTTGCATGGTTTTTATTTTGCGATGGATGCGCGGCATGTTTTCAAAAAATTCCACGGCTTCATCAACAGTCATTTCCAAAACATCGCTGATTGATTTTCCTCTGTAGCGAACTTCAAGCGTTTCGCGGTTATATCTTTTGCCTAAACATTTTTCGCACTTCACATATACATCCGGAAGGAAATTCATTTCAATGGTTCGCATACCTGCGCCTTCGCACACTTCGCATCTGCCGCCTTTTACATTGAAAGAAAATCTGCCGGGTTTGTAGCCACGAATTTTTGCTTCGGGAAGCATCGTGAACAAATCACGAATATCACTGAACACTGAAATGTAAGTTGCGGGATTGCTTCGCGGTGTTCTTCCGATGGGCGATTGGTCAATCTCAATTACTTTATCAATGTCTTTCAATCCCTCCACCTTTGCGTATGGCAGCGGCTTCATGTGCGAGTGATACGAATAGTTGCTGAGTATCGGATACAATGTTTCGTTGATGAGCGTGCTCTTACCGCTTCCGCTCACACCTGTTACACCTATCAGTTTTCCGAGCGGGAATTTGACTGTTACATTTTTCAGGTTGTTGCCCGTTACACCTGAGAGTGTTAAATATTTTCCGTTTCCCTTTCTTCTTTCTTTTGGAGCTGCAATGATTTTCTTTCCGCTTAAAAAATCAGCAGTCTCTGATTTGTGTTTCAGAAATTCTTTTACTGAACCTTGCGCCACCACTTTTCCGCCATGCACTCCTGCACGCGGACCAATATCAATGATGTGGTCGGCGGCGAGCATAATATCTTTATCGTGCTCAACAACTATTACTGTGTTGTCAAGCGATGCTAAATGTTTGAGTGCAGTAATGAGTCGTTCGTTATCGCGTTGATGCAAACCAATACTTGGCTCATCGAGAATGTAAGTGATGCCACTGAGTTGCGAACCGATTTGTGTGGCAAGCCGGATGCGCTGCGATTCGCCGCCACTCATACTTCTTGCAGGTCGGTCGAGCGAGAGATAATCCAATCCGACATCCAATAAAAACTTGAGGCGCTCACGAATTTCTTTCAGTACATCGCGCGCAATCAGTTTTTGTTTTTCGCTGATGCGGTTTTCCAATCCTTCCATCCATTTGCGCAGCGATGCAATATCCATCGCAGATAATTGCGCAATGTTTTTATCATCCATCTTGAAGAAGAGCGCTTCTTTTTTTAATCGCGCACCGTTACACTCGGGGCATATTGTTGTTTCCATAAATTCTTCTGCCCACTTGCGCAGTGTATCAGAAGATGTATCGCGGAACAGGCGCTTAATCATGTTCACCACTCCTTCAAATCCGGTGTTGTAATTCCACGATTGCACTTCATCGAAGTTGAGATTCACTTCTACTTTTTCTTCTTCGCTACCATAGAGAATAATGTTGAGCGCCGCTTTCGGAATTTCATTGAGCGGCGTGGAGAAAGTGAATTTATATTTCTGTGCAAGTGCGCGCAACTGGTCGAACATAAAATTTTCGCGCACCTCTCCCATCGGTTTTATCGCGCCATCATTTATACTTTTTGTTTCGTCGGGAATAACTTCTTTCCAGTTTACCTGGTAAATAAATCCGAGACCTTTGCATTGCTGACATGCACCGTAAGGAGAGTTGAATGAAAAAGTGTTCGGTGAAGGATCTTCGTAACTTATTCCTGTAGTCGGATCCATAAATGCTCGGGAGAAATAATGCACGCGATCGGTTTCGTGTTCCATCACCATCATTAATTCTTTTCCGAGTTTCAGCGCAAGCTCAACTGATTTTTTTAATCGCTCTGCTGATTCATCGTCCATTGTGATTCGGTCAATCACTAATTCAATGTCGTGAATGGTGTAACGGTCCACCTGCATTTTATCTTTCAGTTCGAGCAACTTTCCATCTACGCGCACTTTTGTGTAGCCCTGCTTGCGCACCTGTTCGAACAGTTCGCGGTAGTGACCTTTTCTTCCGCGCACCAGCGGAGCGAGCACAATTATTTTCTGCTCCGCAAAATTTTTCTTTACCTGTTCGAGAATTTGTTCTTCGCTGAAGCGCTGCATTTTTTCACCGCTCGAATAAGAGAATGCTTCTGCTGCGCGCGCAAACAAGAGGCGGAGGAAATCATAAATTTCTGTTACAGTACCAACAGTAGAGCGCGGATTTTTACTCGTTGTTTTTTGTTCGATGGAAATTACAGGACTCAGCCCGGTGATTTTATCTACATCAGGGCGCTCCATATCTCCAATGAACTGCCGTGCGTAAGCCGAAAAACTTTCCATGTAGCGCCGCTGCCCTTCGGCATAAATGGTGTCGAACGCGAGTGATGATTTTCCACTGCCGCTGATGCCCGTGATGACCACTAATTTATTTCGCGGAATGCTGATGTCAATGTTCTTGAGGTTATGAACGCGTGCGCCATAAACATTCAGCGCTTCCACATCAAAATCAACTTCGGTTATTGCTTCGCTCATAATTCGGGGGTGCAAAGAAAGAATACAATTGCTAAAGCAATGAATTGATTTTAGAAATTTCTTTGTGAAATTAAAGTGCGTGGTCTTCTTGCATGTAGACCGTACCAGGACAGAATTTTCCTTTTTTGGAAAACATCTGTTAAAAAATTTTTATACTTTTTTTACTCCAGTTTAAATTCAACAGGAAGATAAATTCTTGACTTAACAGGAATCCCCATTTGCATGGCGGGTCGCCAGTTGGGCATGTTCTTAATAAGGAATTCGGCTTCTTCATCGCAGCCCTCGCCAATGCGGCTATAAACTTTTACATCGTGAATGTGGCCGATTTCGTCAACCTCAAAATTGAGCCAAACGGTTCCCTGAATTTTTATTTTGCGTGCATCTTCAGGGTAGATCAGGTTCTTCAATAAAAAATCTTTGTACATTTTATTACCACCGGGATATTCGGCAGGTGTGAATATTGATTTGTTGGTGGAGTCGTAACTCATATTCAGATCAAACGGAGTTGTTGTTTTTCCGTAAGTAGCAAATGGAACTTCAGTGCCATCGTAATTAAGATAGGTCCATGTTTCTTTTTTTACATTGTCTACATTGATTCCATAAGCTTTTTTTATTCCATCAATATTCAGGTACTTGGCATCGCCATTTAAACTTCCGCCGGTGTATTGTTCAGTTGAATACAATTGGCCATATGGATAGTAGTGTAAAAGGTTTCCGGTTCCGAATTTAAAACTTCCGCTTTCAACGGGATTGCCATATACATCCCACTGACCGACTACTGAATAGGGTGAACCGTTACGATAGATCATGGTTGTGTAATGAATACCATTTTCGTGATAAGTAAAAAGCGTGTCGGTTATTCCTCCGTATTTATATGTTGCTTTATAAATGGGAAGTTTGTAAATAGAATATCCGGTCCAGGTACTATCAGCCAATCCGCTTTTAAAATAAATTTCGCATCGGAGAATTCCTTTACTATCAAAATATTCCCACTTGCCTGTTTTTAAACCATTCTTATAATGTCCGCGATACATCATGCCTCCATTCAAATCAAAAAAATACCAATCGCCGGTTCGGTTACCGTGTAAATAATTTCCGGTTTCGGTTACATTATCAAAAAAATAACGAGAGAAAACGCCGAGTTTATTTGTATCGTCGTCTTCATAAATAATGCTTTCAGAAAGCATTGTAGGTCGTACTTGATCTTCAGGTTTGTATTGTGCTTTAGCAGTAAATTGAATGAGTGAAATGATGATGGCTAAAAAATATTTTTTATTCATGATGTAAGTTGTGATTGATTTTTTTATTCAGTATAATTTAATTCTTTTCCAAAAGTTTCTTCCATTAAGTAAGTAGCAATAAGAGAAAGCAAGATTACAACACCGCCGATAATTATTGCGGCATTCCAGATTCCCATAGATACTGACATGCTTTGCCACAGCGTGGTCATGATTGCAGCTGCACCGCGAACAAAGTTCGGAACAGTGGTGGTGATGGTGCTGCGAATGTTAGTGCCGAATTGTTCGGAAGCAACAGTGACGAACACTCCCCAGTATCCTTGTGAAATTCCCATGAGAAAAATTACAGTGTAAAAAATTGTTGAGCTTGCGTTAAAGCAAAAAAAGTACCCAATCGTAAATAACAATAATGAGAGGATGGAAATATTTAAAGATTTTTTCCGGGAGTGTAAAACCTGGCCGAGCACTCCTGTAACAATGCTGCCGATACTTGCACCAATGTAATGCAGCACCACTGCTTTAGATGGAACTATGCCCCCATCAACATGAAAATAAGCGGCAAACTCATTGGAAAAAGTAATAAGAATGCCAATGACAAACCAAACAGGCAAGCCAACTAAAATGCAAAGCAGGTACTTGGTAAATTGTTTTCGGTTGTTGAACAGACTTAAAAAATTGCCGCGCGATACAGATTGTGTTTTTACCTGATGAAACATGCCTGATTCGTGAATGTAAATTCTTAAACCCAGTAAGGCGAGACCAAGTGCTCCACCAAGCCAGTAAGTTTCGCGCCACCCCCATTCTGAAATTAAGTAAGCGAGCACTGTACCCAGTAAACCAATAGCAGCAACAATCATGGTTCCATAGCCGCGTGATTCCTTGCTCATAGATTCGGCTACTAATGTTATTCCTAACCCGAGTTCTCCTGCTAAACCGAAGCCAGCTATAAACCGAAGCCACTTGTATTGCTCCACTGTTTCAACAAATCCGTTTGCAATATTTGCGAGTGAGTAAATAAGTATTGTAAGAAACAAGGCGGTCATTCTTCCTTTTTTATCGCCAAGAATTCCCCACACAATTCCGCCGAGCAACATGCCTACCATTTGATAATTGAACAGTTGAATACTTACTTCCTTCATCTGTGCATCCGGAATTCCTATGGCATGCAAACTCGGAACACGAACCAACAGGTATAAAATCAAATCATAAATATCAACGAAGTAGCCTAGCGCCGCAACAATGACAGCGATGTTCAGAATTTTATGATTGGTTTCGTGGTTCATTGGTTCAATAGGTAATTCATATTGATAATAATTATTTCGGAATCGAAAGCTTCATTAATAAATTAATCATGGTGCCTTGTTCTGATGATGATGCTTGCAGCTTCCAGGTTTTTTGTTGGGCAATTTTTACTGCGAGTGCTATTTCTTTTTTGTTTGAGGAGAAATCGTTTCCGGTTTTAAAAGCTGAAATCATTTCATGTGGCATCATCCAGTTTCGAAAATAAATCTGATGATTGATGGCCACTTCATTTGTGGTTTCTAAAACCAATTTGAATCGCGAAGTGGTTTGTTCAATACCAGGATTCAGATTAATTAATAAAAACAGCAGGCGATGGTAACTTCGGTAATCAAGTGATGCGGCTTCCGGAATTCGTTTGTCCCAATCAAGCTCTGTTAATTTTTTATTTAATAAAATTTCAGTTAATAGAAATAAATGCTCGCGCAGATTGCAAACTGCTTCTTCATAAACAGTAATTTCAAATTCCTGCTCTGGTGCTGTTTGTTTTATTTCCTGAACAACTGTGATTAAAGAATTTATTTCTATTGAAGGACTATTTTCTTCTGCTTTTAGCTCAGGTTTTAATTCAACTGGTTTTTCAATTGGTTTTTGTTCCTCGATTTTTTCTTTAACAACTTCAACTGGTATAGCAGTAATTATTTTATCTGGAGAAACTTTTACTTGTGTTTTTTTTCTTTCGGAAATCCAATTGATAAGAATGGCAATTAGAAAACAAGTTAAAATTATAATAAGCAATGCACCAAGTGCATGATGAAACATGTATATCGGAGAATCGGTTGTGCCGAAAAAAAATTGTTTAATCATTTAGTTTCTTCTGACAGCGAACATAAAAACATTTCATCATCCTTTAGCTCAAAAATGTTTCTTTGAGTTTATCGTTCTGAAATTAATAAGCTCAATGCTTAGTTTTACTGCGATGAAAAAATTGTTTCTGCCTGTTATTTTACTGTTGTTATTTTTTATTTCCGGAAACGCGCAACCGCTTTCTGCTTATGTAAATCAGGACGGACGATTTTTTGTGTTCGATAATTTTAATATTCAGCAAGCTGATTATTTACAGCCAAAATATTTTCTGATTGGAGGAAATTGTGTTCCGTTCATTGATAATGTAAAGAACTTCAAAATTTATTACAACGGCAAACCACAACAGATTAACGAGGGCTATACCACAGATTTCTATGCAACCAACAATTTGGTTGTTTTTAAAAACCAAGCAACCCTTTGTGTTTTTGATAATGGAAAAATTACCAAGCTTGCTGACTATAACACCAGCTTTGCTTATGGCGATAGTGTGGTTGGCTATTTTGACGACCGACAATATGTTTACAATTTATATTGGAAAGGAAAAATTATTCGGCTCGAAGAAAACAGTTTGGGAAATCCAGTTACGCTGAGCGCTGCCGGCAGCAATATTTTTGCCTGGGTTACACAATATGACCAATTCAATATTTTTTATGATGGTGATATTATGGAACAAGAAAGTCAGGCGCCACAAATGATTAATGCCGGGAAAAACATTGTTGTTTATCGTGATTATTACAATGATTTAAAAGTTTTTTACAAAGGTGAAACTTTTGATTTGGGTGCTGTGCCTGTTGGAACCGGCATGAAAAAAATGGCTTCGGTATTAGTTGGAAATGATATGGCTGCATACATTGATGGATCAGGAGAATTAAAAATATTTTATGATGGAAAAATTATTGAAACCAGTGTGTTGAATCCGCAATTCATTCGCATAAAAGATAACATGTTAGTATTCGAAAACGGCACAGGTGGTATTTCACTTTTTTATCAAGGACAAATCACCAGGCTCGAAAATTTTATTCCTGTGAAATTGGAGTTAAGCCAAAGTTCACTTTACTATTTTACCCAATCAAACGAAATTCGTTTTTATACTTTCGGAAAAATGATTGAATTGCCTTCACAATCCTATGACAATATACGCTTAGACTTTGATGTGCTTCAAGTAAAAACCGGTTTTAATTCCTATAACTTTTATTACAAGGATAAAAAAATGTAGTGCAATAAAGTCAGGTTTTGTTCGTCAAATTTTAAAGGCATTACATTTGCGTTACTAAAACAAAAAACAATAATTTAAAACATGGGTGGTTCATTCATTTTTCTCTCTCTTATTTTTTTAGTGGTTGGCTTAATTGTTGGCGGCTTGCTGAAGCGCCGCATGGCTGAATATTCTCAGATACCCATTGAAAGCGGTCTCAGCGGAAAAGAAGTTGCCGAAAAAATGTTGCGCGACAACGGAATACTTGATGTGACCGTAACATCAGTTGATGGTTTTTTAACTGACCATTATAATCCGGCTAACAAAACAGTAAATCTTTCAACTGATGTATATAATGGCAGAAGCGTTGCCTCGGCTGCTATTGCGGCGCACGAGTGCGGCCACGCAGTGCAACATGCACATGCATATATCTGGTTGGGATTAAGAAGTGCGCTGGTTCCTGCAGTAAGTTTTTCATCAAAATATGTTCAATGGATTTTGTTTGCCGGTGTTATGATGTTAAGGTCATTCCCGCAATTACTGGAAGCAGGTGTCATACTTTTTGCTGTAACTACTTTATTCAGCATAATTACTTTGCCCGTGGAATTTGATGCAAGTCGCCGGGCATTAATATGGTTAGACAGCACAAATATTATGGGAAGAGAAGCACACGATAAAGCTCGAAACGGGTTGAAATGGGCGGCATCAACTTATGTAATTGCAGCTCTTGCTTCTATTGCAACCTTGCTTTACTACTTGAGTTTTTTGAATCGTAGAAATTAATTTTTATTGAAAATATTTTTGAAGCCTGCATCATAAGATGCAGGCTTTTTTGTTTTATATGTCTCGTCCTGAAATAAGCTACACTATTTTCTTCAACTCGCTCAGCTGTGAAATCTCATGCATAACAATTTCTTCATGAAGAATTTTCTTTGGATTGTAAAACACATAATCCATTCCTACGGCTTTTGCTCCGTTGATATCTGCTTCAATACTATCGCCAACAAACAAACTGTTTTTTATTTCTGCGTTCGTTAGTTGTAAAGCAAAATTGAATATTGCAGGGTTGGGTTTCTGACTACCGGCTGCCTCTGATGTTATTATGTACTTGAAATATTTTCCAATACCGGTGTTCACTATTTTTTTAAATTGTATTTCTTCAAAGCCATTAGTAATGATGTGTAGTGAATATTTAGTAACGAGGTAGTCAAGCACCTCAAGTGTATCGTGAAACAAATTTGTTTTTGTTGGAAGTATTTCCAAATAGGCAACCGCTAATTGTTGAACCAGTTCTTCATCAACAATATTAAATTCTTTAAGGGTGGTACGGAATCGGATGTGTCGTAAATCTTCACGACTCAACTCTCCTTTTCTGAATTGCTCCCAGTAAATTTCATTGTGATAATAGTACCGGGTTATGAAATGATCCTTGTCGTCAATACTTGTTTTCAAGACAGAATATTCTTCAAATAAATCGAGCAGGGTTTCGTGCGAGTTGCTTTCAAAATCCCACAGCGTATGATCAAGGTCGAAGAAAATGTGTTTGTATTTTGCATTCATAATTGAATGCAATAATAGAAAGCAACAGGCAGTTGTGTTTTGTGGAAAATACTTTTCACCAACATCTTCTGATTGTTGTCGGTAAATTGTTTTGGTTGTAATACTTCAACAACTATTTTTAATCTTCTATTTACAGGCACAATAACTTTGCACAATTTTTGTTTTCAGTGTACACTACATTTACTTCATGAACGAAAGCGCATATAGTTTACTCCTCCTCAAGCTCGATGCCTTCATCCGCAAGTATTACATGAACCGATTGGTTCGTGGTGCTATACTGTCGGTTGGTTTGCTAATTGGCGCATTTTTAGTGGCAGCAGTTTCTGAATATTATTTTTATTTCGGAACCACTGTTCGTGCAATTCTCTTCTGGAGCTTGATATCTATCGCTTTCATAGTGTTATTACGATTGGTTATACTTCCGTTGATTCATTACTTCCGTTTAGGAAAAATTATTTCTCACGAAGAGGCCGCTCGAATTGTCGGTAATCACTTTAGAGAAGTTCAGGATAGACTTCTTAATATTTTACAGCTGCGTGAACAAGCTTTATCAGTGCAAGATGCTTCGTTGATTGAAGCAAGTATTAATCAGAAAGCAGCGCTATTAAAACCTGTGCCGTTTACATCTGCGGTTCAATACAGCAGCAACCGAAAGTATTTACGATTTCTTGTTCCTCCTCTGCTGGTGCTTGTTTTTATTTTATTTGCCGCACCTAATATTCTTCGCGATAGTGCATCGAGGCTCATTCACAATCAAACTGCATTTGAAAAGCTGGCTCCGTTTCAATTCGTTATTCAAAATAAAAATTTGACCGCTGTTCAGTTCGAAGATTATGAACTGCTCGTGAAAGTCAATGGCAATGCGCTTCCCGACGAAGTATTTGTGCAGTACGAAGGTTATCCATACCAATTGGAGAAGAAAAATAAAAACACTTTCGCCTATCAATTTTCAAGACTTCAATCATCCGTAAATTTTAATCTGAGTGCCGGTGGTTTTAATTCCAGGGATTATAAAATCGAAGTGCTTCCTAAGCCGGTGATTCTCAAATTTGAAACCTCGTTGGAATATCCTGCATACATCGGACGGAAAAATGAATCCATGCAAAACATCGGTGATTTGGTTGTTCCGCAAGGCACTCGAATCAAGTGGCGGTTTTTTTCGAAGAACACTTCAACCATTTCTTTCCGATTATCCGACTCAACTACTTCTACCCGCAACGAAGGAAGCGGTTCGTTTTTATTTCAGCGCAGAATGATGAAGGATTTTCCTTACACATTGCTGCTTTCAGGTAATCAATTAAACAATGCAGATTCTGTAAAATACATAGTCACTGTCATGCCTGATTTATATCCTCAGATTTCAGTGGCTCAAATGCAGGATAGCACCGAACACCAGATTATGTATTTCGCAGGTGATGCTTCTGATGATTATGGATTGAAAAAACTGCAACTCGAATTTCAAATTCAACACGAAGATTCCGGAAAGAGTAATTTGCAATCAATTCCTATTCAGATTTCGAAAGACAAAAATGATCATTTCTCTTATGTATGGAATGTATCAAACATTCAGTTAAAGGCGGGTGATCGTGTTGATTATTTCTTTGAAGTCTGGGACAATGATGATGTGAATGGTAGTAAATCATCACGCTCACAGGCAATGGTTTATCAAATGCCTTCATTGAAAGAGTTGGAAAATCAAACAGAGAAAAACAACGATAACATTAAAGAAAAACTTCAGTCATCACTAAGTGCAGCACAAAAAATTACCGAAGAGCTACAGAAACTCAGTGATGAATTAATGCAGAAGAAAGACCTGAACTGGGAAGACAAAAAGAAAATGGATGACCTGCTGGAAAAGCAAAAACAGGTGATGAAGGATGTGGAAAATGTGCAGCAGAAAATGAATGAAAATGCAGCTCAACAAAATCAGTTTGAAAATTTTTCACCTGAATTAAAAGAAAAACAAAAGCAGTTGCAGGAACTTGCCAATCAAGTGCTTACACCCGAAATGAAGTCCATGATGGATAAAATTAAAGAGATGATGGAGAAGATGAATAAGGATGATGCGATGGACAAATTGAAGGATCAGAAGGCTAATAATGAAGAACTTCAAAAGGAATTGGACCGGATGCTTTCTTTGTTTAAGAAAATGGAGTTCGAACAGAAGATGGAAGCAACTTCAGACAAATTAAAAGAACTTTCAAAAGAACAGGACGATTTAAGCAAGGATACAGAAAACAAAAAGGATTCTCCTGAAGACCTCAACAAAAAACAAGATGATTTAAACAAGAAGTTTGATGATGTTCAAAAGGATTTGGAGAAATTGGATTCACTGAATAAGGAGTTGGATGATCCAACAGAAATGCCTGATTCAAAATCGGATGAAGAATCCATTGATAACGATCAAAAGCAGGCTGGCAGCGAGTTACAGAAGAAAAGCAACAGCAAAGCATCAAAAAGTCAGAAGAGTGCTGCAGATAAAATGAAGCAACTGGCTGATAAGATGGATGCAGCTATGCAAAGCGCTGAAGAAGAACAGGCAGAACTGGATATGCAGGCCATCAGGCAGATACTTGACAACTTAATTAAAATTTCATTCGAACAGGAAGACCTCATTGATCAAACCAAAACCACCAACATTTATAATCCGAAGTATCTTCAGATAATGAAGGACCAAAAAGATTTACAGGCCGACTTTAAAATGGTGGAAGACAGCATTCAGGAATTGAGTAAAAAGGTATTTCAAATAAAGCAATTTGCAAATGAGCAAATAGCAGACATCAAAAAGAATTCAGATTTGTCTATTTCAAACCTGGAAGCCCGCCAGCCGAATATTGCAGCCGCTAATCAGCAATTTATTATGACTGATATAAACAATCTGGCGCTGATGTTTGATGAAGTGATGCAGCAAATGCAGCAACAAATGGCAAATGCAAAACCCGGGAATGCAATGTGTAAAAAACCGGGTGGTTCCAAGCCAAAACCGGGCTCAATGGGGCAAATGCAAAAACAGCTCAATGATAAAATGAATGAGTTGGGCGAGAAAATGAAGGATGGTAAAAAACCGGGCGAAAAACCAGGGCAAAAGCCAGGACAGAAGCCTGGCGAGGGTTCTGGTGGATTACCAAGTGAAGAAGCCGCAAAACTGGCTCAAGAGCAAGGTGCCATTCGCGAAATGCTTCGTCAACTGAATGACCAAATGAATAAGGATGGCAAGGGTTCAATGGGAAATCTTGGTGAATTACAGGATCAAATGGAAGAAACTGAAAAGGAATTATTGAACAAGCAATTGACTCCTGAAACATTGAAACGCCAGCAGGAAATTCTGAATAAATTGCTGGATGCAGAAAATGCCGAACGCGAGCGCGATCAGGATAACAAACGCGAGTCGCAAAGCGGAAACGAAATGTCGAGACCCATTCCTCCCTCCTTGGAAGAATACCTGAAAAAGAAGCAAGCCGAACTGGAACTGTACAAAACTGTTTCTCCCGACCTGCAACCATTTTACAAAAGTTTAGTGGAAGACTACTTTAAAACATTATCGAAGTAAATTACATTTGTTCTCTTATGATTACGGAAATGAAACACGCCGAAATAGAATTACCCTCTCACATCGACAGTATGCACAGGGTAGAAGCCATGATTGACGATATCGGAACTACTCTCGGGTTAGGCGAAGATATCAGAAACAATATGCTGGTAGCAGTTGGCGAAGCGGTTAAAAACGCCATTGAACTCGGTAATAAAAACGATGTTTCAAAATCAGTTCTTCTTCGGGTTGATAAAAAAGACAAGGAAGTTGTCTTTACTGTTAAAGACCGCGGAACCGGATTCGATTTTAATAATATACCGGACCCTACAGACCCCGCCAATATTGAAAAAATAACCGGTCGCGGTATTTTTCTGATGAAAGCTCTTGCCGATCAGGTTGAATTCAGTGATAACGGCAGCAAAGTGGCTATTCATTTTTCTATCTAATCAATATGTTTCCCGTGAAACATTCGTATGCCAATTGAGTTTCATTCCCTTATACCTTCATTCAAATTAAAGAACACAAAAAAACTATCTGAATTTATTCAGCTCCTCGCCTATTCGGAGGAGCACGAAATCGGAGATCTTCATTATATTTTTTGTACCGATAGTTACCTGCTGAACCTCAACAAGCAATACCTTAAACACAATACACTTACCGATATTATTACTTTTGATTATTGTGTAAACGATGAGGTTTCAGGCGATGTGTTTATATCCATTGATCGTGTGAAGGAAAATGCCAGTACTTTTAAACAATCGTTCGAAAAAGAATTGCACCGTGTACTCTTTCATGGTGTATTGCATCTATGTGGATACAAAGACAAATTACCTGCACACAAAAAAGTGATGCGATCCAAAGAAGAGTTCTATTTGAATCTATGGGAAAGCAGGTGAAAACACACCCTTAACCCCTCTTATTTTAGGGGAATTCGTTATGGTTATTAAATATAATATTGAATTATGATCAGAGTCCTATTATCAAAATCTGGTAATTGAATATTTCTTCCGCTGTATTGTTCCCTCCTAATAAGGAGGGCCAGGAAGCTGCTTCTATAATGCTAATTCATTGATTCATAAAATCATATAGCTAATGTTTCCCGTGAAACATGCACAAGAAATAGCACCCTACCAGCAATTTTTTTGCTTAGTTATTCTTGCTCTTCTTATTGTACGCAGCCAGACTGAATCCGATATAGCAGAACAGAATAACAAAAATGGCGCAGACTAAAATTAAACTTGACATTTGAATTTGTATTTATAAGGCAAACTTCGGTTGCCTGTACTAATAAAGATGAAAATTTTCGTTAAGTATATGTTAATCATCGATAAAAAAACCCCGGCATTTCTGCCGGGGTTCCTTTCAACCAATTACTAACTTAAACCTTACTTATTAAACCCAGCCTAAGCTAAGCAATTACTAAGCTGCAAAAAATCACAAACATTAATTATGCTGCAATCTTACTGGCCACATCACTAAATCCACCTTTTATTCCCTTTGGGCCTATGGCGCGAACCTTCGCGAAATAACGAACGCCCGGTGTAAGGTCTCGCAGCACAAACCGCTGTGCCGACACTGTAGTTAGGTAAGTAAAATTAGTATCATTTAACGGGCTCATCCATACCTCGTAGCTTTTACCATACCTAACCGATTTAAATAACAACCGCAATTCTGTATCAGTGCCGGTATTTTGCATGCGAAGGTTTTGTACCGGATCAAGCGGGTCAGGAGCCGGTGTTGGGGTCCGTTTCATTTCAAAACCACTGGTGCTGAAAACCGCCGGATCGCCATTGGCAACCTGAACACAATAATTAGCCAGGTTCTTCAGCATTATGGAAAGATCGAACCGCAACTGGTTACGCAATTCAATTGCCCCTGCAATTCTTTGCTCGGCATCTGTAATTGCCTGCTTGTAAGCCAGCATTTTAAATTTGATGGCCGCAAGGTCAGGTATTGGTGTCGGAAAATTTACATTCCCCGTCATTTGCTGCAGAATGTATTCTACAAACTGCAAAAATCCTAGGACCGTCAATCTTGACAACCCTAAGCGAACAACTAATTTTTTCATCGTTTTAGTTTTTGATGAAATCCAAACTTAAGAAATGGAAACAGCGGTTTCCAAATTTATTTTTCAGTCAATCGTACAATGTAACATTGATAAAATCAGGTGTTTCTATTTTTTGTATTATTGCACCCCAAATTGCTGAAAATAGCACCCAATAAGGGTTTCAGCCGGTTTTTATTATAATTTTATTCAACCGCATGCCACCTGAAAATAATTATTTTTTAGCCTCTTGTTTTCCTTTATTTACCATACAGTTTTGGCCTGATTTTAACCATCTGTCACCCTTCTTTTATACAATAAAAATATTTTATTAAAATTCAAAACCAGCCTCTGTTGCATTGCAACACCCATTCATTGCTTCATCCTTTCTCTCAGTAACTAGCAACACCTTGTTGTAAGTTGTTTGCTGGACTTTTACTGTTTCATAAATTATTTATAGAGCTGACAAAGCAGCCATTGCACATTTCATATTCTGTTTAATAACTGAATTTATAACACTAACAACTGACAATGAAGTTTTTACAACAAATAATTAACAATTGTAAACAAGAAAAACCTGCATTACACTACTTCAAAAAGACTTGTGCATGTGCCCGCAAAATCTTTTAACAACCAGGACTGAATTTATAGGCATCAATATCACCCTGAAGCATGCAGAAGGGTAATCTAATTGAAATATAATTATGGCTTAAAATTGAAACCGTCTACAATCGAATAAAAAATATTTTGTTGCCTATGACCCGGAATATTGAACAGAAAACAAAATGCCCGGCAAGCACATGAAAGTAAAAGCCTGAATCTAAGCTTTCTTCAGCTTGGG
>BJGQ01000028.1:9519-40415 GCA_014190575.1 Bacteroidota bacterium | reverse complement strand
TGTTATGTGAGTGCTTATCCGAATGCAGGATTACCAAATGAAATGGGAGAGTATGATGAAAGCCCGGAACACATGGCATCCATCATCAAGTCATTTGCAGAGGCAGGATTCCTCAACATCGTTGGTGGTTGTTGCGGAACTACTCCCGCACACATCAAGGCAATTGCTGAAACAGTAAAAAATATTTCCCCAAGAAAGTTGCCGGTGCTTGCAGATTAAATACAGGTCGCACGGAGGCACGGAGTTCACGGAGTAGCTTCTTTGAATTTCTGTATGAAAAAAATTTCTTTGAAAAAAAACCTGGAATAAAAAAAATAAAAACTGAAAGGAAAAATGGATTTGTCGCTCAGAAATATCTCCGTGAACTCCTTGTCTCCGTGCGAAAATCATTAACAGCAAACCTCAAAATGTCAGAACAGAAAATTATAAAACCTTACTTACGACTCAGCGGATTAGAGCCGCTCATACTTACACCGCAAACCAATTTCGTGAACATCGGTGAGCGCACCAACATCACCGGCTCCAAAGAATTTGCGCGATTGATTCTTGCGGAAAATTATGATGCAGGTGTTGCCGTTGCGCGACAACAAGTAGAGAACGGCGCGCAGGTGATTGACATCAACATGGATGAAGGAATGCTGGATGGCGAAGCCGCGATGAAAAAATTCATCAACCTCATTTCTGCTGAACCCGACATTGCAAAAGTTCCGGTGATGATTGATTCATCAAAGTGGAGCGTGATTGAAGCGGGACTGAAATGTTTGCAGGGAAAAGGAATAGTGAATTCCATTTCGCTGAAGGAAGGCGAAGAAAAATTTATTGCCGTCGCGAAAAAAGTTCGTCGTTATGGTGCTGCTGTGGTGGTAATGGCTTTCGATGAAAAAGGTCAGGCAGATACTTTCGAACGCAAGATTGAAGTATGCAAGCGCAGCTATGATATTCTCACCAAAGTGGTGAAGTTCCCTGCGCACGACATCATTTTCGACCCGAACATTCTCACCGTTGCAACGGGAATGGAAGAGCATAATAATTATGCGAACGATTTTATCAGAGCCACAAAATGGATTAAAGAAAATCTGCCACACGCGAAAGTGAGCGGCGGCATCAGCAACATTTCATTTTCGTTTCGCGGCAACAATGCCGTGCGCGAAGCCATGCACTCCGCATTTTTATATCACGCCATCAAAGCGGGATTGGATATGGGAATTGTGAACGCAGGAATGATTGATGTGTATGATGAAATCAATAAAGAACTTTTAGAATTAGTTGAAGATGTGTTATTGAATCGAAGAGATGATTCAACAGAACGATTGATTCAATATGCCGACAGAATAAAATCGAAAGGCAAAGTGATTGAGCGCGACGAAGCATGGCGCAATGCTCCGGTGGAAGAGCGCCTGCGTCACGCACTCGTGAAAGGAATTGTCGAATACATTGATGTGGACATTGAAGAAGCGCGCGTGAAACTCGGCAGACCACTGCTCGTGATTGAAGGTCCGCTCATGGATGGAATGAATGTGGTGGGTGATTTATTCGGTGCGGGAAAAATGTTTTTGCCACAGGTGGTGAAGAGTGCGCGCGTGATGAAGAAAGCGGTGGCATATCTCAATCCGTTTATGGAGGCAGAAAAAAATTCTGTTACAGATGCAAAGGCGGTCGGCAAAGTTTTAATGGCAACTGTAAAAGGCGATGTGCACGACATCGGAAAAAATATTGTCGGTGTGGTGCTCGCGTGTAACAGTTATAAAATTGTTGACCTCGGCGTGATGGTCAGTTGCGAAAAAATTCTCGAAGCAGCCGTGCGCGAAAAAGCCGACATCATCGGGCTCAGCGGACTCATCACTCCTTCGCTCGACGAGATGGTGCATGTGGCGAAAGAAATGGAGCGGCAGGGTTTTAAAATTCCGTTGCTCATTGGCGGCGCCACCACTTCGCGCATTCACACTGCCGTGAAAGTAGCGCCCGAATACAGCGGCGCTGTCGTGCATGTGCTCGATGCTTCGCGTGGTGTGCCGGTGGTCGGCGATTTATTGCGCGACGAAACCAAGGAAGCATACACGCAGAAAATAAAAAAGGAATACAACGAACTCCGCGAAACACATCTCGGAAAACGCAGAGATAAAAATTTTGTGTCGCTGCCCTTTGCGCGCGAACACAAACTGAAAGTTGATTTCAAAAATCACGAAACCACAAAACCATCCTTCATCGGAAACAAAGTGTTCACCGATTTTCCATTGCAGGAAGTGCGCCCCTTCATTGACTGGACTCCCTTCTTCCAGGCATGGGAACTCGCCGGAAAATATCCTGCGATACTCACCGATAATGTGGTCGGAAAAGAAGCAACCAAATTGTTCAACGATGCAAATCAGTTGCTCGATAAAATCATTGCAGAAAAAATGCTGAGTGCAAATGCAGTGGTTGGATTTTATCCTGCCGAAACTGTTAACGATGATGATGTAATTATTTACGACGACGAAGCGCGAACCCGTGTGAAAGAAAAATTCTGCTTCGTTCGTCAGCAGAATCAAAAGGCGGCAACAGAATCCTATTACTCACTCGCCGATTTTATTGCACCGAAAGTGGAAGCTAAATCCCTCCCCTTAGGGGAGGGGTCAGATGTTGGTGGGGCTGGTGGGGCTTCTTACCTCGGCTTCTTCGCCTGCACTGCCGGCATCGGAATTGAAAAATGGATTGCGCATTTCGAAAAAGACCACGACGATTACAATTCCATTCTGATTAAAGCGCTTGCCGACCGCCTCGCCGAAGCATTCACTGAATACCTCCACAAATATGTGCGCACCCAATTGTGGGGCTATGCAAAAAACGAATCGCTCACCCCCGAAGAGTTAATCAAAGAAAAATACCAGGGCATTCGTCCGGCGCCGGGTTATCCTGCGTGCCCCGACCACACCGAGAAGAAAAAATTATTTGCCCTGCTCGATGCCGAAAAAACCGCCGGCATCCAACTCACCGAAAATTTCGCCATGTATCCTGCCTCATCCGTCAGCGGATTTTATTTCTTCCATCCCGAATCAAAATATTTCGGTGTCGGAAAAATAGAGAAAGACCAGGTCGAAGATTATGCAAAGCGAAAGAACATGAGCATTGATGTAATAGAAAAATGGCTCTCCCAAAATCTGGCTTATAATAGTTTGTAGGAAAAGAATTTACTTTTATCCGAGTGAAAAAATATTTCGTTTTCTTATTGCTGAATTTTTTTGTTGCGGGAAATTTATTTGCGCAGCATAGAGGAGATAATTGGTGCTTGCCCGATTCTGTATTGATACACTTTGATGGAGTAAATACCCCAATTGTTTCTACTTCAGTTCTTAAAAATACCGATACCTACAACGCAGCTTTCGGAGAAATAGGAACTGGTGTTGGTCAATGGTCATGTACAAGTATCTCTGATGAAAGTGGTCAATTATTATTTTATACAAATGGATTTACAGTTTGGAATCGGAATCATCAGTTAATGCAAAATGGAGATAGTTTGTTATTACATAAAAAAATTTCGGATGGAGTTTTAATTATACCCTTTCCAAATCACGATTCTCTTTACTATATTTTCTATGTTAATTACTCAGTAACAGGTCAATTGAATACTGAGAGTATAAGTTATTCAATAGTAAATATGAATATGGACGGAGGCTTGGGAGGTATTGATAGCATTAATAAAAACATATCAATTATTAATGACACAATTGGTTATCATATCTGTGCTGTTAAACATGGCAACGGAAGAGACTGGTGGGTTGTTGGACATGATAGACCTGGAAACAATTTTTTTACAGCATTAATTACCCCAGATAGTGTAATTATTAAACCATCACAAAATATAGGAAGAAGGGAAGAAACCAGTGGAATTGAAATGTGTATTTCAAATCAAGGTAATAAGATTGCCTTCGGAAACTGGGATTTTCTTCAGGTGTTTAATTTCGATAGATGCTCAGGTGAAATCGGTACTGAAATCTTGGTTGATACTACCTATAATGTTATTCAAGGATTATCATTTTCACCTGATGGTTCTTTGTTCTATGCAAATTCTACAAGTGATTTATTTCAGTATAATCTAAATGCACCAATTCCTTTTCAGTCTAAAACATTAATCTGGCACAATCCATATAATCAATTCAGTTATCCAAATGATTCAGCTTATGCAATTGGAATTCACGAATTAGCTCCTAATGGAAAAATTTATATTTCCAGTCATTATAAAGTTGACCCAGAAATGATTTTACATTTTGGATTTCAGAATATGAGTTTATCAGTAATCAATAAACCAGATAGCTTGGGATTAGCTTGTGATTTTCAGCCATACTCTTTAAACCTCGCCGGACACAGAACACATGGAGGATTACCCAACATGCCCAACTATAATCTTGGTGCATTAGAAGGTGGTCCATGTGATACGCTTACTTCAATTCAAAATGAAATTGATAAAACAAATTCAATAACCATTTCCCCCAACCCCGCCACCACCAAAATAAAAATCACCAATCTTTCACCAACAGAAAATCAAATCAGCATAATCAATCTCCTCGGTCAGCAGGTAAAAAGTATAAGAGTCAGCCATGTTCAAAGCACCACCATTCCCGTCTCAGATTTACCCGCCGGCATTTATGTGGTTACCATATTTGATGGAGAAAAAATGGTTTGTAAGAAGTTTGTGAAGGAATAAATTGTCTGAACTATGATTCTTATGATTTGTGTGATTGCCATGATTAACAAATTATTTTAATCATAGAAACCGAAGGTTAACGAACACCGATGAAAAAAATAAAAAATCAGTGAGCTAAATCAAAAAAATCAATATTCAAAAATCATAGTTCAGACAATTTATTTCTCCAACACTCTCCTTAAATAATTTATCTGCCCCAAATGATAATTCAAATGTGCAGTGAGATGAATTAATAAAAACGCTTTGCTTGAATGCTGATTCCATTTTTCTAATGGATATTCTTTGTACAATTCTTCATCAGTCAGCAAACTCATTCCGTTTTTCACGGCGGTAATTGTCAGTTCAATTTCATTCAGCAATTTTTCTTTCGATATATTTTTCTGTGCAAATTCTGCATCACGATTGCGGATATATCCACTGTTGCCAAGCACCGCACCAATAAAGTGTTGCAGGTTTCCACACAGGTGTAACACCAGATTACCCGATGAATTAATAATGCCGCCTTCGACCCGCCATAAATTTTCTTCGTTCTTAAAAGCAGAAACTTCAACCGAGAGTTTTTGTAAATCGCGGACAATTATTTCTGAAACATTATTTGCAATCATTGAAGCCATTTCGAAATTTTTATTTTGTTATCTAAAGAAAATTTTCCGGCACCGGTAATTAAAAAGAATATTGAAACACACATTAAATCGAATGAGTGTGATGCCTCTCCGAATCCATCGCCATCATGCAGGTGCATGAAAAAAGCAATGAACATGGTGAAGGCCAAAAGAAAAGAACCAAGTCGTGTAAAAAATCCAAGGCCAATCATAATGCTCCCGAAAAATTCAGCGAATGCAGCCATGAATCCCCAGAACACGGGTGCGAAAGTGATTCCGATTACTGCCATGTTGCTCCCAAGTTTCATCCATTTATCAGCACCTCCTGTTATTTTTCCCCAGCCATGTGCATACGCAATTGAAAAAGCAAATGCAAAACGGAGCAGCAGCAATGCAATATCAATTTTATTTTTTTTCACGAATGGAATTTGCGTTTTGGAAAATCAAATCTACACTTTCAATAATTTCTCTGCTGCCTTCTCTAAAGTTGCATTCTCTTTCGCAAAACAAAAACGCAATTGTTTGTGATCGTCGTTGTGATTATAAAAAACAGAAACAGGAACTGAAGCAATTCCAAACTCTTTCACTAACCGAACAGCAAAGTCAGTATCTTTTTCATTGGTGATGGCGGAGTAATCAAGTATCTGAAAATAACTTCCGGCCGCTGGAACATATTTGAATCGCGAATCATCAATCAATTTAAGAAACAGATTTCTTTTCTGTTCATAAAAATCTTTTAAGTCAAGGTATAATTTTTTTTGTTTCATTATTTGTGCGAATGCATGTTGTAGTGGTGTGTTTGCACTGAACACAATGAACTGATGCACTTTCCTGAATTCGTTCATCAATGTTTCAGGTGCTAAACAATATCCCATTTTCCATCCGGTGTTGTGATAAGTTTTGCCGAAAGAATAAATCACAAAACTGCGCTCAGCGAGCCGCGGATATTTTAGCACACTTTGATGTTCGAGTCCATCGAAAATAATGTGTTCATATACTTCATCGCTGATAATTATGATGTCGGTATCGTTTGTAAGTTTTTCCAACTGCAACATATCGTCGTGCGACCAAATTGTTCCGGTTGGGTTGTGCGGCGTGTTAATCATAATCATTCGCGTGCGCGGATTAATACGCTTGCGCACCTGCTCCCATGGAATTTTATATTCAGGTGGTTCCAGTGAAATATAAACCGGAATGCCCTTGCACAATTCTATTGCCGGCGCATAACAATCATAAGCCGGTTCAAAAATAATTACCTCATCATCTTCATTAATTACTGAGGTGATAGCAGCATAAATGGCTTCAGTACCTCCGGCTGTTATAGTAATTTCAGATGCCGGATTAAAATCTGCCCCATACAATTCACTTGCTTTTTCGGCAACGCGCTCGCGCAACGAAAGCAAGCCGGGCATTGGTGCATACTGATTCAATCCTTTTTGCATGGCTTCATCAGCATACTTCAATAAATCAGGATGACACATAAAATCAGGAAACCCCTGACCAAGATTTACTGCATTGTGCTCAGCCGCAAGTGAGGACATCACAGCGAAAATAGTGGTGCCGACTCTCGGCAATTTAGTTCTGATTTTGTTTGGAAACTGAGGCATAAATTATTTTTTTATAACAAGACAAAACTATTACGCAGTTGAAAATAGCTTTTAAAATATTTTATGAATTCACAGAATCAATCTCACAAAAACTTATCGCCCTTCTGCCGTTTTATATCCGCAACAATTTGCTTGATTTCCTGTTCGCGGTCTTTGGGGCTTATAAGCAATACATCATCGGAGTCAACAACTATATAATCTTCCAACCCCTGTAACACCACTAATTTTTTATCGGGCACCATCACCATGCAATTGTTGGTGTCGAAGACCACCACATTTTTGCCGCTCACAGCATTGCCCATGTAATCTTTCTGATGAAGATTGTATAGCGAAGCCCATGTTCCTAAATCGCTCCAGCCAAATTTTGCCGGCATCACCAACACATTTTTTGCTTTCTCCATCACACCAATGTCAATGGAAATATTCTGGCACAGCGTATAAACTTTATTAATAAATTCTTTTTCCTTCTTGGTATTGTAATAAGTTTTTCCGCGCTGAAAAATATCGAACAACTCAGGTTGATACAATTGAAAAGCACGCAGCCACGATTTTACACTACCAATAAATATTCCGGAGTTCCATAAAAAATCTCCACTCTGATAAAATGTTTTTGCTATTTCAAGAGTAGGTTTTTCTACAAATGTTTTCACTTTATGAGCACCATTCTCTTCATTGCCTTCAATGAATTGAATATATCCGTAACCGGTATCAGGTCGGGTTGGCAATATTCCAAGCGTAAGCAAAACATCCTTGTGCGATGCAATGGTTTTTGCCTTGTCCATCACTTCACCAAACATTTTTTCATTCAGAATAATATGGTCTGATGGTGCAACAATTAAATTGGCTGTTGGGTGTAATGCAGAAATTTTATGTGCCGCATATGCCACACACGGAGCAGTGTTTTTTCGTGCGGGCTCTAAAAGAATATTAGTTTCTTTTAGTTTTGGTAGTTGCTCACTTAAATAATTTTTATAAGCATCATTTGTAACTACAAAAATATTTTCGGTAGGCACCACTTCTTCAAACCGTTCAAAGGTTTGCTGCAACAAGGTTTTACCTGTGCCTAGCACATCTAAAAACTGCTTGGGTTTTTTATTCTTACTCAGTGGCCAGAAGCGGCTTCCAATGCCGCCCGCCATAATCAATACATAGTCGTGAGTGGGCATTCAGTTGTTTTGCTTTTGCAAAGAAAAAAATATTCGGTAAAAACAATCATGATTTAAAGCAGCCCTTCGCGCAATAAATCGTGAACATGCATCATTCCTTGGTACTTTAATTTATTCATCACAATTATTTGCGTAATGTTTTTTTCACGCATCAATTGTAATGCGTTTACCGCCAGTTCATCCATCTGAATTGTTTTTGGATTTTTACTCATCACTTCCGCCGCTGTTAATTTGTTGTAGTCTGAATTTTTTTCAATCATTCTTCTCAAATCGCCATCGGTAATTATTCCTTTTAGTTTTCCTTTATTATCTAAAACTGCAGTAGCTCCTAATCTTCCACCAGTCATAGCTACAATAACTTTGCTGATGTTATCACTTACAAACACAACCGGTTTTGTGTGCTGTGCTGAAAGGTCTTCAACTTTTAAATATAATTTTTTTCCCAATGCTCCTCCCGGATGCACACGCGCAAAATCTTTTGAACTGAATCCGCGTAACTCTTGCAAACAAACTGCAAGTGCATCCCCCATTGCCATTTGAGCAGTTGTACTTGTAGTTGGCGCCAGGTTATTTGAACAAGCTTCCTTTTCAACAATTGTATTTAAAACCGTATCTGAATTTTTTGCCAGAAAAGATTTTTCATTTCCAACCATTCCAATTAAAAAATTTCCGGAATGTTTAAGAAGTGGAACCAGCACCTTTATTTCTGCACTTTCACCGCTTTTCGAAATACAAATGATCACATCAATTTTCTGAATCATTCCCAAATCGCCGTGAATGGCATCAGCTGCATGCATATATAATGCAGGTGTTCCGGTAGAATTAAAAGTTGCGACAATTTTTTGCGCAACAATTGCGCTCTTTCCAATTCCTGTAATAACAATTCTTCCTTTAGAAGAAAATATCTTTTTTACTGTAAGAGTAAAATCTGTATTCAGATACTTGCTCAACTTTTTGATGGCATCAGCTTCAATTGTAAAGGTTCTAATAGCCGATTCAATTATTTTTTTATTTGTCAAAAGCAACTTCAAAAAGTTTAACTGGTTTTTGAAAGGTGCAAAAGTAAAAATAACAGCCACGAACACGGCTTTATGAAATTAAAAATGTAACAGGTAACAAAAAGAAAGCATCCTTACACAAAAAATTAACTAACATTGTAATAATATTTATTACTTTGGATGTGTGGAAAATCGGGGGAAAAAAAATATAAATGAAAAATACAGAAACAGCAAAAAAGGAAAAAGTTGATTTAACAAAAGCGCTCAAAAGTCATTTCGGCTTTAACAAATTCAAGGGCAATCAGGAAAAAATAATTCAGAGTTTACTCGATGGCAAAGACACATTCGTGATTATGCCTACTGGTGGCGGTAAGTCGTTGTGTTATCAGTTGCCTGCACTCATGAGTGAAGGAACAGCAATTATTATTTCGCCGCTTATTGCGCTGATGAAAAATCAGGTAGATCAGATTCGTTCATATAGTGATAAAGACCATGTTGCGCACTTTTTGAATTCGTCGCTTTCAAAAATGCAGGCGAAGCAAGTGAAGCAAGATATCACCGACGGAAAAACAAAAATGCTTTATGTGGCCCCGGAAACATTGGGCAAGGATGTAAACATTAAATTTTTCTCCGAGATAAATATTTCTTTCATCGCAGTTGATGAGGCGCATTGCATTTCAGAATGGGGACATGATTTCCGTCCGGATTATCGTCGCATCAAAGCAGTAGTGGAAGCCATTGATCATCGCATTCCAATCATTGCGTTGACAGCAACTGCAACCCCGAAAGTTCAATTGGACATTGTGAAAACAATGGGCATGGAAGACCCTAATATTTTTATCAGTTCATTCAACCGCCCGAATTTATATTACGAAGTTCGACCAAAGGGTCCGAAGGATGTGGTGATGAAAAACATTATCAAGTTCATTAAGCAGAATGAAGGAAAGTCGGGAATTATTTACACACTCAGCAGAAAATCAACAGAAGAAATTGCTGAGACCTTGCAGGTGAATGGAATACTTGCAGTCGCATATCATGCAGGGTTGGAAGCACACCTTCGTGCGGAACGGCAAGACCAGTTTATTAATGAAGACATACATGTAATTGTGGCAACCATTGCATTCGGAATGGGAATAGATAAACCCGATGTTAGGTTTGTGATGCACTACAATATTCCGAAGAGTATAGAAAATTATTATCAGGAAACAGGGCGTGCCGGTCGCGATGGATTGGAAGGAAATTGCATTGCCTATTACAATTACATGGATATTCAGAAACTCGAAAAATTTATGCGCGACAAAGGAAGTTCGGAGCGCGAATTTGGCGGGCATTTGTTAGTAGAAACCATGGCGTATGCTGAAACTTCTGTTTGTCGCCGGAAATTTATTCTGCATTATTTCGGAGAGGAATTGCCTGATGCCAATTGCGGCAATTGCGATAACTGCATACATCCGAAAGAACAGATTGACGGAATGAAATTTATTTCGGCAGTGCTTGAAACAGTAAAAGGTATTAAGGAGAGTTTCACTATTCCATACATTGTAAATATTTTAATCGGAGCAAAAAATCAGGAGGTTGCAAATTATCATCACGATAAATTAAAAGTTTTCGGAATAGGAAAAGAAAAAGACGACCACTTCTGGAACAGCATAGTTCGCCAAGCGCTCATCAATAATTTTATTATCAAGGACATTGAGAATTATGGTGTAATAGCCTTGAGTGAAAAAGGCAAAGCATTTTTAAAGAAGCCGACAAAAATTATGGTTTCGCTCAATCATGATTTTGAAGGATTGGGTGCTACTAATGATGATGAAGGTGGAGGCGGTGCTGCGGCGCTTGACCCTGTACTTTTCAAAATGCTGAAAGATTTAACAAAGGAAGTGGGCAAGGCTAACAACCTTCCGCACTTTGTAATTTTTCAGGAACCCTCGCTCATTGATATGTCAACTCAGTACCCAACAACCATGGAAGAGCTGGCAAACATCAGTGGTGTGAGCAAGGGAAAAGCAGAACGATATGGAGAGCAGTTTGTAGAGATGATTGCGCAGTATGTTGAAGAACATGATATTGATAAGCCGAGTGATGTAGTGGTAAAATCGGTGGTGAATAAAAGTGCGATGAAAATTTACATCATTCAAAACATTGATAAAAAAATTCCCTTTGAACAAATTGCAAGAGGCAAGGGATTGAAGTTGGATGATGTGTTGCAGGAAATGGAAACCATTATTTTATCAGGCACAAAACTCAATCTGAATTACTACATCAACGACATGATGGAACAGGAGCGGCAGGAAGAAGTGATAGAATATTTCCGCACCGCCGAGAGCGATTCGTTTGATGATGCAATGACCGAGTTGGGTGAAGAAAATTATACCAACGAAGAATTAAAACTCATGCGCTTGAAATTTTTAAGCGACATGGGGAATTAAAATCAGTAGGCAGTTTTACAGAAGGCAGTATGCAGATTTTGCGATTATATTTTTCTGCATACTGATTTTTGTAAATTGCAACCACATCTGCATACTGCCGACTGCATACTGTAAACTGCCTACTGAAAACTGCCTACTGTCTCATTATGCTACCACCATCCTTAAGAAAAAACAAACCTTCGAAATTCGATAAGGAAAATTTCTTTGAAAGAGTATTTGCTGTTGTAAAAAAAATTCCGCGTGGTCGTGTTACAAATTATGGTGCTATAGCAAATTATTTAGGAACAGGATTAAGTGCCCGCACTGTTGGTTGGGCAATGAATAGCAGTCACATTTTAGCACCTCCCATTCCGGCACATCGGGTTGTAAACAGAAATGGACTGCTCACCGGAAAAAATCATTTTGCTACACCCACTTTAATGGAAGAACTTTTACAGGCAGAAGGAGTGGAAGTAGTGGATGATAAAATCACTCATTTCAAAAAGTTATTTTGGAATCCGGCAGATGAACCTTTAATCAAAAAAAAACAAAGCAAAAAGTATTATTGAATATTAAATTTGCCATCGCACATTCAATAACAAACTATTAATGTCAGAAAAAACTTTCGATTCCTTTAAAGAAGCAGTGAAGGAAACTGCATTTGATAAAGAGATGCACCGCAAACTCAGCTGGAACATTGGCAAGTATGCCGATACCGTGGTGAAAGGAAAACAACAATACGAAGATATTGAGAGTGCAAAAATGCGCGCCAAGAATCTGAAATGGAAAGCAATGGAGAACCTCGATAAATATTTATTGGAGTTCGAATCAAATTTCACCAAGCGTGGTGGTAAAGTAGTGTGGGCCGAAACTGCCGATGAAGCATTAGCAGAAATTGCATCTGTGATAACCCGCATCGAAGCAAAAAGCATTGTGAAGTCAAAATCAATGACCACCGAGGAAGTTCACCTCAATAATTTTCTGGAGAAAATGGGAGTTGAATCGGTGGAAACAGATTTGGGCGAATACATTCAGCAGATGGATAAGCAGCCGCCGTTTCACATTGTTACACCCGCCATGCATAAGAGCAAGGAAGATGTAGCGAAAGTTTTTCACGAACATCACGGCACTCCGCTCAACAGCACTCCCGAAGAATTAACAATGGTGGCGCGAAAAATTCTGCGCGAAAAATATGTGAAGGCAGATATCGGAATCACCGGAGCCAATTTTATTCTGCCCGATATTGGTGGTGTGTTGGTTTTAGAAAATGAAGGCAATGCACGGTTGACTGTTACATTTCCGAAAGTGCATATAGTAATTGTTGGCATTGAAAAAGTAATTCCGTCGGTAAATGATTTGCATTTATTTCTTCCGCTGCTCTCCACCTTCGGCACCGGACAACAGATTACAGTTTACAATTCCATACTAACCGGACCAAAACAGGAAGGCGAAATTGATGGTCCCGAAGAAATGATTGTGATACTGATGGACAATGGCAGAAGCAATTTGTTAGCAGAAGCAGAACAGCGACAGGCATTGTACTGCATTCGTTGCGGCGCGTGTTTAAATGCTTGTCCGGTTTATAAAAACATTGGCGGTTTTAGTTATCAAACAACCTATAGTGGCCCCATCGGAAGTGTGATTACTCCGCACTTTAAAGGCATGGAAGATTTTAAACACCTGAGCGGTGCATCATCGCTTTGCGGAAACTGTACTGAAGTTTGTCCAATGAAAATTGAACTGCATAATTTATTAGTGATGAACCGGAAGAATGCAGTGAATCAGGGATTTTACAGCAAGTCCGAAAAATTCGGTTGGATGGTTTGGAAGCGCGCAATGCTCAGCAGAAAATTAACCAACACAGGTGGCGCCGGAATAAAAAATTTTATGATGAGATTATTATTCAAAAAAACCTGGGGAGCTAAACGCGATATGCCGGTAATAGCGAAAAAATCTTTTAATCAACTCTGGAAAGAGAAGAGCAAACTGGAATAATTCACCAGATTTTATTCTACCAAAAGAAAGAGAAATAAATGCTTCGCATGATGCGGGCAACTATTCCACGGATTTTATTTTTCATTGTTTCTTTTCTGTGCATGTGAAAATACTTTTTCAAAGAACGAGATTCATGCATTCCTATTATATAGTTAATAGTCATATTATTGTCAGAAGTATAAATTGATGGACAGGTAATAAATTTTCATTTGTCATCGAATTGTCATTGGTGGTTATAAATAATTAGCTTACTTTTATCACCTGAATTTAAAGGTTGATGGAGAAATTTTTACAAAAGCATTTTCTGATTACCATTATTATTTTATTTTTTTATTCTAATAGAATAAATGCACAATGTCCCTTTACTACATCAGGAGTAATTACAAATGTTACTTGCTTTGGATTTAACAATGGTGCAATAAATCTTTCAATTGCTGGTGGATCAGGTGGGGGAAATCCAAGTTATTGTTTGCCAACATATTCAAATCCCGGCTGTCAATGCACTACTTATTGGGATATGATAAATAATTTTTCTACAACAGGTGGATCTACAAATATTTCGAATTTAAATTCCGGTTGCAATGGATTTCTCCCAAGTAACTGCACCTATTTTTCAGGCATGACAGTTACCGTTAACCCTGGTCAATCATTTAATTTTGCTGTCCAATGTGCCAATTCTGGTTGTTCAAATACTTATAACCAAGGATTTAGAATCTGGGTAGATTGGAATAATAATGGGAGTTTTTTGGATCCTGGCGAAAATATGTGGGGAGGTGGCCCTGGGTTTCAGGTTTTTAATGGTTCTATAACAGTTCCTGTGGGTACTTCTTGCGGTCAAAAAAGAATGAGAGTTCGAGGTACTTATGCAACAATTCCAACTGCACCATGTTCACAATATACATATGGTGAAACCGAAGATTACAATGTTATGGTTGGCGCCCCGTATACTTATGCATGGAGTAATGGCGCAACAACTGAAGACATTTCAAATCTTATTGCAGGAACTTATACAGTTACAGTTTCAAGCGGAGGAACATCTGCAATGGATACATTTATTGTAACCGAACCGCCTGCGTTTAATGTTACAATTACTCCATCCGGAGCAACTACTTTTTGTCAAGGTGATAGTGTAATCCTTACATCATCTGCTGCAACATCTTATGTATGGAGCAGCGGAGGCAATACAATTTCAACAACTGCTTTAACAAGTGGAACTTATTCAGTTACCTGTACATCAGCAACAGGGTGCACTTCATCAGCATCTATTTTAATTACTGTTAATCCATCTCCACCCATTCCAAACATTTCAGCATCTGGCGGAACATTTTTCTGTACCGGCGGAACTGTAACTCTAACTTCAGATGCCGGTGCTAATTCAGTTTGGCAGCCCGGAGGTACAATTGGGTCAACATTAGTTGTTAATTCATCAGGAAATTATACTGCAACTATTACTGATGCAAATGGCTGCATATCTACTGCCGCACCAACAACTATAACAGTTATTGCTCAACCGGTTGCCACAATTGCAGCAAGTGGTCCAACAACTTTTTGTCAGGGTGGAAGTGTTGTGCTTTCAGCAAATTATCCCACAGGAATTCTTTGGAACAATGGCTCAACAACCACATCATTAAATATAAATTCGTCAGGTACTTTTTCATTCATTGTTGATTTAGGTAATGGTTGTGTTGATACTTCTGCAATTACAACTGTAACAGTAAATCCAAATCCAACTCCAATAATTAGTGCAGTTGGGGTTACCACATTTTGTCAAGGAGGTTCTGTTACATTGAATTCAAATTATAACAATGGAAATTTATGGAGTAGCGGAGCAAACACAAGTTCAATAAATGTTGTTGCATCTGGTTCGTTTACAATAACAGTTACTGATGCTAATGGATGTTCAGGAATTTCACCTGCAGTTAATGTTACAGTAAATCCAATTCCGGCTGCACCTCTAATTACTACTTCAGGTGCAACTACTTTTTGTCAGGGAAACATGGTTACACTTTCATCAAATTATCCGAACGGAAATTTATGGAGCACCAATGCAAATACATCAAGTATTAATGTTAGCACCAGTGGAAATTATTCTGTTACTTATACTGATGGAAATGGATGCTCGTCTCCAGCTTCATCCATTCAGGTTACTGTTAATCCGGTTCCAACTGCAAACTTCGGAGCAGTACCAAGTGCAATTTGTGTAGTTAACTCAACTGTAATTACTTATTTCGGAAGTGCCAGCGCAGCTGCAACTTATAACTGGAATTTCGGCGGAGGAAATGTACTGTCCGGAACTGGCCAAGGACCTTATGACATAGATTTCAATACACCCGGAAATTATACAATAACATTATCTGTAACCGAATTAGGTTGTACAAGCAACATTGCCTCAGCTGTTATTACGGTATATGGAACTCCTTCTTCAACTTTTACAATTTCAGAAGATACAATTTGTTCAGGCCAAACAACCACACTTTTTTATACCGGCAGTTCAACTTCAACTTCCAATTATTTATGGGGTGTTGGTGCCGGGGGAATTGTTTCAGGTAACGGACAAGGACCAATTACCGCTCAAATAAATGCATCGGGATTGGATACTTTATCGTTAATAGTATCTGAAAACGGTTGTGTTTCTGCTACAACATTTCATATAGTATTAGTGCATCCATTGCCACAGGTTAATTTAAATGCCCAACCCCATTCGGCTTGTGATTCTTTACAAACCACATTGGTAACGACTACTCCAGGAGTAAATTATCTATGGTCCCTTGGTGATGGAACTTCTGATTCAACAACTACTGTTCAGCATTTTTATCCAAATGGCGTTTATGATGTATCACTTATTGTTATTGATAACAACGGTTGCACTGACACTTTAACTATTCCAGAATATATAAAAGTATTGCCAACGCCAACAGCAGCTTTCACCTATAATCCAACTACCGATTCCGCAATAGATTTATCCGGGGCCTCTATAAATTTTATTAATCTATCAAACAATGCAACTTCATATGTTTGGAATTTTGGTAATGGTCAAACAAGTACTTATGATAATCCAACTTATTTATACACTGATACAGGAAGATTTTTTGTTTTAATGTATGCTATAAATGAATTGGGGTGTCATGATAGCGCGAGTGCTGGTTATTTTATAATTCAACCCAATCCTGAATTTTTTATTCCGAATACTTTTACTCCTAATAACGACGGGGTAAATGATGTGTTTAAAGTTTATGGACGACGGGTGGCAAAAGTTGATATAAATATTTTTTCAAGAATTGGTGAACGACTTTATTCAATTCATAACATTGATGAAGGCTGGGATGGAACTTTTCAAGGCACAAATCTTAATACCGGGGTTTATGTATATAGTGGATTTATTCAGTTTGACTCAGGAAAGAAGAAGAAAGTAAAAGGAGATATCACTTTACTTAAATAGTATTTCTAACTGTTTAAAGGCGTTGGGTTTTCTCCGAGTAAAATTTCAAGGAAATTTTTGTATGTAGAATTTACCGAATGATATTTTTCTGCTTTCATTCTTGCATTGACTCCGATTTTTTTTCTTAATGATTCATTACTTATCAATCGAAGAATTTGCTTCTCCCATTCTTCAATATTGTTAGCAAATAAAACATCTGCATCAATTTCTAAATGAGGAGACAATCCGAATGGTGAAGCAACAATTGGCAGAGCTGCTGCACCATACTCAATACTTTTATAAGCAACTTTTCCCCTTGTAAATTCTGTATCTTTCATTGCCGGATAAATGGCAATGTCCGCATTGATCATTTCGTTAAAAAATGTTTCTTTTTTCCATTGTGCGTGATTGATAATGGAGCTGGCATATCCGCAAGTTGTTCTGCTGATCATTCTTAACTGCAAAGGATATTTCAAATTAATTCTTTCAAGCACAGGAATAATTTCTTTCAGGTTAAGGGCATTTGCTTCACTTCCAGTCCAGAAAATTGCAATTGGGGTTTTTATGTTATAGTCTGATTTAATCTTATAAGCGTTTACATCAACCGCTAAATCGTTGTAACAAACATTGGGATTTAGTTTATTAAAATATTGAAACAAGTGTTGGTTTACCACTGCAACTTTATTGCAAACTCTTGCTGTTGCATCTACTAATTTTTTATTGCGTCCATAATCCGCATCAAAAAAATCAACTGTTACATTTTGATTCAGTTTGCAAATTAAATTTTCAAGATAAGGTGTAAACTGATCGTAATATTCGGGGAATAGTCCGCGTTGAAAAAAAACTGCGCGATAATTTCCTGCGCGCATGGATTGAAACAACCGTCGCCAGAATGATCTTGCTAAAAACAAATATTCTTTTGTTCTTGATTTTGATTTGAAAAATATTTCTTCATCCTCAATTGCGCTCCAGGTGTAATGAATATCAAAAGTGAATTTATCTTTTTCAAGCAGCGGAAGAAAAATCTGAAAGCGGGAAATAGTGCCTATATTATCCTTGTGTGCATATGGAAAAAACAAAAAATCTTTAGTAGGATTTTTTCTTTTCAACAAAAAGGGGAATGTGGTAAAAAACAATGCCAATAATCTTCCTGTTGCTAATGCACACGATAAAAACAGGTAGGCTGCCCGCTCAACTTGTTTTAATAAAAATGGTGTTTTCTTTTTCACAAAATATCAGCAGCAAGAATACTTAGTTCGCATTCTCTTTCAAAGTGAGTTTCACCATCACTTTATTTCCTTTATCGAGATATTGCATATTGAGGTATGAATTCACAATTGCAATTCCTCTTCCGTGATTATCAAAAATTCGTGAATCATCGAATAGCAAAAATTTTTCAAACTCAAAACCATTTCCTTCATCTTCAATAACCAGATTAATAATTCCATCTTCCTTTTTCATTGATACTTTTACTCTCCGGTCCTTATATACTTCTGCAACTAATCGCTTTTCAATTTCTTCCTGCAATGTTCCATTCTCAATCATCGCTGTTTTTTCTTCATAGGTAATTCCAAGATTCCCATGCTCCACAGCATTCGATAATAATTCTGAAACATACATGGCTTCTTCGGGCACGGCGCAAATATTAGCAATGCGCACAGCTAAAAATTCTCCTTCAACAACGGTATGAAAATGAAAGACTGCTTCATCCAATAACCTAAAAGAATTTTCAGCCTGTTTTAATTTAGTGAGTAATTCTTTCTGGTGTTCATGATCGACAATTGCTGCGTGAATGGTAGAAAGTAAAACCTCGCGCTTAATTGGTTTTGTTAAATAGTAGTAAGCGCCGGCATCAATTCCTTCTTTAATGTTTTCCGGCTGATCCATTCCGGTTTGCATTATTACCTGAATGGTTTCAAATTTCGATTGTTCCCGAATCCATTTTAACAGTTCAATTCCGTTCATTACCGGCATTTCCCAATCCAATAACACTACTGCAATCTGATCTGTATTTTGTTCAAGAAGTTGCTGAGCATCTTTTGCATTCTCTGCAGTAAGTAATGAATATCCTGCGTTAGTTAATAACGGTGATATAAGTTTTATACAAAGCGGATCATCATCAACCAATAAAATCGTTTGCATCATCTCTTTCAACTATTTTTTATTTTGCTTTAAACGGACCCAATTAATTTTGTTTCCCTGCAAGCACACAAATTTTCTTTTCGTGATGTACAGTTCCTGTTAAATCGAAGTACTCAAAGAAAATAATGTAAGCACCAACTTGTGCGCGAAGTTTATCATCGGTAATTCCATCCCAATTGAAAAATCCTTTTTGCTCGAGCAGGGCATTTTGCACGAGTGAACGGATCAATAATCCTCTTTCGTTGAATACAGAAATAGTGACTACATATCCGGGCTTATCAAAATTATAGAGCACAGAAACCACATCATTGAATCCATCTTGGTCGGGAGAAAAAACTAGCGGATCAACAGTGATATTGTTATCGCCTTGCGGGTTTTTGTATTGCGAATTCTGATACGCCGGAGTTCCGAATCCAACTGTTGATGCAGCAGAATGCCAATTGAGCGAATCCTGTGTAACAGCATCAGGTGAAATCCGTTCGAGTGTTACACCTTCGTGATTATTCAGCAAAGCGAATTGCCATTTATCGCTGTAATGCAATTCATCTAAAATATTCCCATTAATAGTTGTAATCACAACTGTTCCTTTATCATCATTGAAAGACGGAATGGAGCTCACTGTTAAAATATTTTGTGGATTTGGTGTCATGTAATTTGCTTTCACCCAATCAGCATTTTCAGTGATGGCAACATATTCGCCAGGCATTAATAAAAATCCATCGCTGCATTGAGAAGGTGAAATAACCGCACCTGTATCATTTCGAGATGCGATGTACAGTTGTTTCAAATCCAGAATTTTATTGGAGCGATTGAAGAGTTCAACAAAATCGGAACCACCGGTTATCGGGTTGTATAAAATTTCATTGATAATGACATCATTCGAATCCGCATTTTCAGGAACTGCAAATTGTGTGAAGTTATCATCAGCAATAACATTTCCGGTGCAATCAGAAAGATTATTACAAGTGATTGTATAAATTGTTCCCTGCTGAATGGTTTGTGAAAATGATATCACAACGATAGAAAAATCATTTTGCGGAGAAGCCGAATTAATTGTTCCCAGTGAAGGTGTAACAGAATAATTTCCAATCAAACTTGCAATAGCACTATCCAATGATTCACTGAAAAATAATTTGATTGTTTGATTGTCAGTAATTGTGGCGCGTACTAATTGCGGCGGTGTTGCATCAGGATTATTTGCGTGAACAGAATTTATTTTCCCAGGAGTTCCTCCCGATAAATTCAAACTTGCTTTCCAGTTTGTACTTCCTGCACATGGATTTGCAGGGTCAATTCGTTCGAGCGACCAGCCACCTGCATCTTTCAATGCATCGTTGTACCACGATGAAGAATAGTTAACTGCATTAATCAGTTTTCCATTTTCATTTCTCAGTTTCAAGCTATCTCCATCATCATTCAATGTTGGCATGGAAGAAAGAGCAAGAGTATTTCCGAACGGAGAGAGCAAAGAAAAATTTGACGCGCTGCACAAAATCAAAAAGCTATCGGGCTGAATCGTGCATGATGGAATGGTGTAAGTGCTTGTCGCATCGCTGATGGTCCAGTTATTAATGTTGATTGGAAAAGCGCTGCGATTAAAAAGTTCGAGATACTCTGCATCGGGCAACGCAACCACCGGACTTGGATTCGCCATTATCTCATTGATGAGCACATCATATTGTTGTGGTTGATAAAAACTGAATTGCGCATTGGTGCCCGGAGTTCCGTTGCCCGCAATATCCTGTACGCCAATGCAAGTAAGCGTGTAGTTAGTTGCGCTTTGCAGTGGAATTAATAATTTCAAATGAATCAAGCTGAAATTAGAAGCATCGCGAGTGGCGCTGTCGGGCTGACCGATTGAATTATTAATGGTGTAGTTTAGATGATTGGATGAAGTAGCAGAATCAACCGCCTCACTGAAATGCAAATCAACACGCAAAGCATCTGTTACACTTGCCGATAAAATAGTTGGCGGTGTATTGTCAATGATAATTGGACCAACATACACATCATCGAAAAAATATTTTGTGTTGTTACTTGCAGAATATTTTACAAGAACTCCGAAAAAGGCGCTCATAGTAAGTGTAACATCATTAACTGTTCCTTGCAAAACATAGTTGGTTCCGGTTCCGGTGTTGTCATGATAAAGAGAAAAATTTCCACTTGCATCACAAATAACTTTCACCTTCATCGGATTGTTTGATGAACTTCCAACAGTGCCGTCAGTTCCATCAATAATCATTGTTGAAACTCCCGCAATTTTTTTATACAAACTCACCTCATCAGCAGTGTTACCAACGCGCACAAAGTATCCGCTTCCCAAACCCTCCAGATTTACCGAATCAGAAGTGAGATAAACATCCATATAATTCCCTGAACTGGTCGAGCATTTCGGATTGGCAAAAAATTCCCATTGGCAATTCGAAGCCAAAGTTGATGCAGTTGAAAGATGTGTGGTTGTTGGTGTAACAGCCGGACCATTTGTTTGCAGTTGCCCGGTTGTTGCCGTCCATTCCACATCATCGCCACTCCACAATGTTCCCGCTGTAAAATCATTGTCGTTAAAATTATCGTTGACTTGTGCGAACAGAATTTTCGGCAGAAAAAATACGAGCAGCAAAAATGTTTTTTGGAATATGGATTTCATGGTGTTGAAAATGAATTCAATATTAAGCAACGCGATTCAAATTATGTGAGAGTAAATTCGCAGAAATTATTTTTTAATGAAAGTTGCGGTTATTGGAGTCACCGGAATGGTGGGAAGAGAAATGTTAAAAGTGTTAGAGGAACGAAATTTTCCCGTTGATCAACTACTTCCTGTTGCTTCTGAAAAATCTGTAGGTCAAAAAATTTCTTTCCGCGGGAAAGAATATTCCATTATAACTATTGATGATGCCGTAAAAATAAAACCTGCAATTGCATTGTTCTCCGCCGGTTCAAGTGTTTCATTGGAGTATGCACCAAAGTTTGCCGAAGTCGGAACAACAGTGATTGATAATTCTTCCGCGTGGAGAATGCATCCCGAAAAAAAATTAATTGTACCGGAAATTAACGGACAGATTCTGACTGTTACAGATAAAATTATTGCGAACCCGAATTGTTCTACCATTCAATTGGTGATGGTGCTGAATCCGCTGCACAAAAAATATCAGATAAAAAGAATTGTGGTTTCCACTTATCAATCGGTAAGCGGAACCGGAAAAGCCGCCGTGAATCAGTTGATGAACGAACGCAATAATGTAAATGGCGAAATGGCTTATCCGTACCAGATTGATTTGAATTGTTTACCACAGGTGGATGTGTTTCTTGATAGTGGATACACAAAAGAGGAAATGAAAATGGTGAACGAAACAAAAAAAATTATGATGGACAACAGCATCGCGCTCACTACAACTTGTGTGCGTGTGCCGGTGATAGGCGGGCACAGCGAAGCAGTGAACATTACATTCGAAAATGATTTTGATTTAACCGAAGTGAGAAAAATTCTCAGCAATACTTCAGGTGTAACAGTGCAGGATGACATTGCAAATAAAATTTATCCGATGCCGGTTAATGCGCATGGAAAAGATGATGTGTTTGTCGGAAGAATCCGCCGTGATGAATCGCTTGCAAACTCGCTTAACTGCTGGATTGTTTCTGATAATCTTCGCAAAGGCGCTGCGACTAATGCCGTGCAGATTGCTGAATATCTTTTGAAAAATAATTTGCTTGGATAGAACGCAGATCATTATGATTTTTATGATTCACGCAGAAGAAAGTTAATCGTTTAAATTGCAACAGTCTTCGACAGGCTCAGACTGACAACATAAAATAGCGTCAATGTCATCCTGAGCTTGTCGAAGGATTTTGTCAGCGATATTATTTTACAGTAACACAAAATGAATTCAGAAACTCTTCCCACCTATACTCGCTCGCAACTCGCACTCCGAAACGGACAAGACAAACCTGAAATATGGATTGCGTTTCAAAAAATTATTTACGATGTAACCGACAGCCGCCTCTGGCGAAACGGTCGCCACTACGAACATTGGGCAGGTCAGGATTTAACAGAAGAATTAGAACAGGCACCGCATACACTAAAAGTTTTTGAACGGTTTAAAGCGATAGGGAGGTTAATTGATTAGTTAAAGGCCAAGCCACGCAAGCGCATTCTCCCTAACTAATTTTTCTTTCACACTTTCAGAAAAATTCATGCTCTCAATTAATTTCCCGGGAAATAATTCTCCTAACGGAAAAGGATAATCAGTTCCTAAACAAACTTTATCGTCGCCCATCATTTTAATAATTATGTTGAGCATATCAGAATCGTGTACCAATGAGTCGAGCCAGAATTTTCCGAGATAATTTCTTGGTGAATTAGTATTGTCAACCGCAACCAAATCAGGTCGCACCTTAAATCCGTGTTCTATTCTTCCGAATGTAGCAGGAAAACTTCCGCCGCCATGCGCAAACGCAACGCGCAGTTTCGGGAATTTTTCAAATACTCCGCCAAAAATCATATTGCAGATAGCGAGTGAAGTTTCGGCAGGCATTCCCACTAACCACGGCAACCAGTACTTCGGCATTTTTTCTTTTCCCATCATGTCCCATGGGTGTACAAATATTGCAGCACCTAATTCTTCGGCAGCTGCATATACCGGAAATAATTCAGGGGCATTCAGATTCCAGTCGTTGATGTGCGAACCGATTTCTACTCCCGGCAATTTCAATTCTTTCACGCAACGCTCTAATTCTTTCACTGCTAATTCGGGTGACTGTAACGGTAGAGTTCCTAAACCAATAAAGCGATCTGGATAATTATTTACAACGGTTGCAATGTGGTCGTTAAAAAATCGCGAAGTGTCATTTGCATCCTGTGCCCTTGCCCAGTAGTGAAACAACACCGGAATAGTACTCAGCACCTGCACACCAACTTTGTGTTCATCGCATTCGTGCATGCGCACTTTCGGGTCCCAGCAATTTGATTCTATCTCGCGAAAAAATTTATCGTCAATCATCATCTTCGCGCAACATTCTTTGTGATGTTCGAGATGAATGAAACCGCCATAACCAAATTTCTCAGCCCACCGTGGAACCTGTTCGGGAATGATGTGTGTATGAATATCAATTTTACCTGCGTGCATGTGCTGTAAATAAATTATGGTCAAAGAAAAACATTCTTTGTGAATACTGAATTGCTTCAAAAATTATTAGCCACGCATAAACTAAAAAATAATTGAACATTAGAACATTTGAATAATGAAATCAGAAGTATAAAAAAATTCAGTTGTTCTGATGTTCGGTGGTTCTATTATTCAACTGTTCTTTGGGGTTTCAAAAATCAGAGTTGCTCCACCTTACTTCGTTCAATCACCAGGCGATAAAAATCTTCGTACTCTGGAAGAATTTTATGTACATCAAATTCATGCGCCTGCTTCAGCGCATTTTGTTTGAACAGATTCAATTTGTTTTCATCCAATAATAAGTTGATGGAATTTTCAGCCATGCTATCCACATCTCCCACAGCACTCATGTAACCTGTTACACCATCAATATTTACTTCGGGAATTCCACCTGCATTTGTACTTATAACCGGAACCTGGCAAGCCATTGCCTCCAAAGCAGCCAATCCAAAACTTTCAGTTTCAGATGGAAATAAAAACAAATCGCTTACTGCCAATAATTCCTCAACTGCTTCCTGCTTACCAAGAAAGCGAACATGATCCATTACTTCCATATCTCTGCATAATTGCTCCATGGTTTGCCGTTCAGGTCCATCGCCAACCAACAATAATTTTGATGGAATTTTATCCAAAACTTTTTTGAAAATTTTCACCACATCATCGGTGCGTTTTACCTGTCGGAAATTGGAGGTATGAATCAGAATTTTTTCGCCGAGCGGTGCAATCGCTTTTTTAAAATGTTCCTTCTTCGCTTTGTGAAAACGGTCGAGGTCAATAAAGTTAGTGATGACTTTTATTTCCTGATCAATGGGAAAACCCTTGTAAGTTTCTTCTTTTAGAAATTCAGAAACCGATGTAACACCATCTGATTTGTTAATGGAAAAAGTTACGACCGGTTCGTAGGTGGCATCTTTTCCAACGAGTGTAATATCAGTTCCGTGCAGAGTAGTTATGTAGGGAAGATAAATATTTTTTGTCTTCAGAATTTCGCGCGCGAAGTAGGCAGTTGCAGCGTGCGGAATGGCATAATGCACATGCAATATATCGAGCTTCGCGTGTAACACTGTGTCAACAATTTTACTGGTGAGCGCCGATTCGTAAGGTGCGCGTTCGAACAACGGATAGTCGGCAAAATTTACTTCATGAAAAAAAATATTCTCGACAAACGAATCCAATCGTGCAGGCACGCGATACGAAATGAAATGTACTTCATGACCTTTCTGCGCTAATGCTTTTCCCAATTCAGTTGCCACCACACCACTTCCGCCATATGTCGGATAACAAACAATTCCTATTCTCATTTTTTCCATTTTCAATTTATGTGTTTGACGAACAACTGCTTTGTATATTGAGTTCAAATTTATTTACAGAAAACTTCTTTTCTCAACATTTGAAATTTTCTGTGAACTTTGAAGCCACAACTTTATAAAATGAAATTCAATTCCAATACAATTACCACCGCAATGCTGGCGCTTGTGCTCATCTGTTTCCTTTTTCCGTTTGCCGAAATCAGTTGCAACAATGTTTCGTATTTAAAACTCAGTGGCAAAGATTTATTACGCGGAAAAGAAATGACAAAAGCCGATGTAATGGCATTTGCAAAGCAAGCCGGTTTAGAAAAAGAAATAAGTGAATATAGCGACCCACAGCAACAGACTAAAAATATTCCACCAAACCCATGGGCTATAATTGCCTTTGCTATGACAGCAATTGGAATAATTGTAGGTGTAGTGTTGCGCCGTTTCGGAACAATAATTCATTTGGTGACATCGGCTGCTGCGGTTATTTCATTGATTGGTTTGCAGCTTTCCATGAACAGCGAATACTCCTACACCAATTCACTTTTTAAAGTGGAATTGAATATTAAATATCTGGCGGGCTACTGGCTGAGTTTATTATTAAGTGGTTTGGTTGCCGGAATTTGTTTCGTTGTTTTTTTGATTGACCGAAAAAAAATAAATCAGCCAATAAATATTCCTGCTGATGCTATAAAAGTGGAACCACCTTCGATTGATACACCTGTTGAATGAAAAGTTGAAATTATCTTACTGCATTAATTGCGGTGGTTATTTTAGCGCGCTAATAAAAAATCATGCAAAGAGATAATTTACTTTTTGGTCTAATCGGCGATGAATTAGAACGGCAGCGGCACGGCATTGAATTAATTGCTTCTGAAAATTTTGTGAGCAAGCAGGTGATGGAAGCAATGGGCACCTGCCTCACCAATAAATATGCTGAGGGTTATCCCGGCCGCAGGTATTACGGCGGTTGCGAAGTAGTTGATAAAGTAGAGCAATTAGCCATTGATAGAATCAAGCAACTATTCGGTGCCGAGTATGCGAATGTGCAACCACACTCAGGAGCGCAGGCAAATGCAGCAGTGATGCTCGCAGTATTACAGCCGGGCGATAAAATTCTCGGTTTGGATTTAGCGCATGGTGGTCATCTCACACACGGTTCGGCTGCAAACTTTTCAGGTAAAACTTACAAGCCATCTTTTTACAGAGTGGAAAAGGAAACAGGTCGCATTAACATGGATGAAGTGGAGCGAATAGCGATGGAAGAAAAACCAAAGCTTATAATATGCGGTGCATCTGCTTACTCGCGAGATTATGATTATCCGCGCTTCCGCTCCATAGCCGATAAGGTTGGTGCATTGCTAATGGCCGACATCGCGCATCCTGCGGGTTTGATTGCTACAAAATATTTGAGCGACCCGTTACCGCATTGTCATTTCGTTACATCTACTACACATAAAACATTGCGTGGCCCTCGTGGTGGAATTATTTTAATCGGAAAAGATTTTCCAAATCCGTTTGGCTTAACCACACCGAAAGGTGAAGTGAGAATGATGAGTTCTATAATTGATGGTGCTGTTTTTCCGGGTACGCAAGGTGGTCCCCTCGAACATGTGATTGCATCAAAAGCAGTTGCGTTTGGCGAAGCACTCACACCTGAATACAGTGAATATTGCGGTCAAATAATTAAGAACGCACAGGCATTGGCGAAAGCAATGACGGTTCGCGGATTTGAAATTGTAAGTGGCGGAACCGATAATCATTTAATGCTGATTGACCTTCACAACAAAAATATTTCAGGTAAAAAAGCGGAGAACACTTTGGTGCGTGCTGAAATCACTTTGAATAAAAACATGGTTCCGTATGATGATAAATCTCCGTTTGTTACATCAGGAATTCGCATTGGAACCGCTGCTATCACTTCAAGAGGAATGAAGGAACAACACATGGATCTTATTGCTGAATGGATAAACATAGTTTTGATGGATGCTGATAATGAAGCAACAATTGCCTCTGTAAAAAGTGAAGTAAATAAATTCATGAAGCAATTTCCATTGTATGCTTAATGAGAATCAGAAGTTAAAATTCAAAAGGTTAAAAAATTTTAGTGCAGAGAAATTATTCTTCATTTTTAGTTTTTCACTTTTCACTTTACAATTTTCCTCCTGCACACAGTTCTGGTTTGGCGGAATTCAGGATCAGGCTGATGAGCTGGTGATTCAGTTTTATTCGCATGATAAGAATAAACCTGACCCGGTTCAAATAGACATTACCGATAAAACAACTATTGATAATATTTCTTCATATATAGAAAAAGCAGAACCGAAAAAAAAAGACTGTGGTTACGACGGAGTTTTAAAATATAAATCGAATGGAAAAGATTTATTGGATGTTGAATTCGCTATTGCCGACACTTGTAATTATGCAGCATTCGTATTAAACAGCAATGTGAATTACAGGAAAATAAATGCTGAAGGAGTTAAGTACCTGAAAGATTTGAATCAATAAATATTTCTAATGATTAATCAGGATTTTTTTCTGATAATTTCTCAATAAAATAAAAATAAAAAAGCCGCTCTCAAAACTGAGAGCGGCTTTCGAATTAAAAATTATTTAAAAATCAATAGTTAAAAACTAAAGACTAAAAAACTATTCCTTAATAAAATTCTTTACTTGTTTATTTCCTTTTTCATCTCGCAACGAAATAAAATAAACACCAGAAGTTAGTGAGCTCACATCCAATTTATAATTTGTAGTATTCAGTTCAAGATTGGTTGCATCTTGGCTGATAATTATTCTTCCCAATACATCTGAAACTGTAATTACTACCGACAAATCGGTTTTTTCTTTTTGTTTAACTATTAATTGTTGCGCAACCGGGTTTGGATAAAAATCAAAATCCTGCACAAAACTATTTCCACCTGTTCCTCCTTGTCCGGTATCTGCAGTGGTAACAAACACTGCTACAATACTTGCAGCAGAACAATTTGCTTTAACGCGCCAGTCATATGAAGTGCTTGGTGTTAAACCTGAAATATAAAAGTTGTTGTAAAAAGTTGTTCCTGCTAAAATGTATGTTGGCGTTCCTGTTACACGATAGTAAACTGAATAATAAGCGGCACCTGAAACAGCTGTCCAAGTTAAGTAAGCCCATGTGCCTCCGATGTATTGCGTTGATAATCCTGTTGGTTTTATACACGATGTAAGTGGAGTAGAAAAAGATGCGATGCCCGTGTATTGCGAACAGTTTGCTTTTACTCTCCACTTGTAAGTTGCTGAACCATACAAACCTGTTAACGGATAATTTGTACTTGTGGTAACTCCGGCAGTGGTCCATGTTGTAGTAACTGATAGTCTGTATTGAACAACATAACTTGTTGCGGATGCAATACCTGTCCAATTTAACTGCGCACTGTTTGTGGTAATATTCGTAGTGGTTAAATTAGTTGGTCTAACACAAGTATAATTTGATGTGGTGAAATTTCCATTGGCAGTAAAATTTGAACAATCAGTTTTCACATGCCAGTTGTAAGCAGTATTCACAACGAGATTATATAAAGGCATAGAGGTGGAAGAAGTATTCCCAGCTGAAGTCCATATAGTTGAAGCGGCAGTTTTATATTCAACGGTATAATTAGTTACACCCACAACCGGATTCCAGCTCAGTGTTGCTGTGCTTGCACTCAAACCTGAAACAGATAATCCTGAAGGAAGGGTTCCGACTGCATTAACACAATTTGCTGCAATTGTTCTTGCTCTTATTAAATCACCAGGTTGTGTACCAAATCCATTGTTAAAATTAATACCAACACCACCAACAAGATGGCAATAGCTCATAACCGTTCCGCCACCAACCGGAGTTGGACCATTTGCACAACCTCCTTCTGTCGGATAACCTGCAGTAGGACCACAATCGTCCAAAGCACCGCCTGTCCATGAACAGCTGTGTGTATGCGGTGAACCGAAGTTATGTCCCATTTCATGACTGATAACTTCAACACTCCATGAATAAGTTGGAACAGTATTGTATGAATTATAAATTCCGCTTACAGCAAAGTTTGAATATTGCGAACACAATACATTCAGCCAGGCTACTCCACCTCCAATACTTCTTGTACTTAAAAAATGCCCGAGATTGGCGGTAGTGAACGGAGAATGTGCAGAAGCAAACGGAGAAAGAATTGAACTGGCTGTTGTTAATCCTACATAAGGATCTGCCGCAGTCCACACATAAACTGATTGAAGTGTCACAACAATATTTTCATTGGCATACATGGTTGCAACCTGACCAAATAATCCGGTTACATAATTTACCACATTGGTCACATCGCTTCCTTTGTCTAAATACATCTGGTAATCACATTCGAAATAAACCGAAACCTCTTTGCAGCCAACTCCGCGATCGATAGAATTTAATTCAATCTGGTAGTTTGAATCATCTGTTTCGCAATTCATCACAGGATGATAATTTGATTTTGTGGAATTGTAAATCACATAATCTTCCGATTCATCATTTAATTTTCCAATGGTAAATGTTCCTTCGCTATTCGAAAACACGCCAATCATTTCATTTTGAAAAAAACTTATAGTAGCAGTTGAATTTTCATCGCCCTTAATTATGCCACGATAAAAAACCCCGGCTTTATAATTAAAGCCCTTTGTTCCTGAAGATGATTTTGTTCCGACATTAAAATCTGATGTCAGAATGTTTACTTCCGCTAATTGTAAAATGACAGATGAATTATTTACAGAAGGTATTTCCAGCTCCATTGTTGCGGGTTCATCAGTAATAACCGAATTAAGTGCATCGGACAGCAAAGAAACTTTTTCCATTTCGCCGAAAACCGGGTCAATCTTTTTTTCGCGTAAATCAGAATTAAATACTTTGTAAGAAGGAAACACTTCATCCCGCGGAGTAGAAGTAACCTGCTGTATCCACTTTGAAATGTTATTGGTGTTTTGGGCAAAAGAGAAATTAATTGCCACCATCATTATAATGAAAGCAGCAGCAAGGAACTTTGAATTTTTTATCATGAATTAAAATTGGTTAAATAATTATGAATTAATGCAGCAATAAGCCGAAGACTATTACTTATTCAAGATTAAATAATCTTTCACTCCGACCGCGATGGTTTATACTAACGGAAATAATGTGAATGGGGCTTATTACGAACAACCCGATATTTTTGTTTTGTATTTATAGTTGCTGAAGTATTTCCAACTGGCAAAACAAAATTATTTTCGCACCTGTTATGAGTCAACTTACTATTACAAACAGTTTCACACGAGAAAAAGAAATATTTGAACCGCTGCACGCGCCGCATGTTGGCATGTATGTGTGTGGACCCACTGTGAGCGGCGAAACACACCTTGGTCACGCAAGACCCTACATCACTTTCGATGTGGTGTTTCGTTACCT
>BJGQ01000028.1:0-8846 GCA_014190575.1 Bacteroidota bacterium | reverse complement strand
AAAAAAATGGGAAAGAGTTATGGCAACACCATTACGCTGAACGAAATGTTTACCGGCGCACACGCTTTACTCGAACAAGCATATTCTCCAATGACCGTTCGCTTTTTCATTTTACAAACTCACTATCGCAGTACACTTGATTTCACCAATATGGGATTGCAGGCGGCGGAAAAAGGATTGCAGCGATTGATGAATGCAAATGCGATTTTGAAAGGCCTCACCCCCGACCCCTCTCCTAAGGAGAGGGGAACTGCCGACTCCGAGAGTTTCAGAAAAGAAGATGAAGCTGTGAAAAAATTAATCGCTGATCTGCACGACCAGATGAATGATGATTTGAATACGGCGATGGTGATGGCAACGCTGTTTGAGCTGAGCGGAAAAATAAATGCATGGAAGAACGGACAGCAGCAAATGAGTGTTACACCTGAAACTTTTCAGTTGCTGAAAAAAACTTTTTATGATTTCACCGAAGTGATTCTTGGTTTGAAAGACGAAAGCGCCGCCGACAATTCAAACATGGATGATGTGATGCAACTGGTTATTTCTCTTCGCAAGCAAGCGCGTGAGAAAAAAGATTTCGCCACTTCCGATATTATCCGCGATGAATTATTGAAAGCAGGAATTCAACTGAAGGATGGAAAGGATGGAACGAGTTGGGGGAAGAGTTGAAATAAAGATTTTCTTCGGGCTTTTTGTTTTTGGTTATTTTGTGAGCGATAAAACGCAGGGTTCTGATTACAGAAACCCTGCTGAGACAAAATATGCTGAATCTGCATTTAGCAGTTGCGCATAGTTTTTCTAAGCATATTTATGTGGGAGTTGGAGGTCAGGTTGATGCGAAAGAATTCCCTTATTATTTTCAGGACACAGCAAGAAATTTTACATCGTTTTCTGCGAACGCACTTGGAGGGTATTTTAAAAGAATTGCAAATGGAAATATGATAGATATTTCTGCTGGGTGGGCATATGAAAAAATGGATGAAGAGGGTTTCAAACTAAAATCATTTGAGCCAGAGTATTCGGAATCTAATCATGCCCGCTACAATGTTCCCTTTGTTCAATTCAGTTATTGCTTTAAAGGAGAATCGAGTAATACTTTTCTGACAATAAGAACTTCAGGAATTTTTAAAGATAAAACAAAGGAAGAGTTCAATGCCAACGAAGGAATTTTATATCGTGTGTATGCTCCTTATGCCATGCTTATTTCTCCATCCGTTCAATTCAGTTTTAAAAACGCAAAAGCAGTTCCGTTTTTTATTACAGCTAATATCAGTACTAAAAAAGGGGAGAATGGAATTGGTTTTGCTCCACCTTTTCAGGCAGGTATAAAATTTATGATTCAATAAACAGCATTCATGATAAAAAAAATAAGCCTCCTGCTGTTTTCTTTCTGTTTCATTTTTCTTTCCTGCAAAATAGAAATCGGTCGCGCACCAATCACCTATATTCCGCAAGAGGTTAAAACATTTTTCAATTTTAAAGCGGGAAGTTATTGGGTATTTCAGGATAGTATTTCAGGCAATGAGTACACACACGAATGCAGTGATATTAAAAACGACAGTTTTGTTTATATAAACGATTATTATAAAGCTGCGTACGAACAACTGCAATTTTTCTGGGAGGTTCCGTATCCATATTCATCTTATCCTGCTTTTAACGGTTTAACTATTTCAACCGAACCCGCTCATGTTATTGATGGGGTTTTTCAAATAAATACTTTTGGGAAGTATTATGGTGAGGGTGGATATTCTTTTAATCAATCGCTTTACATGGTTTATCCGTTTGTTGTTGGAAATCATTTTATAAATGATAATGCAGACACAGTTATCATTTCCGATGTGCTCGATCACTACACCATTAACTCATTCACCTTTGATACTGTTGTGGTTTCCGATGTACTGTATAACCACAACAATAATTCACGCAACATGCGATATTATACTGCTAAAGGAAAAGGAATCATTCAATTTAAAGCGCTGAACGATACCACTAACTATAAAGTTGTGGATTATCATGTTGAGTAATTTTATAAAGAGAAGTATTTAATTTTCACCAAATAATTCAATCATCCAACTCTCTGTTGTGCTTCATTTGCAATCGAGCACCAAAAAGCAAAAACAAAAAGTTTATCGAAACAATAAACACCATCAAAACTTCGTCTTACATCCAAAACAAATCCCGAACTGAATCGTAATACAATTTTTGCATTAGGTAACTTTTGTAGACAATCAGTTTGCCCAATAATAAAATGCATGATTTTGAGTTCTTGTTTAATTGAATCAGATAGCTAATTTGCGAGCATTAAAATTTTTAACCTGTGTAAACAAAAATTGAAACAGTAATGACGAAGCTGACCAACTTTAAAAAACTTGCCACAACCTTTCTCTTCGCCTTTGGTTGCTGCACTTTGAACAGTTTGAGCACTTATGCTCAGCAACCGCTCAACAGCATTAACACCACTATTTCTCCTGCTCCATTTATTAATAATGGAATGGATAGTATCAATGCAGTGGACAATTCACTCGATTCGTTAATCATGGAAACTTATGGCGAAAACAATTATAACCGTTTCCCTACTTTTCAGGATTCAGTTTATGATGCGAGAATAAAATCTTTTAATACCGTAATGCCTCTTGTTTATAATGAAGAAGTGAAAAAATTCATTGACCTCTATACTTTACGCAAGCGCGATCAGGTAGAAAGAATGCTGGGATTAAGTAAATTTTACTTTCCGATTTTCGAAAAAATTTTAGTTGAAAATGGAGTGCCTGCCGATTTAAAATACATGGCTATTATAGAATCTGCATTAAATCCAATGGCTATTTCAAAATCAGGTGCAGTTGGATTATGGCAGTTTATGCCTGGAACCGCAAAGGTTTATGACTTAACCGTAAACTCTTACCTGGATGAACGCAGAGATATTATCAGATCTACAGAAGGTGCGGCTGCCTACATGAAAAACTCATACAACATTTATGGTGATTGGTTTTTAGCAATTGCTTCTTATAACTGTGGTCCGGGAAATGTAAACAAGGCTATTGCAATGTCAGGTGGCAAAATGGATTTCTGGTCAATCAGCAAGTACCTTCCAAAAGAAACGCGCTCATATGTTCCTGCATTTGTTGCTGCGATGTATGTAATGAATTTTTATTACGCACATGATTTGCAGGTGAGAGAACCAGAACAAAGCGTATGTGAAATTTCAACTGTTGATGTGTATCAGAAATTAAGTTGTGAACAAGTGGCCAAGTACACTAACTTATCTGTTGACCTGGTGAAATTTTTAAATCCGGGTTTGCGTACCAATGTTATACCAGCATTTAACGAGCCCTATGCATTAAAACTTCCATCAGATAAATTTTGTGTGTACGATGCCATGAAAGATTCAATTGTTTGCGCCTCTAAAAATTGTTTGGTAAAAAATTATACTTCATACAACGGGGTAAAGGGAAATTACTACACGCATACTGTTCGTAGTGGTGAGTCATTGGGTTTGATTGCATCAAAAAATAAATGCACGGTTGCACAATTAAAATCGTGGAATGTGATTCATAACAACATGATTTATGCAGGACAGAAAATAAAAATATACAGTGGCAATGGATACAGCGAATCGCATACAACCAGTGGAGTAAAAACTACCACTACTACTTCAATAACAAAACCTACCACAACTTCTATATCTACTGCTTCAACTTCAGCAGGAACAAAAACTATTTATTACAAAGTAAAATCCGGCGATTCACTTTGGGCAATTGCGAATAAATACAGTGGTGTAACAGTTGCTGAAATAAAAGCTGCCAACTCTCCATCAAAATGGTCGCACCTGCAACCGGGAATGGTGTTGAAGATTAATCTCTAAAAAATAATTTCAGTTTGAAATAAAAAAAGTCCGCACATCGCGGACTTTTTTATTTTATAAAAATCTTGAATGCGGTGGCTCAAATATTTTTTCAACATTTTAATTTTTCCTGATAACATTTCATCAGCTATTGAATTCGAAAATTACCTTCGCCATGCGAAATATGAATTTAAAAAATTACACAGCGGAGCAGTTAGCCAAAATGATGCGGGGCAAATTGGTACAAAAAGGTCAGCAGGTTTCAATTGAAAATTTATTACTCGATAGTCGCAAACTCACCGTAGCGGAAACAACAGTATTTTTTGCCATCAAGGGCGACAGGCGAAACGGTCATCAGTTCATCAGCGATTTATATAAAAAAGGTGTACGGTGTTTTGTTATTTCTGAAGGAGTTGAAACAAAACCGTTTGTTGATGCAAATGTCATTTCAGTAAAAGACACTGTTGTCGCATTACAGAATCTTGCTGCGGCGCATCGCAAGCTTTTTAATATTCCAGTTTTCGGAATTACGGGAAGCAACGGAAAAACAATTGTGAAAGAATGGCTCTTCCAGTTGCTCGAACCTGATTACAACATTGTTCGCTCACCCAAAAGTTATAATTCGCAAATCGGTGTTCCGTTATCGGTCTGGCAAATTGCACCTTACCACAACCTCGGTATTTTCGAAGCCGGAATTTCGCAGCCCGATGAAATGGGAAATCTTGAAAAAATTATTCAACCCACCATTGGAATTTTCACCAACATTGGCGGCGCACACAATGAAGGTTTTCTTGACATTCGTCAAAAAGTAAATGAGAAACTACGGCTGTTCACACGCGCTGAAATTGTTATTTTCTGCAGAGATTACCTTGACATCAATGAGTGCCTCGTTACTGCCCGTGACAGAATGAAAAAAGCAGATTCTGATTTCGATGGCTTCAAAACTTTTTCGTGGACAAGAAAAAATTTAGATGCTGATGTTATTATAAATTCAATTCATAAAGTCGGAACCTTTACTGAAATAGATGCGCAGATAAAAGACAAGAATTATAATTTCAGTATTCCGTTCATTGATGATGCGAGTATCGAAAACGGAATCAATTGCTGGATGCTGATGATGTATCTGAAAATTGATTCGGCAATTATTGCGCAGCGCATGTTGGGGTTGAACAAAATTGCAATGCGATTGGAGATGAAGGATGCAATCAATAATTGTTCGCTCATCAATGATTCGTACAACAGCGATTTGAATTCATTGAACATCGCTATGGATTTTCTCAATCAGCAAAAGCAACACAATCGCCGCACAATAATTTTATCTGATATTCTTCAATCCGGAATGTCGGATGATGAATTGTATAAAGAAGTTTCGCAAATGGTGGTGACGAAAGGTGTGAACCGCATTATCGGAATCGGAAAATCAATTTTCAAAAAGCAACAACATTTTACTGATAAAATTAATCTTGAATCAAAATTTTATCAGAGCACCGAAGAGTTTCTGAAAGATTTTCAAACCGAAAATTTCAAAGACGAAACCATTCTGCTCAAAGGCGCGCGCTCATTTGAGTTTGAGCGCATCAGTAAAAAACTCGAACAGCAGGCTCACGAAACTATTCTCGAAATCAACCTCAATCACCTTGCACAAAATCTCGAAGTTTATCAGTCGTTGCTGAAACCCGAAACCAAAATGATGGTGATGGTGAAAGCATATTCGTATGGCAGCGGAAGTTTTGAAATCGCGAGTGTGTTACAGCAGCACAAAGTAGATTACCTCGCCGTTGCATATACAGACGAAGGAGTCGAGTTGCGTAAAGCGGGAATCACGATGCCTATCATGGTGATGAATCCGGAAGCGGGTGGTTACGAAGACCTCATTCATTACCGACTCGAACCGGAGATGTATAACATGCGCGCATTGCGGCAGTTCAATAGCATCGCACAAAATCATCACGAAAATTATCCGAAGGGTTATCCTGTTCACATCGAACTCGAAACCGGTATGCACCGTCTTGGCATTGAAGAAAATGAATTGGATGAAGTCATTCAATTGCTCACCGAAAATTCTGCACTACAAGTTCAAACTATTTTTTCTCACTTAGCAGCAAGTGAAGATGTTACACTTGATGATTACACAAAGACGCAAATCGCAACCTTTGAAAAACTCAGCGCACGCATCAGCAGTAAACTGAAATATCCTGTCAGCCGTCACATACTTAACTCATCAGGTATTACGCGTTTCACACATGCGCAATTTGAAATGGTGCGCCTCGGTCTTGGGTTGTATGGAATTGATTCAAGTAAAAAACTACAAGAGAAACTAAAGCCCGTTGGCACATTAAAAACCCGTGTATCACAAATCAAACATTTGAAAGCAGGCGAAACTGTTGGTTACAACCGCGCAGGAAAAACGGAACACGATACAATCATTGCCACTGTGGGAATCGGTTATGCTGATGGATTAAGCCGCCGCCTAAGCAATGGTGTGGGTCAAATGCTGGTGAAAAATAAATTCGCAAAAATCATCGGCAAAGTATGTATGGATATGACCATGCTCGATGTAACAGCTATTGCCGGGGTGGAAGAAGGCGACGAAGTAATTGTGTTCGGAGAAGAACTACCGCTTCAAACTATCGCAGAAAAAAGCGGCACCATTCCTTACGAAGTAATGACGGGTATCTCGCGAAGAGTGAAGCGCGTTTATTTTCAGGAATAGATTTTATTGAATTAGAAGTTCCATCCGCCTTTGGCGGGATGGAACTTCTTGGTCACGAAAATTTTTTCGATTTATTTTTTTACAAACTTCATCACCTTCTCTTTTCCATCAGCAAGAAAAATGGGGATAAAATAAATGCCTGGATGAAGCCAACTCACATTCATATTGATAATTTCATTCTGAGTTTCTGAATTTATTTTCTGCAATACTCTTCCTGAAATATCTGTGATTACAATTTGCTGCAGGGCTGTTCCTGCTGTTTCAATAATAATTTCTGATTCAACAGGATTTGGATAGACCGCTAATTTTTCTGCAACTGTAATAGTGTCTTGAAAATTTGCATCACACTCTTTAACAATTTTTCTTGCTATAGTATGATTAAAGCCATAATCAAGATTGATAATATACACTCCTGGTTGAAGCGAATCAGCATTGAATTGAATGGTATAAAATGCTGCGCCCTGAAGTTTTTTAGAAAAAAATAAATGAACAATTCTACCTGTAACATCAAAAATATTCAGTGAAACGGTATCGTTACTTACAAGGTTGTAATGAATAGTTAAATCCTGGCAAATTGGATTGGGCAAAATATATAAACTGTCTGTAGTCACTTGCGCTTTCGCAAAATTGAATTGAGATAAAATAATAGTGCAAATAATAAGTATAGATTTCTTCATTCTGGGTGATTGGCAGAATTCATTTTCATTTCAAACAAATGTAACCAACCTGGTTCCATGCTTTTAATTTGGCCAGATGTAATTGATTGAAAAATTTTCTCCCAAAAAATTTTTATTCAAATGAATAATAAAAATAATTATCCCAATTTCTTCGGCGGCTCCATCTCATGCCCGCAATTTTTGCATGTGCGTAATTCAATACTACCATAAAATTTATCGAAGATTGCGCCGAAATCTTTTTCAATATCTTTCAGTTCAAAATATTCTTCGTAGAGTTTGTTGTTGCATTTTTCGCAAAACCAGTTCAGTCCGTCTTTTTCGTGATTGTGTTTTTTGTGTTCAATCACTAAACCAATAGTGTTTGGCCCGCGGCGCGGCTGGTGCGGAGTGCGCGGTGGCAGCATAAAAATTTCTCCTTCGTTGATGGGTATATCCACTGCTTTTCCATCTTCCTGAATGCCGACTACAATGTTTCCTTCGAGCTGGTAATAGAACTCTTCGCCTTCATTGAAATGATAATCCTTGCGCGAGTTCGGTCCGCCAACCACCATGATTATGAAGTCAGCATCCTTGTAAACAACCTTATTTCCAACGGGTGGTTTCAGCAAGTGACGGTTATCATCAATCCATTTTTTAAAATTGAAAGCTCTTTGAATGGGCATGAGAAAAATTTTATTAGTACGAATCTATTTGCTTCTGACGAAAAACTACCAACTTCGCCGCAAGAAATTTTGAATATGGATTTTTCGCTGAAAGGAAAAAATGCACTTGTGTGCGGAAGCAGTAAGGGAATCGGGAAAGCAATTGCGATTGCATTGTCAGAACTTGGTGCAACAGTTACACTCGTGGCACGCAATGAAGACAAACTGATTGCTACTAAAATGGAATTGAATACAGATGCAGGTCAAGAGCACAATATTTTGTTGTGCGATTTCAGTAAGCCGGCAGAGTTGAAAGAAATTATTCAGTATCACCTGAAAAATTATTCGTACCAGATTCTGATAAACAATACCGGCGGACCACCAGCAGGAAATATTTCGGATGCGAAGGAAGAACAATTCATCAGCGCGTTTCAAAATCATTTGTTGTGCAATCACATTCTGGCGATGGCATTAATTCCCGGAATGAAGCAATCGGGTTACGGGAGAATTGTGAATGTGATTTCTACTTCTGTGAAAATTCCGATTAAGGGATTAGGTGTTTCAAATACCATTCGCGCTGCAGTTGCCAACTGGTCGAAAACTTTATCGGGTGAGTTAGCACCATTCGGAATTACAGTAAATAATATTTTACCCGGCGCAACAAAAACCGAACGACTCGAAGAAATAATCCGCAATCGCGCAAACAATTTAAAAGTGGATGCCGGAAAAATTGAAGAGGAAATGTTAGCCGAAATTCCGATGGCGCGATTTGCCGTTCCTGCGGAGGTTGCTGCTGCTGCGGCTTTCCTTGTGTCACCTGCTGCATCATACATCACCGGAATAAATATTCCGGTTGATGGTGGAAGAACTGGTTCATTGTAAAAAGATTTTGAAATGAAAATTTTAAACTACATAAACGGAGAACTGAAAGAACCCATTGGCAATTTGTGGATTGATAATTACGAACCGGCAAC
>BJGQ01000027.1 GCA_014190575.1 Bacteroidota bacterium | reverse complement strand
TCGTTTTACCTACTCTATTTTGACAAATTTAATTTGAGAAATACTATTGCTTTAATCCTTGATTAATTACGGTTAATTAATCGATATTGATCAAGCAATTTCAAGTTTCCAAATTTTAAAATAGTGCCATGAAAAAAATTTATTTATTCATCATTCTAACCTCAACTCTAATAAATTATTCTTTTGCTCAATCTTTCAATACCCTTTGGATACCTGATACATTATCAGGAACAACTTTCAATCTGGCTTTAAGGGATACATTCAAACAGCTTTTAACCGGTCAGCAAACTATTACTGCAGGAGTAAATGGAAATTTCTGGGGACCAACTTTAATATTTCATAAAGGAGATACTGTTCACATGAACATTCATAGTTATCTGAATGATTCAACTACTGTTCATTGGCATGGAATGCACTTGCCCGCAGTAATGGATGGCGGACCTCACCAGGTAATTCCACCGGGAACTGTTTGGCAACCATATTGGAAAGTAACTAATAATGCAGCAACATACTGGTATCACCCTCATCTGCATATGATGACTGAAGAACAAATCACAAAAGGTTTAGGTGGTTTAATCATTGTCAGGGATGATATTGAATCAGCATTGGCTTTGCCACGAACATATGGTGTTGATGATATTCCCTTGGTTTTAACAGATCGCGATATCAATACATCTAATCAATTTACCATCGTTCCATATGGTGACAGTATGATTGTAAATGGAACTCTTCGTCCGCAATATTCGGTACCGGCGCAAATTATTCGCTTTCGGATTTTAGATGCAGCCATTGAACGCTCATACAATATTGGTTTCAGCGATAACAGAAATTTCTCTGTTATATGTTCTGATGGTGGTTTACTTGATGCGCCTGTTTCAGTGAACAGATATTTATTACATGCCGGGGAGAGAATTGAAATTCTGGTAGACTGTAACGGTCAGTCCGGAACTTCTGTTGATTTGAAAGCATATAATTCTTCACTGAGCGGATTTATTGCGGGCGGTGAAAATTTTCCGAACGGACCATTCGCAAATGCACTTGGACATGCAGATTTTAATATACTTCATTTAAATATTACAGCACAAACAGGGGCTCCTATCACTACAATACCAACAACACTAAATACAAATGTTTTATTAAATGTTGCTGACGCAAATATTACCCGGCTACTTACGATTAGTGATAGTACCGGTGTCACCAATCCCCCGATTCTTGGGCCAAATGCATTTATACTTAATCATAAATTATTTGACCTTAATCAAATTGAATATGAAGTGCCGTTAAATAATACTGAGATATGGCAAATAACAAGCTCATCTGTATTCGGGCATCCGTTTCATATTCATGATGTTGAATTCAATATTATTTCTGTCAACGGTGCGGCTCCTGCTGCAGCGCAAGCAGGATGGAAAGATGTTGTTTTTATTCCGGGCAAAACAGGAAACACTCCTTCAGTTGTGAAATTCATAGCGAAGTTTGAAGATTATTCTGACAGCCTTCATCCCTTTATGTTTCATTGCCACATTTCATTGCATGAAGATGAAGGAATGATGGGACAATTTGTTGTTAAAGATTTTTCCTCGACATCAGAGAATAATCTTTCTTCAGGTTCTTTTGATTTTACCTTATTTCCAAATCCGGCAACTAATAAATTATTCATTGCATTAAATGACCCAACCACAAAAGTTTATTACATAAAAATCTGCGATGCGATTGGAAGAACAATTTACATGCTTCCTCAGCCAAAAATTCAAAATGGAATTGATATCAGTCATTTGATTTCGGGAAATTATTTTTTACAACTGACTGACGAAAAATCAAAACAAACAATTGTTAAAAAATTTGTTGTTGAATAGAAATTTGACTTGTCTTTTTTTTATACTCATTATTTCATCTTTTGAAAAAATTCATGCACAAAATGCTCAAGTAATAAATTTTAATTCGTTGCAAAAAATATATTCAAATAAAAGTGACACAACATACTTCATCCACTTTTTTGCATCATGGTGTTTGCCTTGCCTGAATGAGTTGCCTGATTTTGTTTCCTTCTCAGATCAGCACAAGAATGAAAAGGTTAAAATGATTTTTGTGAGTTTGGATATGAAAAAAGATTCCATAAAGACATTGCCGCAACTAATTGAAAAATTTAAAATCAATGTACCTGTCTTTTTACTGGATGAGACTAATGCTGATAAATGGATAAACATGGTTGACAAAAAATGGAGTGGTTCAATACCCGCAACTCTGATTCTTAACAATGAAAAAAAATATAAAAAATTTTTTTCCGAATCAATGTCGCTTCAAACATTAAACAAACTGGTTAAATGATTAAAAATATTTTCGATTTTTCACTCCTTGTTGCCATTTGCGTTTTGTCCCTGGGATTCAGTATCAAAGGCAATAAATCAAGTTATGATTTTCATTTAAAAAATGTAGGTGGAAATTTTGTTTCGTTAAAAGATTATCCGAGCGCTAAAGGTTTCATAATTGTTTTTACCTGCAATCATTGTCCGTTTGCAAAATTGTATCCTGAAAGATTGAACGGGTTAAATTCAAAATATAAAAACCTTGGCGTACCGCTAATTGCAATATGTTCAAGTGATACCATTACATACGCCGAAGATTCCTTTTTAAAGATGATTGAAAAGGCCAAGAATGAAAATTTCAATTTTCCTTATCTATGTGATGGAGAGCAATTGGCTGCAAAAAATTTCGGCGCGCAAAAAACTCCACACGCATTTATTCTATGGAAAGAAAAAAACAATTGGACCATTAAATACAGCGGAGCAATTGATGATAATGGTGCAGAACCGGATAAAGTGCAACATCATTATGTTTCTGACGCGGTTGATGAATTATTAAAAAGTAAAAAAGTTTCTATTCCTGAAACAAAATCAATTGGCTGTCAAATTCATTTCCGAAAATAAATTCCTTTCACATTCTAATTCAATGAAAAAATTAATTTCAATTTTATTTCTTCTTATTGCAATTCAATTTTCAAATGCACAAACAGTTGGGTTATTCCCACAAATCTCCAGCTCACAGATTGGATATGTTTTGTTCGCCCCGAATTTTGGAAATACTACTTATCTCATTGATAAATGTGGCTACCAGGATCATTCATGGACCAGCACTCATCAACCGGGTCAATCGTGTTATTTTCTGGAAGATGGATCTTTATTGAGAACCGGGAAACTTAATAATGCAACATTCAATGCAGGTGGTTTAGGCGGTATTATAGAAAGATTTGATTGGGCCGGAAATATTACATGGACCTACACCATTTCAAATTCTACAGAATGTCAGCATCACGATATAAGAATTTTACCAAACGGAAATGTATTAGCCATTTCGTATGATTTAAAAACTGCTGCCGAAGCAATTGCCGCTGGTGCTAATCCTGCAAATATTGGAACAGTGGTATGGAGTGATAAAATTGTTGAATTACAACCTGTAGGTGCATCCGGAGGAAATGTGGTTTGGGAATGGCGTGCATGGGATCATTTGATTCAGGATTTCGATCAGACAAAACCAAACTATGGTGTGGTTGCTGATCATCCGGAATTAATAAATCTTAATTACAATCTCGGCACTCAAGCTGATTGGCTTCACTGTAACGGTCTTGATTACAATGCTGCATTGGATCAGATTATTTTGAGTGCACACAATCAAAATGAATTTTACATCATTGATCATAGCACCACTACTTCACAAGCTGTATCTCACACAGGTGGCACCCACAACAAGGGAGGTGATTTTTTATATCGATGGGGAAATCCGGAAGCATACGGCAGAGGTCTTGCAACAGATCAAAAACTGTTCGGCCAACACAACCCTCAGTGGATTGAGAGTGGATTGAATGATGCAGGAAACATTATGATATTCAATAATGGTATTGGTCGGCCCGCAGGAAATTTTTCTACTATCGATATTATTGCGCCTCCTGTTAATGGTAATGGAGATTATTCATTAAGCGTAGGTCAATCCTACTTACCTTCTTCAGCTTATTGGTCATATCAGGCAACAACTCCAACCAGTTTTTATGCAATGAATATTTCAGGGGCTCAACGATTAACAAATGGGCATACATTAATTTGTGAAGGTCCGAAAGGAAATTTTTTTGAAATTGATACCGCTGAAAATATTGTGTGGAAATATGTAAGCCCTGTCGGACAAGCAGGTTCAATAATTTCACAAGGAACAACTCCTACTAATAATTCAGTTTTCAGATGCACACTTTACGAAACAACCTATCCGGGATTCAACGGATTGACCTTAACTCCTGGCAATCCAATTGAATTGAATCCATTGGCGTACAGTTGTACCATGCTTCCTGAAACTGATGTTCCTGCAATTTTATCAACTGATAATGATGAAGTATTTCCCAATCCTTTTTCATCAACCATTAATGTCGTATCCAAAACTGAAAAAGAAAATTACCAGCTAAGTAATTCTGTGGGGCAAATAATTTTTTCGGGTAGTGAAATAGCATCAAATGATTTTTCACTTTTACCCAAAGGAATTTATTTCCTCAAAATAAAATCAGCATCAAAAATTTCAATCATCAAATTAATTCACCAACAATAATTCCCCAATGAAAAAACAATTCATCACACTGCTAATCATTGCAAGTACTCAACTGGTATTTGCTCAAACAAATCCTGCCATCAGTTCATGGATTCAAAACACAACAGGAATAAAAGGACAACATTATGTGAGCGGAAATTCAACCGTCATTCAGGATAATGACTCCGCCAATGTTAAAACAGTTTTGTACTCAACAAGCTGGGTTTATGTGAGGGCAAACGGAATACCTGCTTATCCAACTGGTCCTTTCCTTGATGGAAATCCGTCATTGGCAACAACACAAAATGCAATTTTTAAAATTCCACTAAACCCTGTGCAAAATATCGGGACTTCAACAGCGACTACTGGAGGCAACATTGGTCTATTTATTAATGGAGTTGCCTTGTTTGACTACAGAGATGGAGTAGCATGGGATAGCGCCTCAAATGCTTTATGCGGTGGTCCAGGAAATCCTCCTTGTCCGGGCGGAATGGGCGCAACACAATATTGGATGCGTGATGCAATACCTGCTGAGAAACCAGGCTTCGATTGTTCGAAAGGCCATCCTGCAATGGGAAACTATCACCATCATCAAAATCCTTCTGCGTTTGATTTGGACCTGAATGTTATATCTACCATTTGCAATTTATATGCAGCCGATGGATTATATGCAATAGACAGCACACAGCATTCACCATTGATTGGTTTTGCTTACGATGGTTTTCCTATTTATGGCGCTTATGCTCATTTAAATACTAACGGAACCGGTGGAATTACCAGAATGAAATCGGGCTATCAGTTAAGAAATATTACAACACGCACACATTGGGCTGATGGTACTAATGTTCCTGATGGACCTACTGTAAGCACAACTTATCCTTTAGGATATTTCAGAGAGGATTATGAGTTTGTAAGTCATCCTTCCAATCCTGATTATTTAGATGAACACAATGGTCGGTTTTGTGTAACACCAGAATATCCGCAAGAAATCTATTGCTACTTCGCTACTGTAGATGCAAACTGGAATTCAGCTTATCCATATGTTGTTGGTCCGACTTTTTATGGTGTAAAAACTGCGGCTAAGGTTACTTCAATTACAGAAGTTGTAACAGTATATACTTCTACCGCCTCAGGTGTTAATGAAAATATTCTGAATGAAAATGACATTAAAATATTCCCGATTCCTGCGAATGATTTTATAGCCATTCAGGCAAATGGTTTAACTACTGAACCCATTAACATTTCGTTATTTGATATCACCGGAAAACTGATTGATAAAAAAATCATTAATCCAGGCAGCACCATAATTTATTTCGACACTAAAAAACTTTACAGCGGAGAATATGTAATTCATATTTTAAACGGAGCAAATTCCATTCGCGAGAAAGTTACTATTGTAAAGTAGTGTTTAAAAAAATAGTTGATTTAATTTTCAAGCTATGGTGAATTCGCCATAGCTTGATTTTTTAACACTCTTTTATAGCTAAAATTGTTTTTGTAAAAACCATTAATTTCAAGATGACAAAATTTTTAAAGATGAAAATCAGAATTGTTGTCTTCCTGCTTTTTTTAAATTCAATTTATTCAAATACTCAGGCGCAAAAAAGCAATGAAATATCAGTTTCATTTTATCCGTTATTTAAAAATTCAGTAATTGATTTTAATCAACCTGCATTTTATCAAATAGGAATTAACGATAGTATTCAATTTGATTTATTACGGTTTTATATATCCGGAATACAATTGCTTAATGACGGGAAGGTTATGTGGGAAGAACAAAAGAGCTTTCATTTAATTGATGCGAATGAAAACCTATTAAGCATTTTGATACAACCGCCACTCAATATTTCTTATACCGAAATAAAATTCAATTTAGGAATTGACAGCATTACCAATGTATCAGGTGCAATGGGTGGTGATCTTGACCCGACAAAAGGAATGTACTGGACTTGGCAAAACGGATACATCAATTTTAAACTGGAAGGTAAATGCAGTCTATGCATGACTCGCAACAATGAGTTTCAGTTTCATATTGGTGGTTACCAATTTCCTTTCAGTTCAATACAAACAATTAATTTATTGGCTGAACCGCAAAAAAATATTTATGTTGATATTGACCTGAGAAAACTTATTGAATTAAATGATTTGGTAAATGAGAACAACATTGTTGCTCCGTCGAAAGAAGCCGTTTTATTTTCAAATCAAATCGCATCGGTTTTCAGCAATAGAAAAAAATGAAAAAATCATTATTGCTTTTAATCGGAATTTGTTTTACGATATCAGGTTTCACGATATTAAAAGAAAAACTTTTTTATGTTCCAAAAGACTGGCCTAAGCCGGAATATGATTTTTCAAAAAATCCGTTGACTCATGATAAAGTTGAATTGGGAAGGGCACTCTTTTATGACCCCGTTCTATCAAAAGACAATACCATTTCGTGTAACAGTTGTCATTCTCAATTTACTGCTTTCGCTCATGTTGATCATGCATTAAGTCATGGCATAAATAATTTAATAGGTAACAGAAATGCTCCCGCCTTGATGAACCTGGCCTGGCAAAAATCTTTTATGTGGGATGGCGCAATTAACCATTTGGATATGCAACCGCTTGCTCCGATTGCCAATGAAAAAGAAATGGCAAGTAACATAGATAGTGTTGTAAAAAAACTGCAACGAACTAAACTTTATCCGACATTATTCTTAAAAGCATTTGGTGATAGCATAATTACCGGTGAACATACCTTAAAAGCTATTTCACAATTTATGCTCACACTCATCAGCAGCAATTCAAAATACGATAGCGTGATGCGAAAGAAAGCAACATTTACCGAACAGGAAAAAAACGGTTACACGCTTTTCAAATTAACCTGTTCGGGCTGCCATCAAGAACCACTTTTCACTAATCAGCAATTTGAAAATAACGGACTAACAATTGATGCAACACTCAATGATATTGGGCGAATGAAAATAACGCTTGATCCAAACGATTCATTAAATTTCAAAGTGCCATCACTCCGCAATATTGAATTTTCTTATCCGTACATGCATGATGGTCGATTCAAAAAATTAACAGATGTATTGAATCATTACATTTCCGGAATACAAAAAAGCAAAACACTTTCAAAAAAACTGGAGGTCCCTATTTTACTTTCTTCAAATGAGAAAGTTGACATCATTGCATTTCTTCTAACACTTACTGATAGAAGTTTTCTGTTCAATACTGATTTTTCTTATCCGAAGGAATTGCTTTTGAAAACCAATTAGTTGCGTTAACCTGAAAACAAATAAGCGTGCTGTGAAATATTGTGCGTCCCCTGAATAGCTATCTACACTTATTTCAACTCTTCTTCAATAATTTCTTTTCCGAAAAATCCAATACCAGTCCACTCGATGTTTTGATTTTTATAAATCAGAATTGTTGGTAGTTCCCAAACTTTCAACTCATCCATAAGCGATTTATTGTTGTCTTGATTGATGCGCACCACAATAACTTTATCTTTCATTTCATGCGCAATGGTTGCAATCACGGGTGCAAGTTGCTTGCAAGGCAAGCACCAGTCAGCATAAAAATCTACCAACACATATTTATTGGTGTTTAATATTTTATTAAAATCTTCGAGCGAAGTTCCGGATTTTAAGGTATTGATTAATGAATCTGCGGCAGAATTATTTATCGTTTGCCCAATAGAAAAATCAGAAATGAAAATAATTATTGCGGAAATAAAAATAATTTTCATTCTTAAAATTTAATCGCCGAAGAACCGAACGCCCTTCATAAATATTTCAATCACCTTTTTATTCGGATATTCATCTGGACCATATTCAAATAAAACAACAATGGTGTTTTCAGCAATCCAACCTGTGACTTCCCATTTTTGTAAATCTTCATCTTCCCACAAATCAATAATGCCTTTCGCACTTTCATGTGTTGTTAAAGTATGACCCTTCCCGTATCCTGATGAGGATTGAATTTTAAAAGACTCTTTCAGATAATCAAAATACGAAATCAATAATTCTTCTTGCCGGTCTTCTTCAATTTCACCTTTCAAGTTTACCACAATAGCTCCGAACTGAAAATCCTGGCCGGTTGATGAATCCGTACACTCCACTGTATAAACCATTGAGCTATCAGGCGAATAATCAACATACACTTCATCAGGTTGCGATGGAAAATAAATCTGCACGCTTGATTCGCCAATCGGATACTTTGAAAATTGTGGTGAGGCTGATTGTGCTGTTACAAATTTTGCAGTACTCAAAAGAAGAAACAGGAACGCGTATCGCATGAGTTTGAATTTTTTTCAGCAGTAAATTTATAAATAGCATCCACAACCTGATTAAGTTTTATGTTTACTCATCACAATTCATTTTTATCAATCGAAAAAAAATAATCATTATCGGCGGAGGTGCGGCAGGCTTATTGGCTGCTGATGTGTTGAGCCCATTTTGTGAAGTTCATATTTATGAAAAAGGAAAAACAGCAGGTCGAAAATTTTTAGTTGCAGGCAATGGCGGATTTAACATTACAAACAGCGCAATCGGAAAAGAATTAATAAATAAATTTTCTCCAAACAGTTTTTTAAGAAATGCAATTTCATCTTTTGATTCAGGTGCAACACGAAACTGGTTGTTGCAAATGGGCATTCCAACTTATATTGGTTCAAGCGGAAGGGTATTTCCTGAGATTGGAATAAAACCAATTGAAGTGCTGCAAAAAATAAAGGAGAAATTAATAAAACAAAATGTTCAGTTTCATTTTGAGCACGAGTTTGTTTCGTTCAATTCAGAAAATAGTCCGGTCTTTAAAAACAATGAAATTGAAATCGTTCCAAAATCAGATTACTACATTTTTGCGTTGGGCGGTGCCTCATGGTCGGTTACCGGCTCGAATGAAACATGGCGAACTGAATTTGATAAAATCGGAATCAAAACAATTCCATTTGAATCCAGCAACTGCGGAGTAAATGTGGATTGGACGGAAGATTTCAAATCAAAATATGCAGGCACGCCACTGAAAAACATTTCAATTTCAATAAATGATTCTACAATAAAAGGCGAAGCATTAATTACGCATTATGGTTTGGAAGGAAATGCCGTGTATCCGATAATTGCTGAAGTGAGAAAAATGATTTCGAAAAATGTTGCGCCAATCATTCACATCGATTTCAAACCCCTTAATTCAATTGTTCAATTGAAAAACAAATTAGCTGGAGAAACTATTCCGACAAAAAATTATAAAACAGTTTTTAATCTCAATGAAGTTCAGTTGGCATTGATAAAACAATTCACTTCGAAAGAAATTTTTATACATCCGGAATCTTTTATTTCTTCCATAAAAAATTTATCCATTCCCGTTTCTTCATTGCGGCCCATTGAAGAATCTATTTCAACAGTCGGCGGAATTGCTTTGGAAGAGTTGAATGAAAATTTCTCGTTGAAAAAATTTCCAAACATCATTGTCATTGGTGAAATGTTGGATTGGGATGCGCCCACCGGAGGATATTTATTGCAAGGATGTTTTTCTACGGCACATTATGCAGCCACAAGTATTTTAAATTCATTGAAGATTGGTCAGTAGAATTGTAACGGCACACGATTTATGTTAGAGCATAAACACGAACATCACAACACTCAGTTTCACAATGTAAGTCGCGCCTTCGCGCTCGGCATTATTTTGAATAGTGCATTTGTATTGATAGAATTTGCAGCAGGGTTTTATACCAATTCACTCGCACTGCTATCTGATGCCGGTCATAATTTAAGTGATGTTGCAGGTTTGAGTTTTGCGCTCATTGCTTTTAAAATTTCAAAAGCAAAAGCCACAAAAAAATTTACCTATGGATATCACAAGAGCACCATTCTGGTTTCGCTTGTTAATGCTGTTATACTTTTAGTTGCCATCGGAAGTATTGGATTAGAAGCCATTCAACGATTCATGCACCCGATTGAAACTCCGGGACGGGCAATTATTATTGTTGCGTCAATTGGAATAATTATCAATACACTTTCGGCGCTTTTATTTTTTCGCGACAGAGCAAAAGACCTAAACATTAGAGGTGCTTACCTGCACTTAGCAATGGATGCAATTGTTTCTCTTGGAGTAGTGATTGCCGGATTTTGTATTTACTATACACGCCTAAAATGGATTGACCCTGCAATAAGTTTAGTCATTATGCTTGTGTTATTGATTTCAACTTGGAAAATTCTTGCTGAAAGCTTACGGCTGTCTCTTGATGCTGTGCCTGAAAGCATTGACCTTGAAAAAATAAAATTCATTGTATTAAAAATTCCGAGGGTAAAAAATATTCATCACATACACATCTGGGCCATGAGCACATCAAAAAACGCAATGACGGCTCACCTGATTGTGGAAGATGGTATGAATGAAAAAGAAATTGGTGAACTCAAACACACACTCAAGCACGAGCTGGAACACAACAACATTCATCATGCAACATTGGAAACAGAAAGCCAATCGAGTCACGAAGAGTTTTGCTGACAATTATTTTTATTATTTCTTTTCTATTAATTAAAAAACCTTTCCAATATGTTTTCTTCCAATTTTGAGCGAATGATAAATCTTGCGGTGGAAACTTTCGCCGCACACAACGACCCGAATCAACTCGATGTCAACGAAGAAGTAATAAAACAACTGGAGCAATTGCATCCGGCCACTCTTTCAGAACACAATGAAGGCGATGGACCTGTTGTTTGGATTCTGTTGATTCCAACAACCACATCATTGATGAATGAATTTATCAAAGAAAAAATTTCGGAAAGCGAACTGCTGAATAAAACTCCATTAAATATAAAATACGATGCATTGTACTTGTGTTCTGCATTGGTGCTGCCGGAATTCAGAAGAAAAGGGTTGGCAAAAAAAATTGCGCTCGATGCCATTCAGCAAATCCGCAACGACCATCCGATAAAGAATTTATTTACCTGGAATTTCAGCAAGGAAGGAGCATTGCTTTCTGAAAGTATTGCCCAACACGAAAACCTTCCGTTGTTGCCTCGGGAGAGAAATATTGAATAATTTAGAATTTATGCGCCGGCTCGGTTATACAAAGTGAACCAAGTGTTTAGTTGTGGTTTTACCTTAAAATAATTTTTCATTCAGCTTTTCGTTATTCTGCTTCCACAATTTCAATTATGAAAATTTTAGCGCAATCCTCAGGCTGGATTTATTGTTTTCTGTTGTTTCAATTCATTGTTTTCAATTCCTGCAATGGAAATTCAGTATCAGAAAAAGCAATGGTTGTTCTCACTGATACTTCCAAAATAAAATCGATGAGCGCTGAAGCACTTTCATTTTGTAAAAAAATAATTTCAATACTGATTTTTATTTCGTGATTGACATGAGTATTCATTCGGGTAAAAAACGGTTTATGGTTTGGAGTTTTAACGAAAACAAAATTTCGCAGCAAGGACTGGTGACTCATGGTTGCGGGAATAATGGATGGAGCGGCGACAATACGAGAACATCTCCGGAATTCAGCAATACCTGTGATAGCCATTGCTCGTCGTTAGGAAAATATAAAGTTGCCGAACGAGGCTATAGTCAGTGGGGAATAAATATCAAGTACCTGCTGTATGGTTTGGACTCTTCGAATTCGAATGCATTGAAGCGCACCATAGTTTTGCATTCGTGGGAAGCGGTAACCGACGAAGAAATATTTCCGAATGGTTCTGCAGAAAGCTGGGGATGCCCTGCCGTTTCAAATAATTATATGCTGAAGCTGGATGAATTATTAAAAGCATCAGACAAGCCATTATTGTTATGGATAATTAATTAGTGCGAAGAAGTTTTTTTAGTCAAAGGAATTTATGCATGCTGTTATTTTTACCAATTCAGTTTATCATTGGTGAAAGTTTTCAAACAACAGAAATACCCAGGTGTTTAATAAATTTTTTTGCAGTCTCTTAATCGGTTTATTTGCATTTCATGCATTGGCGCAAGCGCAAACCATTAATACCGATTCATTAAAATCTGATTTAAAAAAATCGCTCACTTACATCATAAATCATCAATATACTGAAACAAAAAAGAATGTGCGTTTCAAAGGTGAATGGCAAAGCACAATGGGATTATCGCTTCCATTTCCCCTTCTGGGAAAACCAAAAGATTACGAAGACCAGAATTGTTTTACAACCACAGCAATTCATAATTGCTTAGCGAAAATTTATTTATCTGATAGAAATCAATATGCCTTTTTATATCCAACCATCAATCGCGCTTACGATGCAACATTGTTGTTCCGCGACAGTGTAACATTTAATTTCTGGCACTGGCTTCCATCAAATCTTCATAGAAAAAATAAAGAGGGCATTCGTCCGCTGGTTCGAAGACCAACCACTTTCAATCTTAAAAACAGATACATTAAAAAAGCCGCCAATGTGATGGACGATGCTGATGATACTGCCGAAGGATTTATGGCTTTGCTGCTTCACAATAAAATAATTTACTCAACTGATACACTTGCGTTGTTGCCTGTAGTAAATAATTATCGAGATGCCGACCGGAAAAACTTTCACTGGTACAATCATAACCGCGCTGATAAAAAAAATTCAGGAGCTTATCTCACATGGCTTGGGAAAGAACATCGGCTGTGGCCCAAATCAATTGTCAATACTTTTTTACAGAACTGCATTTTCTTTTTACCCATCAGTGAGTGTTGCCCGAAAGCATACAAACCTTACATGCCTTATGGAACTAACGATGTGGATGCAATCGTGAATGCAAATATTCTTTCGTTCCTCGGAGAAAATAACGAAATCGTTGATTCAGCCAATTACAAATTCGCCATTGCATTTATCAATCGAAAAATTGTAAGAGAGAAATTTAACAGCGCTGCGATTTACTATCCCAATCGATACCATTTGCATTATGCGGTTGCGAAAGCATATCGCGCGGGTGTAACACCGCTACAGTCCTGCGTAGATTTATTAATTGCAGATATTAAAAGCACACAACAAACTGATGGTTCATTCGCAAGCAAAAAGATTGTGAATCATCAGGATAAAATTCAATCAACCGCTTATGCGTTGTATGCATTATTGAATGTCGGAAATTTTTCGGAATACAACACTGGAGGAATTATTGATTCGGCAATTTACTATCTGCAACAAAACAAAAAAGTTACAGGCAATGAATGCCACTGGACGGGCGGAGTTTTTTTCTCAGGCGGAACGGTGATTCGAAAATGTTTATTCTTTAAATCAGATGCTTACACCACTTCATTGATTTCACAATGCTTCGCTCTGTATCTTGAATTGAAAAACAAAAACGAATTGTAATACAGAAATTTATTCCTGTGTAACTGTCGGGTGAATATTCACCTGCAAAATAGTTTGGCCACTGCCCACAACAATTGCCTGTGTCGGATTGACAAATGCGGCTTTATATAAACTGAATTGATCGGAGAGTTCGGTATGAATCAGTTGCGGGTTTGTTCCGTTATCAGAAAATAAAATATTGCCATTACATGCGGTCATGATTTCATAATTATCCAAAACAGTTTTCGACCAGATTAATCCTGATTCTTTAAATTCAATTTCATCGTCACTTCCGTACTTCAGTTTTCCGCTGCCGTTTATTTTTCCTCCGTAACAAATCTGTTCCTGTTGGTTTCCCGATTCAATGTCGTAATAAATTCCGCGACCGATTTTTCGTTCCTTCTTCCAGGTGTTTCCAAAATCTGATGATGAAAATAAATTGGTGTGATTCGGAACATAAACCAATGCCGATGCTTTTTTATTTTCTGCATTGTAATCAACTGACCAAATCATTTTGAATGGAGAAGAATAAACTTTCGTCCATGTTTCTCCGCCATCAGTGGTTTTAATAATGAAGCCATTCGGAATTGCCTTCTTGGAATGTGCAATCGCCGAACAGCCGCCACAAATCAGCGCTGATTTTTTATCAATGATGGTGATATTATAAAAGCACGAATTTTCAAATCCCGCAATCTGTTTTGATTTCCATTGATTTGAAACCATATTGTAGAAATATAAATTTCCCTTATCAGCACAGGCGATAAAATTGTTTTCATCAAATTGGTCAATCTTATAAATATCGCGATGATTCGATGGATAGTTGACTGAAGTGATTACGCCATTCACATTGTAGTTGCTGATGATTCCATACTTTCCAACCAGCCAATAATTTTCAGTATCCACTTTTAAAATATCGTAGTACGCTGAGTCATCAAAGGATTTCCCCTGCTGAAGAATTTCAACGGAAACACTTTGAGCAACAACAAGGTTGAAGGCAAATGAGAAAAATATTAATAGCGGTACAATTATTTTCAAAAAATACAACGGATTTTTTAATGGGCGCAAACATAAAATTCCTGTTGAAATTTGTCGAATTATTCTGTTGAGTACTGTAATTTGGGTGATAAGTGAATTTAAATTGACTACTGTTCAACAAAAGAAAATTCAGCGTTTTATAAATTCTGTTAATTTTATTCTGACTAAAAAATCAACATGGCATTCGATGAAAAATTTGGCGACCGCATTCGCGAAGCACTTGCTGAAATAAAAAATGTGGAAGAAAAAAAGATGATGGGCGGATTAACTTTTATGGTGAATGATAAAATGTGTCTCGGAATTGTGAAAGACGAACTGATGGTAAGGCTCGATCCTGAAATTCATGAAGCGGCCATAAAAAGAAAAGGCTGCCGCACAATGGATTTTACAAAACGCCCAATAAAGGGTTTTGTTTTCGTATCTCCCGATGGAATAAAAAACAAAAACGATTTTCAGTACTGGGTTGATGTGGCGCTTGATTATAATAAAAATGCGAAGGCAACCAAAAAAAAGAGTAAGAAGGTTTAAATTATTTTAGTTTTTACATTTATCGAAAACTAAATCCTTGTTCATGAAATTCTTTTCTCAGAAATCTATTGGTGTGATTCTTCTTTTTGCCGCATTCATTTCAATCAGTGCAACGGTAAAATTTAATTCCCGTCCGGGAGATAAATTCAAGAATTTAAAAGTTCTTCCGAAAGATATCAGCGATGAAGATTTGGATAAAGTGATGGATGGTTTTAAAGAAGCACTGGGTGTGAAGTGTGGTTTTTGTCATGCACGAAATGCTGATACTACTATTCATAAACTGGATTTTGCAAGCGATGCAAACGAACACAAAGACATTGCCCGTTATATGATGACCATGGCAAACGAAATAAATGCAAACTATTTTAACTGGGAAAAATCAACTCGTCCTGATACCATTCATGCAGTGAGATGCATTACTTGCCATCGCGGATTGAAAGAACCGGGCGCAGAAGAAATTGGAGAACAAATGAAATTGTTATCTCCGCAAATAGAGAAAAAATAAGACTGTTACACTACACTTCAAATTCATCGCCTTCCTGTAATTCTCCGAATAAATTTTCGAGAAATAATTTTCGTTGTTCCATTTTTTCATCCCAGAAATCGCGCTCTTCAAAAACCCGCGTTGCTCCTTTATGACCATTCATAGTAATGAGTCGTAATTTTTCTGAGTTCGCCACCTGGCCATTATCGTGCAGCATGAACCACTTGAAAAATGCCTCTTTATCTTGCGCAAAACAATTCGCGATGTAGTGACAAGTATAAATCAACATTAACTCCTGTTCATCCACTTCAAATTCATCACCCTCTTTATCTTTTATCTCTTCATAAAAATCTTTGAGTTGGTCGTAGTTGATTAATCCCGATTCAAATACTTTCTTGCTGATTTCAGATTCCGGTTCAAGCATTAAATACAAGCTTGTACTCAAACTCATTTTCAAAAGCATTTTATAAAATCCGTTATTCGGTAAACTGTACAAGCCCTTTTCCATTCAGAAAATTTTTTCGGGCACGAAAATAAAATTGGCAATCACTATTTCAGAAAAACCAATTGGCAAATCAATTGCGACGACTCCCTCTCCTTAGGAGAGGGTTGGGGTGAGGCTTAAACTTCATTTCATGAAGCGCTCCCATAACAATACTTTTGCGCTCCCCGACAAATAACTAATCAACCAATTAACTAATAACTTTTGTTTCCTGAATACGACATCATTGTAGTGGGCGCCGGTCATGCAGGATGCGAGGCAGCAGCAGCAGCGGCTAACCTTGGCTCCAAAGTCATGCTCGTAACCATGAACATGCAGACAATTGCGCAGATGAGTTGCAATCCTGCTATGGGGGGAGTGGCGAAAGGACAAATCGTTCGCGAGATTGATGCGCTTGGAGGTTACAGCGGAATTGTGACCGATAAAACCATGATTCAATTCAGAATGTTGAATCGCTCGAAGGGTCCTGCAATGTGGAGTCCACGCGCACAAAGCGATAGATTGTTATTTGCGAAAGAGTGGAGAGATATGCTGGAGCAAACTCCCAACATAGATTTCTGGCAGGATATGGTGAGCGGATTATTAATTAAAGACGGAACTGTAGTTGGTATTCGCACCGGAATGGGAATGGAAATTCGCTCGAAAGCTGTTGTGCTTACGAACGGAACATTTCTGAATGGCATCATTCACATCGGCGAAAAACAATTTGGCGGTGGACGAATGGCTGAAAAATCTTCAACCGGAATTACCGAACAATTAATTTCTCTTGGGCTCGAATCAGGAAGAATGAAAACAGGAACTCCTCCGCGTATTGACGGAAGAAGTTTGAATTACAGTTTGATGGAAGAACAGAAGGGCGACGAGAATCCCGGAAAATTTTCTTACACCAACACTACTTCATTAACCAAGCAGAAAAGCTGTTACATCACTTACACCAATCAGGAAGTGCATGATGTTTTGAAAACCGGTTTCGAACAAAGTCCGATGTTCGCCGGGCGCATTCAGGGATTAGGTCCGAGATATTGTCCGAGTATAGAAGATAAAATAAACCGCTTCGCCGATAAAACGCGCCATCAGTTATTCATTGAACCCGAAGGTTGGGACACGATAGAAATTTATGTAAATGGTTTCAGCACATCGTTGCCGGAAGAGGTGCAGTACAAAGCATTGAAATTAATTCCGGGTTTGGAAAATGTACGCATGTTTCGCCCAGGTTATGCCATTGAATATGATTTTTTTCCTCCGCATCAATTGCACACCACACTTGAAACACGCGTCGTAAAAAATCTTTTTCACGCCGGACAAATCAATGGAACAACCGGTTACGAAGAAGCTGCGTGTCAGGGAATAATGGCTGGAATAAATGCGCATCAGAAAATAAATGACCAACACGAATTTATTCTGACTCGTGATGAAGCATACATCGGTGTGTTGATTGATGATTTAATTACGAAGGGTACCAATGAACCATACCGCATGTTCACCTCGCGCGCCGAGTACCGGATTTTATTGCGTCAGGATAATGCTGACATCCGGTTAACTCCACTCGCCCACAAAATCGGGTTGGTGAATGACGACAGATTAGAGCTGGTGAATAAAAAGATAGAAGAAGCAAAACAGATTATGGATTTCTTCAGAAAAGAAAGTGTTACACCCGATGAAATAAATTCCATTCTTACCGAACAGGATTCAAGTGAAATTAAACAGAAGACCAAACTGTTACAGTTGCTTTCGCGACCACAGATTGAAATGAAAGATTTGAGAGAAAAGGTTGCATCGGTAAAAGAAGTTCTCGCGGGTAAAATGGAAGATAGCATTGAGCAAGCCGAAATTCTGATGAAGTACGAAGGATATATTGAGAAGGAAAAAGAAATAGTGGACAAGATGAATCGCCTCGAATATGTTCCGGTACCCGAAGATTTTGATTTCTCCATTATTAATTCACTTTCGCTCGAAGCAAGAGAGAAGCTCAAAAAATTTAAACCGCGCACACTCGGACAGGCAAGCAGAATCAGCGGAGTAAATCCGAGTGATGTGAGTGTGTTGATGGTTTATTTAGGGAGATAATTACTTTAAGCAAAAACCTGCTCAATCACCTCCAGTGATTTCAGAATATTAAAATTCGAAACATGCAGGCGATAATATTCAAGCAATGCACTTAATAATTCTTTGCGGCTTTTTTTATTGAGTTGCAATTCTGAGTTGTTAAAAAATAAATCAGAAAACCGTTTTGCTTTTTCTCCATTCAAAAAACTGGGTTGCAGCACCGAAACAGATTTTACAAAATTTCCATCGGCAAGATTAAACTCCGGTGTTTCCTCCGAATAATTTCCATGCGGAGTAAATCCTAAATAATTTGTGAGCCGCGCTAAAAAATGTAAATGAAAATCCGACGGATTATTTGTTGCATCCAATTCAATAATTGAATGCTTGAGAAACTGATACAGTTGTTCGTTGCACTCCTCTTCCACTACGCTTCGGTTCAGCACTTCGGCAAGAAACAAAACCAATGAACTCTTCACCACATCAAACGGAATTTGTTTGAACACAATCGCCGGCTCAAAACTTTTTATGCGATTGATGTTCTTGTTTTCTTTTTTATAAACCTCCATGTTTAAAACGGAGAGCGGAGCAAGCGCCGAAGATTTTGAATTCGATTTTCCTTTTCCGCGCACGCCATTAATGATGTACGACTGCAAACCGAATTGCTCGGTATAAATTCCTGCAATCACACTCGTTTCAGAATATTTCACGGTGCGAAAAACAATGCCCTCGGTTTTTGCCTGCATGAAGCAAATGTAAATCGAAGCAACACTAACCTTACTTTTGCCAAATCATTTTTAAAAATGGAAGACAACAATCTCCGCGTTACACTCATTCAAAGCAATCTTCATTGGGAAGATGTGGATGCAAATCTGCAATCGTTTGAAGAAAAGATTGCAGCCGTTGAAGAAACCGACATCATTCTTCTTCCTGAAATGTTCTCTACCGGATTTTCAATGAAGGCGGAATCACTGGCAGAAGAAATGAATGGGAGAGCTGTGCAGTGGATGATTGAAATTGCTGTAGAAAAAAATGTTGTGTTATGCGGAAGTTTAATGATTAAGGGTAAAAACAGCTTTTACAATCGTCTGGTTTGGGTTCAACCCGATGGAAACATCTGGATTTACGACAAGCATCATTTGTTTAGTGTAGGAGAAGAAAACAATCATTACACCGCGGGAACAAAAAAATTAATTATTGATTACAAGGGCTGGAAAATTTGTCCGCTCGTGTGTTATGATTTGCGTTTCCCTGTTTGGAGTCGCAACACACAGAATTATGATTTGCTGATTTATGTTGCCAACTGGCCTGAGAAAAGAAATTATGCCTGGAAATCTTTACTTGTTGCCCGCGCAATAGAAAATCAGTGTTACACCATTGGATTAAACAGAGTGGGAGAGGATGGCAACAAAATCTATCACAGCGGTGATAGTTCTGTAATTGATATGAAGGGCGAAATTCTTTTTCAGAAATCGCATCTGGAAGCAGTGCATACTGTTACACTTTCAAAATCAGCGCTTAATGATTACAGAAAAGAATTTCCAGTGCTGAATGACCGGGATGAATTTGAAATGAAAATGTGACACTTCGATAAACTCAGTACGACAGCATTTGTCATCCGAATCTTGTCGAAGGAAAAAACAAACAATGAACAACGAACAACAAACAACAAACACGCAGCAACAATTTCTCGAAAGAGAAAAAAAATTCCTCGCGCTCCGCAAAAGCCTGCACGAGCAATTCGGCAAAGCGCCCGATATGAATGCAATGCTTTTTCTCATTGGTGTGCGCGAACTTGGAAAAATTCAGGATTCATTTACCAAGGAAGAAAAACAAGACCTCATGCACATTGCCACCTGTCGTTTGTTGAGCGACCAGGGCTATTTTTCTCTTGAGGGTTTGGATGATGAGGGCTGGCCCCACTGGGTGCAGACAAAAAAAATTCCGGTTATGACCATTGAAGAGCAGGAAGATTTATTGAAAGAGTGCATCATCAACTACTTCGAGCGTTTGGATTAATAAACAATCCATCGTTACCACTGTGAAAAGAAGATGTGGTGGTTGTATTGAAAAAATTATTTTTGGCTGCAACACAAAAACACCATGTTAAAAAAATCCTTATTCCTTCTTATCCCGCTTTTCTTTCTGGTTTCATTCAAGCCGAAAGAAAAAATTCATACCGTGATTCTGAATACCAAATTCGGTACAATGAAAATTTTGCTGTACAACGAAACTCCGAAGCACCGCGACAATTTTCTGAAGCTCACCAACGAACATTTTTATGACTCGCTGCTTTTCCATCGCGTGATAAAAAACTTTATGATTCAAGGTGGCGACCCCGATTCGAAACATGCAAAGCCAGGACAAATGCTCGGTGGCGGAGATGTTGGTTACCGTGTTGATGCAGAATTCAATCCTTCTTTATTTCACAAGAAGGGTGTCCTGGCTGCGGCCCGAGATGAAAATCCAACAAAAGCATCTTCTGGATGTCAGTTTTATCTTGTACAGGGAAAAAAATTTAATGACACAGATTTAGACAACATCGAAAAACAAACCGGCAGAAAAATGTCGGCAGAGCAGCGCGAGATTTATAAAACAATTGGTGGAACTCCGCACCTCGATATGGGTTATACTGTATATGGCGAAGTGATTGAAGGAATGAATGTACTTGATTCCATTGCCGCTGTAAAAACTGATAAAACTGACAGACCACTTGATGATGTGCGCATCATCAGCATGAAACAGGGAAAAGATTTCAAACCAAAAAAGGTGAAGAAATAAATTGAAGAAACAACTCGCTTTATTGTTGGTAATTATGTTGCTGGGAAGCAATTCCTGCAAAAATCTTTTTTCAAAAGATGAAGCACCAAACAATTTATGCGTGGAGTGCATTCAGAAATTCATGCTCTCAAAAACTGATGAGCAAAATATCCGCAAAGAAATTCGCGCCGACAAAAAACATCACCTGCTCGATTCGCTTTTCAATTACCGCGCAAAGCGATTAGGATTTAACGGCAATGTTTTAATTGCACAACGCGGAGTAATTCTTTACGACAACAATTTTGGCTTTGAGGATTACGGAAAAAAAATAAAACTCACCGACGATTCTAAATTTCAACTGGCTTCCATTTCAAAAACCTTTACCGCAGTTGCGGTGTTACACCTCATTGAAATCGGAAAGCTTGCGTTGGAAGATTCCATTCAGGAATACTATCCGAAGTTTCCTATTCATGGCATCACATTAAAAATGTTGCTGAGTCATCGCAGCGGTTTGCCCGATTATCGTTTTGCATATGAAGACAGCGCCGCGCTCGGTTTTAAAAAAATAAACAATCAGGATTTAATGCGCTGGATAGAAAATCAATCACCACCATTACAGTTTAAACCGGGAAGAAAATTTACCTACTGTAACACCAACTACGCCGTGCTTGCTGCTATTACCGAAAAAGTAACGGGAATGAAATTCGATGAATACATGCAGCAGTATATTTTAAATCCTGTGGGCATGAACAATACTTACTTCATTACTACAGAAGATAAAAAATTATGCGAGCATAAAACCTGCGGCTACAATTACAACTGGAGTTCAATTGCAACAGATGCATTTGATGGAATACTCGGCGACAAAGGTGTGTACAGCACCACGCACGACCTGTTACAGTGGTACAAAATGCTCACCTCCGATTGCTTCCTCAAGAAAGAATCGCTCGAGTTGGCATTCACTCCGCAGAGTTTTGAGCATGCAGGAAATAAAAATTATGGATTAGGTTTTCGCATGTATGAATATGCGCCCGGTAAAAAATATATTTTTCACAATGGCTGGTGGAAGGGTTACAACACCGTCTTCTACACCAACCCGCAGGAGCAGTATGTGATTATTGTGCTCGGAAATAAATTCAACCACTCGGTGTATGCGCTCAACGAAATAAAAAATATATTGAACGACGGCTCACCAGATGCTTCGTTAAATGAGGGTGGCGAGGAATAAATAAGCTTACATTATCAGTATTGGCCTGTCAATATTCTCAATAATCCCATGAGTATGATTTGTAATAAAAAAATCATGCAGTTTCCCATGCCGATGTTTTGAAAGCGCAACCAAATTAATGTCTTCCCTATCATGAACATAGTGCCTGATTGCCCTTACAATATCACTCGAAAAAAGTGTTCTTAATTTACTTTCAAAATATGGTTGAAAATAATTTATCTCTTTTTCTGCTTCGAAAACATGCTCTTCTGTTGAGGCCTCATGATCAGGTTTAACATGTAAAATTTTTACTTCAGGCTTAAATGGCAATATCAGGTCTCGAAGCATATAAAAACTGTTGTCATCCTTCATTTCTTCAAAGTCAGAACAAACAACCACTTCTTTGAATGAAATAAATTCAAGTTCCTTTTTGATAATAAGAAGAGGAATTTCAAATTTTTCTATTTCCTTTTTCAGCTTATTGAATGATTGATTTTTCTCTTTTGAATAATAAAGCCCAACCAGAAGTATATAGTTGTTTTCTTTTGGTAGCTCTTCAAAAATTCCAATAAATCCGGTTACTGAAGTATTATGAAATTTAATTTTTGAACTGATTTCCACTCCTTGTTTGAGTCCGACGCTATTCAATCCTTTTGCTAAATAAACTTCAAGGGGCAAAGAGCAATAGTGCGCAAGGTTTACAGCATATTCATAAGTGCTTATTGAAAGCGGTGTGTTTTCAATAAATACAGAAAGATATTTTAAATGATTGATCATCTTAAAAAATTTTATTCCATCATAATCAGCAACTGGTTCTTCTCCACCTTATCTCCTGCTTTAACTTTCAGTTGTTTTATAATTCCATCACCCATGATTTTTTGGTGTATGCTTTTTCAATTTTATATTAAATAAAAATTGATAGAAAGCGCGAGACTGTTTTCTATGTTTATCTATGGAAACAACCTCCCATACATCCGCGGAAATGGAATGGTCTCACGAACATGCGGCAGTTTACAAACCCAAGCCACTAATCTTTCCAATCCTAATCCGAAGCCGGCGTGTTTCACTGAACCATAACGGCGCAAATCGAGGTACCATTCGAATGCTTCCATTGGTAATTTGTGTTCAATAATTTTTTCTTTCAGTAAATTAATATCTGTTTCTCTTTCGCCTCCACCAACTATTTCTCCGTAACCTTCGGGAGCTAACACATCAACACCTTTAGCTAAGTGCGGTGCATTCTTATCGCGCTTCAAATAAAATGCTTTCACTTCGTGCGGCCAGTTGTAAACCATAATCGGAATATCAAATAATCGCGTGAGCACTGTTTCATCAGAGCCGCCGAAATCATCGCCGCGTTGAAAATTCTTTGCTGAGTTCAACCAGTTCGGAATATTGCGCTCGTCTTCTTCCAAATCTTTCAATTCATTTTTCAGCGAATCAATTTTGTTTTGGTTGAAAGCAATTTCACCTTTCTTCATGCCGGCATCTTTCAGTTTTGCTTCGCGCTCTTCGGTTTCTTTTTTCACTTCAGCAATTCGCGTCTGCACATTTTTCAAATCATCTTCCAGTAATTTGATGCTGTTTTTTCCATCTACATCTTTTTTCCCGAGAATCATGTCCACCGCATCATCATACGCAATGCGCGGAAACGGACGATTAATATTTTTCAGAATAGATACATCGCGACCTATGATTTTAAATTCTTCTTCACAAACCACCACCAATTCATTCACTACAAATTTCATCATCGCTTCAATCACATCCATGTTCATGTCCAAATCATGAAAAGCCATTTCAGGTTCTATCATCCAGAACTCCGATAAATGTCGGCGCGTTTTCGATTTCTCCGCTCTGAAAGTCGGACCGAAAGTGTAAATCTTATTGAATGCCATCGCCATTGCTTCACCATACAATTGTCCACTCTGACTCAAGTATGCGCTTTGTCCGTAAAAATCTGTTTCGAATAATGTGCTCGTTCCTTCCACTGCATTGCCTGTGAAAATCGGAGCATCCATTTGCACAAAATCATTCGACTGAAAAAATTTGTGAATGGAAAAAATCATCTTGTTACGAATGCACATGATTGCCCATTGCCGTTGCGTGCGCAACCACAAGTGCCGCTCATCCATCAGAAAATCAACTCCATGTTCTTTTTTTGAAATCGGAAATTCCTCTGCAATAGAAATTACTTCAACACTCGTTGCTTGAATTTCATATCCACCCATTTGTCGTTCGTCCTTCACCACTATACCAACTATGGTGCACGAGCTTTCCTGGGTTAAATTTTTCGATGCTTCAAACGATTCGGAATTCACACTTTTTTCGTCCACCACACACTGGCAGTACCCGAAGCCATCGCGCAGCACAATAAAAAACAATCCCTTGCCGGAACGCTTGTTGTAAACCCACCCCTGCAATTGCACTTCTTCACCTTCGTGCTTCAATAAATCTTTAATGAAAACTGATTTCATATTTTTTTTCTAACTGAAATTTTTTTGCGGCGCTAAAGTAAAGTCAATTTCATGATTTGATAATTTGGTGATATGATAATAAAAATATTTTCAAAACAATTCTCCCTGTTCTCCTTGGTCGCCATACAACCGAAATGATCTGCGATGAACCGAAGTGATTCCGAATTGAACAATTGCTCTTCGGTGTTCTTCAGTGGGATAACCTTTGTTGTGATCCCAACCGTATTGCGGATACTTGATGTGTAACTTCTTCATGAAATCATCACGATAAGTTTTTGCGAGCACACTTGCCGCAGCAATTGAACTATATATTCCATCACCCTTCACAAAAGTTTGATGCGGAATTTTTCCATACGATTTAAATTTATTTCCGTCTATTAAAATAAATTCCGGTTGTCGTTCCAACTTACTCAATGCACGATGCATTGCCAGCAGCGATGCCTGCAAAATATTTATTGCGTCAATTTTTTTATGGTCAACAAATGCAACCGCCCACGATAATGAATTTTCTTCAATAAATTCGCGCACCTCGTACCGATTTGCTTCATTCATTTTTTTTGAATCATTCAAGAGCGGATGATGAAAAGCAGGAGGAAGAATAACAGCCGCCGCAAATACAGGCCCGCACAAACAACCTCTCCCGGCTTCATCACAGCCCGCTTCCAATCTGTTTTTTATAATGTACGATTTAAGCATTTGCATCCCAAAGTAGCAAGGCCAGATTAAATTTCAATATTTAAATATTCAATGAAATTTATTGCCCGGTTACATTGTCCGGCTCTGTTACTTCTAGTTCGTCTGATACCATTTCAGGTTCCGGAATCTTAATTAAATAAGTTTTCCCGGGTGTGCCTGGCAGTGAAGTGTTTATCATCCAGGGATTAAATACTTTAAGGTATTTATATGTTGTTCCCTGCGAAATAGCAAAGTCGGTAAGATTAGATATTGTTGAATCGACTGTAATTGTGTGGTATTTCAATTGCGGATACAAATCTGTTGCGTTAACATAAAACCCATAAGCCTGTGGATTTTTCATCACCTCTTTCAATGCAAGTATTCTGAAAATATATCGGCTGGTTTCATTGTTCAGATACAAATCATAATAGGAACCTACTTTTTGGTTTTTTATTGATTGTGATAATCCACCCTGTCCCATGTTATAACTTGCTGCCGCCAGAGTCCAATTGCCGAATTTTTCTTTCGATTCTTTTAAATATTTACAGGCAGCTTCAGTGGCCTTTTCATAATTCAATCGTTCATCTACAAACTCATCAATCTGCAATCCATAATTTTTTCCTGTTCCCTGAACAAACTGCCAGATTCCGGTTGCGCCACTTGGCGATACCACATCGTTTTGCAATCCACTTTCGGCAACTGCCAGAAAAATAAAATCATCCGGCAATCCATTTCGCTTCATAATCGGTCGAATAATTGAACCGATTTGTTTCATCTCTTTTAAAATTAAAATGGTGCGTGAATGCCAGTAAGTATTTACAATTAACTCCCGGTCTAATCGCTCCACAACATCAAAATCAAACAATGGAACCTCCTCTCCGGCAAAGTCCAGACTATCCGGAATTTTAACAGGATAAGTTTTATTATCGAATGGTGACAGCATATTACTGTAACGATAATTTATTGGTCGGCCCATGCTATCAATCTTCTTTGCACCAATGAATAATCCAAGCACTAATAGTAACCCCACAAACCCGGAAACAGATATCATTCTTTTGCGATGCATGATGAGCAAAGTAACGAAAAAAAAGGCAATTAATTAGCTGGAAACAGTAAAAACTTACTTAGCATAGATTGCTTTATTTGCAATGGTGAAATTCAATTTTTCTTTTAATGGAACAATGTGGTTGTTGGCAATAACAGCATTCATTTGGTTAATAGTTTTTCCATTGTTTCAGTTAGGAATGTTTACTGATGGGTTGTTATATGCATCAATCGCCCGAAATTTTTATTTAGGTCAGGGTAGCTTGTGGAATATTTACAGTCATGAGCCAACCGGAATTTTTTTTCACGAACAGCCTCCACTTGTATTCTGGATGCAATCATTTTTCTTCACACTGTTAGGAGATACAATTTATCCTGAACGGATTTATTCTCTCGTGTTGATTTTGCTTTCAGCTATAATAATTATAAAATTCTGGAAAGAACTGAATCATGAAATCAAAACTGCATGGCTGCCTGTTATTTTATGGCTGAGTATTTATTCTGTAAGGTTTTCAGTTATCAATAATTTAATTGAAAACTCTTTGCAGTTTTTCGATTTGGCTTCGGTCTTATTTTTATTCAAGGCAATGAGAAATAAAAAGGTGTTTCTTAATTTATTTCTTGGATTTTTATTTTTATTTCTTGCTTCCTTGTCTAAAGGAATTCAAGGATTGTTTCCCACTGTTGTTCCGGTTTGTTATTGGTTATTCTTCAGAAATTCTTCAATCATAAAATCAATTGCGATAACTTTTTTTTTACTATCAGCAATGTTTGAAATTTATTTTTTGATGATTCAATCACCTGAAATTCTGGAAAGTTACAAAGTGTATTTTGCCAGTCGCTTTCCGGGTTTTCCGAACACACCTCATGCAAATACTGCTAACCGTTTTTATTTATTTTTTGAATTGCTAATTGAATTGCTGCCTCCGATAATTTTATCTATAGCTATTTTTCTTTTCATTAAATGGAAATTCAGAATTGTTATTCCTGTCACTATCGAACAAAAAAGAATTTCGTTTTTCTTTTTATTAATCGGATTGATCGCGTCAATACCATTGATGGTTTCGTTTGAACAGCGCTTTTTTTACCTTACAACCTCAATGCCGTATTTTGTATTGGCACTTTCAGTTTTAATTGAAAAATATTTCTATCAACTTTCAATTCACTTTCAAAATAAAATTCACCTTCTGAAAAAAATCACTTTCATTTTATTGATCGGAATTGCTTTAGGATTTGCAGGTGTTTTTTTATTTGCTGGAAAAATTACACGCGATAAAGAAATGTTAAACGATGTTTTAAAAATCGGAACTAGAACAAAGGGCGAAAGCCTGATTGATATTTCTTCCGATGGATGGAACAATTGGACGGCTCATATGTATTTCAGAAGATATTTTAATATTGAATTTGTGGCCGGAACCAGCGGTCACAGTTTTTATCTTCATCCAAAAAAAGAAGGCGAATTCAATTCACCATATTATAATAAAGTGAATTGGGGAACAGAATATTTTGATGTTTTTGAAAAAAAATAATATTTAATAATCATCCTTATAAAGGAACGGACATTTATAACTGTTAATGGTAAACGAAAATCCAAGTCCGAAGAAAAAATAATCATCTTTCTTCAAATCACCTCTGTACTTATTTGTTGCACCAACCGGTTGCCCTCCTAATTCCAGAGAACGGTCAGATAAATTTACAGTTAGAGGTCCCGATTCATTTTGCAAAATCAACTTGTCAGGATATACAGTTGACACATCGTCCAAATAATCTGTAAATGTTTTCCGAACAGCTCCTTCACCAAACAGACTTAAATTTTTTGAAACTCGCCATTTGAACCCACCACCAATTGTCCAAAATGGTTTGGTGAGTTTATATGGATCGTTTGCACTGTATTCAGGATAACCCTGCCCTTCAGTTCCCACTGGTTGTAAATGGAAAACAGTATTTCCGTACTTAGTTTTTGGATCGAAACCGAATAAACCAAAACCTAATAAAAAATAAGGGGAGTACTTCATTTTCGGATTACGCGACGAGTAACTCATGAAATTAAATTCGCCTTGTATTTCCGCTTCCCAAATAGATGAAAAATAACTTAAATTTCTGCGTTGTTCAAAATAATAATTAGATGCTGAATCCATTCCTTTCACTCCACCATATGTAAATGAAAGTTTGGCCGCTATGCGTGAATCAAAATTATAACGGGTGTAAACACCTGCCGTAGGTTGAGTATATTTAAAACTAGTATTGGTATTAAGGTCGCCGAAATATGTACTGCCACCCATCCATGTTCCAAACTCATAGCGTTGAGCAAAGGATAAGGTTGGAAACAGACAAAGTCCGATAAATGCTTTTAAAAGAAACCTGAATTGCAAAAAATTGAAATTTTCTTGTAGAAGTGTTCAATAACGAATGCGTTTAACGAATATTTTCTGAAGAGGTTCAGGGCAAAGATAGCTTTCTTTTTAATTCACAATTTTGTTTTTTTAGTTAAGTCACCTTTTGTAAAATACCTGATATGCAATAGCTTCTACTTCGGTTTCTTTTGGCTTTTCACATATATTAGCCAACATTTAAAAAATAAAATCCCTTTTTATGAAGTTAAAATTAGTCCATAGTTTTTTACTCATTATCATTTTCAGTAATTCATATGCTTCTCAACCCATTCGGTTTGATGGAAAATCACAACTGATTTCTTTTAATCAAACAGAACAACCTTCTATTGATCAATTAATGAATGTGTTGAAAGAATCCGGATTACCGGAAAATTATTCCCTCACTATTATAAGTAAGGAAAATGATTTATTGGGAATGGTGCATTATCGTTTTCAGGAAATTTATAATGGAAATGCGATTGATGGATGTGTATGGATGGTACATACCATGAATGGAAAAATTCAAAGTATGAATGGTGTTTTAAAAAACAGTCTTCCGGTTTTTTCTCCAATTGTTGTTTCCACGAATTCTGCTTATTCCACCGCACTGCATTTTGTAGTGAATGATTTGAATGAAACGCAACGAAATTCGTCATCACTTATAAATTCTTCTTCTATAACTCCTGAATTATTATGGACTTCAGAAAATAATGAGTTACAAAATTTCAGATTGTGTTATCGCTTCGATATTTTTTTAAGAGATGCGCAAGCAAGAAAATATGTTTTTGTTGATGTGGAAACCGGAAAAGTTTTCAATTATCATGAACGAATTCAACACACTAATGCAAACGGAACTGCTATTACTGCATACAGCGGATCACAAACAATTACCACAGATTTAAATGCAGGTTCTTATCGCCTGCGCGAAACCGGCAGAGGCAACGGTGTAGAAACTTATAACATGAATAACGGAACCAGCTATGCTGCGGCAACTGATTTTACCGATGCTGATAATACCTGGAACAATGTGAATGCAGCAAAAGACCAATATGCCACCGATGCTCATTGGGGAACTGAGAAAACTTATGATTATTATTTTTTAACTTATGGAAGAAACAGCGTTGACAACGCTGGATTAAAATTGAAAAGTTATGTTCATACATCACTTACCGGAATGGGATACAGCAATAATGTAAATGCATTTTGGGATGGAACCGAAATGACCTATGGCGATGGAAGTTCCACCATTAATCCATTAACGACCCTCGATATTACAGGCCATGAAATTTCACATGGTGTTACAGAAAATACTTCGAACTTAAATTACTCAAATGAAAGTGGAGCAATGAATGAAGCGTTCAGCGATTGCATGGGAACAGCAATTGAGTTTTACGGAAAACCAGCAACAGCTAACTGGTTGATTGGAAATGAAATTGGCGCAACATTCAGAAGCATGAGCAATCCGAATGCATATAGCCAACCTGATACATATCTGGGAACAAATTGGTATTCAGGTTCAGCTGATAATGGTGGTGTGCACACTAACAGCGGAGTAATGAATTACTGGTTTTATCTTTTATCGCAAGGTGGCAGTGGAACAAATGACAATGGAAATTCTTTTTCAGTATCAGCGCAGGGTTTGGCAAAAGCAGCCGCAATAACTTTTCGCATGAATACTTTTTACCTGACCTCAACTTCACAGTATGCTGATGCGAGAGCTTATTCTATTCAAGCGGCAATTGACTTATTTGGCGCTTGTTCAAATGAAGTGATTACAACTACTAATGCGTGGTATGCAGTAGGAGTAGGTGCATCATTTGTTTCAGTACCCGTCGTTGCCAATTTTTTAGCTAACTCAACCAGTTCATGCACTATTCCATTCACTGTTCAGTTTGCAAATACATCAACAGGTGGAGGTTCTTATAGTTGGAATTTTGGTGATGGCGGAACCAGTACATCAATCAATCCTTCTCACACTTATTCTTCATTTGGAAATTACACTGTTGTGCTCATAAACAATGGTGGTACTTGTGGTTCAAACACAAATACTCAAACCAATTTAATTTCATTGCAACCTTCAACTGCCCCGATTGCAACCAATCAATCAGGTTGCGGTGCTACAAGTTTTAATTTAACAGCAACAGGCAACGGAGCTTTAAATTGGTATAATGCTCCAATGGGCGGAACATTTTTAGGAACCGGAACATCCTACGCAACTGGGGTTATCAGTACCACAACTAATTATTATGTTGAATCAAACACTACTCCTTCGCCTATATTCGGAGGTATTCCAAATAACACCGTTGGAACAGGAGGATATTTTTCGAACAGCAGCGACCGTTATTTAATTTTCAACTGCACTTCACCAGTTACTTTAGTTTCTGTTGTAGTTTATGCGCAAGGTGCAGGCAACCGAACAGTTCAGTTAAGAAATTCGTCGAACACTGTTTTACAATCTGTGGTAGTAAATCTTGTTGATGGTGTAAATACAGTTATGCTTAATTTCAATTTACCTGTTGCCAATGATTTAATTCTTGGAATTGGTGGAACTTCCAATTTGTATCGTAATCAATCCGGCGCTGTTTATCCGTACAACATTGGTTCATCAGTTTCGATTACGAATTCCAATTCAGGAACTCCGGGATATTATTATTATTTCTACAATTGGAAAATTCAGGAACCGGGGTGTGTAAGCAATCGCACAACTGTTATTGCTACAATTACTCCTGTTCCAACTTCAGTTATAACAGCAGGCGGACCAACTACTTTTTGCCAGGGATTAAATGTGACGCTCACCAATTCAGTTTCAGGCATGAGTTATCAATGGAAAAAAAATGCAGTGAATATTAATGGCGCTATTAACATTTCGTACACAGCTAATGCAACCGGAACCTATACATGTACTGCAACAAACACTTGTGGTTCGGTAACTTCAAATGGACTTGCTGTTATCAGAAATACTTTGCCAACCGCAACCGAAACACTCACCGGCAGCAATCCGTTTTGTAAAAACGCTACTGTACTATTAACCGCAAATACGGGAACAGGACTCGCTTATCAGTGGTTAAAAAATAATGTTTCAATTTCGGGAGCAACTTCTCTTACATATACCGTTTCTGCTAATGGATACTATAGAATTCAAGTAACTAAGACTTCAACGGGATGTTCTAAGCTTTCAGCCAATCTTTCATTAACTACTGTTGTTTGCAGAAATGAAAATGAAATTTCAGCTAACGAAATTTCTGTGTTTCCAAACCCATTCAACCAAGTTATTACAATTGATTTTGGAAATATGGGTCCTGATTATCTTGAAATGATTGATGTAACTGGAAGGATTTTGGAAACAAAAACTATTAACAGTATTTCGAAAATTGAAATAGGGAAAGATCTGCCCTCTGGTATTTATATCGCTAGATTATGGAAAGAAGGAGAAATTATTTCAAATATAAAAGTTGTAAAATCTGAGTAAAATAATTTTCAGAATAAATTCATAAATGCTTCAACAATTCAATGTTGAGGCATTTTTATTTATAATTATTTTATAAATTTTTTTTTGTTAATTCGTTTCAAGTGAGGCACTAGTTTTTATGAGACAACATTTTTTTCTATTAATGTATCTCAATGATCAATAAAACTAAAAAACGAAAAAGAGATTAAATCGGATTTCTAATTCTTTGAAATACCCGATAATAGAAAGAATCTACCCTCATCGAGGGTTTATGCGCAACAACTTAGTAATAACATTTTTTTAAAAAGCACCCACCTGAGCAGTTAGTGAACTAATGCGCTTTCTGTTTTTATAATTTTAATTGAATTGTTAAACGATCGATTCAATTATTCAACTGCAAGTTTTCCATTTACAATGCGACCATCCATTTGAATGGTGTATAAATAAAATCCGCTTAGAAGTTTAACTTTAAAAGACTTCCTGTTTGAAATAATTTCATTGGTTAAATATCTTCCTGTTACATCATAAATAATTACATTCATATCTGATCCCCAGTCATTTTCAAAATTTATTTGTTGCATTTCTCCAACAGGATTAGGGTAAATTTTTACATGGTTTTCATAGATATAACTGAAGTTTAAACTTCTTATCAGCGAAAAGTAAAAAGAACCATCCTTGTCAAATTCTTTAATACGGTAATAATTATCACCATTCACCGGATTAGAATCTTCGAATTTATATTCAATTGTAAATGGTTCGGGATTTTCAGTTGATGGAACAGTGGCAAGTTTTTCAAAATGGAGAGCATCAGCACTCCGTTCAATTTCAAAATAATCAGTGAGATCATCACCTATAACTTTCCAATTAAGTAATCCACTCTTGCCTTCATTAATTTTAGTTACTTCAAAGGAAACCCATGTTATAGGCAATGAACTTCCTTCGTTTACAATATCAAACATGCTGAAGCTGGTTATACCAGGATTGTTATAAACAACTCCACCATCACTTCCGATTGTAATTGAACTACTTGAAGAAACATAGGCTCCCCAGGTATTTCCATCTACAAAAGAATTTCGTTTATATAATTTCAAATTATTAGTTCCTGTTGTAACAGGTACATCACCTATTTTATCAAAGCTGATACTTGACAGGGGTGAGAAAACCGAATTCGTTCCATAATTATTTATTACCCAGTAACTGCGTGAGGTTGGGAATGAAGTATTGTTGGGTAATTGATCGGGATGAATGTTTAATCGTGAAACAACCAGATCACCGTTTGGGTAAGTTCCTGCTGCGAAAGTTAAAGTCAAATTTGTACCAATAAAACTATAGTTGCCTGCACTATTTACAGTTAACCGCGCTGAGGATCCACCGGCAAATGGTCCGGTTGAAGTTGAACGAAAACTATTGAATATTGCACTATGCAGGTTATGACCCGTTTTATCGTACACAAAGTTTGTACTGTTGAGTTCATTAAATTGATAATACAAAATCAATGTTGGATCGCTCGAAGGCTTTTTTGTCAGATGCATTAAATCTCTGATTTCGTTTTGAGTGAGCGAGCGATTGTAAACACAAACTTCATCAATCATAGCGTTGTTCATGTTTCTGTTCGTCCATGTTAGATATCGTCCAATTTTAGCTGTGAGAAGGTTAAAATTTACGACAGCCATTGTTGTTGTTATAGTTGTAGCTTTTCCATTTACATATAATTTAGCATTGGTTGGTGAAACAACTAAAGCCACATGTGTCCATTTGTATCTTGGAACACTATCGGTTGAAGTATTGCTCCAAATTGAAGTTCCATTCCAATGGCATCCGATGTAATTAGTATTTCCATTTACTTTAAAATTAAAACCATTGGGAGTTCCATCAGTTATAAAAATTCCTGAGTAATCAGGTTGAAGGGCAGAAATTTTTACCCATGCACTTATTGTAACAGTATTAGAATTTATTGGAAGTGCAGGAACTGTAACATAAGAAGCGGTTCCGCTAAATGACATTGCTTTACCAGGAACCGTATCGAGTCCGCATTCATTTACATAACTTACATAATTTACGATTGTTAATGTATCATAAATTAATCCATTAAATGCAATGAGTGTAACACCATAATTTCCAGGTGCAGAATAAATAACATTAGGATTTGCAGAAGTTGATGAAGAAGGAGTGCCGCCGGGGAAGCTCCATGTTCTTGAAATAACAGTTCCGTTACTGGCATCATGAAAATGAAAAATTTTACCTGTAGCACAATCAAGTGAATCGGTTGAAGTAATCTGAGCATCAAAATCTCTGTTAAAAGATATTGGTGCTTCCCACATTCCTCTGCCATAAGTTGCGATTCTTAACAATGAGTTTGCAGTACCATCATCATAATCTGATAAATTAACTATAGTTGGAAAGCCCGGAATTCCGTTGCTCATAAGTGTCCAACTTGTTGCTGCACCTTTTTTATAATAAACTGCATTGGGTGTTGCTACATATACAATGTTTTGCTGCGGGTAATAATAATCTGTAATCACATTTACATGATTGACAGAAGGAAGGTTGTAGGTTACATTGGTCCAACTAGCACCACCATCAGTGCTGTAATAAACTCGGGTGTTCATTATAGCATATAACTTGTTAGCATCGTCTGACAAACCGGTAATTTTTGCCGCATTGTTAGTAGTAAATGGTAATGCAATAATTGTAAAAGTTGGAACAGGTGATTGAGCGTTTACTGATTTAAATAAAAACCCATCAGCGGTAATAACATACAACCTGTTTGAATCAGAAGGCGGATAATAAATATGCTTGTATGTTTTTTTTGTGTTCGTTAGTTGAGTCCATGTTGGAGGTGCCCCACTTAACAAGTTATTGGTTCTGTAAATAAATGTATCGCTGAAAAAAGCACTATTAAGATTTGATTTTGAAAATGCAATGCTATTTATTACAGCAGAAGCGGAAAAAATATTTTCACTACTTGTAACAAACCTTCTTTTCCCATTTCCAAAATAATAAACCATACTGCTGTTTGCTCTATTATCAAACGCACATTCACTGCCCCAATCACCGCCTCTGTTTGTAAACCATCCGGCCGAAGTAGAATAAAGTTCACCATTGTCTTGTGTGCCAATACTGATCATGTCTCTTCTGGTAGGGCTGCAATTGCCTTTGTATATTTCATAACCATAAATGCCATTACTCTTCTGGGTCCAGTTTGTTCCACCATCGGTACTTAACCAAACACCTCCATCATTTATATTCCATAGTTTATTGTTGTTATAAGGACTGGTAAAAACCTGGTGCATATCTGTATGAACATTGGCCCACCAGTTTGTTAATTGAGTCCATGTTACACCTCCATTAATAGATTTCCAAACATTATGTGCAACGAAATAAACGATATTCGGATTTAATCGATCAACACAAAAACCAGTATTGTAATTGCCTTGACCTACATCTCCAACTACATTGTTATATCCGTTTAAATTGGAAACAGCATCTCCTGTTTTCTGCATTATAAAATTACTTCCACCATCTGTTGATTTATAAATAGTGCCATAAGCAACATTTGAAACAAAGTATACTGTTTGAGTATCACTTGGTGTAACACCTAACCGACATCCACCGCTTGCTGTAGTTATACCTGATGATATTTGATTCCATGTTTCGCCGAAATCTGTTGAGCGATAAAAAGCGGAGACTGATGCAAGGTATAATACTCGACTTGTTGCTTTCGGCTTCATAACCATTTCACGACTGCTTATACTTACTGACTTTAATATCCAAGTAGCACCAGCATCCATTGATTTATAAATTCCGGTATTTGTTGCAGCTACTATTGTATTATGATTTAACGGATCGATGAGTATATCTACTACAATTTTTCCGCTCAATGTAGTGGCAGAAAAAGTGGTTCCACCGTTTATTGATTTATAAATTCCTTGTCCGCTAGAATAATAATTTTCATCACCTATTCCCAGATAAATAATCTGGTCATTTACCGGATCAATGCAAACTGCTGAAAATCTTTTTGATGGCCCCATCACATCAGTTCCGGCGGCTACTGTCCAATTACTTCCTTGGTCAGAAGAAAGAAACAATCCTCCGCGAGCACTCACAGCATACATTTTTAATGAGTCAGTTGGATGATACCTCATTTCCGAAACACGGCTGATGCCGTGAATTTGTCCACTCATATTGGTTGGAAAAAACGCAGGGCTAACAGCAGTCCAGTTCTGTGAATATGTATTAAATGCTGTAAAAAATAAAGAGGCAATCAGAAAAAATAAAATCTTCTTCATATCAATTCCCTTTTTGTTTTTTCCAGATCATTTCTTTCTCCTGTTCACTCAAAATGCTTCCATCAGGTTGTACATAAGGTAAAACTTCTTGTTGCCAATCTTTAAAACGCTTGTATTCAAAAGCAAGAAAAGCTTTATAACGCATCTCTTTTTTTAGGTCGTCAGTAATTAAACCCAAAGGTCGCACACCCGCCATACTGAGTTTTTCTGAATCAACTGTTTCATTTTCTGATGGGGCATTTTCAAAAATATCTTGTTCTTCAACAGGTTCTTCTTTCCCTTTCCAGAAATGATTAAATAAGGCAGTGGCAGTATCATAATTTACATTAACTGAATCAATCAATGATGCCCATTCAGGTTTTTGAAATTCATCTTTTTCAAAAGACTGAGCTTTTATATTTGTTTGGAATAGAAATAAAAAGAAAAAAATTAATAATTCGCGCATTGAATGAGAGTAAAATTTGCTGAGTTAAGATTTTATTTATAACGAAAACAACTTAATGCGACTCCTTTCAAAAAATCTACCTGTAAATTATTTAATCGAAGGTACAATCTTTATAAAAAAATCGACTTAGTTCCTGCTATCAATACCCCACTTCAATTTCTTAGATAATGTATTCAAAAAATTATGGTCGGGTAAGCGGACTAAATCAATTGCGAAAGAACATTTTTTTACAGCGATGTGAAATGAATTGTCAATGGTTTCGTAGCGCGAATCCAAAGTACATAAATAATTATCACCTCGACCTTCTATCTCGAATGAAATAACAGAATCATCAGGAACAACTATTGGTCGAACATTTAAATTGTGCGGTGCAATAGGTGTCACCACAAAACTTGCAGACTGCGGAGTGAGAATAGGTCCACCGCAACTCAAACTATAACCCGTGGAACCGGTAGGCGTGCTCACAATTAATCCATCCGCCCAGTACGAATTCAGAAATTCGCCATTGATATAAGCATGAATGGTAATCATGGCGGAAGTATCTTTTTTGTGAATCGCAAATTCGTTGAGCGCATAATTCACATTTCCGAAAAGCGGTTTGTTGCTGTCGAGTTCAATGAGTGAACGGCGGTCATGCACATAACTTCCTTTCTGCAATGCTTCGAGCGCGGAGTCAATTTCTTCCTTGCCGATGTTTGCTAAAAATCCAAGGCGACCAATGTTGATACCAAGCACTGGGATTTTATAATCGCGAACAAAGCTGAGTGTGTCGAGTAAGGTGCCATCACCTCCCAATGAAAACATGCACTCAATGCGTTGATGTAAATCTTTGTGGTTGCTGAAAGTGCGGAATGAATTCGGCACTTCAAGATGCTCGCGCAACTGCTGATAGTATGGTGCATGAACGAGCGTTTGAAATCCGCGGTCGTGCAAAGTGTGTAATAACTTCTGAATAAAAACAGCATGTCGCACATTTAATTGCCTGCTGTAAAGCGCTACTGTCAAAGTTTTTTTATTTAGTTAGAAGAACGAACTGAAGTGTAAAAATAACCCATTTTCTCCCCGAAGGTTGAAAGAATACTGCAACTGAAAATCTACATCGTAAAATAGCACCACATCAATTCCGGGTCCGCCGCCAACAAGCAGAGAATTGCTGAGCGGATTTCCTTTGTTGTAATAATCATCCTTCACATAACCTGCATCCATTTGACCAATCAGAAAAACATTGAAAGGAAATTTACTTGCCTTCACCACATTGTTTTGAAAATTATTTGGCAAAGCGAATTTCAAAATACGATAGCGCGAAACCAGTTTACCGAGCCAGAAACTTTGTCCGTCCACCACATAATATTCGTAACCGCTCACATAATCGAGTTTGTAACCGAATCCCTTTTGTGTGTAGTAAGGTTGTTTTACAGGCGAAGAAAATTTCAGTTTATTGCGGATAGCGAAGTATAAATTTTTTCCTGCCTGAAAATATTTCGCATGATTTATTTGCAGCGAATAAAGATGTGTGTTGTCAGTTGGCAGAATTCCAAAAGCAGAAACACCAACATCAAAATAACTTCCGTGTAACGGAAAGCCAACAATATCGCGACGGTCGTGAACGAAAGTGTAACCGAGTGCAAAATAGTCCTGTAACACTTTTCCGTTCAAATAAAAATCCGGATTGAGATGTGTAACAGTATCATACACTTCTGAATGTAAAAATCCGACAGAGAAAATATGCTTGTCTTCGTATCCGGGTTTCAAAGTGAAATCCAATTGCGTGAGAAAAGTTCTTCTTATAAAAGTATCAGCATTAAAATAAAACTGCTCGTGATTGTCGAGTGTTTCGTAAGTGGCGAACTTGCTTCGTGTGTATGATGATTTGAATTGCAATCCGACTTTCTGTTTTTGATTGATGTATGGAACCGTGTACGACAATTCAAACTTTTGCGAGAACCCGAACATCGCATTGATGCGCAGACTTTCATTTCGTCCTCGCATATTCATTTGCAGAAAACGAATTCCGTACTGCAATCTTTTTCCATCGTGATTGTGCTCAACAAACCACGCGTTAAAGTTCCGGTCAAAAATATCTACCGTCGGAATCGGGTAAGTGTAAAGCCGTTCTTCCAGCGAAATAAATATATCCATGTTGCTGCCTTCCCAGTTGCGTATGTTGAGTGTTACATTATAAAACAATCCGGTGTTGATGATGTACTGCTTGCTTTCATTCAGTACAGTTTGCAGATTTGAAAATGAAATCGAATCACCTTTTTTAAATGTGAGCTGACGAAAAATAATCTGCTCCTTCGTTTTTTTATTTCCCTCAATCACAATATCGTGAATGAATACTTTAAAATCTTTCTTGTAAATCGAATCAATTAAAATCTGCGCTTGTGATTTTTGAGTTTGGGAGAATAAGAGAAAAATAAAAAAAAGGTTTCGCACGGAGGCACAGAGTGCACGGAGAAACATGAAGGATGCTGATTGCGGATTATTATTTATTTGATAATTATTCTTTACTGAAAAAATTGTTTCTGAAAATTTATTGCACAAAAAAATTCTCTCCGTGCTCTCTGTGCCTCCGTGCGAAATATTCGAATCAAACATCCAGATAATCCATGAGTGAATCATATCGGTCTTTCATGTCTTCGAAATATTCCGGTTCCTGGTACGAATCTTTAACAACATAACTGTGTCGCTGCAGCGATTGAATAATTCCCTGAATGTCCGATACATTCAGTTTCAATGTCAGTTCAATTTTTGTTTTCTCTTTATCAGTGCCCGCAAACACACATAAAATTTTTGCACTTTCCTGTTCTATTATTCGTGCAATATCAGCAAGTGAATAATCACCCACCGCAATTTCCAAAACCACAATCGCACCCGGCTCCAGTATATCCGTATCGCGCGCGAAATAATTCATCAGGTCTTCGAGCGTAATGGCGCCCAAATAATTTTCATCCTTATCAACCACCGGAATCACTTTCAGTTTCAACTCGCTCGAAACTTTCAGCACTTCAAAAATATGTTCGTAGTCGTGAATGAATGGCTTCAGCAATTTCAGTTTCATCTCCTGCAACTTCGCATCGTTGTTATGATGATTCAGAATATCTTCTTCGCGCACCAGCCCCAGCAATTTCTCACTCTGCACAATGGGCAATTGCGAAAGATGATGGTCAGCCATAGTTTGTAAAGCGAAGGAACCCGTGTCAGTCTTTTTCAAAACCGGCACCGAGTGCGTAATTAAATCAGCAGCTCTCATGTATGTGTTTAGGCGGAAACGGAAATTTTATCAAGAAACTTATGTAAGAGCAAATTAAATTCTTCGGGCTTCTCCATCATCGGCGCGTGACCGCATTTATCCATCCAGTACAAATCGGCGTGCGGAATTAAATGTTTGAATTCCTCAGCCACAAACGGCGGCGTGATGTTATCGTTCATTCCCCATATCAAACACACGGGGCATTTAATGTTTGGTAAATCAGCAGCTAAGTTTTCGCGCATCGCCGATTTCGCAACCGAAATAATGCGCAATGCTTTACCTCTGTTGTTCACCATTTCAAAAACTTCATCCACTAATTCCTTTGTCGCAGTGTTCGGGTCGTAGAAAGTAAATTGCGTGCGCTGCTTCATAAATTCATAATCGCCGCGCTTCGGAAAACTGCTGCCCATCGAGCTTTCAAACAAACCACTTGCACCGGTCAGTATCATAGCGCGCACTTTTTCAGGATGCGCCAGTGCATACAATTGCGCAATGTGTCCGCCGAGCGAATTGCCCAACAAGATAAAAGTATCGTACCCGCGCACCTGCACAAACTGATGAACATATCGCTCCAGTCCTTTCACAGTTGCACTGAAAATATCAATCTCCGTAATCGGAATAATCGGAATCACCACCTTGTACTTCCCCTTAAATTCGTCGAGTATAAATTGAAAATTGCTGAGCGCGCCAAACAGCCCGTGCAGCAGCATCAGCGTTTCGCCTTCGCCCTCTTCAATGTATTTAAAATCGCCTTCTTCCTTTATCAGGTATTCCATAGCTTGAAACTTAGAGGTGCTAAAATATATTTTTTAAGATAGCAAAGGAGGAAATTGAAAAATGGTTTGT
>BJGQ01000026.1 GCA_014190575.1 Bacteroidota bacterium | reverse complement strand
ACTCACAACAAGCAAACCATGAGCACCGTGGATGTTATTTATGGTGTGACTATGCAGGAGCAAGGAGTTAGTAAAGTGGTGCCGGTTGATTTTCGGAGTTTGAATTAAAAACACACTGTCATGCTGAGGAACGAAGCATCTGAAATTAGACGGTGAGATTCCTCCTTCGTCGGAATGACAATTTTAAAAAATCCGTCTCAATAAAATCGGGGCGGATTTTTTTTGCTCAATTATTCTTTAACAAATTTCCCTGTTACACTTTTATTTTTCACGGAAGTAAGGCGATAGAAATAAATTCCGGATGGAAGTTGTTTTACATCAACTGTTGTTTGTTCGTCTTCGCTCAGCAATTTTATTGTTTGAATTTTTCTTCCCATCAAATCAAAAATTTCAAATTCAATTTCTCCATTCAATTGATTATCTGCAATGGTTAATTGTTCGTTCACTGGATTCGGAAAAACAATAAAATTATCTGCTGTAACACTTTCGACACCTGAAACAATTTCGCCACACTCCCACTGAAACATTTGCGCGTTATAAGCTGTCTCCCATTCGGTAGTAACTTGCGTAAATGTTTTCCATTGTGCAACACCAGAAGCAACCAATGCATTTGCGCTATCGGCAATTTCAATTACACGATTATAAAATGCAAGATCATTTAAACTTGCCTGCTCAAAAAAAATGGTTTGAAGATAAAATCCGTTAGATGGATATTGCCCGCTCTGCACTTTATCAACTACATCTTTTATCTGTGCTACTACACCGGCAACTGTGGAAGTATCCCATATTTTAATTGTGCATCCGACACCGAGATGACGAATGTGAGTAGCTGTATCATGTGTTAAATAAGCAGAGGGACTTTGCGGATTCCAGATACCAAAGTATTTTAAATCATCAACATGATTCGGAGTACCGCCACCCATCATGTAATTCGGCTTCCAGAATTGATTCGGATAAATAATTCCATACTGACCATTCACTAAATTGGTCCAGATGTTTACTCCATTGCTGTCGTTGTAAATTGTTCCGCCAATTACTTTGCTCTCTGGTAATCCAATTGAATCCATCAGGTGCACCACATCCGGATAAATGTATTGCGACTCATGCGCATGCGGATCCATTTCTATTCCTTTGTCTTCGTGCATCCACCGAAGAATATTTTTATTTCCTGTTGACGAAAAAAATGCAGTGTCCTGCATAATCACATTGTTCAGATACACCCAATCTGATTGCATGTTCCAGGTAATTCCTTTCGACTTAAAATAATTGCTGAGTGAAATAAGTTTAGTTCGGTTGGCTGAATAAAAATTCGGAACATTCCATTGAAAGGTTTCTTCGTTGTGTGTTACAAAATCAAAATAAACAATTGGTGCCTGCGCGAAAACAGGAATGGAAAAAATGAAAAATAAAAAAGTAAGTACTTGCTTTTTCATAAAATGAATTTTGCGATTGTGACTTGTGTAAACATAAAAAGTTTAGTTCATTTCATTTCGACGCTGAATAAATTGTTTTTGAAAATTTCTAATACCGGATTATCCATTAACTATTCATCCAATGACTCACTTTGTTTAAAAAAAAGTAAATGGCATATTAGATGGAGCAATGCATTTTTCTTATTCTTGTTTGCTTAATAAAAAATTCAAACTATTAATTCATGAAATCAATCAATTTCTTAAAACACATTTTCATCATCGCATTATTGTAACAAACAAATTTTCTTTTCGCACAGCGATACGAATGGGAATCGTTTGGAGAATCAGTTTCCGGCACTGGAAACAACGCAGGTGGCGGAGCAGCCATTGTTCGGGATGGTGGTGGCAACTTGTATACGGTGGCCCCATACAATGCACCTGTAATGATTCAGGGTGATACTATTCAACCAATCGATGGTGGACTTCTGGATGATTATATTGTTAAGTTTAATTCTCAAGGTCAACGCATATGGTCAATTCCATTTGGTAGCACCGTTCAGGTTGATGCAATTTTTGATATGACAATTGATGATTCATCAAACATTTACATTTTCGAACATTCATATGGATTCAGCATTCAGTTTGATGATACAGTTTTGAATCTGGCAAATGATGTTTTAATAAAAATTGATTCAGCAGGTAATTTTAAATGGGTTTCGCAAATTCCTGCAGGTTGTGGAAAGTTCATACAGTATTCCCGTGGATTTATTTTTATTGGAAGTTGTTCAGGAATTCATAAAGTCAATTGTATAGATGGAAATATAATCTCAACGCTCCCGCTCGCAGGTGGATGGGGTGAACAGAAAGGAATTACTGCTGCACCGAATGGAGATATAATTACAACCTATAGCATTACTTCAACGATGACTGTTGATGGTGTAACACTTCCCGTTACTGCTTCTGCTGATGGCACAGGCGGAAATTTAGCAGTCATCAGAATGGACACTGCAATGAATGTGCTTGCGTTCAAAGCATATGGCAATTATGTTTCCACTGCCTTGTGGCCCGTTGTTGCAGATGCCAATAATGTTTATGTGTGTTCTCAATCAACTATCGTAACAAATTATTTCGGAACCGACAGCATTATTCCTGAACCATATGCCGCAGCATTTCTGAAAATGGATGCATCACTGAATCCTTTATCGGGTGTTCGTATTTTTAAATCCGACTTTCATGAAACAAATGCGCTGATGATTGCAAACAACGGAATTTATCTTGGTGGAAATCACGGCGCTGTTACATATTTTAACAATGGTGACTCATTAAGCGCTGCAGGCAACGGTGGTAACCTGTTAGTGAAAATGGATTTCAACGGAAATGTTATTTGGGCTTCAGGAAGTGGATCACTGACAGGAACTGATCGGGTAAATGATTTAACAAACGATGGAAATGGAAATTGTTATTTCACCGGACAGAATTATGATTTTAATCCGGTATTCTCTTGTAAAACCACCACTGCGCATCCCGGAATGTGCATTGTTTCATTCAATGATGGAAGTGATGCGGCTCCAACTCCAACAATAACTGCAATTGATAATGCTTTAACTGCATCACCTGCTTTTAATGAAACAATTCAGTGGTATGAAAATGACACAGCTATAGCCGGAGCAAATAGTCCGACTTATATTATTACAGAAGATGGTGTTTATTCTGTTACATACACCAATCACTATGGTTGCTCTTCCACTTCTGATACGAGTTTTTACCAGTGGGTAGATGGAATTTCGGAATTACAGATAGAAGATTTTGAATTTCAGATTTATCCGAATCCGGCAAGTGATTTAGTAACTGTGAAATCAGAAAAAACATTTAGCAAAATTGAAATGTTTAATATGCTTGGTGTAACATTATTCTGTAAAAATGAAAAAGCAAATCAATTGAATTGCTCCATTGAAAATATTTCAACCGGAAACTATTTTATAAAAATCACCGATGAGAAAAACAATTCGGTGTTTAAACAAATAACAATAACAAGGTAGGTTTTCAATAATTCTTAAAAAATTTATTGATAGCAATAATTTAATTACGGTAAAAACATATAATTTCAGTAAAAAGGAAACATTAATGAGATAAAAAAAATTATCTATTTCTTTATAATTAAAAATATTTTTAACCCGAACTGGTTAATATGATAATAATAGAAAAAATAGCTGCCGATAGTAAAAATTGTTTATTAAATATTATTAAATGAATAATTCTGTGAATAACATGATGAGTTTTAAATAATATTCAACTATACTTTTCACAATGAAAATAAAACTGATTTGGATTTATCAAAAGAAAGTGCAAAGAGTAATTTTATATTTTCGGAATTGCTACCCGATTATATAGAACTGAGATCGTTTACATCAGGAAAAGTAAGAGTTCGTGTTATAGACATCATCAGAATTGAGGCAAATAAAAGTTATGCAGTTTTTCATTTAAAAAACAACAGGCCATTTATCAGTTCACATAACCTGACATATCAAACCAAAAAATTAAATTCAAAATATTTTTTCAGGGCGAGCAAATCATGCATAATTAATTTCTTTCAGATCGACCAAATTTCTAATGCATTGCCTGTTAAAGCAATTATGGCTGACCAAAGTGAAATATTAATATCGAGAAGAAGGACTACTCATTTTATTGCTATTTATAAATTGTTTCTTTATGAAATTAACAAATTGGTTTAGGTTGGTAAATTTTAGGAGAAGAGATTCTTCATTGAATGATTCGAAAAATTATTGAATTAAGAAGATTACCTATGGAATAATAATTATAAATTATTTTGATTGTGATTAATATGTTTGTGTGCACTGAAAAAATTACATGCATACAAGATTATCAGTCAACATAAATAAAATAGCCACGCTACGAAATGCGCGCGGAGGAAATATGCCTGATATTATTAAAGCCGCAAAAGACTGCGAGAGATTTGGTGCAGAAGGAATTACAGTTCATCCACGACCTGATGAACGACACATTCGGTATGCTGATGTGATTCAGTTAAATGATGTTGTTTCTACCGAGTTTAATATAGAAGGATATCCGACAAAAGAATTTTTAGAATTGGTTTTAAAAGTGAAACCTGAACAATGCACACTTGTGCCGGATGCAGAAAATGTAATTACAAGTAATCAGGGTTGGGATACCATTAAACAGAAAGAATTTTTGTCTGATATAATTGAACAACTACAATCAAATGGAATTCGTGTTTCGCTTTTTGTTGACCCGATAGAGCAATTTATTGAAGGAGCGAAATTCATGAATGCAGATTGCATTGAACTTTACACAGGATCTTTCGCGCATATTTTTTATTCTGATAAGCACAAAGCAATTGAACCGTACATTCAATCAGCAAAGTACGCGCAGTCAATAGGGTTGGCAACTAATGCAGGGCACGATTTAAATTTAGATAATCTTGCTTTCTTCAAAAAAAATATTCCATTCATCTCCGAAGTTTCCATTGGTCATGCGCTTATTTGCGATTCTCTTTATTATGGCTTAGAAAACACCATTCAAATGTACTTGCGTCAATTGAAATAAATTTTGATTGTGATAAATTTTTTAAAAACTCTTTATGGAATTTATGCAGCCCTGATAGTAACCCTGATAATTATTCTTGGTGTTCCGTTATATTTTTTGCTTTTCACTACAAATATTTTTGGAAAGCAAACTCCGCATATGGCTCATATGATTTCAATTGCAATGGCAAAAATTATTTTCATTTTTTATTTTACCAGAGTTAAAGTGATTCGGAAAAATAATTTGAAAAAAAATGGTGTGTATATTTTCGTAAGCAATCACACATCACTTTTAGATGTTCCGTTTTGTGCAATTGTTACACCTGTAACTTTCAGATATTTATCTAAAGAAGAATTAACAAAAGTTCCATTGTTTGGATACATCATTCGTAAACTTTATCTAAGTGTAAATAGAAAGGATGAAGTAAGTAGGGCGAGAAGTTTAGAAAAAATGAAACAATCGTTGCAGGATGGAATAAGTATTTATTTGTTTCCGGAAGGAACAAGAAATAAAACGAATGAGCCTTTAAAAAAATTTTATGATGGCGCATTTAAACTATCTTTAGAAACTGGAATTCCGCTTGTACCAATGACAATAAGAAATTCGGGGAATTTATTGAAAGGTTTTAAACTTAAACCGGGAACCATTGAATGTTTGTGGAGTGATCCTATTTACCCTCGGAAGGAAGATTCAATAGAGAGTCTGAAAGAGCAGGTTCGCTTGGTGATGCTAAAGGATTTGCAACATCAATAAATTCAACATCCTTTGGTAAATCAAAGATATTTACTGGAAGAACAGGATTCTCTTGTAATTCAACTGCATACATTTCAATTTGAGAAGTTCCAATCTTAGTAAAATATTTAAGGGGAATTTTATTCCATACTTCATATCGCCCACTCATTTCCAATGCAGGATTATCCATTACATAAACTTCACAAATGCGACCCAAGCATTCTGACTCACCTGTTTTGCTTATTCCATTTGATACCAACGATTGAGCATCCATTTTAGCAAAATCAATGTGCATTGGGTTAAAATTGCCTTTGTTCCTGCTCTTTGTTCCTGTTTTTTTTTCTGGATTGTAGATATAAGTAAAGTCGTTTTTTGTTATGCTCACGGAACTCGTAACAATTGTAGTGTTTTTATATTTCAATTTTGTGTCGGTAATGTTGCAATATTTATCTCCATAGTCATCAATATAAATGGTTGTTTCTATATCAGAACCTAAAACCTGCCGGGCACTTTTTAATTTAATAATTGCCGATTTTAAAACATACTTTCTATCTTCTTCAGGCAACATTCCTATTTCATTTTTTTTGCTTTCCGCTTCTTTACCCGAAAAAAAATCACACGAAGAAAAAACCCCGGAAACAATTACGAATGCTGCTAAAAATTGAAAATATTTTATCACTCTTTAAAAAATTAATGAAGTTATTACCATCAAACATAACAATTGATTCAATAATTGAATATTCAAATTTTAGCTAATAATACTGAATAATCGCTTAAAAATCCGAATCAAATTCTTTTTATTATCTTTACAAAAAAATTAAAATGAAAGAGTTAGATATTTATCAGGCAGTTTGGAAAAAATACCTTCCGGTAATTGCTATGAAAATTAAAGAATCTCAGCGAAAAAATGAGTCTGTTTCTTTCTCTTTATATAAGCCTGAATTTCAGGTTGCAAGTAAGCGAAAAAAAATATCGTTTGAATTTGATCTAGAAATGAGAGATAGTCGTGTATTGAACAATAGTTCTATTCCACCAATAGCAAAAGATTTATCTGAAACCCTTCGTCAGAATTTAGCGATGAAACAGCAAATAGGAATAGGTTACTTTAAATTCAGCATGAACAGCGACTTTATATTAACTATTCAGGTTGAACCTGCAATTGTAGAGGCTGTTTAGTTTAGCTTTAAACCTATTTTTAATAATAAATTTTATTTTTTCTTTACCTGCATAGTAGGCAACTTCATGTTAATGGATGCAGCATCTTTGGGGTCATCAACTTTAACAAGAATATAATTTAACCATTCCCCACTAATTACTTTTCCTGAAACAAGGTGTATTACACCCTTGCCTTCGATTAAATCATTTTTGAAATCTCCTATGTACCAATCTCCGTTTTTATAATCATATCGGCCGTAGCCTGAACGCATTCCACCATGCCACTCACCATTGAATTTATCACCATTTGTAAATAAATATTTGCCGGTTCCTTCATCGCAATTGCCATCAATACAACCTGTTGTTTTTACCGGAGTAATTGTTTGTGCATTTGCAGGAATAAAAAAAACTAAAAGAAGTAAAGTGGAAAAAATGTATTTCATAGTTGTAAGGTTTTAGTTCGAAAAATTAGTCATGAAAAATTCTCCAAAAAAATGCCTAAAGAATGTCTTCCAATATACGGTCTACATTTTCAAAAGCATCTTCATCTTTAATAACATATTGTAGGGCACCGTGTTGAATAGTTTGCAAAGCAATGCTGTACTGGTCTTGATTTGAAAGCATGATTACAGGAAGTAATTGATTTTTTTCACGAATCAGTTGAAGGATTTTTAACCCATTGGCAGCATACTTGACAACACTGTCTAAATTGTAATCGAGTATTACCAGATTTGGGCCTTCATCCAAATTGTTTAAGCAATCTTCACCAGTCAGAAAAACAGAAACATTTCTTCCGCCTTTTTTATTCAAATGTTCTTTTAACATTTGTCCAAAAAAATTATCGTCATCAACAATAAAAATATTTTTTGCCATTAGCGTGTTTTTATTTTGAAAAAGTAAATCTAATCTCTTTTTTATTTTATGAAAATTAAGTAACCCTGATTTAATATTTATTTGATTCGAAAAAAAAGATTTCAATCTTCGTTTAAAAAACCTATTGTCATAGCATGTAATTCAATAGTTGATATCAACTTTACGAAATGAATAAATTAAATTGATCTTGTGATTTGTCATCATCTTGTCAAAAAATGAAAATTAATAAATTTCACAAGTGAAATAAATTAGAAGGTAATTAACTTCACATGATGCATAGCACGGTATATTATATCCCAATACTCACTTCGCTTTTCTCTGCATTATTTTGTATTGAACTTTTTTTTCATTGGAGAAAACACAAAACAAAGTATTTCGGATGGTGGATAATCGGCGTGTTTTTTTATGGCGCCGGAACTATTCCAGAATCAATCACCGCAATTATCGGATGGCACGAATCAGTTTTTAAAGCATGGTATATTTTGGGTGCAATGTTAGGTGGAGTTCCATTGGCGCAAGGAACTATTTACCTGATCATGAAAAGAAATCCTGCTGACTTTTTAACTGCATTATTAGTTCCGGTAATTTTAGTCGGTTCTATTGCATGCGCACTCAGCCCAATTGATTATTCAAAGGTAGAAACTTATCGATTAGCAGGAAATGTAATTGTGTGGAGTGAAGTTCGATTATTTCCGATTGTAATTAACACTTATGCTTTGTTGTTTTTTGTTGGCGGAACCATGTATGCTGCGTGGGGTTTCTGGAAGAAAAAAGTTTCGCTGAATAAATGTTATGGAAATGTATTAATTGCTTTTGGTGGATTACTACCAGGTATTGGTGGAGCATTTATGCATTACGGGCATATCGAAGTGCTTTACATTTCAGAACTGTTCGGAATACTTTTTATTTATTTAGGATATTCAGTATACAGAAAAGATAAAACTGTGGTGATGAGTTATTGAATCAATTGAATTCATTTTCAATTCTTAATCATCCTATTTTAATTTCGAAAGAGCACCTTCTAAATTGTTAATCACCTCTTCAATTTCTTCACGCGTACAGGTACCAACTGAAAGACGATACCAGGTTGAATTGGTAGAAGCACCAAAAGCAGAGAATGGAACCAATGCAATTTTTGCTTCATCAATTAAATAGTATAGAATATCGTTTGCGTCTTCCAATTTTTTTCCTGATGAAGTTTTTTTACCAATCAGATTAAATTGAACAGTTAAATAAATTGCTGCTTGCGGTGCAATGGCATCTACAGTGTATCCTTTGTTTTTTAGTTGCTGAATTCCATTGTAAAAATGTTCAAGACGGAAATCAATTTCGTTTTTAAAGTGAAATAAAAACTCATCGATGCGCGCTTCTTGTGTTAAGTATCTTGCTGATGCAATCTGTTCCGCCTTGGGTGCCCATGCGCCAACATGCGAGAGAATCGCTTTCATTTTATCAATGATGCTTTGTGGTCCGAAAGTCCAGCCGACACGGATGCCGGTTGCGGCGAATGCTTTTGAAAGTCCATCAACAAAGATGGTGTAATTGCGCATTTCAGGTCGGAGCGAAACAGGATTTACATGCACAGTATCTCTAAAAGTTAAAGCCCAATAAATCTGATCGTATAAAAGATACAAAGGTTTTTCATCGGAACTTCGTCTGCTGTTTTCTTCCAGAATCATATCGCAGATTTCGGCAAGTGTATCTGCAGTAAAGGTTGTTCCGGTTGGATTGAGAGGAGAGCATAGCGCTATCAATGTAGCATCAGTAATGTGCGGACGAATATCATCGGCTGTTGGCATGAAATTATTTTCCACTGAGGTTTCTACCATGACTCCTCTTGCTCTTGAAAGATGTATGTAGTGATTGTTGTTCCAGCTTGGCACCGGATAAATTACTTTATCGCCCTCATCTAATAAAGTTATGTATGCAGCATAAATTGCAGGGCGTGCTCCACTGGTTATTAATATTTCGTCGCTTGAATAATCGAGTTTTAAAAAGCGATTGAGAAATGCGGCAACTGCTTTTCTTAATTCTATTATTCCGTTTGCTGTTGGATAGTTGGTGTGCCCTTCACGCATGGCACGGATAATTTCATCAGTTAGTTCCTGCGGTATCGGAAAAACTTTCGGGTCGAAATCGCCTATGGTGTAGTTGTTTATTTTCTCTCCTTTTTTTATGCGCTCGTTTATTTCTCCTCCGAGTTTTATTATTTCGGAACCAATGAGGCTCTCCGCCATTGTGGAAACTATAAGTTTTGGTTGCGCAGTGCTTGATAGCATGGATTTAGTTTTCGGAGTCAATGTTAGGGATTCGGAATTCATGAACAAAGAATTTGAATGTGAAGTAAAAATAAATTATTGAATTATTTTACCACAGAGTTTCTCTGAGTTTAGCGCGGAGGTTCGCGAGGTTCTTAAATACACCTCACGCTAACCCTCTCTCAAGGAGAGGGAACAGTCGCGAAGAAAAATACAAGGACAGAAGGGATAGGAAGGACGATGCTTCGACAGGCTTCCGACTTTGAGGTCCGGAATGTTCCATCAGCATGAGAGCGTATGAAAAAAATTGAGGCTAAAGCCAAATACATTTTGAATTTTATTTTCCGTCAGCTAAAGCAGACGGCAATGGATTAGTTGCGTTTGTCTTTTAAGAAAAATTTCTATAAGAGTAATTGTTGTTTATCAATTGCCGTCCCGTTCACGGGACGGATTATGGCAGATAAAATGAAGCTGGCTTTAGCCACATTGAATAGTTGCGATTGAAATACAGGGGTGAATGGTTTACAGATTGCTTCACATTGATTACAATGTTCGCAATGAACAGAGTGAGTTTTCACAATGAAGGACGAAGATATTTTCTTCTGAAAAAAAATTGTGGCTAAAGCCGGTTGAGATTTTATTTTAATCCACGACCTGAAGGTCGTGGCAATGGATGTTTGCGGCGATAAATATTTTTGTTCGCAGAATACCTCCCTAACCCTCCTTGTTAGGAGGGAATAGTCGCGATTGAAATACAGGCGTGAAAGGTTTACAGATTGCATCAAATTTATGATTACATAAATTTTTGCAATGACATCGTGAGTTTTCGCAATGACAGTGTTCGCAAAAGAGTGCGTCAGCCGGGTTAGGGATTGAAATGGAAATTTTTTTTATTGTAATCAATAAAAAAATTGAAATGTAAAGCCCGCCTTTTTTTGTATTCAAAAAAAAGAACCCCCTCATTATTATTTATTACACAACGGGTTGTGTTTCCACTAAATCATCTGCTTCTTTTAAGCGCATGATTTGATCCAATGCATCGGGCACTACATCGCTGCAAATGATAACGAACGAACCTTTTACTGCATTGCTGATTGCGTAGTCAATGGCTTCGCTTTCTTTGCGAAATACTTCGGCCACTTTGCTTACATCTACTTGTGCAATACCCTGTTTCATTAAATCAATAATTTCATCTTCAGAACGACCGCGTAGATTTTTATCTTGTCGGATAATTATCTGGTCGAACATTTTAGCTGCTGTGGTGCCGAGTGCGATAATGTCTTCATCTCTTCTATCACCAACTCCTGCAATGATTCCTACTTTTGGATGTGCATCAACTTTCTCTAAAAATTTTCCGATAGCTTCAAAGCCAGCAGTGTTGTGCGCATAATCAACCATGACAGAAAAATTGCGGAACTGAAACATGTTCATGCGACCGGGAGTTTGTCCAGGTGATGGAATGAAGGTTTCCAATGCCTGCTTGATGTCTTCGATTTTGAAACCGCGAATGAAACCGGCGAGTACTGATGGCAAAACATTTAACACATTGAACACGGCTCGACCACCGAATGTGAGAGGGATGTTGCTGATTTTATCTACTCGGATTTTCCATGTGCCTTTACAAATAGTTACATAACCATTTTCGGCAATGGCTGCGAGGCCGCCGCTTGCACAATGCGCTTTGATGCGCGGATTATTTTCGTCTATGCTGAAGAACGCAACTTTGCAATTTAAACTCTCGCGCATTTTGTAAACCAGATCATCATCGGCATTCAGTATTGCATAACCACTTGGTAAAACAGTTTCGGGTACCACACCTTTCACTCTTGCTAATTGTTCCAATGTATCGATGCCCTGCAAGCCGAGGTGATCGGCGGCAACATTTGTTACGATGGCAATATCGCAATTGTGAAATCCTAAACCGGCGCGAAGTATTCCGCCACGCGCACATTCCAACACGGCGAAATCAACGGAAGGATCTTTCAACACAAACTCTGATGATACAGGGCCGGTGCAATCGCCGCGCATGAGCATTTGATTCTGAATATAAATTCCATCGGTAGTCGTGAAACCAACTTTGTAGCCCATTGATTTTACAATGTGCGCCGTTAATCGTGTGGTTGTTGTTTTTCCATTGGTGCCTGTAACCGCAATGATTGGAATGCGCGCTGATGTGCCGGGCGGAAATAACATATCAATTACAGGTTCGGCTACATTGCGTGGTAAACCTTCGGCAGGCGAAATGTGCATTCGGAAACCGGGAGCTGCATTTACTTCGAGCACCGCACCACCGTTTTCGGTAACGGGAACACTTAAACTTGATGCCATGATATCGATGCCGCAAATATCGAGACCGATGATGCGCGCTATTCGTTCGCACATAAAAATATTATCGGGATGAACGAGATCAGTTATATCAGTTGATGTTCCACCGGTGCTGAGATTTGCCGTGGGCTTTAACCACAACTCTTTATCTTTTTCAAGAACAGAATCGAGTGTGAGATTTTTATCGGTGAGAATTTTCAGTGTGTGATCATCTACTTTAATGGATGTTAAAACTTTTTCGTGACCGTAACCTCTGCGTGGATCTGTATTTACTTTATCAATCAGTTGCTGAATCGTAGATTTTCCATCGCCCATAACAGCGGCAGGTTTCCGGATGGCTGCTGCTACAAATTTGTAATTGATTACGAGCACCCGATGGTCAAGCCCGGTGATGAAGCGCTCGACAATGATGCCGCGACCATATTTTTTTGCGGCGTGAAAACCAACCAACAATTCATCCCAATTTTTTAAATCGGTGGATGCGCCCTTGCCGTGATTTCCGTTCACTGGTTTTGTGACCAACGGATAACCATATTTTTTCGCAGCGATTTCTAAATCCTCTTCGTCGTAACAAATGATTCCGCGTGGAACAGGAATCTCCGCTGCTTCTAATAAATTTTTTGTTTCTTCTTTATCGCATGCAATCTCTACTGCAATGCTACTTGTGGTGCTTGCAACTGTTGCCTGAATTCTTTTTTGATTCATGGCATAACCCAACTGCACTAGTGAATGACGATTTAATCTGATGTATGGAATACCGCGCGCGATGGCTTCATCAACAATGGAACCGGTGGATGGTCCGAGTCGTTCGTCTTCACGAATTTCTCGAAGTGTTTGTATATCGTTTGCTAAATCGTATTCGGTTCCGGCTATTAATGCTGTGGCAATACTTACTGCTGCATTGGCTGTGTAAATGCCTGCTTTTTTTTCCATGTAGGCGAACACTACATTGTAAACTCCCTTAGTGCTGGTTTCGCGGGTGCGACCGAAACCTACATCCATGCCTGCGAGTGTTTGCAGTTCGAGTGCAATGTGTTCAACTACATGTCCCATCCAGGTGCCTTCTTCCACGCGATGAAAAAATCCGCCCGCAAAATTTTCGCTGCAACGATGCTCTTGCAACGAGGGCATTAATTTTTTTAAGCGATCAATAAACCCCGGGATTTTATTGGTTGGTTTTTCTTCAAGCCCTTCGAGGTCTAAGCGCATGACTATGAGTTTGTGCCGGCGAATGCTCCAGTAGTTGGGACCATTCATTACTTTGATGTCAATGATTTTCATAGATGGTTAGTTTCGGGCTTCGAGTTTTTGGTTTCGAGTTTAATGCTACGAATTTTTTATTTCGGGTTTTGTGTTACCAATTACTGCGGTGTAACAGTTTGCAAATTAGTGAACGAAAAAATGTTTGTGTTAAAAATGGAATAAAAATCCGGATTGTAATGGATTGGAAGGGAAATATTTTATAATTATTTTTTTTCCAAATCATATATTCTAAATGTATTTATAATACAAATCAATCTACTCTATTTCTTAATCTGTGTTTTTTCAATGTAATGTTCCCCAAAATCTGCACAAAAAACTTTTTAAAAATTCATGGTTGCAAAATAATTGTTTGAAAATTAATGCTTAGAAAAAAATCATTATTAACGGATATTTACATTTGCTTTTCATGCATCGGATTTTATTCATTCTGTTTTTATTTCCTTTAAATATTTTTGGTCAGGCGCCTGATGGTCTGCATGTATCTGGTCGCATTGTTTTCAACGATGGATTAACTGGTTACAGGTTTGTAAAAATTTATAATCAACGCACAGGCACATTTATCATTCCGTCTGTTGCGTCAGGTATGTTTGAACTGGTTGGCTATCGCACTGATACTTTTCTGGTTGTATGTCAGAATTATTCGCCGGTTACTATTTGTTATAAAGATTCGATAAAGCATGCCAGTTATAATTTAACTGTTACGCTTTTTCATTTACAAATAGAATTGTCTCCCATAACTGTTACGCCGGACAAAACTTTTGATCAGATTCAAGAAGAGATTGATAAACTCGGAGTTCCAAATACAGATACTTATCAGAATTATAATCCAATGCAAAATCCGATCACTGCCTTGTGGGAGATTTTTTCGAAAGCAGAAAAGGACAAGCGCAAAGTTGCAGTACTCATGAATGATGATCAACGACGGAATATGCAAAGAGAGCTTTTAAAATTATGTATAAAATCAGATTTAATTAGTCTTTCATTTTCTGATATGGATGCATTCATTGACTTCTGCGGATTTACTGATGAGTATCTTCAGCATTGTAGTTTTTACGAATTGCTGAGCAACATAAAACAGCATTTTAAATATTTCGGGATGCATTAATTTCTGTACCACGGAATAATTATTTCTTTAATAAAGGTGTTTAGGTATGGATTTCAAGTGGAATAATACTCAAATCCAATTTTACATTTGCCGCATGAGTATTAAATCATTCTTTGCTCGCCCTTATGCAAATGTTGTACATCGTAATATCAATAAGTGGAGCATGGATGCCGCCAGAGCGCAGGAATTTCTTTTTCATAAATTAATTAATCAGGCAAAGAAAACGGTGTTCGGAAAAGAGCATGGTTTCAACGAAATAATTTCTCACGAAGAATTTGTAAAGCGTGTGCCCATCCGCGATTATGAAGCACTGATTCCGTACATTGAAAAAATTAAAACGGGAGAGAAGGATGTATTATGGCCAGGTAAGCCTGTGTATTTTGCAAAATCATCGGGCACCACTTCGGGTGTAAAATATATTCCGCTTACAAAGGATTCCATTCCCAATCACATTAACTCGGCGCGCAATGCTTTGCTGCTTTATATTTCTGAAAACAATAATTCGGAATTTGTAAATGGTAAAATGATTTTTTTGTCGGGTAGTCCTGTGCTTGAAAATGTAAATGGAATTCTCACAGGAAGATTATCAGGCATTGTGAATCATCATGTGCCGAAATATTTAAAAGGCAATCAGCTTCCATCCTTTACAACAAATTGTATTGAAGACTGGGAACAGAAAGTAGATGCGATAGTGGAAGAAACTTATGATCAAAATATGACACTTATCAGCGGTATTCCGCCGTGGGTGCAGATGTATTTTGAAAAGTTATTACAGAAGACCGGAAAGAAAACGATAAAAGAGATTTTTCCGAATTTCAATTTGCTGATTTATGGTGGCGTAAACTTTGAACCCTATCGCTCGCAATTGTTCAACACAATAGGTGAGGAGATTGACAGTATTGAAACATATCCTGCATCCGAAGGATTCATCGCTTACCAGGATTCACAAAAAGAAAAAGGATTGTTGTTAAATGTTGATTCCGGAATTTTCTTCGAGTTCATTCCAACTACTGAAGTGTTCAATGAAAATCCAACACGCATAACTATTAAAGATATTGAGCTCGATGTGAATTATGCGTTGGTCATAAATTCCAATGCTGGTTTATGGGGATACTTGATTGGTGATACTATAAAGTTTGTTTCAAAGAATCCATATCGCATTGTTGTAACCGGAAGAATAAAACATTTTATAAGTGCATTTGGCGAGCATGTGATTGCCGAAGAAGTAGAAGGCGCGTTAATGGAATTGTGTAATGAAGAAAAAGTAAGCGTAACAGAATTTACTGTTGCTCCCCAAGTAAATCCGAAACAAGGCCTGCCGTATCACGAATGGCTAATTGAATTTTCAAACTCACCAAATGATTTAATTTTTTTTCGGAACAAATTGGATAAACTTATGCAGGAGAAAAATATTTATTATAAGGATTTAATTACTGGAAATATTTTGGAACCCTTGCATATTTCTTCATTACCGAAAGAATCATTTCGTAATTACATGAAATCAGTTGGCAAACTAGGAGGTCAAAATAAAGTGCCTCGCTTAACCAACGATAGAAATTTAGCAGACGCGTTGCTGAGTTTATAAAGCAAATTTTTATTTTTCACAAAGAAGTTTACTTTTCAATTTCAAAATTAAAAGGCACATGGAAGAAAAATCGGAGTGGGTGGTGATAGCTACTTTTGAACACCCTTCAAAAGCACATATTATAAAAGGCATGTTAGAATCAGAAGGAATATATTGTGTAATTACCAATGACCACTTGGTTTCAATAATGCCATTTTTTTCAAATACTGTTGGCGGAATAAAACTTCAAGTGAATGCTGAAGATGCAGAAAGAGCAATTGAGTTAATTGATAATTCTGATTTCTCAGGAGTTGATACGGGAATAGAAGAGGATTAATTCATTCTTGAAACAGTAAGTATTGATAGGAAGTTTATGATCATAGTCAAATTTTTATAAAAGTTTCTTTTTACTTTCATCTCACGAAAAATTCAAAAAAAATGAAAATAGTTAGTTCTGTTTTGTTGATGTGTTTATTTCTTTTAACAACCTCAACACAAAATTCAAATGCACAGTGTTCAACCGGATACTCTCAAATCATTGTGCAAATAACTGAGGATAATTATCCGCAGGAAATTTCATGGGACATAAAAAATGCGGGTGGTATTACCTTATACACCGGAACTTACAATGACGATACAATATGTGTACTTAATGGAACATGCGTTCAATTCACCATACACGATGCAGCAGGCGATGGAATTTGTTGTGGTTACGGAATTGGTTCCTACAGCGTTTTCTTGAATGGTAGTGTTGTTGTTACAGGTGGAAATTATACTTACTCTGAAGTTACCTGGTTAAATTGTCCTCCGGGAACCAGTTGTGCTTCTGCATTATCAGCCATTGCAGCAACTTCTTATGTGGCACCGGTTAATGATACTTGGTATGAGTTTATTCCAACTGCAAATGGTATGTATGATATTACAACCTGTAATTTGAATACCTGCGATACCAAAATATGGGTGTACGATCATTGCAATAATCTCACTTGGAATAATACTAATATCGGAACTTCATATTACGATGATAATGCTTGCGGATATCAGGCACATGTTTCAGCTGCACTTGTTGCAGGCACTTCCTACTATATCAGAATCGGCGAAGGCGGGGGAGGTTGTGGAGTTCCGATTAACTGGATAATAAATTATGGGGGACCTATCGTAGGTTGCCTGGATCCATTAGCCTGTAACTATAATCCCAATGCAACAGTTTCTGATGGTTCATGTATTTATCCTGGGGATCCGAATTGTCCAAATGGTCCCGATCTGGCTGTTATGCAAACCGATTTTGAAAACTCATTAGCAATAGGAACTATCAATGCAACCAATTGTCAGGTTACAGAAGGTTGCTTAACGGGCTTTGGCTTACGCACAGTAATTAATTTTACAACTCACATAAAAAATCTTGGGAATCAGGATTACTTCATTGGCAATCCAGGAAACAATCCGGGGCAGTTTGTTTTTGGAACCTGTCATGGTCACTGGCACTATCAAGGGTATGCAGAGTATGATTTGTATGATACAGCAGGTACAATGATTCCGATTGGATTTAAAAATGGTTTTTGTGTTTTGGATTTAGAATGCAGCGGAGGTGGTACAGCACAATATGGTTGCAGCAACATGGGGATTTCAGTTGGTTGCGGCGATATTTATAGTTCGGGTTTGGATTGTCAGTGGTTGGACATCACTGATGTTGATACCGGATTTTATACTATGGCAATTAAAGTAAACTGGGGTCAATCACCCGATGCACTTGGTCATTACGAAATGGATTACATGAACAATTGGGCACAGGTGTGTATTCATATTTTTGAAACTGCTCCGGGTGTAAAGAATTTCAGTGTGGTTCAGAATTGCAGTCCATACTATGATTGTGCTGGAGTTTTATACGGAAACACTCAACCCGATTGCAATGGAATTTGCGGAGGACCATCAAAGATTGGCGATTTAAATGCTGATACTCTAAGAACAAATACCGACGGTATGCTCTATGTAAATTATATTCTTGGCGATAGTTTGATTCCTGCGCCTTGCAATGATTTGAATGGCGATCTGGATATTGATGTGTATGATGCAGCACTGTTAACCGGTTGTGCCAATTACGGCGAGGCTTGGCCAATGTCAGGTGGTGGAATTCATAATTACTGTGCATTTCCAACCGGCTTAACTAACATTAATGACACTGCAACATTTAAAATTATAGGAGCCGATTTAACTAATCACTACATTGATATCGGAATTCAAAATTCAGATTGCAGAGTTTTAGCTTATCAGTTTTCAATGAAGGGATTAACTATTCAGTCAGTTCAAAGTTTAGTTGATCCTGTTATGTATCCAATGACACCATCGTTTTCAATTGCAAATAATTTAATTGTTGGCTTGAGTTACATTGATAGCAGCATTTCAAAATCAACACCGTTTCAGCCGCTTTGTCGCATTTATTATTCCGCAACTCAGGATACAGTTTGCATTGATTCCATTTACTCCGTAGTGAATCAACTGTTTCAAGAGGTGATTGATTTGAAAGGTGATGGATGTATTGCAGGTATGTTAAATAATGCTGTTCCAACATTGGTGCAGGCGCATTCATCATTGTCAGTTTATCCAAATCCAACTTCAGGTTTAATTGATGTATCCATTCAACTGATGAATACACAGAATGCGACTTTGGAAGTAACAGATGCTTTGGGAAGAATTGTGATGATAAATTCATTAAATAATATTTTCGGAAAAACAATTTCACTTTCATTAAAAGATTATGCTGAAGGAGTTTACTTCATCAATCTGCATACTCAAAATGAAGTGATGACAAAGAGAGTTGTGTTAATCAATCAATAAAAAAATAAAATACTGAAAGCCGCGATGGTTCGTTGTAACTGTCGTGGCTTTTTTATTTTTACAAAATGAATTTCAATTACTAAATCAGAAATCATGAAATCAGAATTTAAAATTTTCATTGTGTTGCTGCTGCTGTTTTTATTTCAACAGAAAATAAATGCGCAACAATTTGAAGCGCACAGTAGCCAGTATAAAGATTTTACATCGGGACAAACTTCCATTGAAGAAACAAATTTCGATTTTGATTCCACCTCATTCACCATGCACATGGGGCAAATGAATGTGTACTTTGGTTTAGTAGATATGCAGGGTGCTGGCAGCAATCGCAATTATCGGTTGCTTGATAAAAATGACGATACAATTTATGTCACATTCAATCCGCGTTCAAAATATATTGATTACCGGTTGAAGACTTACTACCTGCGATACATACTGGATAAAGTAAAAGAAATAAAACCCGAGGTGATTGATACTTCACCTCCGAAATTGGATTCATTGGGAAATGAACTAATAATAGAAGATACTTCCATTTATGAAGAAGCCGATGTGATGCCTGAATTTCCTGGAGGGAAAGGAGAGATGGTTGCATTTTTTACCAAGAACATTCACTATCCGAAGGAAGCGGAAAAAAATAAAACAAAAGGTTTTGTGAAGTTGATGGCAGTGGTTGAAAAAGACGGAACACTCACAAATATTTTAGTGATGAATGATATTGGTTCAGGTTGCGGAGCCGAGGCTGTGCGTGTTGTAAAAACAATGCCCGTCTGGAATCCAGGGGAAAACAAAGGAGAATCTGTTCGTGTGAGAGTGGAAATGATGGTTGGCTTTATGCCGAAGTAAAAACAGGAATTCAATTATATTTTTATTCCGATCACTAACACATCATCGACTTGTTCGTTTGCACCTTTCCAATTGTTAAAGAATTGATGTAATGAAATTTTTTGTTCAGCCATACTTAATTGCTGAATAGATAATAACAGTTCTTTAAATTTCGCAGTCATTATCTTTTTAAAATTTTCGCCACCAAACTGATCCGCATATCCATCGGTAGATAAATAAATGGCATCATCAGGTTTTATTTCCAATGAATGATTTGTGTAATTGTCAAATCGTAAAATCTGTGTTCCTCCAATGGGAAATTTATCAGCTTTAATAATTTCCAATTCTGTATTTCTGATAAGCCACAGTGGTCGGTTTGCTCCGGCGTATTCCATTTTATTTTCTTTTAAATTGAATGAACAGATAGATACATCCATCCCGTCATTCGATTCGCTTTCAGTTTGTCGTAGCGATTCTATAACTGCAACATGCAACTGATCTAAAATAATTGATGGTTGAGTAATTCCTTTTTCAATAATTATTCTGTTCAGCAATGAACTGCCGATCATGCTCATGAAAGCGCCTGCCACTCCGTGCCCAGTGCAATCGGCTGCAACAATTATTGCGCAATCATCTTTTAAAAAGAAAGCATAAAAATCTCCGCTCACAATATCTTTCGGAAGAAATAAAATGAATGAGTCAGTAAACACAGAAGCAATTTTATTTACATCAGGAAGAATTGCATTTTGAATTCGTTGTGCGTAAACAATGCTGTCGGTTATCTCCTTGTTTTTCAGTTCCAGTTCTTTTGATTTGTTGTTTAACTCTAGCGTGCGTTCATCCACCAATCGTAACAATTCCTGTTCGCGCGATTTTAAAATGTTAACGGTGTTATTGTTTTGTTCGCGCAACCGTTTTATTAGGAGTGAAATAATTTTATTATAAATCTCCGGGTGATATTTCAAGATTTTTACAAAAACCTCTCGACTTATTCCAATCAACTCCACATCATTCAATGCGGAAACCGACATCGACCTTGGTGCAGAATCGAATAAAAAAACTCGCCGAAATAAGTTCCGGATTCAACTGTAGCGAGTATGTGATCCTTGTCGTGAATTTTTGCTTTGCCCGAAACCAACACAAACATTTTATCACCCGATTCTCCTTTACTTATTATCAAATCATCTTTATGAAAAGAATGAATGGTAAGTTCAGGAATAATTTCCTTCAGCATGTCCATTGAAACCAAGCTGAAAATATCTGTTTGATGAAGAATGCCGGCTAAATATTCTGGTGTCATTTTCGCACGCAATATATTTATCATAACGCAAACAATTGTGAGAGCGAATAAATCTTTATTCCGTTTTGTATATTTATAAAAACTAGTACAGGAAAGCAAATGAATGACAGATTTATTTACATTTGAAAAATTAAAACAGAGTTGTTGCAAACCATAATTGATATCAATACCTTTTATTCTGAAATGCAAAAGGATGATGTAATCCTTTCTTACAAGGGTGATATAACACAAGAGTTATTGACTGCTGTTTATCAGATTATTGAAGCACGATTGGAAAAGGAAGTGGAAGATTCAAAGCGCAGAAAAAAAATATTTCATGTACTGGTGGAATGCTTGCAAAATGTATTTCATCACATGGAATCATTTAAGAACAATGCTGCCAATGAATTATTGAATGGAAATGTAGGTGGCCTTTTTATGATGGCGCGTGGAGAAGAAAATTCTTATCGAGTATTTACCGGCAATTTTATTCTGAATGAAAAGTTAGAATTATTAAAGCAGCGAATTGAAAAGGTGAATGCAATGAATGCGCAGGAACTCAAAGCATTTTATCTCGGCAGTTTAAGCACTTCAGAATTATCAGAGAAGGGTGGAGCAGGACTAGGAATCATTGATATGGCACGCAAATCAGAAAACAAATTAGAGTATCAGTTTCATCCACTCACCGATACTTATTCTTTTTTTACATTGGCAGTTAAAATAAATTGATAAATAAAATTGATTATGACAGAAAATTTAATCATTGAGGGTTCAGGTAAAACACCAACCATAAAACTTTATTCCGAAACAGGTTCTGTTGAAATTTCGGGTAAATCAATTCCGGAAAACTCCATTGGTTTTTATCAACCGGTTTATAGTTGGATTGATAATTATGCTGCTAAGCCATCAACTAAAACCGAAATAAAAATTCAATTGGAATATTTTAACACCAGTTCATCAAAATGTTTACTGGATATTTTCAGAAAGTTTGAGACAATAAAAAAAGCAGGAAAAAGTGATATAGAAGTGTTGTGGCATTACGAAGCCGATGATGAAGATATGATGGAAGCCGGCGATGATTATAATTCGTTGGTTGATTTAACTTTTCGGTTAATAAAAATATAATCGCTTATCGTTCAAGTATTTTTCGAAGCCAATCAAAATACAATGTGACATAAAGTGCAATGGTCATTAGCCAAAGTACAATTATGTTAAACCAAAAAGTATCCATCTCCATTCCAAAGAAAGATTTTGAATAGGAGAAAAACGGAGCTGAAAACATTCCTTTAGATGACGCATTTATAAATACAGGGTCAAAGCGGCGGATAATTTTATTTTCTGCAATTAATATTTTTGTCAGGCCTGTTGTGTTTTTTACAAATTCCTCCAACTTGTCGTTGTAGTGTTTTTCTTTAAATGCAACGAACAATTGATCATCTCCAGTTTTCTGAATCTGCACATCAAGTAATTGTTGCTTCTTTTCACTTGCATTGTTGTATTCTTTGATTAAATATTTATTTATGCTGTCCATATTGTGGTTGCATAGAATAAAAAATTCCTGATTGGAAACCATATCTAATTGGGTAATATTATGAATAGGTAGTTTGGGGTATTCGTCATGTAAATCCTGAAATTCATTTTTAATAAATGAAGAAATTAATTTCAACGAATCGTTTGATGATTTATGTGAGTGAACAAACATCTCTGCATTGCGTAATTGTGTTTGCATAATGCCAATCCACAAATCAGTACGATATGATTTATTGCTCATTATTTTATCAAACTCAAAATATGGTTTTTCGTAATCGTTATTTTTAAACTGGTCAACTGCTAATGCTTCAAATGCCCAGCGCGATGCCATGATATTTCCAATGAACGGAACCTTTGACTGACTGCTTACAGCAGGGCTTAAATCTTCAAACTTCACCATCACACCACTAAGCATAATTTGCGGAATAACTAAAAATGGAATTAAAATATAAACAGCAACTCTTGTTTTTAACCCAGAAGAAATATTTAAACCCAACACATTTGCAAAGCATGAAACTGAAAAAAGTACCAACCAGTAATCAAAAAATAAATTCGATACACCTAAAATTAAATTTCCAACTAACAAGAACATGAATGTTTGCAATACAGAAACTATAAAAAGAAAAGAGATTTTTGAAAACAGATAACTGCTGCGGCTCAATCGTAAAAACGATTCTCGCTTCAATATTTTTTTATCATGAATAATTTCTTCTGCACTAACAATTAATCCTAGAAACAAAGCAACGATTGTGCAAATGAATATGTAAACCGGAATGTTTGGGTTATTTCCAAATCTATATTCTTCGCCTGGTGCATGTGCACGGAGTGCCACAGCCAAAATCATTGCTAGTAATGGGCCTTCAATTAAAGTGATGGCCAGGTATTGTCGGTTATTGATTTTTGCTAAAAAATTTCGTTTGAAATAAACAAGGTATTGAATGAATGCACTTGAAACTTTTGAAACCGGAGACGCAATTTGAGAATAAATACTTTTTTTACCAGATTCTTTTTTTACAAAATTTTCATTGAACAAACGATACCATTCTGGTGAAGAAATCTTTCGTTCGCTTGTTGACCGACCATATTCATCAACGGTTTTCGATTCTATGATTTTAAAATTCTCTTCAGGATTAATGTTGCCGCATTCCACACACTCGCTGCTATCGAAATCAACATAATTCATTTGCTGCTTAAAGTAGGAGAGGGAGTCAACCGGGTTACCATAAAATATCGGATAGCCTCCTGTATCAAGCAACAATAATTTATCAAACAGTTTAAATATATCAGATGATGGTTGATGGATTACCACGAAAACCAACTTTCCAGAAAGTGAAAGATGCTTTAACAAATCCATCACATTCTCCGCATCGTTTGATGAGAGACCTGAGGTAGGTTCATCAACAAATAAAATTTCAGGCTGACGAATTAATTCCAATGCAATGTTCAATCGCTTGCGCTGTCCGCCACTTATAAATTTATTCAACGGGTCACCAACAGTTAAATCTTTTGATTCAAAAAGTCCGAGTGAAATCAGGCATTCATTTACTTTCTGTTCAATTTCTTCGTTGCTGAGTTTGCCGAAATAAAGTTTTGCACTGAAAAATAAATTCTGAAACACAGTCAATTCTTCAATCAGCAAATCATCCTGCGGAATATTCCCGATCCATACATGCAGGTTGTTTTTGTTTGAATGTAAATCGGTTCCGTTTATTAAAATTTTTCCTTTGCTTGGTTTTATACTTCCATTTAATAATGTAAGTAAAGTGGTTTTTCCAGCTCCACTATTTCCCATAATGCTCACCAGGTTTCCGGATGAAGCAGTGAAAGTTAAATCGTGTAATCCAATTTTATTGTTGCGGAACGAATAGCCCAACTCTTTTACTTCAAATAAAATTTGTTTTGAAATTTCACTGCCGATAAACTGATGAAGAATATCATTATAAAAAACAGAATTTAGTTTGTTTCCTCTGATAACTGAACCTTGTTCAAACACATCAACCACTCCAACAGCATTCGGAACTATTGCTCTTCCATTTAAAAATAACTGGTCGCTTCCATTGTATCTGAAAACAAAAAAATTGAGTTCTTTAAAAAAGAGAAAAAGAATTTCGCCAGATAAATTTTCTTTCTGAATGTGAAACGATTTATCAGCGGTAGAACTATTCTTATCAATTAATAAAAATAGATTTTCGGAATGCGGTAATTTGGTTAAAGTGATTCCGGTTAGGTAAAGGCAATTATCATAACTTATTTCGTCAATAGAAAATACTTCGGCAACTGTTTTTAAAAATTCCAGGTGTTGTTCGTTTATTTCAAGAGCAGATGCTCTTACATATTCGAGCAACCGGATTAATACAATGATTTTTTGTTTGTGATCAAGTTCTTTGTTTATATCGGTACATATTCTTAAAACTTTAACCGAGTTAACCGAAATTCTTTTTCTGTTTTTCCCTTCTTCAGACTTTCCACTGAGTTGTTCTAAAAAGGTATCGAATGTTATAAGATACTGCTGAACAAAACTGGAGCTGAGTTGTCGTTTTAAAAACCGTTCTACTATATCACGACCCTTTGTACCGACTTCTTCGCGGTTTGCAACAATAGCAAACAATTGCATTAAGGCTTTTAAAATCTTATCGCTCATTGTTGCTGATAGTTAATCCTTGAGCGTGACAGCCCAAATAAAATGTAATTTCTGATTGATTCTTCGCTCAAATTATTTAATGAGCTTATCTCTGACAACTTTAAACATTGCAATAGTTTTGTCAATGGTTTCAGGGGTATAATCGTCGGTTGATTTTATTAAATCGTCATACGATTTTTTTAATTTCTCCAAACTTGACATTAAATCTTTTGAATCTTTATCAGTATATTCTTTATATAAATTTATCAGGTGGTAGATGTATAATTTTTGATTATAAACTTTATCAAACAGCTTTTGATTCTCAGCAGTTTTCGGAACATCACGAATTAAATTAAGACTCAGATAATTTATTTCTATTAGCGCACCTGCAAGCACATGACTTGCTGCAAGGTAACGCTCGTTTTTTTTTAGATAATTATCTGTCTCAGCAAATGCATGGTCAATCAATGCGATAACTGAATCTTTGTTAGATGAATTCTGACTGAAACGATTAGCAAATAGATCAAATGCCTGGTTGATGTTTAATTCCTTTGCAATCTTTTTAGTGGCAGAATAATAATTCAACAACTCCTGATTCTGTCCATAAAAATTTATGTAGGATAAATCAATACTATAAACACCATAATTAATTTCTTGTTTAAATGAAGAAATATAATTTCCTACATTACTAGAAGGATTCAGTAATTCAACTTTGAAAGGTGCTTTGTAACTGTATATGTCATTTACGATTTCAAATGGCGATGGAAGATTTGCTTCTGTCATTGAAAATTTGAATTCAATTGATTGTTTTTTTTCAGCACTTAATGAATCAATCCGATTTGAATCAGCCAAAGAAGAATCAACATTAACGGTTTTGTTTTCAGTACTGCTGTTATTGCATGAAGAAAACTGAAATAAAACAAAGGCAGATAAAAGAATTGAATTAAAAATTTGTTTCAGCATGATTGTTATTGTGTTTGGACAAAAACAGAAATGAAATGCAGATAAAATAATTCAAATGAAAATTATTAACAGTAGCTATAAAAAGGGGGATTGGAAAATGCTACAATTTTGAAATTATTGATACTTTATTTTGTAATCTTGTTTTAAATATGAAGTCGATGATTATTTTAGCAACGGTTAAAATATGGAATTCGAAAAGGCAAGCAATTACATACAGGAAGTTTTAAAGACTCAACTTTCGCCGCTGTTATTTTATCATAGTTATGCTCACACAATGGGAGTTTTAAAGGCTGCTGTTGAAATTGCTAAGGATGAAAATATTCAGGATGAAGATGACTTGCTATTGCTTAAAACCGCAGCATTGTATCACGATACCGGTTTCCTGAATGTGTATGAAAAAAATACGGAAGAAGAAGCGTGTACGATTGCAAGAGAAGTTTTGCCAAGGTTTGATTACAACAGTTTACAGATTGAAATTATTTGCAAACTGATTATGAAAACCAAAATGCCACAGCAACCGGAAACTCATTTAGAGAAAATATTATGCGATGCTGATTTGAATTATTTAGGTCACGATAATTTTATTGTAATCGGAAATAAATTATTGCAGGAATTAAATGCAATGGGGAAAACCATTGATGAAAAAGAGTGGAATAAATTGCAAATAGAATTTTTACAATCGCATCATTACTGGACAGCGACTGCTATTTCGAACAGAGCTAATAAAAAAGGTGAACACCTGCAACGACTTAAAGAACTAGTGCTGATAAATAAATAATCAGCCTTCGACCTGCCGATACTGGAATTCTATAGGAATTTTTTTAATTGGCACTCACAACAAAGTACATATCTATCTGCCCTTTATTCTTCGCTTCAATTTTACCTCGATGTGTGCAGGTGAATTTATCTTTTATTAAATTATAAGTGGTGCCTGAAATATTTACTTTTTCAATCTGTCCGCTGCTTTCCATCCGGGATGCAGTATTTACTGTATCGCCCCAGATATCATATGCGAATTTTTTTATACCTACAATTCCGGCTACCACATTTCCGGTATGAATTCCTAATCGCAAATCGAAATACGGTAATCCGTTTTTAATTCTTTCCTGTTTGTGAAGAATAATAAACTGCTGCATTTCCAATCCTGCACTAACCACATCTGAAGCATGTGTTTCATTTGGAACAGGTAATCCGCCAACACACATGTAACTGTCGCCAATGGTTTTTATTTTTTCAATGCCATGCCTCGTAATAATCCGATCGAACTCGCTGTAGCAATAATTAATTTCATCTACCAGTTGCCGGAGAATAAAACATATTGATTAATTGTTGGCGTTTGCCCATTGACATTTTCAGTTCTTATCAATAGCAAAAAAATACATGCAATCAAAAGATTGTAGAAGATTGATGTTAATCGGAATTGTTTCATGGGGAATTATTTAAAAAATTTAAAAAGTATTTGAATTTTCTGCATTAAAAATAAGCGTATTTACTAATCTTTCTACACCTGTTTTTTTTAAGAAACCCGAAGAAACTGAATTTTAATTTAACAGTACTAATTTTCCGATGAATGATACTTTTTAAAGTATGGAAAATTTAAAAGGTAAATTATTAACGAAATGTTAATCTTTTCATAATGCCATTTTTTTTTCTCGCAATAAATAATTGTTCAGAATCAACTTCAACGAATATTTAAATGGTTTAATTCTTTTAAGCAATTCGTTTTTCTCTTGAGTATTTTTGTTGAAAATATTTTCAAAATTGCTTACTGAATTATTATTAGTCCTTTTACTTATTTGCATAAGCGGCGCTTTTGTTCTTGCTGAAATTGCATTGATATCTTCACGAAAAGCTCGCTTGGAAAAATCGGCCAAGCAAGGAAGAATGGGAGCGAAGGTTGCGCTAAAACTGATGGAAAAACCACAACAGTTTTTATCAGTTGTTCAGATTTATATTACACTCATCAGTTTTATTGCTGCAACTTATGGAGGTACTTCAATCGCGCATCACCTCGCACAATTTTTTCAGCAATATGATTCGTTAAAAGAATACGCTGACTTTTTAGGAATCGCGACAATTGTTTCACTCACTACTTACCTGAGTTTATTATTAGGTGAATTAGTTCCTAAAACTTTAGGGATAAATTATCCGGAAAAAGTTGCTATGTTTTTTGCTCCCATTATTCAGGTGATGGGTTGGATTGCAAAACCAATTGCACTGTTTTTACAATTCTCTACTAAAATGGTTTTAAAAATATTAATGATTAAAACCAATATTGCGCACACTGTAACTGAAGAGGAGTTGCATCATATGATTGATCAGGGTTCGCAACATGGAATTTTGGAGAAGCAAGAATCGGATATGATGCGTGGAATTATTCGGATCGGAGATAGAAAAGTAAATTCGTTAATGACACATAGAAGTGAAATCATTTGGGTGGATATTGAAATTGAAGAAGATGATTTGTTAAAACATTTAAGCGCAAGTGTGCATTCAAGTTTTCCGGTTTGCGATAAAGAACTGGATAAAGTTTTAGGCATGGTTTACATAAAAGATATTTTTACTCAATTGGCTGAAAAGAAAAAACTGGATTTAAAATCATTGTTAAAACCACCTGTATTTTTTCCGGAAACAATGCCTGCATTAGAATTATTAGAAACTTTTAAGAAGACTCATTCACATACTGGCTTAATCGTGAATGAATATGGTTCGCTCGAAGGAATAGTTTCATTGCATGATATTATGGAATCGATTGTTGGTGACTTGCCAATTGATTCGACTGATGATGAACAAATGGCTGTGCGCCGAAAAGACGGTAGCTGGTTAATTGATGGCTTAATGCAAATTGATCGTTGCATTGAGTTAATCGGAATTGAAGAAATTGCTGATACAGATACCGGTGCTTACACAACTGTTGGCGGTTTTGTAATGCACCACTTAGGAAAAATTCCAAAAGAGGCAGACAGTTTTGAATTTAAAAAATATCATTTTGAAGTGATGGATATGGATGGCCACAGAGTGGATAAAGTGCTTATTAAATTTATGGATCTATAATTTTTCTTGGTCTGAATTTTCCAATAGGCAAGTGCATATCTTCATTAATTGCATAAATCAGTTGAAGATGAATTCCATATTCGAATAATTTATTTTTAAAATCATAATAAGTTTCACCCGAAAATAGAAAATGAAGGTGCGGAAGTATATCTTTTTCATATTTCAAAGTAAAGAAAATAAGTTGTCGTTCTTTTTCTGTGTAATCGCTTTTCGGATAAACTGACGAGACACTTTGCATCAAAGAATTACCCTTCGGCGAAATAAAATTATTTCCTTGCCAGTATGCCAATTCAATTCCGGCACCCACATTTGATTTCAGTTTAAGCAGTCCCCAAATTCCGTTTCCTTCAGTGAATTGCAAATGAGGGTTCGGAGAAAATTCTTTATAAAAAACATAGTATGCTTCAGCACTGAATTCAGAAATAAAAATATTGGAGTTTTTGTTTTTTAATATCGATTTAATGCCTGCATCAGCATTCAAAATGGTTGTTACAAAAAATGAAGTATCGGGTTTATTTATTTGCCCTCCGGTATGTTGAATACAAACCTGAATTGGGAATGTTATTTTTTTACTTGAATTTTTCAATAGTAAAATATTCGAAGTTAATCCTCCAAAAACTTTCTCTTGAAAGTCAGAACCATTTATTATAGCGCGATTCCAGTCAATCCAGTTATCTAATTCAAGATGACTGAATTTTTGTTTCAGGTTAAAACCGTTCTCAATATTTTCTGTTACCAAATTATCATCGAACCATAAGGGTTCTATCAATTGATGGCCATATTCATTTCTGTAGTTTCCAAAACTAAAATCTGTGGATGAATTTCTGACCGACAATAAGAAGGTTGGTCGAACTCTAATTGAATCATCTCCGAAATTCTGCTGAACGAATATTCCACCCTTGAATGAAACATGATTGGAAGGTTTATAAATAATTGTTGGCTGCACAATACTTCCATACAAGGTATATCCCTCCATAATTGGCGAAAAATATTCGTAATCGCGCAAGTAATTAAAATTGTATAACCCAATTGAAAAATTTTTATGCCACGATGTTGAATCTGTTTTTACCTGAGAAAAAGATTTTTCACTCATGATAAAAACAATGCCCGCTGAAAGCAGCAGGCATTGTACTATATTTTTTATCATTCGATTTATTTTCAACTGAAAATTATTGCTTCATCAATTTTACAACTTCATTTTGAGTAGATGAATGCAGACTAACAAAATAAACTCCAACTGCAAAATCAGTTAATTGAATAGTGTATGTGTTTTGATTATGAATATTGGTTGCCAGTATAATTCGTCCGGCAGCATCTCTGATTTCAAAATATTCGAACGAACCATTGGTAATTAAAATCGCTTTGTCATTTGCAGGATTCGGAATAAGCAAAACATTTTTATCATTCAAAATATCTTTAACAGCATTCGGATCATTATCAATAATATTTATTTGAGTACTTCCGGTATTTCCAACTGCTGAGCTGTTTGTGAAATTTGAAAGCGTGAGAACAAAGTGCTCCATTGATTCAATTAGGGCATCGTCAATAATATGAAAAATAGCATACTGTGAATTTGAACTCCCTGCAGGCCATGTAACTGTTGTATCATTAAAAATAAAATCGACGCCTGTTGTTGCAGTTGATTGGGCCGTTACCAATGTAACATCAGCACTGGTTGGTGAAGTTGTAGGGTTACCTGAAAATATTTCAATGTCAGCCGAAAAGGTTGTCATACTTTCTGAAACCGAATCAGTGGCTTTAAAAAAACTAATGTAAGAATTGATGTCAACATTGGAGATAGTTACAGTATCGTTGCCAGCCGAGATTGTTGCGTTATTGGTTGCAGAGTTTAATGTTGCATAAAAAGTTTCATTTAACTCTGTAATTGCATCACTGATAATTGTTACCGTCACTGTTTGAATAGCAGAAGAGCCTCCAGGGAATGTAACTGTGGCTTGACTTCCAGCAAGGTTATAATCCTGACCAATTGAAGCAGTGCCATCACTTAGCGTTAAAGTCACTGAAGTTGGATTGGCATTAGGATTATTTATTCCGACCTGAATTGCAATGGAACCTGCAGTTTCGCTTACGGTTTGTGTTGTGTTAACTATATATACATCAGGTGCCAAAGCATCATTGTCAAAAATTGTAACAACTTCTGTTGCACCTGAAATTGATGCGTTGTTAGTTGGATTACTAATTGCCACATTAAATGTTTCTGCAGCTTCAATATTTACATCATCAATGATTGAAACAGTAACTGTTTGATTTGCGGATGAACCACCGGGGAAATTTACAGTAACCGGGTTTCCAACTAAATCATAATCCTGACCAATGATTGCTGAAATATCACTAAGGGTTAATGTTACTGATGTAGCGTTTGCATCTGGGTTAGTAATGCCTACCTGAATAGCAACTGTACCACCACCTTCATTTACATTTTGTGTGGCACTAACTAAAAATATATTGGGAGGAGTGGCAGCACATGGAGTCATTGTATGAGTTCCAAGATGTGTAAAATCATTTAATGGAAACACATCCCATTCATTTGCACCAATCAACCAATCTGATTGTCCGTTATTAACTGAAATTTTCCTGACTAATGTATGGTCAATTGTATTTCCCGATCCAACCATCCAACCAATTGCAGCACCCGGATCAACTCCTATTTGACCGATTCTGTCAATTGTATCAGCTGAAGAAATTTTTAATAATGCAAATGCATCGTTACCGGTAAAGTTTATTGTGCCGGCTGTTGTATCAGCCAATCCATTTATATAAGTTGATGTATCATTTGGATTTGTTACAATATAAACATTGCCCGAAGTTAATGTTCCAAACATGGTAAAGGTTGATGTTGGGGTAGGGCTGCCATTGGCAAACAATAACAATTTGTAATCGCTCAGATCAACTGAAGCAGTTGTTGGATTATATATTTCTATTACTTTATTAAAAGAAGTTCCTTCAATGTATTCTGAAAAAAATAAATCAGAACATGGAGCAGGATTTTGTGCGAATGCTGTTGCTGAAGCCAGTAGCATAACTATTGAAGTAAAAATTCTTTTCATCGATTGGTTTTATTTACAACAAAAATAACCAAAAACTTTTCCTGTTAATGTTAATTGTACATTGTGAATTTCAGGTGGTAAACAAATTGTTTAAACTGATTTGTTTGGAAATTATTTCAGCCATTACATTCGCAAAAAAATAATTGCATGGCAATTAAAATTCTGGTAACTGGTGGAACCTTCGATAAAGAATATGATGAGCTAACCGGAAAACTATTTTTTAAAGATACCCACCTCAATGAAATATTATCACGAGGTCGAAGCCAGTTGAAAGTGACTGTGGAAACACTGATGATGATTGATAGTTTGGAAATGAATGAAACGCACCGCGAATTAATTTTAAATAGCTGTAAAGAAAGTGAGGAGTATCAAATTGTGATTACACACGGTACTGATACAATGGAAGTAACTGCAAAAGTTTTAGGGGAAGCAAAGCTTGCCAAAACCATTGTGCTTACCGGCGCCATGATTCCTTATCAATTCGGAAGCTCTGATGGATTTTTTAATATGGGTTGTGCTTTGTCGCTGGTGCAGGCTTTACCAACCGGCGTATATGTAGCCATGAATGGGAAATATTTTCCGTGGAATAATGTTCGTAAAAACAGAGCAACAGGAATCTTTGAACCTATAGTGTAACAGTTTCAGATTTTTCCTTCCAACATTAACAGTTTTGTTTTCATTACTGCGAGCATTGTTAGTCCATCAGTAATTTCTCCGTTCATCACCATATTATAAACTTCATCAAACGGTAATTTTTTTACCTGCAATTCTTCTGTTTCTTCAGGTGAGGAATTGGTGAAACTTAAACCCTTCGCGATATATATAATTCCGAATTCATCCATTGCACTGTTGCTCAAATGTGTTTCAATAATCGGAATCCATTCGGTGGCTTCTATTCCTGTTTCTTCCAATAATTCTCTTTTTGCAGATTCGAGCGGAGGAAGCTCTTTGGTTCCACCACCTTCCGGAATTTCCCAACTGTATTGTTTCAAAGGAAAACGATACTGACCAACCAGCCAAGTGTTATTGTTTTCATCCAACGGAAGAATACCTATTGCATAATTGTGAAAATGAACAACACTATAAATTCCTTTTCCACCAGATGGATTCAACACATCAAACTCTGTTAATTCAATCCACGGATTGTTATAAATCTTTTTCTCATCGATTATCGTCCACGGATTTTTTTCTAAGTTTCTCATTAGTTAATATTTTTTATAAAGTATTTCAACAAGGTCTCTCAGTCCTTCACTTCCTTTTTTTTCAATACAGGAAATGTTTCTCACAAAACTTACATCCGGAATATTCGGGTCAATTAAATATTTCGGAACAGTTGGATGGGCATAATTAATTAATCCCGCAGCGGGGTAAACCTGTAATGAAGTTCCAACGATAATAAAAATATCTGCTGATGAAACTTCTCTTGCGGCAACATCAATCATCGGAACAGCTTCGTTAAACCAAACAATAAATGGTCGCAACTGCGAACCCTTTTCACACTTATCTCCAATTAGAATATCCACTTCGCATTTATAAATTAATTTAGAATCAACTATGCTTCGTGATTTTAAAATTTCACCATGTAAGTGAATTACATTGGAAGAACCTGCACGCTCATGAAGGTTATCAATATTCTGAGTGACAACAACCACATCAAATTTTTCTTCCAATTGCGCAATGGCTTTGTGTCCTTCGTTTGGTTTTGCTTTTAATACATCTCTTCTCCGCTGATTATAAAAATTAAGAACCAGTTGCATATTATTTCGCCAGCCTTCAGGAGACGCAACATCTTCAATCCGATGTTCTTCCCACAAACCATCACTGTCGCGGAATGTTCGCAAGCCACTTTCAGCACTTACTCCAGCACCGGTTAATACCACAATTTTTTTTCGGGTCATGAAAAATTAACTTTTGTAAATATGCTGTGATTAGATGAATCACATTAAAAAATTCTGAAAAAAATTTCACACACAGTATATCTTTTTAGGAGAGAAAGCAGATGTAACAGAAAGATTATAAAATTCGGATTTCAGAGTTTTCAGTTTTGTGCTTCGGATAAATTGATCAGGGATTTTTCAGTTGAGTTAATGGCTTCAATATTTGATAGCAACTTCATATGGATCAACACTAACCTCGGCTTTGTAATTTTTTATAAACTCCAGAGTATTCAAATCTACTAACTGAACATAGCCATTTCGTCCACCACAAACTGAAGTGTGATGTGGTGTTGGTCCGGTTGGATTTATGTTTCTGTTTGGGATAATGAGTAAATTGTTTTTATCATCCACACCAATACCGTGTGGTTTTGCAAAATTATTTTGCAATACCTTAACAACTTCAAGTGTTTGATAATTGATTACATAAACTGAACCCACATACTGAGGATTGTTTGTCGGGTCATTTTCGCATGTAACGAACAGATATGGAAATTTATCTGAATCTTCAATTTCTAAAGGAAATACTCCAACTGGAATTATTTTTAGTAATGAATCATTGTTTCGTTGAAAAACACGAACCTCATTGGAAGATTGACAACTCACAAAATATTTTGTTTCATCAGGGCTTAATTCAATCTGATGCGGATCATAAATATCATGATTGTTATTAGCAGTTTCTCCTGGAGCAATTACAATGGTTTGAAAATCGGGAAGCAGTGGATTGGATACATCTATTTTCAAAATATAATTTCCGTATTGCGAAGTCACATACAATGTTTTAAAATCCTGAGTGGAAGTAATACCATGTAAATTAACAAATAGTGTTGCAGCTGAATACATTTTTACCAATGTTAGATTTTCTAAATCAACATAAGCGATTCGACTGTTTGAATTGAAGTCAACTAAAAAAGCATATTTGCCATCAGGAGAAATAGTCATCGTATTCCAACTCCCAAAAGATATATCAATTTGCCCAACGAGTGAGTCAGTAGTAGTATTAAATTTCTGAATCACGCTTCCCGCTGCAAAAATTACATACAAATATTTTCCATCTGGCGAACATTTGATATCGTGTGGCACTTCAATGTTTCCGGGAATAACTCCAACATCAATATAACGCATTGCCAATTTTGTTTTGGTATCAAAAACAGTTATCACATCACAACCTTGATTGGTTACATAAAATTTATTTCGGTTTGCATCAGTATGGAAAGCAATATTTCCGTTGACTGATGGAGCGCCGTTATTAATCCAATCTTGCAGTAATTTAACTTCATCATGAGTCAATTTTGTTCCGTTCACTGGCATAGTTGGAGCAAGCGAAATTCCAAGATCAGAATAAGTATTTACAAAATAGCAAAGCCAACTATTATCTGCGCGATAAGGAATAACAACTGAACCATTGTTTGCGCCTTCAAATAATTTGTCCCATGTTTCCAATGAAAGGCCGCCTGCTGCTGCTTTGCTCGCATCAACATGGCAACCGGCTGTCGCACATTTCTTAACCATAATTTCTCCAACCGCATCCGGATAACCTTGCATTTCAGTTGTTGAAATATCCTTTTTACAGGAAGAAATTACTATTATAATTATTGAAAGAATAAGGAGAAGAAAACGATTCACAAAGTGGGTTTAGAAATTGCAATTTATATCATTTCATTTATTCAGAAATAAGAATTCTTATTCGCTCATTGCTAAAATTCTCTTTTTAAAATTCAGCGTTGCCTGATGTTCCATTAATAAATCGCAACCAATAACACCGTCAATAGGAGGGAGGTCAACTTGTTTGTAGGTTTCATTCACATGCGAGAGGTCGAGTATGTGCGCGTGATAATTTTTTATTTTCAATTTGCCGATTTTTAATAATGGTATTACTGCTTCTTCACTTTCAATGGTATTGCTTCCGAGACCTGTTGTTAGTTGTTCTGATTTTTTTGTATAAAGTTCCTGCAAGTGTTTATGAATAAATGATTTATCAAAAACAGTTTTCGACGCACCTGTATCAATTAATAATCGGGACGCAATGCCATTCACTTTTACAGGAATAAAACAGTGAATTCCATAATCCTGAATGGATAAAATTTCAATATTGATTTTGTGTCGTGCCATGTTTAATAAAAAATCCGTTGATTATTTTCTGTTGTCGTTGCAACAACAAAATAAATAATCAACGGATTAAAATTTTGATTTAGTTTTTTTTAGTTCGCCGTAGCACCCATTTTGTCGAGCACGCTCATCACTTCTTTCACCGCAACACACGAGTCGTTCATTAATTTGGATTCTTCAGCATTCAGTTTCAGTTCAATTATTTTTTCAATTCCGTTTTTGCCCAGCTTCACAGGAACACCAAGATATACATCTTTCAAACCATATTCTCCCTGCAACCAAACACAACACGGATAAATTCTGTTTTCATTTTTTGCAATTGCCTCTACCATTTGTGCAGCAGCAGCACCTGGTGCATACCAAGCGCTTGTTCCCATAAGGTTTACCAATTCGCCGCCACCTTTTTTAGTACGCTCAATAATGGCTTCGAGTTTATCTTTTTCAATTAATTCAGTTACAGGTATTCCGCTCACAGTAGTGTAACGCGGAAGTGGAACCATGGTGTCGCCATGACCACCCATCAACACTGCCTGAATATCTTTTGGTGAACAGTTTAATGCTTCAGCTAAAAACGCTTTGTAACGAGCAGTATCTAAAATGCCAGCCATTCCGAAAACTTTTTTCGAATCAATTTTAGCCGTGAGAAAAGCGCAATAAGTCATTACATCCAATGGATTGCTCACCACAATTACAATAGTGTTCGGCGAATATTTCATGATGTTTTCTGTTACACCACGAACAATTCCTGCGTTGGTCGAAATTAAATCGTCGCGGCTCATGCCTGGTTTGCGTGGCAACCCTGAAGTAATTACCACAACATCAGAATTAGCAGTGCGGGCATAATCGTTTGTAACACCCACCACTCGAGTGTTATACATATTGATTGCAGCCGTTTGCCAGATGTCAAGAGCCTTACCTTCCGCTATTCCTTCTTTAATGTCAAGTAAAATTACTTCACTTGCATAGTCGCCATGAGCGATAACATTTGCGCATGTTGCACCAACATTTCCTGCGCCTATTACTGTAACTTTCATTTTGGTTATTTTTTAATGCCCGCAAAAATATAATTACAATTCAATGGTGAAATGATTTTACGCACAACATTTCCACTATTCAGAAAATAATTTTGAAACACTGTCGTTTCATTTACGATTTTTACCGCCATCCGATTTTTTTTTTGAATAAAAACATTTTTTAAAATCATAAGTTTAATGACTAAGTATTATTTCAGTTTTGTTGTTTTTCAATTTATTTTGATTCAGAAATATGCGGATGCGCAAAATGCGGGGCATCAAACTTTTTTATCATTAAATTTTCCAACTTCATCAAATGTTGCTTCATTAGGGGGCCAGAATTTAGCCACATGGAATAAAGAGAGTGCTTATTTTTTTCAGAACCCAGCAACATTGGATGTGAGAAATAACAACAGTTTCTTTTTTAACTACACACCACTATCAGGTAAAATTAAAAACTCAGTAGCGGGCTTTTCTCATTCATTTAAAAAGCTAGGGAATTTCGGATTGGGAATTCAGTTTTTGGATTATGGTGTTTTTGAAAACACAGATGAAAATGGATATGATTTAGGCGAAACATTTTATGGGAAAGATTTTACTCTAACAGCTGGATATTCAAACAAGCTGACTGAAAAAATTAATTATGGTGCTTCATTAAAATATGTTTATTCCACCATTGAAAATTATAAAGCGGATGGATTTGCAATGGATGCAGGATTGGTTTTTCAAGACACAACAAAAGGAATTACTGCAGGAATAGTAATTAAGAATGCGGGAGTAGTAATAAAAGATTTCACTGAAACATCAGCAAGTAAACTTCCATTTGACTTACAAGCCGCTATCAGTAAAAAATTAATCCATACGCCGTTTACTTTGTTTTTAAATGTTCACGACTTAAATCAATTTGATATCCGTTATCCGAAAGTTGAATCACAACAACAACTGATTGTTGACTCGACCCAACTGAAAGAAAAAAAATATACTCTTGATAAAATTGCAAGGCATGCTAATTTGGGATTGCAGATTGATGCCGGAAAAATTTTCAGAATTGATATTGGTTACAATCATCAGCGCCGGCAAGAGTTAGCTTTTGACATTCGGAAAAGTTTAGCCGGTTTTTCTTTTGGATTTCAACTCACAGTTAAAAAAATTAATTTCGGATACAGTTATTCGGTTTACAATATTTCTGGGGGGCAAAACAACCTTTCAATGTCATTTAGCATAAATGATTTTGCCGGTGTAAGAAAGATGTGAATTTCTTATCGGAAAGCAGTTGGTTATTTATATTGGGCGTCCTACTTTCACCCTTTAATAAAATTAACCTGGCATAATGAAAAAAGTCGCTTTCCTAATCGTATTCCTATTTGGAATAAAATATTCCTTTGCGCAAATTGTTATCAATGAATATTCATGCTCAAACTTTACTACTGTTACAGATAATTTCGGAGCCAATGAAGATTGGATAGAATTATTTAATACTACCGGTGCTGCCATTAGTTTAAACGGATATTACCTAAGTGATAAATCAAGCAATCCTACAAAATGGCAATTTACAGGGGGGACTATTCCGGCCAATGGAACAATAATTGTTTGGGCATCAAAAAATGATTTATCAGCAGGACCAAATTTTCATACAAACTTTTCACTCACTCAAACCAAGCCGGAAGAAATTGTTTTATCAAATCCAACTGGAACAATAATTGACCAATTAATACTGAACCCCGCGCTGGCAGATCACTCAAGAGGAAGGACTACGAATGGCGCAGCAACTTGGAGTGTGTTTACTACCCCAACTCCAAATGCTGCAAACACAGGCGGACAAACAAACTATGTAGCAACACCTGTTTTTAACCTTGCTCCTGGAAATTATGCAGGACCACAAAATATTACAATAACATGTTCAACCCCAAGTTCGGAGATCAGATATACAACTGATGGCTCTGAACCAACAGTTTCGTCCACACTTTATGCAGGCCCAATAAATATTACTATAACAACATTATTTAAAGCTCGCGCATTCAGTTCAATTGGCGCACCAGCTTCATTTATTGAAACAAATACTTATTTTATCAATCTTAATACAACTTTAAATGTTGTTTCATTAGGTTCATTTGATACAGAAACTCTTGTTGTAAATGGCGGAGGCGGGGGGCCTGTTCATTATACAACTTATGAATATTTTACACCATCCGGAAGCTTTCTATACGAAGTAGATGGAGAAGTTAATGCACATGGGAACGATTCATGGGCTTACGATCAACGAGGAGTTGATTTTGTTTGTGAAGACAGATATGGTTACAGCTACGCTATTACCTCTCCGATTTTTGATCCGCTAATTACAGATCGCGATGAATTTGATCGTGTAATTTTAAAGGCCGCGGCATCAGATAATTACCCATTTGGTCCATCTGCAAGTTGTCATATTCGTGATGCCTTCACTCACACACTTTCTCAGAATGCACATCTCGAAACGGACGAAAGAACAAATCATTCATGCATTGTTTATCTGAATGGTAAGTATTGGGGAGTTTATGAAATCAGAGAACGGATGAGTCATGCGGGATATACCGATTATTATTACAATCAAGACAAAGACAATATTGATCTTTTAAGATTTTGGGGCGGACTTGTAATTCAATATGGTACCAATACTGATTGGAATGCTTTGTACGCATACATTATGGCCAATGATTTATCTATTCAGGCAAATTATGATTATGTGGATTCTTTGCTTAACATTAAAAATATAATTGATTATACCATTTTAAATACTTATGCAGTTAATTCAGATTGGATTAATTGGAATACCATGTGGTGGCATGGAAAAAACCCGGCTGGAAATAAAAAGAAATGGCGCTATGTACTTTGGGATGAAGATAACACTTGGGATTTAGGGCAAAACTTTACAGGGTGGCCAACAACCGGATGGAATGCTGATCCTTGTGATTTAGCAGGAAGTTTTAGTAATTCAGGGCCGAATATGGCTACCATGGATATTTTGAATAAATTGCTTTTAAATCCGGATTTTGAAGACGCATACATAAATCGATATGCTGATTTGATGAATACATGTTTGTCATGTCCTGCAACAATCTCATTATTAGATTCCATGATTGGCGTTATTACCCCGGAAATGCCAAATCAAATTGCTAGGTGGGGCGGTAGTATGGCTGGATGGCAAAACAATGTAACAAACCTTCATAATTTTATTTCAAACCGTTGTGCATTTATTGATAGTTCGTTAATAGGTTGTTATGATTTGACGGGGCCGTTTGATTTAATTGTATCTGTTTCACCACCAGGTTCCGGAAATGCGATGGTAAGTACAATTATTCCTTCTTCATATCCCTGGACAGGGACTTATTTTGGGGGTGTGAATATGAAATTTACAGCTATTGCAAATCCAGGTTGGTATTTTGATCATTGGGGATTATTAGTTAATACACCAACCCCATCAAGTACTTCTGATACAATGAAAATAAATTTGATTTCTTCTGATAACATTGTTGCTTACTTCGTTGAAGAACCACCAGTTCCGGATCCTCCGGTGATTGACCCACCAATAATTACCATTACTCAAGTACCAGATGTTTTTGTACCAACTGCTTTCAGCCCTAATGATGATGGCAAAAATGATGTCCTTTTCATTTATGATTATTTTAATAATATATCATCAATGAGTTTCAAAATATTTGATCGAACCGGTGAAATGGTATTTGAAACTAAGGATAAAACAAGAGGTTGGGATGGAACTTTTAACGGTATGCCACTAAATACTGATGTTCTTGTTTATCAATTAAAGGCTATTCTATATGATGGAACTGAAGTTGTTAAAAGCGGAGATTTGACTTTAATCAGGTAATGATTTTTTTAATTTAAAAAAACCGTCGGAGGCTCTTGGCTTTCGGCGGTTTTTTATTTACCTATGTTCCGTGAAAAATTTGTTTTTTCTAACTTTTATATGTTTTATTTTTTACCATCGGTCTTTGGGGCAAGATGCTCCGCCTGCAACAGATATTTGGCTTGTTCAATTAAAAAGTACTGTTTCTGGTTCTTATCAAGTTTCGAATTATAAAAAAATAACCGAAAACCCTAGTTACGATAACCAACCGTTTTTTGTGCCATCGTTAAACAGTATTTTGTATGTGTCAGATAAAAACTCAAATCAAACTGACATTTATCAATTTGATTTGGCAACCGGAAATTCAAAAAGAGTATTGAATACTGAATATTATAAAGAATACTCACCAATGATTAGTTATGATGGAAAGCTAATCAGTTGTATAAGTATAGAACCAGATGGAACATCTCAGCGGTTTTGGCAATTCCCGTTTAGTGCCGGAATTGGCAAACCATTATTTCCGGATGTAACTGATGTTGGATATTACTGTTGGTTAGATGAAGAGTTAGTTTCTTTTATCAGAATAGGAAAGGCATCAAATACAAACCTGACCTTAGCTATCGGAAACATTTCATCCGGGACAATGGATAAACTAGATGAGTTGGCTGGCCGGTGTATTCAAAAATCAAGAAGTCATGATTTAATGTATTATGTAAAAAAATACGACTCGCTCGATTGGAAAATTCGGTGTTATGATTTTAAACGAAATGTTTATAAAGGCGAAATACAATTACCTGTTGGGCACGAAGATTTTACAATAGGACCAAATGATGTAATATGGCTAAGCAGTAATGGAAAAATATTGGAAGCATCATTGCAAAATCCGCAATGGAAAACAGTTTTGGATTTCACTTCACTACCATTTAAAAATTTTTATCGATTGGTTTATTCACCTGATTTTAATATGCTTGCATTGGTCACCTATGAGGGTAAAAAACCTTGATAGAAAATTACTCGGCATCTTTTCCTGTTACATAATTCTTTGTTTGAGTTGCTGCGCTAATAAGTTGCTTTCTGTATTTCGCAACTGTATAAATTATTACTGATGAAAGTATTATACCTGATCCGATATAAAAACCAGGCTGTAACTCCTTTTGTTCATGAAAAAATATAAAGGCGAAAATGATTCCATAGATTGGTTCTAAGTTGATGTACAGATTTGAAGTAAACGCAGAAATATGTTGTAAAGCCTTAAGAGAAAGGTTGAACGGAATAACCGTACAAAAAATGCTGAAGAACAACAGCAGAATTAGATCGTTGCGAGTCGGAATAATTGAAGAAGAAGGGAAAATATGTTGATAAAAAGGCAGAAGGATTGTGATTAAAAATAACCCACTGGCCAATTCATAAAAGGTAACAGTTTCAGACGGAAAATCTTTTACCAGTTTAGCGTTTAGGATTGTAAAGTAAGAACCTACCAAAGCAGCACCGATTCCTAATATAATTCCGGTTCGCTGAATTTCCTGAACTCTGAAAATCACCAGCATTCCGATTAAGGCAAATATTGCAAGCAACAATTCACGAACATTAATTTTTTTTCGGTTAACTATTGGGTCTATTAGTGAGGTGAAAACCGCAATGGTGCTTAAACAACTTAGTCCAATTGATATGTTTGAATACTTGATACTACCATAAAACAATACCCAATGAATTGCAACTAAAAATCCTACGAAAATTATTCGCTTTGATTCTTTAAGAGAAAGTTTTTTTATGTTTCTGGAAAAGGCTGGAATCAGCAAAAGAATAATAACAGTAAATATCAACCGATACCAAACAAGCACCAATTCTTTTAACTCAATTGCCCGTCCGAATATGCCGGTGAAACCCCAGAGAAAAATAGATATGTGTAAGTAGATTAGGGCTCTTCGCATTTTTCTTTCGCTATAAAGATGTTTTTTTAGTTAAAGCATTTAAAATATTCATTTCAACATTTTATTCTTCTTATTTTCATTACAAGTAAATTATAAATGTGTTGAAGCTTAATAGCTTTGTATTACAAAAAGAAATAAGTAACTGTTATGACTTTAATAAAATCCATTTCAGGAATCAGGGGGACAATTGGCGGCAAACCAGGAGACAATTTAACTCCACTAGATGTTGTAAAGTTTACAGCAGCTTATGCTGTTTGGATGAAAACTAAAAGCGAACACAATAAAATTGTTATTGGTCGAGATGCAAGATTAAGTGGTGATATGGTTTCGAAATTGGTTAGTGCAACATTAATAGCAATGGGAATGGAGGTAGTCGATCTAGGTTTAAGCACTACTCCAACAGTTGAAGTTGCAGTTGTTGGTGAAAAAGCAAGTGGTGGAATAATAATTACTGCCAGTCACAATCCCGGGCAATGGAATGCGTTGAAATTGTTAAATGCAAAGGGCGAATTTATTTCTGATGAGGATGGAAAAAAGATACTTTCCATAGCTGATGAAGAACAATATGATTTTTTAGCGATCGATAAAATCGGTTCATATAAATCTGACAATAGTTGGGTTGATAAGCATATAGAGTTGATTTTGAAATTACCATTGGTGAACAAGGAGAAAATTGCCGTTGCAAATTTTAAAATTGTGGTTGATGCAGTAAATTCTTCCGGAGGAATTTTTGTTCCGAAACTGTTAAAAGCACTTGGAGTTAAGAATATTGTAGAACTGTATTGTGAGCCAACCGGAGTTTTTCCTCATAATCCTGAACCACTACCTGAAAATCTTACTGCAATTTCCGCTGAGGTTAAAAAGCACAAAGCAGATTTAGGAATTGTTGTTGACCCTGATGTTGACCGGCTTGCTTTTGTTTGTGAGGATGGAAACATGTTTGGGGAAGAATATACTTTGGTTGCCGTTGCTGATTACATACTTAAAAAGAAAAAAGGGAATACTGTTTCAAACCTGTCATCGACAAAAGCATTGCGTGATGTAACTGAAGCTGCGGGTGGGGTTTATAGTGGTGCTGCGGTGGGAGAGGTGAATGTGGTGACAAAAATGAAACAGGTAAATGCAGTTATCGGCGGTGAAGGAAACGGTGGAATCATTTATCCTGAATTACATTATGGTCGTGATGCATTAGTAGGTATTGCATTGTTTCTGACACATCTTGCTGAAACTAAAATGAAGGTATCTGAATTGAGGGCATCTTATCCTTCTTATTTTATTGCGAAGAATAAAATAGAATTGAAGAAAGGAATTGATGTTGATGCGATTTTAAAAACCCTGCACGAAAAATTTATTGCCCAGCCTTGTAATATCGAAGATGGTTTGAAAATAGAATTCGGTAATGAATGGGTGCACATGCGCAAGAGCAACACCGAACCCATCATTCGTATTTATGCTGAAAGCAAAAACGAACAATCAGCTAACGATTTGGCAAAAAAAATGATAAGGGAAATTGAAGCTGTAAGCGCAGCAACTATGACGATTTAAAGATTCGGTAATCGTGGCTTCTTATCTTCTTTCGGGCCGCGAAGGTGTATTACCAAACCATTTAAAAAGTTGCGGAGAATCTGATCGCCGCATTTCTTAAAGTTGGGTTGATCTTCATTACGGAATAAATCGTTTACCTCGCTTTTTGATATTTTAAAGTTTACCAATTCAAGGATTTTTACAATCTCATCATCGCGCAGTTGCAAAGCCACACGAAGTTTTTTTAAAATATCATTATTGCTCATGAATTATTCTGTTCAGATTTCGAAGATGCAATTTAGCAATTCGTTTTTATGATTAAGTTTCTATTGCATACAAGCTGCTCTTAATAACTGCATATACCTCAGCCCTTTTTCTCTTGCTAAATCAATATTACGCTCAGGGATTTTTTCGGGATTAGGGAAATGAGCTAAAGCTTTGGTAACACTATCTTCTCTTAAAATATGCAACATCGGATAAGGTGAGCGATTGGTGTAATTGGCAGCATCAGTGTTTGTTGAGCCGGCAAAACAATACTTCGGATGGAAACTTGCGAGCTGGTACATTCCATCATAATTATTTTCTGAAATAAATTCTTCAGCCTTTTCAACTAAGCTTAGATAGGTATCGAATGATTTGAAATTAGCAGGGATAATAATGAAAGCGGTTTCGAAATCGTTATTGACATCTAAGAATTTTAATTCAGCAGATAGTGCCTCCAAACATTTTTTAGCGGTTGTTTTTGGTAACACTACATACCTGATGCTTTTTTTCAGTAATGCCTTACCAGCGAACGGACAAAAGTTTAAATCAATCACAATATTTTTTATCCAGTTAATGGTATGCTCAATTATTTTTTTGTCAGTCAATCGATATGAATTTTCACAAACTTAAAAGTTATAAACGATAAAATAATTTTCTCTGTTCCTCATTTGCATCCCTAACCTTTCCAATTACTTTTGAAATCAATTATGAACGAACAAATAAGAAACCTCGAACCCAAGCAACTGTGGAACAAGTTTGCCGATTTGAATGCTGTGCCGCGCCCATCGAAAAAAGAAGAGCGTGTAATTGAGTTCATGAAAGATTTCGGGAAGAGTTTAGGACTCGAAACTTTTGAAGACTCGATTCGCAATGTCATTATCAAAAAACCGGCGACTGCCGGAATGGAGAAATATAAAACCGTGGTGTTACAGTCGCACCTGGATATGGTGCATCAGAAAAACAACGATACCAATTTTGATTTCAGCACACAGGGAATTGAAATGCTGGTGGATGGCGAATGGGTGAGAGCAAAGGGAACCACTCTTGGTGCTGATAACGGTATTGGTGTAGCGACCATAATGAGCATTCTTGAAAGTAAGGACATTGCACATCCTGCTATTGAAGCATTGTTTACCATTGATGAAGAAACCGGAATGACCGGTGCGCTTGGTTTGAAAGGTGGAATACTCAGCGGTGAAATACTGCTTAACCTTGACACCGAGGAAGAAGATGAAATTGACATTGGCTGCGCCGGCGGGGTGGATGTTACAGCCAACAAAAAATACAACGAAGAGGAAATTCCTGCAGGTGTAACATCTTTTACTGTAACAGTGAAGGGATTAAACGGTGGACACTCCGGAATTGAAATTCATAAGGACTTAGGCAATGCCAATAAAATTATGAACCGCCTGCTATACAATGGTGCAACGAAATTCGGAATGCGGGTGGCGGAAATTGATGGCGGCAGCTTGCGCAATGCCATTCCGCGCGAGAGCAATGCGAAAGTGGTGGTGCCCGATAATGCTGCGAATGATTTTACTGTAACACTCAACAAAATTGCAGACGAAATAAAATTCGAATTCAAAACCATTGACCCGAAGCT
>BJGQ01000025.1 GCA_014190575.1 Bacteroidota bacterium | reverse complement strand
GGAGCATACACAGTAACAGTTACTGATTTTAATAATTGTACAAGCACATTACCGGTAAACATCAGCAATACAAGCGGACCAATATTATCATCGACACATGTTGATGTTTTATGTTTTGGAAATAACACCGGAAGTATAAATCTCACAGTTGTAGGAGGAACATCACCATATAATTACATCTGGAATAATGCTTCCATTATACAAGACCCGCAAAATCTGATTGCAGGAAATTATACAGTGACCGTAACTGACTTCAACAATTGCCAATCAACACTTTCAATAACTATTACTGAACCAACAGCAATTGCGTTAAGTGAAACACATGTTGATGCAAGTTGCGGAACAGCTAATGGAAGTATAAATCTTTCAGTGGTTGGTGGAACATCACCTTACACATTTGTTTGGAGCAATGCAGCAATATCAGAAGACATTACAAATATTTCGGCTGGAGCATACACAGTAACAGTTACTGATTTTAATAATTGCACAAATGAATTAACAATAAATATTCAAAATGGAAATGGACCAATTTTGAGTGAATCTCATGTGAATTCCACTTGCGGTAATTCAAATGGCTCTATAAATCTTACAGTTGTTGGTGGGCAAAATCCATATACATATATCTGGAGTAATGCTTCAACTTTTCAGGATTTGGTGTTTTTAACCGGAGGGAGTTATTCAGTTACTGTAACTGATTTAAATAATTGCTCCAGCACACTGTCAGTAAATATTACCAATGGAAGTGCAGTTGTATTACAAACTATAATAACAGATGTCTCATGCTTCGGATTTAATGATGGTGCAATTGATTTAACTGTTAATGGAGGAACTGCTCCATACATTTATCATTGGAATAATAATGCTAATACTCAAGATTTGTCAGGCATAGGTGGTGGTAATTATTTTGTAACTGTCACTGACTTTACTGGTTGTACTGCTGGTGTAACCGTTAATGTTACGGAGCATGCACAGTTAACACTAAGTCAGACACATGTTAACGAAACCTGCGGGCAATCAAATGGAAGCATTAGTTTAACAGTTGTGGGCGGATATGTTCCATATACTTTTTTATGGAGTAATAATGCTTTGACGCAAAATTTATCTGGAATTTCTTCTGGAAATTATTCTGTTACAGTTTCTGATTTTAATTCGTGTACTGCCTTATTAAATATTGTAGTCATTGGCACTTCAGGAGCAACAACACAATTTGCAACAACTAATATTTTATGCAATGGAAACACAAACGGCGCAATTGATTTAACTGTAACAGGCGGAACTCAACCTTACACTTATTTATGGAGCAATGCGGCCATTACTCAAGATATTAATAATCTTTCAGTTGGAAATTATTCTGTTACGGTTACAGATGCAAACAATTGTACTTTAACAGGAAATGCAAGTGTTACTCAACCAAGTGCAATTCAAATAAGTGAAACTCATGTTGATGCTTCATGCGGAAATTCAAATGGAACAATTGATTTAACTGTCAGTGGTGGAACATTCCCTTACAATTATAGTTGGAACAATGCAGCAATCACTCAGGATTTATCTTCACTTGGAGTTGGAATTTATGATGTAACAGTTACCGACATTAATAATTGCTCAGCAACCATTTCAATCAGCATTATTAATGGCGGAGGAACTCTTCCTTTAACTTTTACATCTGTTGATGAAACATGTGGTAGTGCAAATGGAAGTATTGATTTAAGTGTGAATGCCGGAATGGCACCATATATTTTTAACTGGAGTAATGCAGCAATCACTGAAGATATTTTTTTATTGACCGCTGCAACTTATGATGTAACAGTTACTGATGCAGGTGGATGTTCGGCAGTAGCATCAGTTGTAATTAATAATCATCCATCACCACAACTTTCTGAAACGCATATTGATGAAACATGTAGCAATGCAAACGGGTCAGTTAATTTGTCGGTTAGTGGCGGTGCCGCACCAATTTCTTATTTGTGGAATAACAATGGTATCACACAGGATTTAGCTTCAGTTTCTTCCGGCAATTATATAGTTACTGTTACCGATATAAATAATTGTTCTGTTACATTATCTGTGCAAATATTGAATACTTCAGGACCTGTTATCAATCAAATTCACTCCGATGAAAATTGCAATCAGGCGAACGGAAGCATTGATCTAACAATCAGCAATGGGATGCAGCCTTATAATTTTAATTGGAGCAATGTTGCTATCACCGAAGATTTATCAAACCTTTCTGCCGGAAATTATTCAGTAACAGTTACCGATGCAAATGGTTGTAGTGCTTCTCAAAATATTTTATTAAATAACATAACAGGACCACAGTTGAATGAATCACATTTTTCCACCTCATGTGGTTTGAATAACGGAAGCATTGACTTAACTGTAATTGGCGGGGCTGCTCCATTGAGTTATATCTGGAGTAATAATGCCTTCACTCAAGATTTACAAAACCTTGCAGCAAATACTTTTAGTGTAACAACTACTGACGCGGGAGGATGTACGGCAGCTCTTTCAGGAATAATAATTAATGGAAGTTCGGCACCGCAGCTAAGTGATTCACTTACTTCAACTACCTGTGGAAATGCAAATGGCGGAATTGATATCACCGCTTCAGGTGGTCTTTCACCTTATACTTATTTGTGGAGTAATAATTCTGTAAGTGAAGATTTAACAAATATTTTATCAGGTAATTATTCTGTTACTGTTACTGATAATGTTACATGTACTACAGCATTAAATATTTTGGTGAATAATATAGCAGGACCGCAATTAGCAATAAATCCAACTGCAACTTCATGTGGAAATAATGATGGCGTTATTGACCTGACAGTGAATGGCGGAACGGCTCAATATAATTATTTATGGAGCAATGGCTCGCTTACTGAAGATGTGGCATTACTCGCGGGTGGAAATTATAGTGTTACAGTGACAGATGCCATTGGATGTTCTGTTTCTATAAATACTGATGTCATAGCATCCACCTATCCGGTAATGAGCGCAAATATTTCTGGGAAAAAGGGATGTATTCCATTGTCGGTTTTATTTACAAACACAAGTACAAATGGAGCAACATACAATTGGTTTTTTGGTGATGGCTCAACATCTAATTCAACTTCGCCAACGCATCAGTACAATCAAGTTGGAGAGTTTCCAGTAGTTTTAATTGCAACAAGTGCAACCGGTTGTACTGATACTTTAGCTATTGATACAGTTTCAATTTTTGAAACACCGGTTGCTGATTTTACTTCAGCTCCTTGGATAAATGAAACTACTTTGCTTTCTCTCGCTCAATTTCAATTCACCAATCAATCTGTTTTTGCTTCCACTTATTTATGGAGTTTTGGCGATGGAAATCATTCTAATGAAATAAATCCTGTTTACACTTATACAACTGAAGGGGATTTTTATGTAACACTTTTTGCTTTCAATAATAACGGCTGTGCAGATACGATTTCTTATGGGCCATTTATTTTGTTAGCTGATGGTGATGTATTTATTCCAAACTCTTTTACACCGAATGATGATGATAAGAACGATGTATTTAAAGTTTATGGAACCGGAATTACATCCATTCACATGCGGATATTTGATCGCTGGGGTGAAAAATTATATGAGGAGAATTCTGTTTCACCAGAATGGAATGGCATTTATCACAATGTGAATTTGAATATTGGAGTCTATGTTTATGAAATTGAAATAACCCGATATGATGGAACAATTAATATAAAGAAGGGAGATGTAACACTAATCAGGTAATTATTTCTGAAGGTTGTTTTTTTTAAAATCACCTCTTGAAAATTGTTTTTCAATCCAGCAATATAACAAGATAAAAAAATACCTGCTTCCAAATTCTTTTATTTTCAATTTAGATTCTCCGTATTTTCTGTTAGTCCAGCTGTTTGGAATAACTGTATAAGAATATCCTCTTATAATCGCTTTTAAAGGAAGTTCAAGAGTTAAATTAAAATGAGGAGAGAGAAACGGTTTAAGTCCTGCGATTACATCTTTCCGATATAGTTTAAATGCGTTTGTTGAATCATTGTATCTGATTCCCATAAATATTCTTACAATATTATTAGCAACACGATTGATGATTTTTTTCAATAACGGATAATCAGTCACTTTACCACCTTTAATCCATCGGCTTCCGAAAACACAATCAAAACCTTCCTGCATTTTATTGTAGAATCGAATTAAATCTTCGGGGTCGTCGGACATGTCAGCCATCATTATAGCAACACAATCTCCGGTAAATCTTTCCAATCCGTATCGAACCGCATATCCAAATCCATTAGGTCCGGTGTTGGTATAAAATATGAGCGAGGGAATATGTTTTAGAAGACCGGTTAATAATTGTTCAGTGTGGTCTTTTGAATTATCATTCACCACTACTATTTCATGATCAATTTTATACTTGATTAATGTCTCATATAATTTAGTAAGTGTTTCAGTAATACTTCCTTCTTCATTATAGGCAGGCATTACTATACTTAATTTCAATTGCGTCTGATTTTAATTAGTTGAAAAATTTAATTTGCAAATAATTAGGGTCACCAAAAAATATTTCGCTAAAAAAAATTCCAATCACATTTATTTCATTTCATTCATACGAATTTTTCTTCCCTTGAAACTTTTTCCATCAATGGCCTTTATCATTTTGTTGACCGATGCTTTATCTATTTCTACAAATGAGTTAGCATCTTTCAAATCAATTTTTCCTAAAACTTCTTTTTTCAAATCACTCATATCTAAAATGAACTGAAGAAAACTTGCTTTATAAAATCCATCCTTGGTGCCAATATTGACAAAGAGTTTTGCGTAATCACCATCCGGATTATATTCTTTTCTTCTGCCACCATCACGATCATCGCGATCTCTTGTTCTGCCTGTGTCTCTTGACCGGTCGCTTTCTCTTCCTCTATCGCCATCTCGTGTGCTGAATCTTTCTCTTGAAGTGCTACGCTCCATTTCACGAAGGTTTAGATCTTCGGCGTGCTCATAATATTTCAGGAACCTGTCAAACTCCAATGCAGCTACACGAGTAAGTACTTCCTCCTTACTCATATCAGCAAATTTTTCCTGCAGCATTGGCAAATAATTTTCATAGTCACCATGAGAAATATCGGTGTTCAATAATTTTTCCATTCCGTAAAAAAATTGTTTGCGACAAACATCTTTACCGGATGGAATTTCCAATTTATGAAAAGGGGATTGAGCTAATTTTTCAATCGTTTTTAGTTTATATAAATCGCGCTTGGTTATTATGCTTAAACAAATTCCGGTTTTACCTGCACGACCTGTTCGTCCACTACGGTGAGTATAAACTTCTGATTCGTCAGGCAATTCAAAATTAATTACATGTGTTATATCCTTTACATCAATTCCTCGTGCTGCTACATCGGTAGCAATTAGCAATTGTAATGACTTGCTGCGAAATGCTCCCATTACTTTATCACGCTGCCCCTGTGATAGATCACCATGTAATGCATCAATGTTGTAACCTTCACGGGTTAATTTTTCAGAAATATTTTGCGCATCAATTTTTGTTCGGGTAAAAATCAAACCATAAATGCCTGGATGAAAATCAATTATTCTTTTTAAAGTTTCGTAGCGGTTTTGGTTGGCTGTTAAATAATACTGGTGATCAATATTTTTATTTCCGCTGTTTACTTTTCCAACAGAAATTTCCACCGGGCTTTTCATGTATTTGTTGCTCACTTTCCGGATTTCAGGTGGCATGGTTGCACTAAACATCCACATGCTATCACGATTAATGGTCTGCTTACAAACAAATTCAATGTCTTCTTCAAAACCCATATTGAGCATTTCATCAGCTTCATCCAACACTACATATTTTATTTGTTGAAGGTTTATGGCTTTGCGTTCAATCAAATCAATGAGACGACCAGGAGTAGCGACCACAATTTGAACCCCTTTTTTAATACTTTTTATCTGATCAACAATACTTGCGCCGCCATATACAGCTTGAACAAATACCTGAGCACTGAATTTTTTATAACTCTGAATGTCTTTTACAATCTGCATGCACAACTCACGGGTAGGACAAACTACCAAAGCCTGTGGAGTTTTTTTGTCATGATCAATTAATTGTAAAAGAGGAAAACCGAATGCTGCGGTTTTTCCTGTTCCTGTTTGTGCAAGTCCTAAAAAATCTTTTGTACCCGCCACAAGTACAGGTATTGCTTTTTCCTGAATGGGTGTAGGTTCTGTAAATCCGAGCGCTTCAATTGCTTGTAAAAGCTGAGCGTTTAATCCTAAATCTTTAAACGATGACATTACTAAATTTTTTGCGAAAGTAAGCTATTGTTTATGGCTTTAAAGTTCAAAGTTCAGATTAGATAAAGTAAAGTTGGGAATATTATAATGTTCCTTGAGTAAAAAGATTTATTAAACGAGATTTTTCTGTATAAAAATTGAAAGGTTAGTATTCAGATTGTTTTAACTTGGTTTTCAATTTACATAAAAACACTAGTTATATTCCGTACCCATTATTCAATTTCAACATTGAATTGGCAATATCAGCAATTGTTTCACCCTCCAATCCTTGTTTGTACTTTCTTATTTTTGCTTCAAGCATCGTTAGCTCGCATTGATGAAGCTCTATTTGAGTAATGTGATAATTTCTTTGTTGCTTGAGTGAATCAATAGTAGGTTCAATGAGAATATTTTTTCTGATGATAATATCTTTCCCTTTTGCGTTATCGGCAAGCAACTGTTTCATCGACCAATACTTTTTTTCAAATGTAAAATGGAGTAATAACTACAACGATTTTCATTTACAGTTGAATCAACAACGAATTGATAATTGTCTTAAATCATTTCTATACAACCTAACAAGAGGCTGTTGTTTAATAGTGAGATATTTTACCAGACTTGACTTTTTACATTCTAAAGCATGTAACTTCAATATATAAGTGCAATTTATTTTATTGCACTTGGATATGGGTTAGGAAATTAAATTTTTAGCCTAATAAATTTTTTTTAACCCTTTTACCACTTCAGCAACTGCTGGACAAATCATGCTGTTATGATAGGTAATTTTTAATTTCTTAAGTTGATCGCGCTGTTGTGTATGCGGATAGTTTGCGCATGCGTTTGGTTTTGATTCATACACCGAACAATAATTATCTGACCCTAAAAACGGGCAAGGCATTTCTTTAAAAACAAAGTCACCATCCTCATCAATACGCAAATATTTCTCGGTGAAAATGGAAGGTTTTAATTTAAAGTGAGAGGCCAGCCGTTCAATATCTTTATTCTTTAATAATGGCCCGGTAGTGCGGCAACAATTTCCACATTGCAAACAATCAATATGTACAAATGCCTGATCGTGCAACTCGTTTGTTACACGATCAAGGTCTTTAGGTTTTTGTTTTTTTAGTCTTTCAAAAAGTTTTTTTGTTTCTGCTTTTTTCAGTATTGCAGAATCAATTACCTTTTGATATTCAGCAAGCATAAATTCAACAATACAATCTATTTGTATTTAATAGTAACTGTGCCATCCTGAATCCAAACACTGCTATCAGAATAAAATTTAAACTTATAATCTCCCGCATTATAAAAAGTGTATTCAATATAAAAAGCACTCTTGTCGGGATTAATGGTATATGTTTTTGTTTCTACAAAATCATCATAATCACCACCTTTCTTTTTATAAATGTCGAGTGTAATTCCACTTGTTTTCAAAGCTTTATCCTGACCAACCCTAACATATACATAGCTTCCGCTTTTACTGATATTGAATTCATCTCCTGAATTTGAGCAACTGTTTAAGTTATCTAATTCAGTACAAAAATTCACTTTTGCATCAATGTAATAAAAGGTACTACTCGGATCATTGTAATCTATATTTAAGCCACTCTTGTTTTTGATGGTTATATATCCATCGTTAATCCATTTTTCTTCGCTATTGTAAACATGAACAACATAGTCTCCGGCGCTGGCAAAAAAGTAATCAAAATAGGTAGCCACCAATGTTGATTTAATGGTGAAATTTTTAGTTTCAATAAACTGATCATACTTGTCTGAACTCCCTTTTTTATAAATGTCAACTATTAATCCGGTTGTTTGCATTTGTGTGCTTCCATTGTCGACATATACCGTAACATTTCCACCACCACTTTCAATATTAAAAACTGAAGCAACGGTTACCGGATTGCCGGCATCATCAACACTTTCGCAGAAGGTAACTTTTGAACCAGAATAAATATCAGATGAAGTAGTAGTAGTTGTTGTATTTGAGTTGTTGTTTGAATTATTATATGAAACAACATTTTCCTGCCCATCTTCAACAGGGAATTTATAGGCATTAATAGGGTCAAGTATATTCAGGTTCTTTACACTAACTGCAAAATTCAGGTTCTGCCCGTTTTCTAAATAATAGGTGACTACACCGAGCGCTTCGCCATTCATATTCATTAAAGGACTTCCGCTATTACCATGAGAAATCGGTGCGGTGATTTGAATGGTTTCACCCATTTTATCATCTGCACGAACAGAAGAAACAATTCCATCAGCAACTGACTTTTCCAAGCCAAGAGGGTTTCCGATTATAAATATCTTTTCTCCTTGTTTGGGTGAAACTGCGTTCATTTTTAAATATGGAAAAGTTTCGTTTAACTCATTTTTAACTGTGAATTTGAATAAATCGCTTTCCTTACTCCAGCCCAAAACATTTTCAACTAAATATGTTTTGTTATCTGAAGTTTTAATTTTTGCTTTTGAAGCGCCTTGAAAGACATGATAATTTGAAAGTCCGGTTCCGGATGCACTTATAAAAAATCCCGTACCTACGGCATATTCATTACCTGATGCATCATAAGTGGTTATTTTAAAAATGGCCGGCGAACATTTGTCAATTAGTGTTGTAAGGTCAAGTTGGGCAAATGAATTTAAGCCGGAAAAAAGCACCAAAAGGAGTAGTAGGGAGCGTTTCATTCGGGTAAAAATTGTTTTATGATTAATTAATTAGTTATTTAATTTTTATGTTTCCATCGTTTACCCAAACATCTTCGTTTGCATACACACTTACCAGAAAAGAACCTTTAGTACCGAAATAATAATTAAAAGATACATTCATATCACCCGAATTGATAGGAAAATATTTTTCTTCAATTAAATCTTGATTACTTTTTCCTTTTAATTTATATATTGAAACTTTTAATTCCGTTGTAATTATAGGTTTTGTGTTTGATACATATATGGTCACTTTGCCTGTTGGAAACTCAGAACTTATATTAACCGGTTCGTTCTTTTCACTCAGTGATTCATAAAATTCAACCTTGGAATCAATGTAATAAAAAGTGTTGTTCGGATCATTATATTTTTGATCATCATCGGAAGAATTTGAAATTGAGAACTCATCATCTTCATTGACATTTACTGTATAATAATCACTGATTAATTCTCTCTTACCATCAATAACTGAAAGCTTATAATCGCCGTCATTATCCCAAATTATATCGGAATGATAGTCAACGCCTGAAGCTTTCTTGTCAAATTTCAACCATTTTATAGGAATAAATAATGAATCACTTTTTTTTGAAACAACTAAAACAGGATTTTGAATGGTTGCTGAATTTGAACTGAAAATAACTTTGTTGTACCCGGAATAATTTTCAATATTGATTAAATGATTATTGTTGTCTTTATATTTTCCATTTTCAATAATTCCATTGCTCAAATAAATATTTTGACCAATAGTTGTTAGCGAAATTGTAAGTAAAATAAAAAAAATAAGAAATTTTAATTTCATTGAAATTATTGCAGCGCTAAAAATAATTATGTAATTCAACAATCAATGGTGTAAAAAAAGTTTCTTATTCACCAAAAAGGTCGTGTTGATTTACCCTTGACTTATTTCCGTGGTTTTCATAAATAATTAATGCATGCAAAAAAATTTACATTTTACAGCTCTTGTTTTAATGATAGTATCTCTTTTCTTTTTTTCGTGCAACCGAACAAAAAATGCATATGCTCAGAATGAATCGTTTGAACAATTTAAAAAATTGTTTACCGAATCTATTTGGAAAAATAATCCTGATTGGGCTTTAGCACTTGGTAATCACGAATACGATGAGCGCTTAGAAATTCCTTCGAAAGAAAACAGGATACGGAAGTTAGATGTTTATAAATCGCTTTCAGATAGTTTAAAAAAATATGACTGGAAAAAAATTACTCCTGAAAATTCAATTGATGCACGAATCATGATGAATTATCTGGAAGAATACAATTGGAGTTGCTATGAATTAAAAAGTTTTGAGTGGAATCCTGCTGAATACAATGTGGGAGAGGGCTTTGATTTGATTCTGGGAAATTCAAAAGTTTCATTGGAAAAAAGATTATTGGTTATTAGCGAACGGTTAAAATATGTTCCTGAATATTACATAGTAGCTAAAGCAAACATGCATAAGCCAACCAAGGAACATACTGAATTGGGAATTTTGCAGAACAAAGGTTCGCTTGAAATATTTGAAAAAAATATTCCGGATAGCTTGAACGCAAGTAAGCTAAGCAATGAAGAAAAAACTGAATTGAAAGGGCATTTGGCACAAGCTCTTTCGAGTATGAAGGAATACATTCAGTATTTAACTGAAGTTCAGAAAACAATTAATAAAGATTCAACTGCAACCAGTTCATTCCGCTTAGGTAAAGTTTTGTACGAAAAGAAATTCCGTTTTGAAATGCAGAGCTGTTTTTCAGTGGATGAAATTTTTCAGAAAGCTAAGGATCATAAAACTGAAATACATACTGAAATGAATGCCATAACAAAAAAATTATGGCCAAAATATTTTGGTTCTGCCTCAATGCCTGAAGGCTTAACAGCTGTGAAAATGATGATCGATACATTGAGTCACCAACATTGCGCACCTGATTCATTTATTGCAACCATTAAAAAACAAATTCCTCAATTGGAAGCATTCATTAAGCAAAAAAATTTAATAACTCTTGACGATAGCAAACCTTTAGAAGTTCGTGAAACACCAATGTACATGCGCGGTGGTGGCGCAGGAGCAAGTATTAACGCACCGGGCCCATATGATAAAAATGCAAAAACATTTTACAATGTAACTCCTCTTGATGGATACACGCCTGATGAAGCGGAAAGCTATTTGCGAGAATACAACAACTGGATTTTGCAGATATTAAATATTCACGAAGCATTGCCTGGACATTATGCGCAGTTGGTATACTCAAACAAAGTGGATGACATAATTAAATCTGTTTTTCAGAATAATGGAATGATTGAAGGTTGGGCTGTGTATGGCGAGCGTATGATGCTGGAAGAAGGATACGGAAACAACGAACCGGAAATGTGGCTCATGTATTACAAATGGCATTTACGCTCCACACTCAATACAATACTTGATTACAGTATTCAATGTTTGAATATGAGTAAAGAAGATGCCGTTAAACTTTTGACACAAGAAGGTTTTCAAACCGCATCAGAAGCTGAAGGAAAATGGCGAAGAGCAACACTTACTCAAACACAATTATGCTGCTACTTTACAGGATATACAGAAATATATGCTCTACGCGAAGACCAGAAAAAACAATTGGGTGCAGATTTTTCACTGAAGAATTTTAATGAAAAATTTCTTAGTTATGGAAGTGTACCCGTAAAATATATTTGGGAGATGATGAAATCAGGCGAGAAGAATTAATTTTAATTGAAGGCTTTTCATTCAACTATAAATTCAAAATAAAAAAACCGCTCCGATAGTTCGGAGCGGTTTTTTTCTTAGCTTGAATAGATGAAAAATTATTTATTCTTCACTTTAAGTTTTTAATTCTTCATTAAAAACTACTCTTCAGTCTTTGGTTCTTCTGTTGTTTCAGCAGCAGGAGTTTCTGGAGTAGCGGTTGCTTCCGGAGCAGAAGGTGTTTCATCAGCAGTAACTTCCGGAGTTTCATCCTTTGGTCCTTCTGACTTTTCAAACTTCTTTTTCAAATCAGCCAAACCACCTAACTCACCTAATGTAGATTTCTCAACTTTGCGATTGATGTTCTGCACTGATGAACGGGTATCCTTGCGCTCTTTATCTTTTGCAGCACCTTCTTCTTTCTTCACTTCATCTTTTTTCTCTTCCCATATCCGTGCATGCGATACAATCATTTTCTTATTGCCACGATCAAATTCCAACACTTTAAAGTCTAATGTTTCATCAACCTCAGCTGATTTACCATTCTCTTTTTTCAAGTGCTTGGTTGGTGCAAATGCTTCCAATCCGTAAGGGAATAAAACCACTCCGCCTTTATCGTCTTTCTTAATAACAGTTGCCTGATGAATGCTTCCAACAGGGAAAGTAGTTTCGAAAGTATCCCAAGGATCTTCTTCAACTTGCTTGTGTCCAAGTGATAGTTTGCGGTTCTCCTTATCTATTTCAAGAACAACAACTTCCAACTCATTTCCGATCTTAGTAAACTCATTCGGATGATGAATGCGCTTCAGCCACGATAAGTCACTCACATGAACAAACCCTGTGATACCAGCTTCCAACTCAACGAACAAACCATAAGCACTTATGTTGCGAACAATACCTTTTTGGCGACTGCCAACAGGGAATTTACCTGCAACATCACTCCAAGGGTCTTGAGTCATTTGTTTTAAACTCAAACTCATTTTGCGCTCAGCACGATCAAGTGTTACCACCATTGCTTCGTACTCATCGTTTTGTTTAAAGAATTCTTTAGAGTTGATTGGAGTATTGCTCCATGAAATTTCACTCACATGAATCAAACCTTCAACACCCGGAATAATTTCCAAGAAAGCACCGTAGTCTTCAATGTTTACAATCTTACCCTTCACTTTGCTACCAACATCAATGGTGGTATCAAGAGTATCCCAAGGCTGCGGAGTTAATTGTTTTAATCCGAGAGAAATACGCTTCTTCTCATCATCATAATCCAACACCACCACATTTAATTTCTGATTAATTTTTAATACTTCATTCGGATGATTGATTCGTCCCCATGAAATATCAGTGATGTAAAGCAATCCATCAACACCACCCAAATCAATGAATGCACCGAAGTCGGTAATGTTTTTAATGGTTCCTTCCAATACCTGACCTTTTTCTAATTTGCCAATGATAATGGCGCGCTGTTGTTCAATATCACTTTCGATCAACGCCTTGTGCGATACCACTGCATTCTTAATAATCTCGTTAATCTTAACCACTTTAAATTCCATGGTTTGACCAACATACACATCATAATCAGTAATTGGTTTCACATCAATTTGTGAACCCGGTAAGAAAGTTTCTTTACCGAAAATTTCTACAATCAATCCACCCTTTGTTTTGCTGGTGATGTTACCCATCACGATAGTGCCATCCTTGTACGCATCAACAATTTGCTGCCATGCTCTAACCATTTTCGCACTCTTGCGCGATAAAATCAATTGACCTTTCGGGCTTTCTTTATCTACTACCAACACTTCCACATTGTCACCTACTTTCAAATCAGTTAGGTCGCGGAATTCCGATAGCGGAACCAATCCATCTGATTTAAAACCAACATTCAACACCACATCGTTGCTGGTGATTGATACAACGGCACCTTGAACGATGTCGTTGTTCTGAATGGTTTTAAAAGTGGTGTCGTAAATTTTCTCATACTTCTCGCGCTCATCATTTGAATAAGTGCGTACATTTTTTTTACTTGTTTCCCAATCGAAATCGTCGTGCATGGAAACTTTTACCGGAGCGGCAACATGTGCCACTTCAGGGTTTGCCGTAGTATCGGCTGTTTGGTTTTCAATTTGGTTTTCTTCCACTTTGTGGTTCCTTTTTGTTTTGTTTTTTAAGGGTTGCAAATGTAATATTCTAAGTGAAAAAAACTAATAAGTATTGGGGCTGGAGAATTTTCTCAGATTCAATAAACCCAAAACAATATACCCGAAACAATAAAACCGAAAACTGAAACTATAATTCACTCAACCTTATCATCCTCTTCCGTTCATCATCCCACAATTTCAATTGAAAGCAACGCCAGATTTCAATCGGGTTCCACGATGTCTTCACTACCGATTGTAACTCCGGCATACTCGCCATTGTTTTCCGCAAACTGTAAAACGGTATTCGTGAATTCATGTGATGCACATGATGATAACCAATTTGTCCAGTGAACCAATGCATCCATCGCGGCATGCTCATAAAACTGGTGGAATACATAGCAGCCGAATCATACTTCCAATCCGGATTCTCGCGAAATTGTGCCGCCGGAAAATTATGCTGACAATAAAACAAGTAAGAACCCAGCGCAAACGAAATAAAGAACGGTGAAAACCAACTGATAAAAAAAGTAACAACACCCAAGTAATAAATAATCAAAACCGAAATACTCACATGCAACACTATCGCCACCAATGAATCAATGTGCTTCCTCGGGCTTTGAATAAATGAACGAATATTAAGCCAGTAAAAAAACAAAGTGAAGTATCCGAAAATAATAACCAGCGGATGCCTGTTCAGCAAATAAATTTTTCGTTCAGTCTTTGTTAAACATAAAAATCTTTTTTTACTGATAGTAGGATAGGAGCCAATTCCATTAATGGTGAGCTTCGAATTATGATTATGATGAAAATCGTGCGAGCGCTTCCATATTGTTTGAGGAGCAAGAATATAAATACCAAAAGCCTTCATCAACCTCGATGCGGTTTTTGATTTTTGTAAAATAGCATGATGCTGGTAATCATGATATATCACAAACATCCGCACATACAAAAGCGCAGTAGTCAAACTAAAAAACAACCTAAATGCCAACGGCAATTGTATAAAAGTAGCACCAAGTGAAACAATTAATAAAGTAAGTGTAAGAATTGTTTCGTACCAGCTACGCAATCTGTTTTCAATAGTAAAAGGCTTGGTAGCCAAAATCAATTCCTTACCGGTGCGCATCTGTGGGGATTAATGCAAAGATAATTTTTATAACGAAGAACTTTTAATGAGTGAAGAATTAAGAGCTTAAAATTAGTGAAGAACTAAAAGTGAAGAACTAAAAGTGAAGAACTAAGAATATTATTCATCGCCTCTGTATTCACTACTCACTATTCACTCTTCACTTTTAGTTTTTCACTCTTCACTATCGCTTATGTTTCCACCGTCTATGGCTCCACAACCATATTGTCGGGTCAATATTTATTTCTTTCTCCAACCGCTTCGTGAATGTTTCTAATATTTCGTTGTCAGCAGTTTCTTTTGGATTCATAAAAAGTAATTCAGGAAACACTTCGTAGTAACCGCGTTTTATTCGTTTCACATTCATGTACACAACCGGGTAGTCAAACTTTTTTGCGAGTTTTTCGGGGCCGGTGAATACTGCTGTATCCTGATGAAGAAAAGTTGTCCAGAATGCATTTTCTGGCGTGGCAGTCTGATCGGCGACAAATGCAGTGGCTGTAATATTTTTTCTGTTCGCAACCATATCACGAAGGGTACTGTTCACCGCAGTAATTTTTGTTCCATGTCGTGTTCGCATCTTCACGGTCATCTTTTCAAAATATAGATTTGATAGCGGACGATAAATAACTACCAACTGAAATTTAGTAGTCAATGAAAATGCTGGTCCCGCCCATTCCCAGTTTCCATAGTGACCCATCAACACGATAATACTTTTCCCCTCAGCATAAATATTACTTAACCATTGCGGATTATGAAACACACATCGCTTTTGCGTTTGTGCTTCACTCATAGTCATCGTTTTAATAATTTCCAGAATTAAATCACACAGGTAGCGATAATAGTTATTGCAGATGAGCCATATCTCCTGTTCAGTTTTCTCAGGAAAAGAATTTCGAAGATTAGTAAGAACTACTTTCTTTCTGTACCCCGATAATTTCAGTACCACATAAAAGAAATCAGACAAACCATACAACATCCAAAATGGCAGCAGCGAAATCAAATAAAGAAATGGATAAGCAAGATAAAACCAGAATGCCTGCATAGGTGTTAATTCTCAAATAACTTATAAATCATCGCTCATCACCTATAACTTCTATTCTCAATCATTTATCTTCAAAAATTTCTGAACAAATTCTTTGTTGCCTGATTTAACTTTTACAAAGTATAATCCTTGTGCAAGATCACTAACATCAAAATAAAATTCAGTTGCCTGCGCATACGATTGTGTTTGCTTTTTCATAACTTTTCCTGAAAGATCCAATAATGTTGCTACCACTTTATCTGATGGTTCAACAAACTGCGCAGTTACATCAATCAAATCGACAGCAGGATTTGGAAATAAAAACATTGATGATTCCATCTTTGGAATTTCATTAACATCTAGCGGAAAATTGATTTTGAAATTATGTATGAACTCGGCACCAAAATCTGCAGGAACTAGTTTGAGCGTGGTTGTCAACTCTGCTTTTCTGATTTTTGCATAACCACTTCCCTGATCTGGGTTCGCCCAGAAATTTAAACCATCTTCTCCGGCATCCCATATTTCAAATGAATAACATTCATCAGCATTAAAGCTGATGGTGTCACGGTAAATCGTATTGTCGTTTAAATTATTTTTATCTAACAATACAACCCCACCTGTGCCACGCAATTGATAGGAAGTTTCAAAACCAAAATTGTTTGTCTTAACTTCAATAATAAATTTTTGAGTTGTAGATCCCGAGAGATTATACCAAGCTGGAGCGTTGAAATGTGTTTGTTCGGAATTGTTATTTGCATTTTCATCAACACCTCCGTTTGGACTACTGATAGATGCATAAAATTTATTCGAACCATTTCCAACCCACCACATTGATGGTAAAGTAATATCAGCAGTTTGAAGAAAGGCGAGACTTCCTGTCCAATTATAAGTATATACTGCGCCACCATCTAAACCATAAGTAATAGTTGCGGAAGTCAAGGTAGTCGTTCCACCATTTCGTATTCTTACAACAGGTTCAGAACAAATAGGGTTGATTCGGCTCCATTCATTGTGATCATTTGGTGCGAGAATATCATACATCTCTCCATCAACTGAAAAGTTCGGTAATTTGAAACTGATTAGCTGAGAAGATATAACATAATTTCCGTTGTATGCTCCAGGAGGATCGAGATCTAAATCAATTGTTTCAGAGTCTCCTGGTGTAACAAATGGTGTTAATTCCCAATCATATTCTCGCACTTCAGCACCGGGGCACCAGTTAGCCCGTTGATAAACCCATGTACCATTCTGAGGAAAAAGCGGATTGCGTCCACAATCATCTCGCCAGATTAATTGCTGAAAATGTTGGGTTCCATTAACTTTTCCGTATTGATTGTTTTGGCAAAACTCATCACAAGCGTATGGACCATTTTGTCCATGCCCGGTAGTAATTGTGCGCCACATTGTGTTCTTGGCTTGAGGATCTATTTTAATCCTTAATGGATGAAGGTATGTTTCCATCATGCTGTTATGACCATAGTCTCCATTCCAAAGATTTTGTACACTAATAGGATCTCGTGCAGGCTTTCCTTTTATCATTAGAAATTTCATATCCAGCCATTCTTGCCAGTTACCTGATGAAAGATGTACTGAATCATGAAGGAGCGGAGCAAGGTTTGTTAAATCGTAAACCCATGTTCTTCCAGTAGGGCCAAGTGTAGTTGGAGGATTTCCATACAAAGTTATGAATCGTGAAAGTTCGAATTTATTTACAACTTCAAACGGCATACCATACCAGTACCACAATTGTTTATGCAAGGTATTATCAGGAGTAAGAATGGATGTGTTAATTGTTCCATTAATATTGTATGTATATGAAATGTTCGGATAAACCCATAATGTATCAGTAGGAATAGTTGGTGTAAGTGTATCACCATAAATTACAATGGTGTATGAAGAATTTTCTATTGTGTCAATCTCAACCGCTGTATCAATGTGAGAAGTGAATGTGTCTTCATTAAAAATAATATTAGGTCGCTCGTACAACTTAGTGTAATTTCTGAATAATGTTTGTGCTGGAATAAAATTATTATCCAATGAACCCATACTACTTGCAGTATGATTTCCCAATGAACCATCTATAAAAGTTGATCCGTTGTGATCATTGAACTGATAGTAACAAACCAGGTTTGAATAAAAAGGATGTGAAGCATCAATGTCTTTATACATGTATGCACGAATGGTTGTAGTATCAAGTTCAACATTCCAAACTGCAAACTCATCTACCTGCCCGCGATACGATTCTGCACCACCCCAGTTACCTTTTCCAATTCGAAAGTATTCAATGCCATTCATCAATTTTGTCAATCCTGTTCCGGTGTGGAATAGAATTCCATTCACATATATTTTCATTTTCCCCGTAACACAATTCTTGGTGAATGTCCAGTAGTTCCATTTTCCTTCAATCTGATTAACAGTTGCTAAATGATTAATGCGATCATAATTGGTTCCATCACTTCCTGCATCCCAGTAAACATTGCTGTCGCTCCAAGGACAGTGTGCATTAAGTATGCGGTGGCCACTACTGTCAACTCCTTCAAATGAAGTTCCGCTATTTGGTTGTGATGCCGGATTACCATAAGACCAATAAGAAATAGTTACAAACGAATCAAGCGTGGTGAATGCCTCTTTTGGCACCTGTACAAATTCATCAGCATTGAAATTGATATCTCTGTCGTTTCCGCTGGAAGTTATTCCTGCGCTCCATGTTTCAGGAGTAGTTGCAAGTAGGTTATCCCAGCCGGTTTCATCATTGTCGTAACTAATTTCTACAAGCACATTCATTGTGTCGTTCCATGCAAATGGTTGAGTGAATTGCAGTGTGTTATTCCCTGTAATAAGGTATGTGTTATGATCAAATACTTGTGTCCACGATGCAGAAAGTTGATCATCTTCCAATGAATCAATGGTTGTTGATGCCAATCTTATTTTCAGGTGATTCAGTTCAGTTCCCCATGCGAATATTGCGTTGAGCGAAATTGAAGTAATGTTTGAGGTAAGAAGTCCGGCTGTTAATTCTGAAGATTTCCATAAATAAACAGTACGGGCACGCACATCTGTATTAGTATTAAACGGATGAAAGGAAGATGATGTTCCTACTCCGATTGAAACAGTGGAAGATGAAATGGTACTGTCAATTACCACCGAATATTGTTGTGTTGATTGATATGAATAAGTTGGCGAATTCATGTACGAAACCGAATCAGGTGAATTATTATCAACCATAAAACTGGGATGATTAAAAAGTGTGCTGTCCATCATTCCTGTGTTCTGATACAAATAAGTGTAAGTCAGATAATCCCATTCGCCACATTGTACTGGATCCGGACAATGCAATTTGTACTGCATCAGAATCTTTCGGTAATGATTTGTATCTGATGGGAAATTAAACCACGCATTTTGTGGTGATTGATAGGTGAAGCACTGTACCACAGTTGTATCTTCGGATGCTGTTTGTGCTTTCGCATAATTCATCGCTATAAGCGAAAAGAGAATAGATAGTAGTGTGAAATTTTTTTTCATTCCGTAAATTTTTGTTGTGTTGGTAAATGTAAAATCAAATCTTGCTTTATCAACCCTCATTTTGGTACTATAAAAATTTGAAGTTATATAATACAAATAATTAGTAAATCAAACTTTAACTACATTGAGAATTTCAGTTCGGAATAAATAGTATTTAAAATGATTTGAAGGAAAAATTTAATTACTGAACAATCAATTTACTGACAGAATAATTTTCTGCAGAAACAGATTCAACAATGTAAACTCCTGATGAAAACTCATCAGTTGAAACCTGAAGATATTTTTCTGTTGTAGAATATTCGTGAACTAAATCACCGGTCAAATTAATTATGCGAACCTGATTCAAGGGTTGTAAAGAAGTAATGGTAAAACGATCGGATGCAGGGTTCGGGAAAACTTTGAATGAAGTATTGTCAATTGCTTTTACTGCATTTGCACTTCCTCCGTTACTTCTGAAACTAAATGCTTCAAGAAAAACGCCACTATCAAAAACAAAATCGCTCGCATCCGCAATAGCAATTTTAAAATGATACGAAGAACCCGGAATCACAACAGCAAATGCAGTCAGGTTAAGTGTGAATCCATCCAGTACAATATAAACTCCAGGTGGGTTTTCATTATCATAAAAATAAGCTGAGTTGTTTGTTGCATTTACATTGTTAATCGCAACAGGTATGCCACCGGGAATTGCCGCAACATTCTGTACCCCTGAAATTCCGGGGCCTGAAAGAAGTATTGCAAAGACATCGTTAAAAGGTGTTCCGACAAATTCAGGATATTCCTCAGAGCCAAATGCAAAATTAAATTCAAGTGTATCACCTGTTGGTACGCAATCGAATTCTAAAACACATGCATCATAGGTTACGGTTCCACAAAGTGCTGATAAATCAGAATCACCGGGAGTATTATTTGCAGTTGCTAAAAAAGCCGTGCTTGAATCGGCCAAAGCATTTGCATTTCCGGTACTTATAACTACCCCATTAGTAATTGACAATTCTGACGAACCATTGAAATGCCCATATGCCTGACTGTTGCAATTGATTGTCAGGTTTGAGATACTTACCACTAAACCTTCTAATAATGTTGTCATTGCAGTATCACTCAATCCTGTTTGAATGGTTAATTGTGCATTTGAAAATTCGAAACACAGAAGAAATGAAATAAGAAGTGTGAGTTTTGTTTCATCGTATAAATTTTCATTTTACAAATGTAACGGGAATTAATTTCTTTCTGCTAAGCTTCAACCAACTCTTTTATCCGAACCAAAATTGGATTCCAACCTTTGCCATTGTTATATGATTCCTTGTATCTGCGTTCGCCATCGGCAACAGTGTTGTAATCACCCTGAGTAACATTTAAAATTGATTGCCCGTTTTGTTCAGTTAATTCATAAGTTACTGTTAAATAATTTTCAGGAATATCTTCTATTGAAGTATTGTTTGGGTCAAATACTGAATATGACAAATGTTTTCCTGATTCAATTTTCAAAATGTTCCCTTTAACAAAAATCATATTCTTCCCTTCGTATTCTGCTTGCCATAATAAAGTGCTCCCGACTTTCCAATCCGAAACAGTTTCGCAACCGAACATGTATTTTTTTGTTTGTTCAGGATTTGTTAAGGCCTCCCACACTTTTGTTACAGGTGTATTGATGGTGATTGTGTTTTTTATGATTAGTGGTTCAGCCATTTGATTATAATTTAATTTTCAATTCATTATTGCTACTTTGAATCATTTTTGCTCACTAACTTCCTGATATTTTTTCCCGGCATACAAATCATAACCGAACAATTTGCAATCAATCTGCGCATTCATAAATCTGATTTTGCGTTTTGGTTTTAGTCCTATGAATTTTGCGGCTTCTAAATTTCCAGTGAAAACAAATCCTTTGTAACCACTGCATTTTCGTTTCATAAAATTGCCAATGGTTTTATACAACTCAATCAGTTCATCATCGCCTCCACCCATTCTATCGCCATAAGGAGGATTCATTATTACAATTCCTTTTTCGTCAGGAACAGGAGTGTCTTCAACTGCACATTCAACAAAATCTATAAACTCACTTACACCTGCGGTCTCAGCATTCAACTTTGCATCACGAATAGCATCGGGATGAATATCACTTGCAATGATTTTAAAATCAATGTGGCTTTTTGAATTTAATGTGTTTTCATTATCCAACTCGCGATAAAATTCTTCTTCATTGTAATCTTTAAAATGCTGGAACGAAAATTCTTTTCTTAAATATCCTGGGTAACGATTCAACGCCATTAGTGCCGCTTCAATGGCAAATGTTCCACTGCCACACATAGGGTTTACAAAAGTTGAATTCATGTCCCATTCAGTTGCCATAATAACTCCCGCGGCTAAGTTTTCTTGCATCGGTGCAGCGAACGGATATTTTCGATAACCTCTTTTGTTCAACGAAACGCCAGAAGTATCCAAGTAAAGTGATACATCATTGTTATCCCAGAACACAAACACAACTGCACCGGTGCGTTCGCTTCCACTATCAGGACGATAGCCAAACTTGCGACGGAAACGGTCAACAATTGCATCCTTGCATTTCAGATTAGTGTAAAGAGTAGTATTGATTGTTCCATTGCGTGTGAATGAGGTTACTGCAAATTGTTCATCCTTGCGCAAATAATTTTCCCATGGAACTTCTGATACTTTATTGAACAATTCATTGGCATCAGCAGCTTTTACTTTTTTAATCATCCACAAAACTTTACTCGCGCTGCGCAAAAAATAGTTGAGCCGGATGCAATCATTCATCGTTCCTTTTATCTCTACTCCATTTGGATGCTCCCATGTAATGGTGTATCCGAGCGCCTCTACTTCGGCTTTTAAATACGGAGTTACATAAAGCGGACAATTGATAAGTATGATGGAAGGTTGTTGCATGTGCGGCGAAAGTAAGCAGTTGTGATTTAATGAGATGAATGAGAACTCATCTCCACTATTAAAAGAAATTTATAAGGTTGAAAATGATGTAGAATTATTCAAATTCTCTATGTGCAGATACCTTAAATCTTCACTCCCATAATTAATATATCATCAACTTGTTCGTTACTGCCTTTGTATTTATTATGAAATTCGTATAAATAGTTGCGTTGATTCAACATGTTCAAATTCTGAATTTCTAATAACAGTTCTTTGAACTTAGCCTTTGTAAGTTTCTTATTATTCTGTCCTCCGAATTGATCGGCATATCCATCAGAAAATAAATACAAAGTATCGCCTTTTTGAATAGGTACCTTGTGGTTAGTAAACGGATGCATGGTGTCATATTTTCCAACAGGTTGTTTATCCCCCTTGATTTCAATTAAATTATTATCTCTTAAGATCCAGATTGGATTATTTGCGCCTGACCATTGCATCTCACCGGTTTCAATGTTTAATGCACAAAGCGAAATATCCATTCCATCCTGAACATTTTCATTTTCGTCTTTACTGAAATCCTTTACAATTAATTCAGCTACTTTATCAAGGATAAGTGCGGGCTGAATAACATTAAATTCCTTTACAGTTCTGTTTAATGCGTTGCTGCAAACTACACTAACCAATGCACCCGGAACTCCATGACCTGTGCAATCACAGGCGGCAAACAAAACAAGACCATTATCAATAACAGGACTTTCCATCCAATAAAAATCTCCGGCAACAATGTCTTTTGGCAAGTAAAGTATAAAACTGTCTTCCAGATATTTTTTTACAACCCGTGGCGGAGGTAAAATAGTTGCCTGTATTCTTTTTGCATATTCAATTGATTCAAGTATTTCATTTTTCTGATCAACCACTATACTTTTTTGCTTTTCTAATTCTTCGGCTTTTTTCTGAATAATTATTTTCTGCTGATTTATTAACCGGTATCTGCTGAAAAAAAACAGAAAAAATGAAACGACCATAATGAGTGCAACAATCAGGAAAATATTTTTTTGCCTCGCACTATTCAATTTTAAATTACCTAAGGCTTTGTCTTTATTAAGCAGCGTAATTTCTTTTTCCTTTTTATCGTTCTGATAGCGGGCTTCAAGATCATGAATTGCATTACTGTTTTCTTCATTCACCAATGAATCATAGTAGTATTGATAGTCCTCCAGGCTTTCGAAGGCTGCTTTAAAATTATTATTGTCATAGTGAATCGAAGCCTGAGTCCTGTATAAATCTGAAAGCAATAATAATCGGTTGGTATTACTCTTCTCCGCTTCTTCAAACGATTTTGCAAGATACTCCTGAGCCAGTTTATAATTACCGGTTTTTGAATAATATTTTCCATAATATCTGTATATGGTCGCTAGATTTTTATTGTAGTTATGAAGTTTATTCACTTCTACTGATTTATCAAGATATTCCTTTGCTTTCTTAAAATTATGTCCGGCCAAATAATGATGCGCAATATTCATCAACATCATTCCTTCCATCGGATAATTTTGTAATTCACTGAAAATTTCGAGTGAGCGCATACTCATATCAAGGTCTTTAGCTGAATCTCCAAGTTGATAATAAATATCTGCACATAGATACAGCCCCTCTGCTTCAAGTTGCCTGTCATGGATTAATTTTCCTAAATCAATAATCCGTGAATAATATTTTAATGCTTGCTGGTTATCATTCTGTCGCTTAAATATTGAGCCAATAAAGTGCAATAAATGTCCGTATTCATTGTCTGCAATTTTATTGTTTTCAAAATACAGTTCCGATTTTAAATAATCAGCCATGGCATTTTTATAATTTCCTGTTTCATACCATGCTCTGCCTCTGTACATGTATATACTTGATTCCGTTTTTCCTCCGTATTTCGGATATTCTTTAAGCGCTTCATTCAGGATTATTATGATTTCATCTTTCGAAACAAAATCAAATAATGCTCTTGCCTTTTCGAGTTTAATTTCCGCCCTGAGTTCAGAATCGACTCCGGGTTTTGTATTTGAAAGAGCCTTTTTGAAAGCTTCTGCCGATAAATTTTTATATCCTTTTTCAGCAAATATTTTTGCAATCAAGCGAAAGCTGTAAATTTTTTTTCGTGGATCAGTTAATTTATTTATGGATTCAGCTAATGATTTAATAGCTGAATTTTCATTAAAAGGGATACTGTCATTTAAATTCTGAATTGCATTTATCTGAGAATAGAAAATTGCTGAGTCAGCTAACTCTGTTTGTTTTTGCGCATATATTTCATTTACTGAAATTAGCAGCAGAAACATTAGGCAATATTTTTTTGCTGATTGCATGCTGTAATAATAAATAAAAATGTATGAGGTAATTTTTAAAAAAACTGAAGCTATTTATTTTTTAAGGTCTGCTTGCGCATAAAAAAATATTTAAATATTTAAAGCTTTTGAATCTATTGCTTTGCATTACGATTCTACTACAAAATACAATAGAAAAAATTCTGATATCAATTCTTGATTCTGTTGTGAATTAATTTTTCTACCCGTGCTAAATATCTATTCCGTTGCCGAATATTTATGAATGGAACCGATCACAACTGAACAATTTTACACTTGAAAAGATTGAAACAAAAACTAAGAAAACCCAATAGAAACCGATACTTTACTGCATTCACATACAAAATCTTTACAGGCAATGCCGGAGCACCATGAGTAATAATTGCCAACACTTTTTTTCTTTTAATAGCAGAACCGGAATTCCATACTTACCGATAATTTGTTTGAAGCGATAAGCAAAACCCGGAACAAATGTTTTATCAATAAACCCTTCCAATATTGCTGGAGCGCGAAACCACCAAACCGGAAAAATGCAAATGATATGTGTTGCATCGGTAATTAATTGCTGATGTTTTTTTATTTCATCAGTCAGTTTTCCTTTTAGTTCCTCGAGGAAAAAACCGGATTGTAATTCTCCTTGTACAAATCAATTAACTGATAAGAAATATTTCCAGAAGTTAAAGTTGAAACTACTTTGTCTTTAACTGCTGAATTAAAACTCTCAGGATTCGGATGCGCATAAATAATCAGAAAATTTTTTGGCATCAGTATCAATGTTATTCAGCAAAGTAAAAGAATGATAAACAGAAATAGTTAAAACACTTATCACACAATTTTACATTTGTCGGAATTGAAAGAAATGATTGCTAAAAAACTAATTGTGATCGGCGGAGGTGCAGCAGGATTTTTTTGTGCGGTAAATGCTGCGCGAATGAATCCTTTATTGAAAGTAATTATTGCAGAGAAGGGTGGAAGTGTTTTGCAAAAAGTAAAAGTGAGCGGAGGCGGCCGATGCAATGTCACGCGTGCGTGTTTTGATATTGATGAAATGGCAAAATGTTATCCGCGTGGTGAGCGATTTGTGCGGAAGTCTTTTCATCAGTTTTTTACAACCGATACGATTGAGTGGTTTGAAAGCAGGGGAGTGGCTTTAAAAACCGAAGACGATGGAAGAATGTTTCCGCAATCAAACAGCTCGCAAACAATTATTGATTGTTTAATCAAAGAGATGAATGATTATAAAGTTGTATTGCAACTTTATCATTCAGTTGAAAAAATTGAGTCGCTTGAAAATGGTTTCGATATAAGTTTTAAGAATAGAGAAATTATTCATTCAGATTTTTTGCTAATTGCCTGCGGAGGTTTTCAAAAATTAAATCAGTTTGATTGGTTAAAGAATCTGAATTTGAAAATAGAAACTCCGGTTCCTTCCTTATTTACTTTCAATTTTCCAAAGCATCCGTTAAATAATCTGATGGGCATAGCTGCTCCAAATGCATCTGTAAAAATTGCCGGAACAAAACTTTCATCTGAAGGACCAATACTCATTACTCATTGGGGATTGAGTGGTCCGGCTGTATTGCGATTGTCAGCTTTTGCAGCAAGAGATTTGGAAAAATTGAATTATAAATTTTCAGTTATTATAAACTGGTGTTCAGAATTCAATGAGCCAACATTTGTAAAACAGATTCACGAACAACGAAAATTATTTCCTGCTAAGAAACCTGCGAACGGAAATTTCACCGGACTTGCTTCTCGATTATGGGAGTTCATGTTATCAGAATCCGGAATAGATGATACGAAAAGATGGAGCGATTTAACAAGCGCAGCAATTAATAAACTCGCGAAAAATTGTTGTGCTTATGAAATGCACGCCGAGGGAAAAACAACTTTCAAAGAAGAGTTTGTAAGCGCAGGTGGAATTGCATTAAGTGAAATTGATGCAAACACCATGATGAGTAAAAAATATTCGGGACTATATTTTGGCGGAGAAATTTTAGATGTTGATGGTATTACAGGTGGCTATAATTTTCAGCACGCTTGGACGAGTGGATTTGTTGCAGCAAAAAGTATAGTGAAGCAAAGTGTTGAATAATTTATTCAACTTCTATTTCTCAATAAACTTTCTAATACTAAAAGACTTAGTAAGTTTTCCAGCAGATAATTACTTTCATAAGAATCATATTTCTCTAATATTCATTTTACCATACATTCGCTCCACTTAAAAATCACACATGAATAAATTTCTTTTCACCGTACTCTCCATTTTCACAATTCACAATTCACTATTCACAAGCAACTCTTTGGCGCAAAACCGCCATGACAAAGCAACCTACAAAGAATACAAAGCCGGCTATTACCAAAATACAATTATGCGAGGCATCACAGATGAGTCGGAGAAAAAAGCTCCACCCAAAATGCAGAAGTATTTTAAAATGGACCCCACCGGTTTAGATGTTCCTACATCTCCTTCGCAATTCACTTCTGTGTTTCGCAACACACCAATATCTCAGGGAAACACCGGAACCTGCTGGAGTTTTTCTACCACCTCTTATTACGAAACTGAAATCAATCGCCTGACCAAGCAAAATATTTCACTCTCACAATTGTTCACAGTGTACTGGGAATATGTGCAGAAGGCAAAAGGATTTATTGACACACGCGGCGAAAGCAATTTCGATGAAGGAAGTGAAGCTAATGCGGTAAAAAGAGTATATAAAGAATATGGTTGTGTGCCTTACGAAGATTTTCCGGGATACACCGGCGATGTGAAAATTTATAATCACACAACAATGATGACCGAAATGAAAACCTATTTGAAAAGTGTGAAAGAATCAAACGCATGGAATGAAGATGAAATAATAGCAACCATTAAATCTATTTTGAATCACTACATCGGCACCCCGCCAACAAGTGTTACATGGCAGAAAAAAGTTTACACACCAAAAGAATTTCTATCGCAAGTATGTAAGCTGAACATGGATGATTATGTTGATGTGATTTCGCTGATGGAAAAACCATACTACACCCAAATGGAATACAAAGTGGCTGATAATTGGTGGCACGACAGTACTTACTACAATGTTCCACTCGATACTTTCATGGCAATTATCAAGAGGGGAATTCGCGCCGGTTACAGCATAACTGTTGGTGGAGATGTGAGCGAACCCGGTTATAATATGAACAATGTGTGCATGATTCCATCATTCGATTGTCCGTCAGAATTTATTGATGAAAATGCTCGTCAATTCCGTTTCAATAACGGAACAACAACCGATGATCATGGTTTGCACCTGGTTGGTTACCTACAAAAGAATGGAAAGGATTGGTACCTGATAAAAGATTCAGGTTCGGGTTCTCGCAATGTTGGCGAAGGCAATGAAAGTTTCGGTTACTATTATTTCGATGAAGATTATGTTAAATTGAAAATGGTTGACATCACCATTCATAAAGATGTAATTAAAAATCTCTGGAATCAGTTTCCGACACATAGAGGATAAGTAGTTTTTGTGTTTAAAATTTTATTTTGAAATGAATTTATAGCTAATATTATTTCCGTTTAAAACTTTTTGTGCTCTCGCTTTAAAACCGGCACTTGCATTTTCGAGCTGGTCTTCCAGAACCAATTTTAATTCGTTTTTTAATTCAGGTTCGTATTTACAAATGTTGCTTAAAACGGACATTGCAAAAACTTTGACTGCAATTGGTTCGTTAGCATCCATTAAAAAACGAAAACATATACCAGCAGTTTTACCCCATAACTTTTTTGGTAATTCGATAAATTGAAATATGCGAAGTGTATTTCGTTTCACAGCATCGTGAACTCTTTCATTCAGATTATTTACCATCTTTGAAAGAAACGGCTCAATGAGTTTTGGATTTCTTTCAGCACAAATACTGACAATCATAGCGGCTCGTTGGGTAACGCGATAAATATCTCCTAAAAATAAATTCATCAGTTCAATAAATCGCTTTTCATCTGAACCAATATAAGCGGCAATTTTTTCTGATTGTTTTTTTGAATGTTCTTTTAATATTTCGTCGCGAATATTCATTGAAGAAAAAATAGTTTGTTAAGAAAATATCAATTGCAAATTCAGTAAATTGCTTATCAAAGCTTCCGGACCTAAAGTCGGGACTGTTTACTGCCTGCTTATTCTTTCCTGTAAGCATTTCTGCTTGATAAACTTTTCCATTTCATTTTCAATACACCGAGAATGGCTTCTTTGAAAATTCCTTTGCTCATTTTAGAAGCACCTTCCACACGGTCAGTAAAAGTGATAGGAATTTCCTTCATCTTAAAACCAAGTCGCCATGCTGCAAATTTCATTTCAATCTGAAATGCATATCCGATGAAAGTAATTTTATTGAAATCGAGTTTCTCTAAAAATTCCTTCTTGTAGCAAACAAATCCTGCAGTAGTATCTGTTACAGGCATCCATGTAATAATGCGAACATACACACTTGCGAAATACGACATCAGAATTCTGCCAATTGGCCAGTTCTTTACTTTTCCCCCCTTACAATATCTTGAACCAATAACAACAGCAGTTCCTTTTAATGCTTCTTCATGCAAGCGCAATAAATCTTTTGGTGGATGGGAGAAATCACAATCCATTTCAAAAATGAATTGATAATTTTTTTCGAGAGCCCATTTAAAACCAAGAATGTATGCAGTGCCCAATCCTGATTTTCCTGTGCGCTCCACTAAGAATAACCTGTTGGGGAATTGTGTTTGTAAATTTTTAACAATCGCAGCAGTTCCATCGGGTGAGCCATCATCAATAATTAATAAATGAACATCCGGTGAAAGAGAAAATACTTCGCTCACCATTCGAGTGATATTTTCTTTCTCGTTGTAAGTAGGAATAATGACGAGACTGTCTTTCAACTGAAACTGTTTTTTAATTTCCTTTTCGCGGGTGAATTTAAATACGCTCTTTTATTGCTTTAATTTTTTCTTTGAAGTCGAGTGGGAAATCGCTCTTCATTATCCAATCATAGTAATTGGGTTCCTTTTTAAAAACATCTTTTACCGGCACACCTTTATGTTTTCCGAAATTGAAAGTCTCGATGCCCTTGTTGAAATACATTTTTCGTCCCATGTCAACGAAGTCGCCATCCTTGGTGAACTTGTGTAAGAAGTCAATATCGTTTTTTATTTTATCACTGTAACGGTCAAGTTGCGATTCAAGTATTTGAAAAGTTGCGCGGGTGTCAGCCAATGCACTGTGTGCGTTATCTAAATTTTTCTCGCAATAATATTTGTATGCTGCTGAAAGATTCCGTGGCTCCATCAAGTGAAAAATCCGTTGCACATCCACCATTCTGCGGCCTGTATTATCAAACAAAAATCCGGCGCGACCAAACTCTTCAGTCATAAATGGAAAATCAAACCGACTGCTGTTGTATCCACTCCAGTCGCTGTCATTAATAATGTCGAAATATTTCTGAGCAACCTGCGGAAACGAAGGGCAATCTTTCACTGCATCGTTTGTGATTCCATGAATGGCTACCACTTCAGCAGGAATTGGAATCAGTGGATTAATGCGTTCGCAATATTCGAGCACTTCACCCGAAGGCATCACTTTCACAACAGCAATTTCAACAATACGGTCTTTTGAAAAATCCATTCCGGTAGTTTCCAAATCAATAAACGCGAGGGGCTTTGTTAAATTTAAATTCATAATTTTTTTGCGAACGCAAACCTAAACGAATTTGCTTTATAGCTGAACAGTAAAATATTTTTAGTAATAGAATGTTGAAAGAAAAATTACGCAGTCTTTTTTAACACAAACTGAATCATATCAGGCAGATTCATTCCATCAAAAGTTCCGCTGCTCATGAGCAATAAAACTGAATTTGTAAAATTCTGTTGATGCAGAAAATTTTCTATCTCATCCTTTATATTCAGCACAACCAAATCATCGTGAGCAAATAATTTCTTCACTTCTTCATTGGTAATTTTTTCCAACCGTTTTAATTCAATAGTGTGCGGATTAAAAAAAACAACTTTCACATCAGCGCCATCCATGCAGTTTTTATATTCAGCAATAAACTCCTTATTCAAACTGCTGTAAGTATGCAGCTCCATGCAGGCAATAATTTTTCTCCCGTCAAATTGTTCCTTCACTGCCGAAATAGTTGCTTTCAACTTAGAAGGAGAGTGGGCAAAATCTTTAAAAACTGTAACCTGATTATTACTCGCAATTTTTTCCAAACGATTTGCAGCTCCTTTGAAAGTTTTAATGGCAGAAAAAAATTCTGTTTCTGTTATACCTAACTGTTTGCAAACTTCATAAGCACCAGCCATGTTCGATAAATTGTGTTTACCAAAAACCTGTAGCGATGTTTTATTTCCATTGTGTAGATAATAAGTTGTTCCATTTTCAATTACATATTCCGGAGTTTGGTAAGGAATTTTTTCAGAAGTAGCTGAAGTTTTATCAGCAACTTTTTTCACTTTTGCATCTTCAATATTGTAAATAATTTTTCCATCCGCAGGAACCATATCTAAAAAAAATTGAAACTGCTCGCAGTAATTTTCAAAAGTCGGGAACACATTAATATGGTCCCATGCAATGCCGCTGATAAATGCAATATCCGGTTTGTACAATAAAAATTTCGGAGTTTTGTTCAACGCGGAATCAGGATATTCATCTCCTTCTAAAATAATAACAGGAGCGGAGTCGGTCAGTTTCACCATCAACTCAAATCCTTCGAGTTTCGAACCCACCATGTAATCAAAATCTTTTCCGGTTGCTTTCAATACATGCATAATCATGGAAGTTATAGTAGTTTTTCCATGACTGCCACCAATCACCAGGCGCTTTTTATTCTTGCTTTGTTCGTAGATATATTCTGGAAAAGAATAAATTTTCAATCCCAAAGATTTTGCTTTTGCCAATTCGGGATTATCAGCATGTGCGTGCATACCTAAAATAACGGCATCCAATTCAGCATTTATTTTCTCCGGAAACCATCCGAAATTATCGGGAAGAATTCCAGCTTTTTTTAATCTTGAGAGTGCAGGGTCGAATACTTCGTCATCGGAACCGGTTACTTTATGTCCTTGTGTGTGAAGTGCCAATGCTAAATTGTGCATTACTGCACCACCCATTGCAATAAAATGTATGTACATTCGTTGAACCTTTAAAGAAATTTAAGCGTAGAAAGAAGAATCAGAAAAACACCAATTGTTATGAAGCATCAAATCTTAAAAGTTAAAGCGATTATCATGTTAGTTGTTTTAACCGTTGGAATGTTGGCATTATCATCTTGTGGCCGTCGAAGTGGTTGCCCCGGAATGATTTCAAAAGCACCGCCAATAGAAAAGACAGTTAGTTCCTGATTTTTTAATCAGTTTCAATACATAATGACTTTTCAGAAGTCTCGGTTTGTTGTATCAAATCGGGACTTCTTCATTTAATCCTATTTCAAAAATTATCTTTGTAAAAAATACTTTTATGCACTTTGATTATAGAGCCATCGCAACCATCACCATGATATTGTTTGCAGTTATTGATGTCGTTGGTTCCCTTCCCATTATTGTTGATTTAAGAAGCAAGGTTGGAGAAATTCACCCGCTTCGAATCACTTTGGTTTCGGGTTCAATTATGATTGTGTTTTTGTTTTTAGGAAATTCCATTTTGGATTTAATCGGAATTGATATTGAATCATTCGCCATTGCAGGTTCATTTATACTGTTTATTCTAGCGTTTGAAATGATTTTAGGATGGAAATTCAGTAAAGATGATTCTCCTAAAACAGCTTCAATTGTCCCTATTGCTTTTCCGTTGATTGCCGGAGCCGGAACACTAACAACTTTGCTTTCACTTCGAGCCGAATACAAGCATGTTGAGAATATTATCATTGCTATTCTTATCAATTTATTTTTTGTTTATGTAGTGCTTCGAAATGTATATCGATTAGAAAAAATTCTCGGTCCAAGCGGAATTTCTATTTTAAGAAAAGTATTCGGAGTTATATTGCTAGCACTTGCTGTGAAATTATTTAAGACAAATGCCTGAATTTTTTAAGGTATAGACGACCGTTTATTTCGATGGTAAATCTTTTCGAACTTTTAAAAATTTGAATCGTAACACCACCTTGATTCAGAATTTTTAAACACCTGCTTATGAGAAGAATTCGACTTTTGTTTTTGATTAAAACCCGCCAATCGCTTCGAGTAAGAACCATGCGTGCATTAATGGTTGGTACCTTTTGCCTCGCTTTTATCGGAGGAATTGTAGCTTTTATATTTCATTTTTCCGAATCACCGAATACAATAGCTTCGGGCAATCAAGTAACTTTTCGTTCGTATCAGGGTTTGAACTTTCAAAAAATCTTAAGAACTCAGGATGGAAATATTTTAGTTTCTGATGGAAAGAATTTTATAAAATCAGATTCAGTAGGAAATATTATCTGGGCAACTGGCGTAACGCAAACTACTAATTTAATTATTGCAGGATTGTGCGAAACCACAAACGGGGATATTGTTGCTTCGTGTCAGTCAACAGATACGACAGGTGGAAATGCGCAAATTGCTTTAATCAGATTGAATGTTGATGGTTCGTTGAAATGGTTGAAGATGTTACACAAGCAAGGTTCGGATTTTATTTATGGAATTTCTGCCGACAATGAAAATGGAGTTGTAATGACAGGAGGTGGTTGTTCTACTAATCATTTAATTCTGAAAGCTGATGCAGAAGGAAATTTATTATGGATGAAAGATTTTTCAATAGCAGGAGCAACGGGTTCTGCAAATAAAATTATTGTAAATTCAGATGGAAGTTTATTGGTTGCCGGGAGACTGACTGAAAGCGGTTCAAATTATATTTCGCTTTTCAAGACTGATGCGGGCGGAAGTATTTTTTGGGGGAAAAAGTTTTTAGATCAGCAACAAGCCGTTATAAAAACCTTTATCAAAACTTCAGACAACTGCTTGATTATTGGTGGAACTTATATTGGTGGAAACAATCCATTCTTATTGAAAACAGATTTGAGTGGAAATCTTTTGTGGTTCAAACGATACGGCACAAACGGAATTGAATCAATCAACGACATGGCTGCAACTTCAGATGGAGGAGCAATTGTAACCGGAAATATTTATCTGAATCAGGATGAAAATGTGAATGCACTTTTATTTAAAGTAGATGCAAGTGGCGCATTGGTTTGGCAAAAGTCTGCCGGTAATTCTGAATTCAACGGTGCGGGTTACGATGATGCATATGACATCTGCCACATCACTGAACACACTTACGCTGTAACGGGCATGGCTTACTGGGCTTACATCTGTACGATTGATGAAAACGGAAATGGCTTCTGTCATGAATCTCCGGTTTCGTTGACTGTTACATCAGTTACAGCGCAAACTATTAGTGCTTCATACACCCCAATTGCTTCCAATATGTTTGATGTAACAGATGCAGTTGCTTCAACCTCAAATATTTTTATTGGGGCTCCACATACTTGTTCTTCTGTAAATCCAACAGGACTAGAACAACAACCAGTTCCAGCAGATGAATCATCGCAAATAAGTTTGTTCCCTAATCCGAGTGATGGGAATTTTAATATAAATTACTTTTTTCCTTATGAAGGAAGTGGCTGGTTAGAGTTGTATGATTTGGGTGGAAAAAAACTTTCAGCCATTGAACTGCCTTCTTACAATCGTTCGGTTTCACTGCATTATGCTGATTTACCAAGCGGCATTTATTTGTATCAGGTTATTGCCGGAGGAAAAGTTTTTAAGCGCGAAAAATTTGTGATTTCAAAATAAAAATATTTTAACCTAAAAAAATCTAAACCACTTTCATAAATGAGGGTGGTTTTTTTATTTAAAGCAATATGAAAGGAATGAAAAAAAGAAACCTATTCAAATCCCTGTTATCTCGTGAATCAAAAATATTTTGATATTAGTGTTAATGATTTGAAGTAAAATGAAAATAAAATTTACCTTGCCAAAAATGGTTTGATGGTGAATGAAGATTTAAAAGTCAGGCTTGATAAATTTTTATGGGCAATCAGGATTTATAAAACCAGATCGCAGGCAGGCAATGCCATTGATTCAGGAAAAGTAAAAATGAATGGTAATTCATTGAAAGCTTCTCACATTGTAAAAAGAGAAGAAGAATATTCAATTAACACAAAAGAAAAAAAATGGCAGATAAAAGTGATTGATGTTTTGGAGAAGCGAATGAAAGCAATTGATGTTGCTCCTTTCTTTAAAGATATTACACCAGATGAAGAATTGGAAAGAATGAAAATGAAATCATCTTCATTTTATAATCCCGGAAATAAGTATGATGATAAATCAGGCCGACCAACGAAAAAAAACAGAAGAATGCTCGATGGAATAACAGAAGAAGGGATATAAAACTTAAATAAAAAAAGCGACTTCAGATTTCTGAAATCGCTTTTCATTTTTATTAATCGCAAATTAAATTTTTCAATTCATTAAATCAGATTTATGCTCCGTGTGCATCAATAAATTTCTTGATATGGTCGAAGTAAACATTTTTATTCGTGGAGAAATTTTCTGAGTTCTCTACTCCTGGAACAATATAAATTTCAGCATTCTTCGGGTGAATTTTTTGCAAGGCCTTTGCATCTTCAGGTCCGAACACCACATCTTTTTCTCCAACGATGTAAAGTATTCCGTAAAACTGTGTTCCTTTTGTAACTAATGCATACTTGGGCTCCATAAACATTTTATCATAAACTAATGGCATTAGGTAATCAATGTTATCGCGGTCGCTGTAGCGTGCTTTTGTTTCTTCAAAGGATGAATAAGTACCATCAGCAATCACACGCTTCACTTCAATTCTGTTTGCGCCGATAGACAAAGAAAGTCCAGCACCAATTCCGATTCCGTACATGTCCATCACAGTTGTATAATATTTGCGCGTGTATTCAACCACGCCAATTAAATCTTTAGTAAATTGCGGATAGATGTAAAAACTTTTATTAATCGGAAAATCATCACTCTTTCCGAAGCCACGGTAATCGTAGGTAATTACATTGTAACCAATGGATAGAAATTGTGCTACTAATTCAATGTTATCATCCATGTTTCCGTTTCCATCATCGCTGATGATGATGAATTTTTTTGATTCACCTGCAGGCTTAAAAATCCAAGCAGCAAGTTTCACATCATCAGTAGCCGGAATCATTACTTCTTTGTAATCCATTCCGTATTCACTTGGCAAAACAGTGTATTCGCGCGATGGATTCAGTGCAAAAACCTTTGTTGTTAAAGCAATAGCGAGTACCAGCGTTAAAATTTTCTTCATTTGAGTTTTAGTTTATGAGAGCGCCAAAAATATAATTCCACCTGTAAGTCACAAGCAGTAAGTTTTACACATTTTGTAAAAGGAAAAATCAATTGCCAGTTTCTTTAACCTTCAATAAGAAACTGAAAAGTTTATACAGTACAAATCCGAAAGCAAACACTAATAAACCATAAAGTGAACGCAATGGATCATCACTAATTACACTCATGGTAACAAAGCAAATAGTGATAATAAATACAATTGGAATAATTGAACTTCTTACTTTGAATCCGGTGTAATTTGTTTTTTGTTTATTTCTTAGAATAAAAATACAATAGGCTGCTGTTGCCAATGAAATGGTATCGGTGAACATGACATAACTTAATAGTTTTTCAAATGTTCCAAGTGTGAAAAACATGATGAGAATAAGAATAGTGAAAAGTGTGAGTGAGAATTCCTGCACTTGCCTTTTTGCATTTATTTGCCCGAAAATTTTCGGCAGAATTTTATCATCAGCCATTGCATACCATATTCGTGGATTGTACATCAATGCTGAATTCAAAAATCCAAGTACCGAAATAAAAATTGCAACAGATGTAAAAGCTGCTCCTGTTTTTCCCATCATTTGTTTTGCCAGTGCAGCGGCAACAAGCGGCGATGATTTTACATTCTCAAAACCAAGAACTAAAACATAGCTTATGTTTATGCTGATGTAAAGAATAAGTATGATTGCCATTGATAAAAAAATAGCTCTCGGAATATTTCGCTGTGGTTCTTTAATGTCTTCTCCGAAGTTAATGGTGTTTTGGTAACCGCCATAAGTAAAGAATACAGAAATTAATCCGGCGCCAAATGCAAAAAATAAATTAGTTGATGAACTTGTTTCCAGACTTGATGATAAATTAATTTCTGGTGCACTCAATTGAACAGCAAAAAATATAGCAGAAGAGAAAAATAAAATTAACACAATTTTTAATCCGCTTAAAACATTTTGAACTCCTGCACCCGAACGGATACCCAACATATTTACACCATACAAAAGCAAAACAATTCCAACTACTAAAAATTGAATATTCATATGTGAAACAGGTGAAGGGAAAAGTAAAGGCGATAAATATTCAGCGCCTATTAATGCAACACTCGCGGCACTCGATGCATTGATTATTACGAGCGACCAGTTCAGCATAAATGCAAATGCAGGATGATAACAGAATGAAAACACTTTATAAAATCCACCTGCAATAGGATATCGAGCGCCAATCTCAGCAAATGTTAATGCACCAAACACACTTATGACTGCACCGATAATCCATGCTGCAAAAAACAATTCAATTGTTCCTGATTTTTGTGCAACTATTTGTGGAGTACGGAAAATGCCAATGCCAATGACCATTGAAATAATAAGCATGGATAAATCAAAAAATCCTAATCGTGGTTTTATCATTTGATGAAGATAAAAACAACATCGAGATTTATTAAATACTCTTCAATGCCACTTTTGCTTTTTCATTTTCAGGTTCAAGAATTAAAACCTGTTGTATTATTTTTTTTGCTTCCTGTTTTTTATTGGTTGAAATAAGTATAGCTGCTTTATTCATAAGCGCTTCAACATAATCTGGGTCGAGTGCAAGAGCATCGTTTACTAATTTCATAGAGTAAGTCCAGTCGTTTCGAAGCATATATATGTACGCAAGGTTGGAAAGGGCGGGAGCATACTTTGGTTGTAACGAAATTATTTTTTCGAATGAAGATTTTGCGTCATCCTGTTTTCCATTGGTGAGTTGTGCAGCTCCTAACTTGTTTATGAATTGTAATTCTTCCGGTTTTTGTTTTACAGCTTTTGCAAAATATTCTTCTGCGGTTTTGCTTTGCTGCTTATAGAAGTATGCTTCGCCAATCCTATAGTTGGTCCAGGCATCCAATGAATCTGCAGAAGAAAACTTTAGTGCCCATGAAATTTCTATAGGGAAATCTTTCTTCAAAAAATAATATTGAACAATGGTTTTCTTATACAACAAAGAGTTTTTGTCGGTTTGCTTTTGAAGAAAATAAAATGCTGAATCCAATAAAAAAGATTTTGAAGAATATGATTCGTACATTGCTAAATATCCCTGGACCATTAATAATGCTGATGGATTTTTGGTAGTCATGCACTCCAATCCAACAAACCGTTTTATGCTTTCCACTTCGGTTTTCTCAATAGGAATTTGAATGCGATGGTCGTGAACTGTTACATGCGGAATATCCATGGTAGATGAAACAGGCATGTGACAGAAAACACAATTATCACTTTGCTTCATTCGTTTTGATAAATCTTCAGTGCATGTTTTTCCGGAATTGCTATGACAATTTTTGCAATTATCATTAAATCGTTCCAGCGCTGTTACCTTAACGCTGATGTGCGGATTATGACAAGTGAGGCAACTCATGGTTTTTGATTCAATAAAACATTTACTCTGCTTCATTCTATCAGCATGCGATGCCATGATGAAAGTTTCATTGCCACCTGCATAACGAGGCATGAAAACATTTTCAACGGTATTTAAAAACATGCCGGGTTTAAAATCAAAAAAAGATTTCCCTTCGTTCAAAACACTGATGCCTTGCAAATGACATCGCTCGCACAATTCAGTTTGTAATTCCACTGAGAGTCTTCGTGGATTCACAATGGAACGATCGGCTTCTTTTGATGTATCAATTAATATTCCTGTGAGTTTTTCAGCGGCGTGTATAGAGCCCGGACCATGACAGCGTTCGCATTCAATTCCTGTTTTAACTGAAGCAAATTTGTTTTCAGCAGTGGAATTAAAATCAGGGTACATGTTGTGACAACTCATGCACTCAGAGGATATTGTTCTGTTCCACCTGCTGTTCTCGCCATCTTCAAAACCTGGAGGCAAATCCCAAATTCCGTTTTGAGTATAAAAAGTTAATGGTGCCTGATATAAATATCCATTCGAATTCCAAATGTGCGAATTGGTGTGTTGCCCGCTTCCAACAATGAAATCTATTTTTTCTGATCGCTTATAAACAGTATCGTTTCCGTTCAGTCGAAATTCTAAAATGTATAAGGATGAATCTTTCCAATATGGTTTGTAATAAAAGTTTTTGATTTTGTCATAAACAATAGCGTGTTTATCAAATAATGCTTTTGATTTTTGCATGGTTGCGTAACCCCAGCTTTCGCCCATACCGGTATGCATAAAAGTGGAGTGAATGGGTGCGTGGCATTGTTTACAAGTACTCATTCCAACATAGTGTGCAGAGTCACTGTGATTGCGCCAATAAAATTCTTTGTTTTCTTTTTTATGAAGTTGCCCGCAATAAGAAAATACAACCACAACTATTATAAAAAATCCAAAAACAATGTAGCTGCGGGGAATTAACATTGGGTGAATTTAACTTCCTGTTATTTTATTTTATAAAAGATAGAACGGAGTAAATAAAAATTTATGATGTTTAGAGTTTTTTATTGAATACAAATTTTATTGTGCTTCAAAAATTATTTCAGGCTGATGTTCAATCGGAAAATTGCAGGAATTGGAAATAAAACATTTTGCATTTGCCTGATGGTGCAGTTCAATTGCTTTTTGTAAATCACCTCCTTGTTTAATAATTACGGAAGGATGAAGAATAGCTTTTACAAATCTTCCGGGAGAAGTTCCACCTTCTTCCATAAATCCTTCAGGTGAATCTTTATAATCAACAACAAGAATTCCAGCATCGGCACACAAGTGAAGGTACCAAAGCATATGGCATGATGAAATTGAAGCAACCAATAATTCTTCAGGATTAAAAAGTTTGGCATCACCTCTAAAAGCCGGATCGGAAGAAAGTTTTATGTTCTCAGTTTTATTTTCAGCAGATAATAAATGATTTCGATTATAAGCGGTGTACCCTGAAGTTCCGGTTCCAATGTTACCGGTCCAATTAACAGAAATTTTATAATGATGAGTTTTCATTGGTAATTATTCCCATGTAGGATTTCGGTGTGATGAAATATATTTTTTCATGTTTAGCCAGAAAGCCATTACCAGATAAATAATAAGCGGACTTGATACACTGATGAAAGTGGTGTAAATAAAATATAACCGAACAGTTGAAGGCGCAATTCCTATGTGTTCCCCAATGAAGGAGCAAACTCCGAATGTTTTTTGTTCAATTAATAGTTTAATTCTTTTCATGTTTCAAAAGTAAGGATTAGAAAATTTAAACAGCAAATCCACTGTTCACCACTTGCTATTGTTTGAGTATCGAATGACCAATTGCGCAATTCAAACACAATTTTTTATCGCAATAGTATTTCCGAAGTTGAATTAATGCTTGCGAATCGAACGCTGAGTTTGTTTTTATTCCAGCTTGCTTCCAGTCTTTTGTAATGAAATTAGTTTCAGCCGGAATTTCTTCCAGCCAGTTGAGTGCTTTCGACTGAATGAGTTCATCACCTTTTTGTTTCCCGTATAAAAACACGATTGGTATAACGGTGTTAATTAAAAGCAAGTCAATAAAATTCTGACTCAAAGATGTTTCATGCGGTGTTACTTTTTTATCAGGAAGATAATGCGTGTTCCAATAATCATTGCAATCTGCTTTGAATAATTTTTTAAGGTCAGAAATTTTTGTTGATTCTAAAATTTTACTAAACAAGTGTGATGACTGAAAAACCAATCCAGCTAACTGAACCAAGCGGAGAGTTGGAAATGATGCCGGTCTGATTCTTAATAATTTCCAATGCTGTTTTTCAATTGAAGTAATTTGATGTTTTTTTTGCTGGTACGAAAACTCCTTTTGTAATTGTTGCATGTATTCATCTTCAAAGGAATTATTCAGCCAACCGGCACAACCTAAAAAAAGAGATTCAAGGATTAAATTGTTCTTTTTATTTTTTGCTAAAACCTGTAATGGCAAAACTTCAGCAGTGAATTGAAATGCATCTGAATTCAATCTTGTACCGAATGCACGGGCCAGCAAATGATAAAAAGTTAATTCCCAGTCACCCTTGTTTTTGTCAAGCAATGCCGAAGCGAATTTTGTTTTCTCTTCCAACCGTTCAACTAAAACCCGTTCTAGCCAACTGGTGATTGTAACAGCTTTCACAGATGAAATAAGATTGGAACAAGGAATAGGTTGCGATGACAATTGCAAACTTTCAAAGCGCTGAAATAAATTTTTATCAAACAATCCTTTTACCTCCATTGCAGGCAGCACGGTTCCTTTCTTAGTTTTTACTTCACCATTGTTTTCAAATACCACATGAAGAATTACATTTTCATAAGTTGCATCGTATTGATGTTTGTGTTTATTCCATTCATTTGATTGAACATGAATTTCAATATTGCCAGCCCAGATTGTATTGCCGATTTTGATTTTCGCATTTAAAAAATCAGGACCTGCATCTGAATTATGCTCTCCTGTTTTTAAAACAGAAATAATTTCACCTTCTGTAGTTTGCAACTGTTGTGCATCGAACAATTTCATTTTCCATAAATAATGCAAGAATGATTCGGTCATTGTTTGTTGGCTGATGTTAATATTTAATAGTGTCGTTGGTATAAAAGTTATTGCATAAAAGATAATTTGTGGTTCCTTTATGGAATGATAAAATTATTAAAATGAAAATAATAAGCACAATTTTAGTTTGTATTCTCTTAAGCAGTTTTGTTTCAGCGCAAAGTATTGAAACTAAAAATGCATCGTTATATGCTGAACAGATGCCGGAATTTCCAGGTGGACAAGATTCATTAATAAGTTTTCTTGCTCGAAATATTCAGTATCCGGAAAAAGCAAAAACGGATTTACTAGAGGGAAAAGTTATAGCAAAATTTATTGTGAACACGAATGGAAATGTTTCGGATGCAACAATACTTTATGATATTGGAGGTGGATGCGGCGATGAAGTTTTGAGAGTTATAAAACTGATGCCGAAATGGAATGCAGGAAAACAAGACGGAAGAACAGTTGCTGTCTATTATAATTTGCCTGTTTCTTTTTACCTGGATGACAAGGAACCAGTGAAGAAATAAAAAAATACTATTGTAATATTTTCTCCATCTCTTCCTTAATATTCTTCGCTTCAATAGCTGCGGCTTCAGCAAAATCTTTTTCGGTTGAAGCGTAAATAATATTTCGCGAACTGTTTACTAAAAGCCCACAGTTTTCATTCATTCCATACTTTGCTACTTCTTGTAAACTTCCTCCTTGTGCGCCAACACCAGGCACTAAGAAAAAATGTTTGGGTGCGAGTTTGCGTATGATGGCGAGTTCTTCTGCGTGAGTGGCACCTACTACATACATCATTTGCTCGTGAGTTGCCCATGTTTGTGAAGTGCGAATAACACGCTCGTATAATTTCTCATTACCTTCCTGCATCAATTGAAAATCGCTGCTGCCGGAATTGGATGTGAGCGCAAGCAGAATCACCCACTTGTTTTTGAATTCAAGAAAAGGTGTAACAGAATCCTTACCCATGTAGGGCGCAACTGTTACACTATCGAAATACAGTCCGCTGGATGATTTGTCGAAGAATGCTCTCGCATATAATCCGCTTGTGTTACCGATATCACCGCGTTTGGCATCAGCTATTGTGAAAATATTTTTTGGAATGTATTCAAGTGTCTTTTGTAAACTCAGCCAGCCGCTTGCTCCATGTGATTCGTAAAATGCGATGTTGGGTTTGTAGGCAACACAGTATTGATGAGTGGCATCAATAATTTGTTTGTTGAATTCGAAAACAGGATCGGGAAAGGAGAGGAGGTGTTGCGGAATTTTTTTTATGTCGGTATCCAAACCAATACAGAGGAAGGATTTTTTTGTTCTGATATTTTCAACCAGTTCGTTGTAGTTCATCAGACTGCTTCGACTTTTGTTATTTCAGGAACTGATTTTAAAATGGTTTCTTCCACACCGGCTTTCATGGTCATTTCGCTCATGTTGCAATCGCTGCAATTGCCGAGCAGTTTTATGCGCACCACATTATCAGCAGTTACTTCAATCAACCGAATGTCACCACCATCAACAGCAAGATAGGGACGAATGCTTTCTAAGGAAGCTTCGACTCGGTCGAATAAAGAAATGGTTTGGATAATCATTGATGCAAAGGTGTGCAATAGTTTCTGAAAACTTAATTCATTTTCACAACTTCGGTAACCGGAATATTTGCGTTGCGGATTGCAACTTGTCGTGCAACCTGATCTGATAGGTCGGAGAAAATATTTCCGACGATGGAATTTTGATCTAAGACCGCAGGTACTCCAGAATCTCCTCCTTCGCGAATGCTTTGAACAATGGGAACTTCACCAAGAAACGGAACATTGTATTGATGAGCAAGTTTGTGTCCGCCGCCTTTTCCAAAGATGTAATATTTATTTTCAGGTAATTCAACTGGAGTGAAGTAAGCCATATTCTCAACTACACCTAGAACAGGAACATTGATTGGTAATATGCTAAACATGCCGATAGCTTTGCGGGCATCAGCGAGCGCAACATCTTGTGGAGTAGTGACGATTATTACTCCTGTAAGCGGAACCAGTTGAACTAATGTTAATTGTATATCGCCTGTGCCGGGAGGAAGATCAATAACCAGGTAATCCAAATCGCCCCACTCGGCATCGGTCATGAACTGACGGAGTGCGGATGAAACCATTGGACCACGCCATACGACTGCTTGTTCTTCATCAATTAATAATCCGATTGAAAGTGCTTTGATTCCGTAAGTTTCAATCGGCTGCATTAAGTGCTTTCCGTTTTCTTCCCTTACTCGTGGTCGCTCTCCTTTAATGTTGAGCATGATTGGAATACTTGGACCGTAAATATCAGCATCAATGATTCCGACCTTCGAACCTTTTTTTGCTAAACCGAGAGCAAGGTTTACTGCAACTGTTGATTTGCCAACTCCGCCTTTGCCTGATGCAACTGCAATAATGTTTTTTACTCCTGCAAGAATATTATCACGATCCCGCAGTGTAGTGACTTTTGCATCCATCACAATATTTACTTCGGCCTGGTGAGAGACTAAAGCGTGAATGGCATCAATGCAATTTTTCTTAATTAATTCTTTGAGCGGACAAGCAGGTGTAGTGAGTGTAACAATGAATGAAATTTTATTTTCATCAACCGTGATGTTGCTTATCATTCCAAGTGAAACCAAATCCTGTTTCAGATCAGGATCTTCAACTGTTGAAAGTGCTTTTAGTATTTCTTCTTTAGTGATATTCATGTTATTGTTAGTAGGCAGTTGACAGTAGGCAGTATGCAGTGTTTGACTGTATTTTCTGTCATCTGCTTACTGCCTACTGATGACTAACTCTCCTGCATTGCTTCTACTTGCTTGCGTGCTCTTGTTCGTTCGTTTTCGTCGAGAATGATTTTGCGCATGCGGATACTCTTTGGAGTTAATTCAACATACTCATCGTCTTGAATGTATTCCATTGCTTCTTCCAATGAAAATTGGATTTTCGGAACAATTTTTAATGCCGCATCAGTACCACTTGCACGCATGTTGGTCAAGTGTTTTGCTTTTGTGACATTGATAATTAAATCACTCGGGCGAATGTGTTCACCAATTATTTGTCCGCCATAAACATCTTCTCCCGGATCAATAAAGTAAGTTCCTCTATCAGCTAAACGATCAATTGCAAAACCGGTTGACATTCCTTTTTCCATCGACACTAACACACCCATGTTTCTGCCGGGAATATTTCCGCGCCAAGGTTCGTAAGCAACAAAACGATGCGCGATGATTGCTTCACCTGCTGTTGCTGTCAACATGTTATTTCTTAAACCAACAATACCACGAGATGGAATTTGAAATTCTAAGTGTTGTAAATCACCTTTCGTTTCCATCACTAATAATTCTCCTTTACGCGCAGTAACCAACTCAATCACTTTTCCTGCTGATTCTTTCGGAACATCTACACTCAGCATTTCTATCGGCTCACATTTTTTACCATCAATTTCTTTGATAATAACTTTTGGCTGACCAACCTGCAATTCAAAACCTTCGCGACGCATGGTTTCAATCAGGATAGCGAGGTGAAGAATTCCTCTTCCGAAAACCAATATCTGATCAGGTGATTCAGTGTCTTCCAATCGAAGCGCCAGATTTTTTTCCAACTCTTTATTCAAACGATCACGCAAGTGACGGCTCGTAACAAATTTTCCTTCCTTACCAAAAAACGGTGAGTTGTTAATGGTGAAAAGCATACTCATTGTTGGTTCTTCAATGCTGATAGGCGGAAGTCCTTCCGGATTTTCTGCATCTGCAACAGTATCACCAATGTCGAAATTTTCTATTCCGAAAATGGCGCATATCTCACCGGAGCGAACACTTTCCACTTTCATTTTTCCAAGCCCTTCGAATAAATAAAGTTCCTTGATTTTTGATTTAAGAATTTGTCCGTCGCGTTTAACCAAACTAACAAACATTCCAACATTCAATGTTCCACGCAATAATCGTCCAACTGCAATTCGACCAGTATAAGAACTGTAATCAATAGAAGTGATTTGCATTTGCGGAGTTCCTTCAACATGAATGGCCGGAGGAATTGTATTGACAATTGTTTCTAACAACGGAGTTAAATCAGTTGTTGGTTGTTGCCAATCCAAACTCATCCATCCTTGTTTTGATGAACCATACAATGTAGGGAAGTTCAACTGATCTTCGCTTGCATTTAACTTGCAAAACAGGTCGAATAATAATTCGTGAGTTTCATCAGGACGGCAATTTGGTTTGTCGACCTTATTAACCACCGCAATTGCTTTTTTGCCTAATTCAATTGCTTTAGACAATACAAATCGTGTTTGAGGCATGGGGCCTTCAAAAGCATCTACTAAAATCAACACCCCATCGGCCATGTTAAGCACACGCTCCACTTCACCACCAAAATCGGCGTGACCTGGAGTGTCTATGATATTAATTTTTACATCTTTATAATGAACAGAAACATTTTTTGCAAGAATGGTAATTCCGCGTTCGCGTTCAAGGTCATTGTTATCAAGAATCAGCTCACCTGTTTCCTGGTTTTCGCGGAACAGTTTGCACTGATGCAATATCTTGTCGACGAGCGTTGTTTTCCCATGATCGACATGGGCAATAATGGCAATGTTTCTGATTTCAGTCATTCGTTAAAGTATGTAGTCCGGGGACATTTATTTTTTCGGACCGCGAAGATAGGTTTTACTTTCTTGTTTCAAGACTGTAGAAGAAATATTAATAACAAGTTAATTGTTAGGCTAAATTTTGATTAATGAATACGAAAAGTTTTGCAGCAAAAAATTTATTGAAGAAATAATTTGAGTTGTGCCTTGAACTATTCATAATCACTTGCATGAGAAAATTTACCAACTATTTTAGCGCCCCCAATTAAGCCCGGGTGGCGGAATTGGTAGACGCGCTAGACTCAAAATCTGGTTATGGCAACATAGTGGGGGTTCGATTCCCTTCCCGGGTACTTATTAAGTCGTGCAAATGCTTTAATATCAACGCTTTGCACGATTTTTATTTTTTGATAGTAACAACCAGGTAACGAGAATTTCAGAATCATTCAATATTGAATGTATAAATCGATTAGAACTTACTTATAGTTCTATACTTATTTTATTACATTTCGGATTCACGCAACCAAAACTTACAACATGAAAAAAATATTTTTTACAACAATACTTTTTTTATCCGCTCTGGTATCATTTGCTCAAACTAATGTTATTGATTCAACATCAGCAATTTCATATTCTGAGGTTGTAAAAGTTGATTCAGTAAATAAAGATGAATTGTATTTACGCGCACGCAATTGGTTTAAAACAAATTTCAATTCTTCATCTGCTGTTTTACAAATTCAAGACCAACCAAATGGAATGTTATCCGGAAATACAAATTTTAAATACAAACAATCTTTTACAAGTGGTTGGGCAACTACTGAAGGATTGGTATCATTTGAAATAAATGTTATAGTTAAAGATGGAAAATTCAAATATGAGATTAAAAATTTTTCTCATAAGTGTACTAACTATTCAACTCAATATCAATTTGATTTTGGAATAATAACTAATCAGGTTATTTGTCCGGTTGAGTTTAAAATGACTATACCAAATTGGAGAAATAGGGTGTGGAATGATATTAAAACTCAAAGCGATTCTCAGGCAAAACAAATGATTGAATCTTTAAAAATTGGGATGAATACTCCATCTGGTGTTCAAAAATCTGATTGGTAAAGTATGGATTCACTCAACTTCGACAATTTAGATATTCATGAAAAAGGAATATTCGTTTTTGACAAAGGAGAATTTGTCGCGGTTCGTGAGTATTACAATCATCGTGTCTGCCTGTATTCAGTAACCGGTTTTTTTGTTGAGGTTCATTATTCACCGGACACAAACCAAATTGATAAAATTGAAAAGGTAAATGATGAATACCTGAAGCAACAGAATCCGCAAAAATTAAATATTTTAAAATCAACATTATCGCATT
>BJGQ01000024.1:27861-47762 GCA_014190575.1 Bacteroidota bacterium | reverse complement strand
ATGGAATTGGTCACCTGCCAATTAATTATATTTTTGTCGCTTGAAAATTTCAGGGCCCATAGCTCAGTTGGTTAGAGCAGCGGACTCATAATCCGTTGGTCCGGGGTTCAAGTCCCTGTGGGCCCACTAATTTATAAATCGTTAAGTTCTGTCAATTAATACAATCATTCATACTAACTGTTGAATGATTTTCGTTAAAAAACAATTTGGCAGATACACTTCTTGTAATTTTGGCAACAATTCAAAAAATAATATGCGTAAAAAAATAATCACCATCGCTTTAATCATTTTCATTTCAGTAAATGCATTTGCACAAACAGAACCTGTGCCGAAAACTGAACCGGAATCAAAAGGATTTAGATTTGGATTGCAATTCAGTCCGCAATTGTGTTGGGTAAAAGCTCAGGACAAACACACAACTTCTTCCGGAGTAAAATTCGGTTTCAATTACGGATTGATGGCCGACTTTTCTTTAGCTTCTAATTATGCTATTGCCACTGGTCTTAATATCAGTCAGAATAGTGCTGATATTCTTTACAACGACACAATTAATATGTTCAATAGTTTTAAGAATGATACTTTTCCGCAGTTAACAAAAACTTCATATAAACTCCAATACATAGAAATTCCTTTTGTTCTGAAATTAAAAACGAATGAAATCGGGTACATGACTTATTTCGGACAGTTTGGATTGAATGCAGGAATAAATACCAAAACAAGAGGAACAATTGATGACCCTTCTGACAAAAACACTCAGGTAAATGAAAACCTTGGGGCCGATATTTCTCCTTTCAATCTTTCTTTGAATATTGGTGCAGGTATTGAGTATTCACTTTCAAAGAGCACAGCTTTTGTGTCTTCTTTAAGTTTTCATAACGGATTTCTTGATATTTCTGATAGTCCGAAGGATTTTAAACCAAAATCAATTCTTAATCAAATTGAATTACGGCTAGGAATTCTGTTCTAAAGAAAGAGTCGTTTACAAATTACTTTTGTCCCGCAGCATTAAAATTGTCTGCGGGATTTTTATTTATGCGCATTGCACTTGCACAACAGAATTATATGATTGGCGATTTCGAAGGAAATCGTGCAAAAATTATTGCGGCAATTCAAGAAGCAAAAAAACAAAACGCCGACCTCGTAGTTTTTTCTGAATTGTGTGTATGCGGGTATCCGCCGCGGGATTTTTTAGAGTTCGATGATTTTATTAATCGTTGTGAAGAAAGTGTGGAGTTGATTGCAAATGAATGTAACGGAATTGCCGCACTTGTTGGAGCACCATCACGAAATCCGGATGCGAAAGGAAAAGATTTATTTAACTCCGCCTATTTTTTAGCAGAAGGAAAATTGAAGCAGGTGATTCATAAAACACTTCTTCCGACCTACGATATTTTTGATGAGGTTCGTTATTTTGAATCGAACAGTGAATGGAAACTGATTGAATTCAACGGATATAAAATTGCAGTTACTATTTGCGAAGATATATGGAATGTGGGTGCAAATCCTTTGTATGTTAAAACACCGTTGGATGAATTGGCAAAGTTGAATCCTGATTTCATGATTAATCTTTCCGCTTCGCCGTTTGATTACTGTCATCAGTTGGATCGTGTTTTTTTATTGAAAGAAATTTCTCTGCGTTATCATCTGCCGGTTTATTACTGCAACACTGTTGGTGCGCAAACCGAATTGATATTTGATGGTGGTTCGTTAGTGGTTTCTCCGAATGGAAAAATTATGGAAGAGATGAATTTTTTTGAAGAACAGATTTCCATTTTCAATCACAATGAAGTGTTGTTGAATGAAATTGATTCAGATAAATTTTCAGCAAAACAAAAAGCAGAATTGATTCACGATGCATTGGTGATGGCTATTCGCGATTACTTCAATAAACTGAATTTTAAAAAAGCAATTCTTGGTTTGAGTGGTGGAATAGATTCAGCAATTGTTTTAGTACTTACGGTGGAAGCATTGGGCAAAGAAAATGTGTTGCCGGTATTATTACCCTCTGAATTTTCATCAGCACATTCCATTGATGACTCTATTTCGCTTTGTAAAAACCTCGGAGTGAATTATAAAACCATTCCAATCAAATCTGTTTATCAGGAATATTTAAAAACTTTAGAACCTGCTTTCGAAGGAAAAGAATTTGACCTCACTGAAGAAAATTTACAAGCACGCATTCGTGCCGGAATATTAATGGCACTTTCGAACAAGTATCAATATATTTTACTCAACACATCAAATAAAAGTGAAGCAGCGGTTGGCTACGGAACTTTGTACGGCGATATGTGCGGCGGACTTTCAGTGATTGGTGATGTTTACAAAACAGAAGTTTATGAGTTGGCAAATTATATCAATCGCGAAAAAGAAATTATTCCGGAAAATATTATTTCAAAACCACCATCGGCTGAGCTACGACCCAATCAAAAAGACAGCGACTCGTTACCTGAATATGATGTGTTAGATAAAATTTTATTTCAGTACATCGAAAAAAGAAAAGGTCCGCGTGAGATAATTGTAATGGGTTTCGAAAAAAAATTAGTGGAGCATGTTTTAAAACTTGTGAACACCAATGAGTATAAGCGCCATCAAACACCACCTATTCTTCGTGTATCACCTAAAGCATTTGGCTCGGGAAGAAGGTTGCCAATTGTTGGGAAGTATTTGTCTTAAAAAAATTTTGCCGGCTTCAATTGTACTTTGATTGTCTTTCCTTATAAAGCGGTTAAAAAATCAATTTTATTTTTTTAGAATAATCAGTATTATTTATTATTGAATGAGTAAGTCTTTCTCCAATTGAATGTATGAAATTGAACATGTAATGCTATCTTTCCACCACATTAGTAATAATGAAATTCATCAAGAATTTTTTATGTGTAGTAATTTTTTTAAGCAACACTGTTTTTTCAGTGTCTGCTCAAGATAAATTAAAACTGGTTGAATATAACCTTACGCAATTTCACCCTTTCCAAACCTATGAGAAGCCTGATATTATCAGGAAACTCACTCCAGAATCATTTCAGAAAAATCCTGATTTTGGAATTTGTTTTAATGATAGTTTGAATTGGCATGAATTAATTCAAAGAAGAACTGCAACTACCCGAACTTATATTTCTGCTAATGGCGATTCTATTTATGATTATGCTGCTGATGAAATAAATTATTTTAAAGATGGATGGTGGAGAGCAATTGATCCGCGATTAAGTCCGGTGCAAAATGGTTGGTCAGCAATACATCAGAAAAATCCAACCCACTTGCTTTCAAATGGCATCACAGAAATTTCATTGGGTGGTGAACAGAAATTAAAATTCAATATTAATTCTACTATAAACGGAACATCTATATCGATGAACGACTACACGGTTGGAGACAATGGTATGTATATCCATTCAGCAATTCCGGGTATAGATAAGAAAATAGTTTTCAGAAAAAATGAAATTGAGACAGATTATTTTATTCAAAATGCAACTGCATTAGCCGGAATAAATGATTTAATTATTTCTGAAGAAATTAATTTACCAGCGGGATTTACAATTAAAAAAGATGAATTAAAAGGAGAGGGGATTGGAAATAACTGGATGGGGGAATTAATTGTTTATGACACAGAAAAAAAAGAACAGGCAAGATTCAGAACACCTGTTTTTTATGATTCCAATACGGATTCAATGCATTGCAAGAATTCTTTTCTAGTTGGAACTTATCATTTGTCAGATGAAGCGAACGGAAAATATTTTTTAGAAATTATTGTTCCGGCATATTGGTTAAAAGACCCAAGCAGAGTTTTTCCTGTTACCATTGATCCAATTGTTACAGGGCCAACGGTAACCTGGGCCGGCGGAACAATTGGTTCATGTTGGCTTCCTGCAGCAACTTCATCAACGATTAATGTAACAGTGCCGGCTGGTTTAGCTATCACTAATTTTTATGTTACCGCAAGCTATTATGCAGCGCCTGGAACCTGGTTAGCTTATGGTTATATGTATTTTACGACCAACTGTGGAAGAGATCCTCAGAACCCAAATTTCTATTGGACATTAGGTCCACCCGCCGGAAATGCATCAGGTGGGCCGGCATATCTTTCTAATCAGGATATGAAACAAACACTTTCCTGTTGCTTTGCACCTTCATGTGCTGTTCAAACAATTCCACTAGTAATGCACCTTACCCGCAATCAAGGCGGGAGTGGTTGCAACGCAACTTACATTTATTATAATCCTGCAACTATTTACCCATTTTGTGCACATGTTGTAGGTAAAACATTAGAGTCTTCAAACGCATTATGGACAGTGAATCCGGCAACTGTTTGTGGAAACAATTGTAACCTGACAATTACCGCCACAGCAAACTCAGGTGTTGCTCCTTACACAATTTCTCACCCATGGGCAGCAAGTTCAGTTGCTTTCGGAAGTTATAATCCAGCAGGGAATCCATGCACAAGCGCAGGCACAACAAATATTAATATTTCAATTCCCGGTTGCCCAACTACTTGTGGCGGAGTAACCGTTTTAAGTGTTCCACCCCCAATTATTACAGATGCTTGCGGAAATGTGGTAACCGGATTATCAGCAAAAAATGTAACAATAAACCCTGTTCCTGTTGCGACCACTACACCGGCTACACAAACAGTTTGCTCCAACACACCAATCAGTATTGCTCTCACTTCATGTGTTGCTGGAACTACCTATTCATGGAATGGCTCGAACGGAACTTCGGGAAACGGAAATATTTCTGCAACTCTCTCAAATTCGGTTTGTCCGCTTGCAACAATTACCTACACCATTACTCCCATAGCTGGTGTTTGTGTTGGAGCAACAACCACGGCTCAGGTATCAGTTGTTCCTATACCTTCATCTTCATTCACTGTAAATCCTAGTTCTGTTTGTTCAGGGCAAGCCGCTACCATTACCTACTCTGGTGGTGCATGTGCAGGGGCAACTTTTACATGGGATTTTGGCAGTGGAAATATTTTATCCGGAACTGGTCTGGGGCCATACCAGGTTAGCTGGAGTACCGTTGGTTCACAAACAGTTACATTACAAGTTACACAAGGCACTTGTGTTTCAACAATTACTTCTGTTAATGTGAATGTTACTTTAGGAGCATCGGTTGTTATTAATCCAAGCCCGGTTGCAATTTGTTCAGGTCAAAATATATTACTCACTGCAAGTGGTGCAACAAATTATACATGGTCGCCTGCTCTTGGTTTAAGCGGAACAAACACTGCTGCGGTAACTGCCTCGCCAATTACTACAACTACTTATTCTGTTATTGGTACAAGTGCGAATGGTTGCAGTAATACAAACACTGTAGTTGTTACTGTTAATCCTTTTCCTACAGTATTAATTAATCCAGCTGTTGCTTCAGTTTGTTCGGGACAAAATGTGGCCTTGAATGCTGTTGGCGCTGTTAGTTATGTATGGTCGCCGGCTGCATCGTTGAATAATTCTACTGGCACAACAGTTACATCGTCACCAATTGTAAGTACTACCTATACCATTGTTGGAACATCAGGAGTTGGCTGTTCAGATCAGGCAACTGTTGTGGTAAGTGTTCTTCCGTTTCCAACAATAAATATTATTCCTGTAAATTCTTCAATATGTTCCGGAGCATCCGTAAACCTTATTGCCAACGGCGCAAACACTTATGTATGGTCACCTTCAACTGGCTTAAATAATTCAACAAACTCAACTGTAACTGCTTCTCCGATTGCTTCAATTACTTATACCGTTTCCGGCATTGGGGCAAATGGTTGTTCGGCTACTGCATCAACAGTTATTACAGTAAATTCAATACCGGTAATAAATATTAGTCCAGTATCTCCATCAATATGCGCAGGCGGAAATGTTCAACTCACTGCAAGTGGCGCAAGCACATATAGCTGGAATCCTCCAACTGCATTGAGCAGCAATTCAATTCCCAATCCGGTTGCAACACCTGTAGTAACCAGTACTTATACCGTTACCGGAACTTCAGCACAAAATTGCAGCAGTACGGCACAGGTTGTTGTTACAGTAAATCCAATTCCTAATGTTTCGTTCAGCGGATTGAATGCGGCGAATTGCATTACTTCTGCTGCAAATAATTTAACAGGAAATCCGGCAGGGGGTGTTTTTTCGGGAACAGGAATAACAGGAAATAATTTTGACCCATCACTGGCCGGAACCGGTGGACCCTATACCATAACCTATAGCTATACCGATGCAAATGGTTGTAGTAACACTTCCACCCAACAAACTTCGGTAAGTGCCGGAGCAACTATTACCGCATCGGCAGTTAACAATTCAATTTGCGCCGGCAGCAATACAGTAATTACTGCTGCTGGCGGATTAACTTATACCTGGTCGCCTGCAACGGGATTAAATAATTCAACCAACTCAAGTGTAACTGCACAACCAGCTTCCAATATAACTTATACAGTCATTGGAATTGATAATACAGGATGTAGCGGAACCGCATCGGTTGCAATTGCTGTTAACGCATTACCAAATGTGACTGCGACAGGAACAAGTATTTGTGCAGGACAAACAGGAAACATATCGGCAGCCGGCGCATCATTTTATTCATGGTTGCCAAATACCGCATTGAGTTCCAGCAATGTTTCAAATCCAACCACCTCACCAGCAACCACAACCACTTATACTGTTTCGGGAACCGATGTTAATGGGTGTGTAAATACAGCCACTGCTGTTGTTACAGTATTTCCGGCTCCGGTTGTCACAGTCAATCCATCGGCCACCTCTTTTTGTGAAGGAGCAACTATCAGCATTACTGCAAATGGAGCCACCACTTATTCGTGGTCACCACCTACGGCATTGAACACCGTGAACGGAGCAACTGTTATTTCCACGCCTGTTACAAGTATTGTTTACACAGTTACAGGAACAGATGCAAACAGTTGTGTGGCAGCTGCAACTTCAACGCTAACTTTCGACCCAACTCCGGTTGCATCATTTACTGTAGTTCCCTCAACGGGATGCGAACCACTTAAAGTTTCACTTCAGAATACAAGTGCGAATGGAGTTACTTCAATTTGGCATTTTGGAGATGGAACCAATGGATTCGGAAATTCAACTCAGCATTATTATGCGGCCGGAACTTATGATGTGATAATGATAACAGCTAATGCAACTGGATGCAGTGATTCAGCTACTCAGTTTTCTGCAGTTACTGCATTGGTAAGTCCTGTTGCAATTTTCTACATGGATCCGCCTGCTCCCGGCCATTTGATTTACAGTGACAACCTTTTTAATTTTTATAACCTATCAACCGGAGCCACACATGCAAGATGGAATTTTGGCGACCACACTTCCGATACTTCATACAACAGCATACATAGTTTTTCTGAAATGGGAGAATACAATGTGGTGCTAACCGCCATTGCTGAAAATGGCTGTACTGATACGGCGCAAGGCCCATTGATTTTTATTGATGGCGAACCCAAGCCATGGATACCATCCGCTTTTACACCCAACAACGATGGGGCAAATGATTTGTTGAAAATATATGGAATTGGCATTTCAACCCTCGATTTTAGGGTGTATGATCGCTTTGGCGAGATGGTGTTTCAAACAAAAGATTACACACACGGATGGGATGGAACTTTCCGTGGTGCGAATGTGAACACCAATGTGTTTGTGTATATGGCCGAAGTGGAAATGCTGAGCGGCGAAAAATATATTCTGAAGGGTGATGTAACGCTTATAAGGTAAAAATAAAATTTAGCGCAGGGAGTTTGCTTTTACTCTGTTTCCGCCTCGGTTCGTGTCCCCACCACAACTGTTCGGAAGACTGCACAAAGGAATGATTTTCAGTAATAACAAAAAGGTAAAAGCAGTATAAATATTTTCAGGCTCATTGAGGTTTGCATCATGGATGCAAGTCAGATACTCTCATTGATACCCTCATCATTACTGAAAGAGTTAGCAATAGAAACAGATGTGAATCGCTATGCAAAAAAATTGCGTGCGGAGGTAGTGTTCAAATTATTAATGCATTGTATTCTATCTCATAAAGACAATAGTCTTCGTACGATGGAATCTGCATATGAATCAATCGTATTTAACCTCCTGAACAGTGGTAGTAAGAAACAACAAATTAGTTTCAGCTCTATCAGTGAACGATTAAGTGTAATGAAGCCGGAATATTTTGAAAAATTATATCGTGCAATAGTTAAAATCTATGCTGGAGAAATAAAAGAAAAAGAATCAACAATCATTCGTTTTGACTCTACAATTGTTGCGTTATCAAGTCAACTCTTAAAGGTTGGATATCTTCTTAAGGGTGGTGACGCGGCTCACCTTAAACAATTAAAATTTACCATTGGATTTTCCGAACTTCCGATGAGTGCAGACTTCTATACAGGACAAATTTATAACAGTGAAAATACGGCGCTTAAAGCATCCATCCTGGCTCAGCAACCGGATAAAGGCAGCATGATTAGAATATTGGATAGAGGTATTAGTTCAAGAAAAACTTACGATGAATTTATTGATAAAAAGATTCCATTTATATCAAGACTCAATAACAACAGTAAGCACGAGATAATAATTAAGAATGAATTACAAATTCCTTTAGATACGGCCACATTACAGATACATTCTGATCAATGGGTTTATTTATTTGGTGAAGGAAAAGTAAAAGCAAAACAACCAGTCAGGTATATTCAAGGCAATCAAATTATGGGTAATGAGCCAATAACTTTTGTAACCAACATCAGTGAATTAGATGCAGCACAGATAACAGATCTGTACAAAAGAAGATGGGATATAGAAGTATTCTTTAAATTTTTGAAACAAGAATTAAACTTCAGTCACTTAATCAACAGAAGTGAAAACGGAATCAGAATCAGAATAATGCTTTATGCCACACTGATTGCCGCCATTTTATTATTAGTTTATAAAAAGAAAAATGGATTAAGCGGCTACAAAATCATGAAACAAAAATTTGTCCAAGAACTTGAAAAATCAATCACCAGAGACATTGTAATCATGACCGGAGGCGATCCGATAATATTTGATAATATTTTTTCAAAACCACCCGACTAATTTCTTCCGAACAGTTGTGGTGGGGACACGAACCGAGGCGAAAAAGCTCTTTCACTTATGGTTTTGCAACAATACCTTTACCTAATTAAAGTTAAATCACCCTGCAGGGTAACAGTGAGTCCGCTGTTTTTGGTAATGAATGCCCTGTAAATATATACTCCGGTGTTTAGTGGTTTGCCCTGGTAAGTGCCATCCCATCCATCTTTATATCCATCACCATTATAAATCATTTCGCCCCAGCGGTTAAAAATCTGAAGTGATGTTTCACTTATTGTATGGCCGAATATGCTGAATATATCATTTCGTCCATCGTTGTTAGGAGTAAATGCATTCGGAATAAAAATAAATGCACCGGGAACAATAATGTAAGGCCCTTGCCTTATGGAATCACTGCAACCAACATCGTTGTATGCAATGAGAGTGACAAAGAAATTTCCAGTATCTCCATATACATGAACAGGGTTTGTTAATCCGGAGCTATCGCCATCTCCAAAAGTCCACAAAAAAGAAGTTCCGTTTTGGCTTAGGTTTTCAAAAACAAATTCGTTTTCATCCAAAGCCAATTCCAAACCAGCAGCCGGATCAGAAGTAAACTGAACCGAAGGAGTGGGCTGCACATTAATGAAATGTGGTATTGTTAAAACAGCTGAACAACCAAACTGATTGAAAGCAGTAAGCGAAACATCAAACAATCCAACTGAATAATAGTGATTAGGATTTGATACGGTGTCTGAAGTACCATCGCCAAAATTCCAATTGTAATTAGTTGCTCCTGTGCTAGAGTTAAAATAAAAAGTCTGCAACTCATCGCATGCAAATACAGGAGCGGCAGTAAAATCAGGAACCGGAATAGGGTTTACATAAAGAGAAATTGTTTGCGTATCGCTCGTGCATAAAGCTTGTGTTACAGCCAATGAAATGGAATAAGTGCCGGTATCAGAATATAAAATGTTGTAAGGTCCCTGACCATTGCCGCTCGAAATAGTGCCGCCACCAAAATTCCAATTATATGAACCGGAGTTGTTTCCGCTGCCTGTATATTGCACATTAACCGGAGAATTTACACAGGCAACAACAGGAGTTACTGTGAAAGTTGAAGTTTGAACTTCATTCACACTTATGTTTTGAATGCTGGTAGATGTGCAACCAAAATCGGTGATGGTAAGTGAAACCGGATAAAATCCAAATGATGGAAAAGATAAAAGATAAGGACCAATTCCTACTCCGCTTAATACCGTTGCTAATCCAAAATCCCAGGTGAAAATTGCATTGGCTCCTGCGCTTCCATTAAATGTTACTGTTGAATATTTATCAGCACAAATGGGAGATGTAGTATTAAAATCAGCAACCGGCGCCGCAATAATGTTAATTGAATGAGAAACCACAGGAGAGGTGCAACCGCCTTCGGTAACCGAAAGAGTTACCGTATGAATTCCGGGAGAATTCCAATAAACCTGGTAAGGCCCTTGACCACTTCCACTTGAAATTACTCCACCATCAAAATCCCAGTTGTAAGTTGCATTGACTGCTGAAGTACCAGTATAGGCGATGGGTGTACTAACTCCTTCACATACTGAAGCTGCCAAACTAAAAGGGGCTGATGGAATGGGATTAACTAAAACAGTTTGCAATGATTGCTGTGAAGTGCAACCAAAATCCTGAACAATTAATGTTATGTTATAACTACCCGGATTTGGATAACTAATAATCCAGGGGCCTGCGCCACCGCCACTGATAATACTGCCTCCTCCAAAGTACCAGTTAAAGGGAGCATTTACATTTGCATTCCCTGTATAGTTTACAGTAGTTCCACCACCTGCACATGCCGGACTCACAACTGTAAATGAAGAAGTTGGAGATTGAATAACAGTAACCTGTTGTATGGTTGGAATAGAGACACATCCATTATAAATAACATTTAAAGTAACTGCATAAGTGCCGGGTGTATTCCATAAAATATCATAAGGGCCTATGCCACTTCCGGAGACAATTGTTCCACCACCGAAATTCCAATTAAAAACACCAGTTACACCTGCATTTCCTGAATAGGTAATTAATGTATTAGCTCCTGCACATGCAGTTCCAACGCTAAAAGCAGAAGAAGTTGGAGCATAAACAAAAACAGTTTGGTTGGTTGTATCAGAGGTGCATCCGTTTTCAATTACATACAATGAAATACCATGATTGCCCCATGACCCCCAGCTTATCTGGTAAGGTCCCTGACCACTTCCGCTTACAATTGTTCCATTGTAAAAATTCCAATGATAAACTGCAGTTGCATTTGCATTACCTGTATAGGTAATTGTTGAAGTCTGGTACTGACAAATAGGAGATGTTATGCTGAATGTTGAAGTTATTGGTGGTGTTACGGTAACTAAATTTATTGTTTGAGGAGATGTACATCCGTTTTCAATAACGGTAAGCTTAACACTTTTTACTCCTTGTGTATTCCATTGAACTTGGTAAGGGCCCTGACCACTTCCGCTAATAATTGTACCTCCAGTAAAAATCCAATTATAAGTTGCTCCGGGTCCTGAACTTCCCGTATAAGTAATGATGCTCGGACTGCTAACGCAAGTTGGCGAAGGATTAATAGAAAAGGATGAACTTGGAATAGGATTAACAATAACATTTTGAGGAGGGGCATTTATTGAACAGCCATTTTTTGTAACTGTTAATTGAATAGTATAGTTACCTGTTACACTCCAGTTCACCTGGTGCGGATTTCCTCCTGTACCGCTTACAATTGTTCCACCGTCAAAATCCCAATTATAAGTTGCGGTACCTCCACCGTTTCCGGCATAAGTAATTAGTGAGTTTTGATTTTCACAAACAGGCGATGTTACATTGATTGTTGCAGTGGGCAATGCAAAAATCTGAACATTCTGATTGGTAATTGGCGAGGTGCAAATTCCAAGGGTTACGCTGAGCGATACTGGAAAATTACCAGCTGAATTCCATTGAACCTGATAAGGACCTTGTCCGCTTCCACTGATTATTGTTCCTGTTCCGAAATTCCAATTGTAAATAGCATTAACCGATGCATTTCCTGAATAGGTAATTGTTACAGGCTGACCAACACACTGTGGTGGAGTAATAGTGAATAAAGAAGTTGGTTGTGGCCCAACAAATACAGACTGAATAAATGCAGGTGAAACACATGCCCCCAAAGTTGTTGTTAGTGAAACATTATAAAATCCCGGGGCAGAAAAAACATGTGTTGGATTTTGAAGAGTTGAAGTGTTATTTACACCTGAACCAACATCGTTAAAATTCCATAAATAAGTTGTGGTTGCAATTCCATTTCCAGTGTAATTAAATGATGCTGTTTGTGATATACAGATTGGAGAAGTTGTAGTGAATGTGGCAGTTGACGATGGCAAAATATTAACAAGTCGCAAAGCAGAATAAGTATTGCCACAAGCATCGGAAACTATTAAAGTGTAAGTAGAATTTACCAACGGAGTTACAGAAATTGATGCGGTGGTGCTTCCGCCCGGATTCCATACATAGGTGTAAGGAGGTACTCCATATTGCGAATTTGAATTAAAGGTAACAGTTGTACCGGAGCATAAATTAAATCCAGGTATTGAGGATGTAATAGAAGACTGAACTGTTATACCTGAAAGTGTTACACTATAAAAAGTTGGGTCTAACCGAATGCAGGTATTTAAACACGCATTTCCTGCACAAACTAAACGCATCAACTGCAATGAAATCTGAACAGGTGTGGGATTACATGAAGGGGTTAAGCAATCTATTATTTGTGGGATAGCGATACTTGAACCGGTACATGTTCCCGGGAAAGGAGCGTTTTGACAAGTCCAAGGAAGCCCAGGTGCTTCTTGTGAAATCCCACATGGACCAACGATATTCATTCCGCCGTTTTCAATCCAGCAATTGCTGCATGCGGCTGCACCTGGGGCTGAATAACGCGCGCTAAAACCTGCATTAGTTGCTGTTGCATTTCCAGGAAATAGAATGTTAATCGGATAGCTGCAAGATGTATTTAACCAGGTACCATTTGCATATCCGCTTCCTTCATAAACATTCGGCAGATAACTTCCAGATATAGTTACAGTTGGATCAACGGTAACAGGATAATCTCTTTCCTTTTTACAAAGCCATTTTGTAGAAACAAATAATTGAACCTTCCATTTTCCATGTTCATTAAATATTTTATATCCAATTTTATCCGTTGATTCATCCTCATCATTTGAACTTATAAAGTCAAACATTGCTGGTTTATTAATTCTGAATTCTTCAAATCCTTTATCATTTATCACCAGTAAATCACCAATCCATAATCCATCAGAGTTTGTAAATCCTTCTTCTGAAAATTTTATTGAATAATTTTCCGGAAGCGAAAAATTATCTTCGAACATTAACCAATTTGATTGATCGGTTAACGCAGGCTTGTGAATCAGAATATAATTTGTTTCAATGCTTCCGCGATCAACAATAAGTTGCCTGTAAATTCCAGGAAAAAAATTTCGCTGTTCCACTCCATCATCACCTGCAGTGAAAAAAACTTCATTTGAAGATGTTAGTTCATTCAGTTGAACCGTACCATTCATCTCGCGAATTTTAACTTCCTGATTAAAAATAATTTTTTTCTCGCCCACTATTGATGTGAAACCGTTTTCTAAATCAATCTCAACCGGAAATTGTTGTTGCGATGCCGCAAATTTTCTATCGCTTATTTTTTTTATCCTTGGATCAATAGTAATCCACCTCCCTTCAGCATCTTTATAATGCATAGGTAAATACGACTTCTGTATTGTGAATTCAGTACCGTTTGTACTGTCTTTTAAAAAATATCGTTCATCACTTTTTCTCTTTTCTAAAATTTCAACGCAATTGCTGCATCCGGCATTGTAGGGAAGCAAACCATATTCAGGATGAAAAATTTCATTCGAAAATTTTGCGAGTTCAGTAATATTTGATTTTATCTCGGGAGTAAATGAATAAAAATTATAATTTCTTTCAGGCACAGGAACTACTATCTGCGCATGCAAGCAGTTTAAAATAAAAAATAACAAAATGAAAAAAGTATAAACTGATTTCAACTTTCTGGAAAGTTATTTGGGGTTGAAATCTACATAATTACCTGTAAATAGAATAAATTAATGTGCTTGTGGTTTTGTGCTTTGTCCATTCGATGAATTATTACATTCGCTTCCTCAATTTGCAAAACACTTTATGTCGAATATTGTTGAACTCAAAAACATCCGAAAGGTTTATTTGAAAACTGCAGCGGTAGATGATGTTTCATTCATAGTTCCGGAGAAAAGTATTTTCGGAATGCTGGGTCCGAATGGCTCGGGTAAAACCACAACCATCAGAATGATCACCAGCATTATTATGCCTGATAGCGGACAGGTTTTATTTGGAAACGAATTACTAAAACGCAATCACACAGCATTAATGGGATACATGCCTGAAGAGCGTGGCTTGTATAAAAAAATGAAGGTGTGGGAGCAGTTAGTTTACCTCGCACAATTGAAAGGTCTTTCAGCAAAAGATGCAAAGAAAAAAGTTTTTGAATGGATGGATCGTCTGAACATTAAAGATTGGTGGAACAAAAAAGTAGAAGAGCTTTCGAAAGGAATGGGGCAAAAAATTCAGTTCGTAAGCACAGTTGTTCACGAACCGAAACTGATTATTCTCGATGAACCATTCAGTGGATTAGATCCGGTAAATGCAGATTTAATTAAGAATGAAATTATGCGCTTGCGCGATGAAGGAGCAACCATTATTTTCTCTACTCACCGAATGGAACAGGTAGAAGAAATTTGCGAGAGCATTGTGTTATACAACAAAGGGAAAGTTATTCTTGATGGGAAAGTGGATGAAGTTCGTCGTCGATTTCGCCAGCATAATTTTTCAGTGAAATACGAAGGTGTTACACCAACGATGAGCGATTTTCGTTTTAAAGTTCAATCCACAAACGATCACGAAATGATTGTGAAAATTGCAGATGATGCGCAACCTAAAGATTTGCTCCGTACTTTAATAAATCAAGATTGCAATGTCATCAGCTTCAATGAAATTCTTCCATCACTCAACGAAATATTTATTCAACAAGTAACCACAACTCAATAATGAATAAAATTCTCATCATTATAAAACGCGAATATTTAACACGGGTTCGCAAACGCTTATTTATTATCACGACTATTCTCACACCACTTGCATTGGTCGCAATTGTTGGAGTTCAGATTTTGTTGGTCAATGTTTCAAACGATACTAAAAAAATTCTGGTGGCTGATGAAAGTGGCGTTTTCAAAAACAAACTCGAAAACAAAGAGCACTTGCAGTTTTCTTATTCCGATATAAAATTTGAAGAACTGAAAAAAGAATTTAAAGAGAAAGGTTACTCAGGCATTTTGCATGTGCCTGCTGATTTTAATATGTACACACCCGAAGGCATCGAATATTTTTCGGATGAACAATTGGGATTGGGACCGCAATCAGATATAGAAGATAATCTCACCAATATTATTCGCACCATGAAACTGGAGAAGATTGACATCTCTCCAGCGTTAGTTGATCAACTTAGTAAAAGTGTAACACTCAACACCATTGTGATGAGTGAGAAAGGCGAGAAAGAAGGAAACACCGGACTTGCAAGCGGAATCGGTTTCGGAATGGGTATGATCATTTACATCGTGATGTTTATTTACGGAGGCATGGTGATGCGTGGAGTATTGGAAGAAAAAAACAATCGAATAGCCGAGGTAATTATTTCAAGTGTGAAACCATTTGAAATGATGATGGGAAAAATTATTGGCATTGCTCTCGTTGGTCTAACACAATTTGTTCTTTGGATAATTTTAATTGTCGGTGCATTTTCTGTTTTAGGTTATTTTTATGCACATCAATTGCAAGACTTTCAACATGCACAACAAATGATTCCCGGTGCGCAAATGCAAATGCAGCAGCAGATGGGGAAATGGCAGGCATATGGCGATTTGCAAAAAAGTCTATCATCCATTAATATTCCATGGCTAGTATTTACTTTCTTGTTTTATTTTCTTGGAGGATATTTTATTTATGCTTCGCTATTCGCAGCAGTTGGTGCAGCAACCGGCGATGAACCCGATGCTTCTTTAAATATGGTTATTACGATGCCTGTAATTATTTCATTTTTCATAATGACTAATATTCCGAATAATCCTAACAGCGGATTGGCGGTTTTTGCTTCACTCTTTCCTTTGACAAGTCCGATTGTGATGGTTGCTCGAATACCATTTGAACCACCATGGTGGCAAATTATAGCATCAATGGTTTTTCTTGTTCTTGGATTTGTTTTGATTGTTTGGATGGCCGCAAAAATTTACCGCACCGGAATATTAATGTACGGCAAAAAGAATTCGTTGCGCGAAGTAGTGAAGTGGCTTTTTTATAAATACAATTAATGAAATCAGAAGTCAGAATTTTTATTGCAATAATTTTTATCGGAAATTTTGTTGCACAATTTTCTTCGTGCTCATCATGCAACAATCCAAAACCTGTTACAGTAGATACTACAAAACCAAAACCGGTTGTAACAGTTCATGTTCCTGAATTTGATGCAGACTCTTCTTATAGGTATTGTGATGTACAGGTAAAATTTGGCCCTCGAATTCCCGGAACAAAATCGCAACAGCAATGCGCCGCTTATTTAGAAAAAATGCTGAAGCGTTATTGCGACACTGTTTATGTACAGAAGGCGAATGTGAAAGTTTATGACGGAACCGAAAAGCCAATGATCAACCTCATTGGAAGTTTTAATCCGAAAGCAAAAAAAAGAATTCTGTTACTCGCGCACTGGGATACACGACCTTGGAGTGATCGGGATGCAAACGAACCGAAGAAACAATTTGATGGTGCTGATGATGGAGGCAGTGGAGTTGGGATTTTAATTGAGTGCGCCGAACAATTTCAAAAACAAAAACCAAATGTCGGGGTGGATATTCTGTTATGTGATGTGGAAGATTATGGTCCTCCCGAATTCGAAAGCAAGTGGGATGAAACCGATCAGTATGCACTCGGCACACAGTACTGGGCAAATCATCCGCACGCCAAAAACTATCGCGCCTTCTATGGAATTTTATTAGACATGGCTGGTGCAGTTAATGCGCGCTTTCCTAAAGAAGCATTCTCTATGAAGTATGCGCCAACTGTGGTGAACGAATTCTGGAATCACGCACAATCGCTCGGCTTCGGAAATTATTTTGTGAATGAAAATGCAAATGCAATTACCGACGATCATTATTATGTAAACACCATCAATGGAACTCCAACGATTGATATTATCAATCTCAGCAACGAAACAAAAACCGGTTTCGCTTCGCACTGGCATGCACAATCAGATAAAATGGATTTGATTGATCGTGCAACCATGACAGCAGTGGGGCAAACTTTATTGCAGATGATTTATTACGAACCGGGGGATGATAATATTTAACCACAGAGACACACTGAGTGAATACAGAGCATCTCAGTAAAAAAAACTCCGTACACCTCTGCGATAAACCTTGAGCAACTCTGTGGTTTATTAAAGTGATTTCAATCTGATTTTTTCTTCCTCGCATGCTTTTATCAGCATAGGATAAAATCGAAAGAAACTATCTTTCAAAATAATTTCATGATCGAGAATGAATTGCGGCGCTTGCAAAAGCAGTTCCCCTTTTCTGATTCTGCGTGACATGCCATTGAATGATTTTGTCATTCCTGCAATGGTTGCATAATTCAGCAACCAGTTTTCTTTTCGCATGTATGTAAGCATGTGTTGATTTCGCTCTGGCATTATTGAAACATATTTTTCAAATACGAGGTATGCACCATGCGAAAATGATTCGAGCGAATCAGTATTGAATTCGTTCCAATGCTTTGCCAAAAAGTGATCATAAATCATATCAATCACTACACCAGATAATAAACCGAATTGAGGTCGTAGTAATTTTTTCAGTTCTGAAACTTCAGCGTGTGTGTCGGTGTAATTATCAATGAAGCGATGCAATAAAATTCCTTTGGAGATTTCTTTTTCATAATCGAGAAATTTTTTTCCTTTCACCGCATCAGCAATAAAACCACCGAGCATAAGTTCATCGCTGTTGCGTACGAGCATTAAATGGGCGAGGTGATTCATAATTTAAATGAAAAACTAAAGATGAATATTGTGTGAAATAATTCAATGGTTTCAGTAAATAAAAAATTTTCTGAAATTGAATTTCGTATAACAATTCAACCTTTCAACTAATGACTTTTCACTCCATCATCCACTTCTTCCTCGCCTTCTCGGTTTGATATTCCTGATTGTGTTTCTGGTAATAGCCAGTGCCATCATAAATGCGGCGGCGCGGATGTGATTTACATTCTTCACTGCAACTTCCTTCCATTTCAGTGGCGCAGGTTTCACACAAAATAAAATGCTCGTTGCATTCTGGGTTCGCACAATTAATAAAATGAACCGAAGGAGTGTTACACCTGCGGCAATGCGAAATAATTTCTGGATTCACCGTGTTCACATCAACGGTCAAACGATTATCGAACACATAACACTTGCCATCAAAATCTTTTCCGCCCGCTTCTTTTCCGTAACGAATGATTCCGCCATGCAGGTGAAAAACATTTTTAAATCCCTTCTGTATTAAAAAGGCAGTTGCTTTCTCGCAACGGATGCCCCCGGTGCAATAAGCAAGAATTTTTTTGTCTTTGTATTGCTCGAGTTCATCTAAGTGATTTGGAATATCACGGAAGGTGTCCACATCAAGTGTAACAGCGTTCTTGAATTTACCTGCTTCCCATTCTACTTTATTGCGCATGTCAATCACCACTGCATCGGGGTCGTGCATTTGCTTTTGCCATTCGTCGGGTTCCAGATACCTGCCGGTCATTTCCCAAACATTCACATCCGGCTGACCGAAGTGCACGATTTCTTTTTTATAGCGCACATGCATTTTAGAAAACGATGGCGCATCTTCTTCATCAATCTTAAATTCAATTCCGGCGAAGCGCGCATCGTTGCTCAGGTAATCCATGTACTGTTTGCAGCTGTCAATGGTTCCGCTCACGGTTCCGTTAATGCCTTCGTCGCCGATGAGCACGCGCCCCATCAGATTCAGCGATTTACAAAAAGCAAGGTGTTGGTCTTTGTATGCTTCGGCATTATCAACGCGCGCATACTTGTAGAAAAGTAAGGTCTGAAATGGTTTCATATGGTTATTCCTGATGTAAGCAGGACATGCGGCGAAAGTAAATTACAGATTGCTGATTGCAAATTTCAGATTGGATATTGCTACTGAAAAAATTTTACTGCAAATATTTCTGTTCCACTTTATACCCAAGTGATTGCGCTCTGAGGAAATCATTTTTTGCATTTGCAGTATTTCCCATTGAAGTGTAAGTGAGTCCGCGATAATAGTAACAGGCGGCATTGTTCGGATCGTAATTTAAATAGTAATTAAAATCAGCAAGTGCCTCATTCAATTTACCCGAAGCGAGATAAGCATAACCGCGATTGATATAAGTGGAATACATAGTGGGATCAATCTGCAATGCTTTTGTGTAATCGGGAAAAGCAAGATCATATCGCCCTGCCATGCTGTAAGTGATTGCGCGGTTCACATAAGCATCTGTGTTTTTATCATCCATCTCCAATGCTTTATTGTAAGACAATATTGCGCTGTCGCCTTTCTTCATCAAGCCATAAATATTTCCGAGGTTGCTGTAAATTTTGCTGTCCTTGGTTTTCATGGCGAGCAAAACTTTGTAATCAGCGAGTGCTTCACTTAGCATTCCTTTTTCTTTTCCATAATAATTGCCGCGGTTCTTGTAAGCAACTTCAATGCGATGCGGATATTGATTGAT
>BJGQ01000024.1:0-27314 GCA_014190575.1 Bacteroidota bacterium | reverse complement strand
ACAATGAGTGAAATAATAAAGAGTGGAATTTTTTCCATTACAATTTTCCAATTCCATTCTCTGTTTTTTAAATAATCAATAAGCAACAACACAACCGGAAACACAACTGCCATTGCTTTTGATAAACACGAAAGAATAAAAACTGTTACAGTTACGCTCATCCACAGCACTTTTTTTGCGTCGAGATATTTCAGGTAGCAAATCATTCCGATCACGAAGAACAATACATACAGCACATCCTTCCGCTCCGAAATCCAACTCACACTTTCGACATGCATGGGATGAACACCAAACAATGCCGAAACAAAAATCGCCATCACTAAACTTTCACTCAGCATCAGAATAAAAAAGAAAACCAGCGCGGTGTTAATGAGGTGTAACGCCACATTAGTTAAGTGATAAGCATGCGGAGCAGTCTTCACGCTTTCGTAATTCCATTTCAAACTCAACATGGTGAGCGGATGGTAGTTGAGTGAAACCGGTTTGGTGATAATATCCTTAGTGGGAGTATTCGGATTAGTGATGAGCGGATTCTCTAAAACATAAACAGGGTCATCCCAATTGGTCCACTCGTTATCCATTGATGGTGCGAAAGAGATATAAGTGAGAATCAAAATTGCAGCAAGCCATATCCATTTAGTTAAAGAGGGAGTGCCTGAGTTATTCTGATTTTTTTTCTTTGAAGGAGGATTATTTTTCTTGGCCATTCACAAACTTTAAATAAGTAGCAGTCAATTTTATTTCAAACCTAATTGTTGTGCCTTGATTTCATCAGCATTCGCCAATTCATTTTTCCCCAATGCTCTTTCTAATTGCGCACGGTTGAACCAATAATCGGCAACAGCCGGATTTAAATCTATGGCTTTTGAAAATTCACCAAGCGCCTCCTCATTTTTTTGCAACTTCGCATAAGTTTGTGCAAGCGTCGCATGCAATTGATGTGAATTCGGATTTAGTTGAATCCCTTTTTCAAAATCACTCAGTGCCTTTTCATCTTCGTTTGTATTATCAAAATAAATTCCGCGGTTTAAATAGCCGAGCCAGTAATCTGGATGGACTGTAACAGCTTTATTAAAATCCGAAAATGCCAGCTCTGTTTTTCCCAGGATATAATAAACTGACCCGCGGCTTACATAGGCATCCGCATTATCCGGCTTAATAGCAATAACCCGGTCAAAATCTTTTAACGCCAATTCATATTTCTGTTGGGCATTAAAAACCAATCCCCGGTTCAGATACATGTCGGCAGCATTTTTATTCAATGCAATGGCTTTGTTAAAATCTGCCAATGCAAGAGCATAGTTTCCGGTTTTGTAAAAGATATTCCCGCGCGCAACAATCACAGGGAAGAAATCAGGAGCTATGACCAAAGCAATATTGTAATCAGCAATGGCTTTATCCGGTTCATTTATCTTTTCATAATAATCGCCCCTGTGTTCGAAAGCACGGAAAGAAGTGGAATCCTTTTCAATCACATCCGTCCAAAGTGTTTCGGAGTTCTTCCAGATTTTTGTTCTGCCGTTGGTTTGATAAGCAAGCAGCAGAATGAATAAGACTGTTACACCGGAGGCAGCCATCCTGAATTTGTATAAACTATTCTCTCTGATAAAAAATTGCTTCAACAGCCAACCAACGATGTAAGCCAACCCGATATAAGAAAGATAACTGTAACGGTCAGCAGTTATTGCACTGCCAACTGCAATGAATTGAAGTACGAGCACAATGGTTATGAAAAAGAAAAGCAACCCGAATATCACCGGTTTATTTTTCCGAAAGAAGAAAAATACAATTGCTGTAACAGCTATCCAGGCAACAGGTGCCAGGTAGTAGAAGATGGAAACAGAACCTCCGTTTTCAATCGGGTAAGCATAAAAAGCCGAAAGATGGATGGGCAGAAAAAACTTTAACACATAGCACCACCCTCCGTAACAACCGAATATGATCCGCTGAAAGAATGTGGCGCTTTCAGAGGAAGCAATGGCTCCTTTTGATTGAATCTGGTAGGCGGCTATGCCGACGATAAGCGAAATAATTAAGGGTGGAATTTTTTCCATCACCATTTTCCAACTCCATTCTCTGTTTTTTAAATAATCAATCAACAACAACACAATCGGAAACACAACCGCCATTGCTTTCGATAAACACGAAAGAATAAAAACTGTTACAGTAATAATCATCCACATAATTTTTTTTCCTTCAAGATATTTCAGGTAGCAAATCATGCCGAGCATGAAGAACAAAACATATAACACATCCTTCCGCTCTGCAATCCAAGTCACACTTTCCACATGCATGGGATGAATGCTAAACACCGCGGAAACAAAAACCGCCATCACTAAACTTTCGCTCAGCATAAGTATGAAAAAGAAAACCAACGCCGTGTTGATGAGGTGTAACACCACATTGGTTAAATGATAAGCGTGGGGATTTGTTTTTACGGCTGCATAATTCCATTTCAAACTCAGCATGGTGAGTGGATGATAGTTGTAGGAAACCGGTTTAGTCAGAATATCTGTGGTGGTTGATGCCGGATTGATAATCATTGGATTTTGTAAAACATATTCGGGGTCATCCCAATTGGTCCAATCGTTTTCAAGCGATGGGGCAAAAGAAAAATAAGTGATCAACAGAATAGCGGCGAGCCAAATCCATTTCTGAAGCGATGAATTTTGCTGCTGCTGGTTTTTTCCGCCACGGCGCATAAACTTTTTCGGTTTCTCCTGTTTCTTACTCACGCAGTAAAAATATTTTTTCAGCGAGAAAAGTAATCCGATTTTTCTACTGACTAATTCGATTTATTTTCACCGTACAAAAATCAACTGTCTATGTATTCCATCAAAAGCAGACTGCAGAAAGAACTGGACGAAATAAAAGCCAACGGCTTATTTAAGAACGAGCGCATCATCACTTCGCCGCAGGGCGCTGAAATAAAAGTAGCCCATCCCGACCTTCCCAAAGGGAAGGTGACTGTACTCAACTTTTGCGCGAACAATTATCTCGGTCTGTCGTCGCACCCGAAAGTTATTGCGGCGGCGAAGCAGTCGATTGACACACATGGATACGGCATGAGCAGTGTACGGTTCATTTGCGGCACGCAGGATCTGCATAAAACATTAGAGCAAAAAACTTCGGAGTTTCTCGGTACAGAAGACACCATTTTATATGCCGCCGCCTTCGATGCCAATGGCGGTGTGTTCGAACCTTTGTTCGGCGAAGAAGATGCGCTCATCAGTGATGAACTGAATCACGCAAGCATTATTGATGGAGTTCGGCTCACCAAATCGCAGCGGCTTCGCTACAAGCACAACGACATGAACGACCTCGAAGAGAAACTGAAAGAATCATCCGGCGCACGAAGCAGAATAATTATTACCGACGGCGTGTTCAGTATGGATGGCACCATTGCGCAGTTGGATAAAATCTGCGACCTCGCCGATAAATACAATGCGATGGTGATGATTGATGAATGCCACGCGAGCGGCTTCATGGGAAAAACCGGGCGCGGCACGCACGAGCACCGTGGCGTGATGGGGCGTATTGATATTATTACCGGCACTTATGGCAAGGCGCTTGGCGGCGCATCGGGCGGTTTCACTTCGGGTAAAAAAGAAATTATTGAATTGCTTCGTCAGCGGTCGCGACCATACTTGTTTTCGAATGCGCTTGCACCATCTATTACAGGCGCTTCCATTGCGGTGCTCGATATGCTGAGCGAAACCACTGCGCTGCGCGATAAACTGGAAGCGAACACAAAATATTTCCGCACAAAAATTACGGAAGCGGGTTTCGATATTAAGCCCGGCGAACATCCCATTGTGCCCATCATGCTGTACGATGCAGTGCTGGCGCAAAAGTTTTCTGAGCGATTGCTACCCGAAGGCATTTATGCCATCGGGTTTTTCTTTCCGGTGGTGGCGAAGGGCAATGCGCGCATTCGTGTGCAGATAAGCGCCGCTCACGAACAGCACCACCTCGATAAAGCCATTGCTGCTTTTACTAAAATTGGAAAAGAGTTGGGAGTGATTAAGGAGAAGGTGGGGGTGTAGATGGAATAGCAAGCAATCGAATTAAAAAAAGTCCTCGTTGTCCCAACTGTCCTCATAAAAAACAACAAATGAGCAATTCGCAAAACCCAAACGGATTTATTCCACAACATGGGGGCTATCAGAATTTGTTATCTTATAAAAAAGCAGAAATTATTTATGATGGCACTGTATTTTTTTGCAGCCGTTACTTTCAGAAATATGACAGAACCATTGATCAGATGGTGCAGGCGGCTCGTTCGGGTAAGCAGAATATTGCAGAGGCAAGTATGGCATCGGCAACTTCAAAAGAAACAGAAATAAAATTGACCAATGTTGCGCGTGCAAGTCTGGAAGAACTGATGATAGACTATCAGGATTTCTTACGAACAAAAAAATTGCCGCAATGGGATAAGAATCATCGCCTGACATTGCGAACCCGCGAGTTAAGCCGCGCTTCTGATGTGAGTTATGAAACATTAAAAAAAGGAATTGAAAATACTGACCCTGAAATTTCTGCTAATGTTTTAATCAGCTTAATTAAAACCACTACTTATTTATTAAGTAAGCAAATGAAGTCGTTGGAAGAAGCATTTTTAAATGAAGGGGGTATGCGTGAGCGAATGACCCGCGCCAGAATTAATCAGAGAAATAATAAATAGGTGTATTGGGGACAATGGTGACTGTGGTGACTTTGAGTTTGTCTTCGATTTAAAACTACCGCAAACTCAACTCCCACCCCTTTCCCCTCAAAAGACATGTCTTCCTTCCAAAAAGACACTAAATCCCGAACAGATTACATCAAATCAGCAGCGGATTTTATAGAATCCGCAACAGATTATACATCTTCTTCCTCAAAAGATGCATCTTCCGTTTCAAAAGATATAGGTTTCAAACAAAAAGATATAAAGTCGACAGCGGATTTTATATAATCTGATTCCGGTTAACAGATTTTATTTCATCAACTCAGCAGAGAATGCTAACAATTCTGCTTCTTTAAAACTTGCTGCCATCAACTGCAAGCCATAAGGCATTCCGTTGCTGTGCTGAAACAGGGGAAGTGTGATTGCAGGAATACCTGCAATGGGTGCCTGCACGGTAAAAATATCTGCGAGATACATGGCAATCGGGTCATCGGTTTTATCTCCTAAGCCGAACGCAGTTGTAGGTGTTGTTGGAGTTAAAATAAAATCGAAGTGCGATAAAATTTCTTCTGTTTTTTCTTTGATGAGGCGACGAACTTTTTGTCCCTTGGTGTAATAGGCATCATAAAATCCTGCGCTCAATACAAAAGTGCCGAGCATAATTCTGCGCTTCACTTCTTCACCAAATCCTTCGCTGCGATTTCTTTTGTAAGTGGATTCCAGATCAACTGCATTTTCACTTTTATATCCGAAACGAATTCCATCGAAGCGCGAAAGGTTGGATGATGCTTCGGCAGTTGTTAAAACATAGTAAGTCGGAACTAAGTAATCGAGATAAGGAAAATCAATAAACTCAATTTCGTGTCCTGCTGATTTTAATTCTTCAATGTAATTGAGCGTGCGGCTTTTTATTTCAATGTCAATTCCGGGATGATTGATGCAATCGGAGAACACCGCAATTTTTGCTTTGCGATTGAAGCTGAGTTTCTCAGCATATTTTTCAACCGGTTTTGATGAAGCGGTGCTGTCGAAATCATCTGCCCCCGACATAATTTCCAGCAACAATGCACAATCAGAAATGCTGTGCGTGAACGGACCAATCTGGTCGAATGATGATGCATAAGCAACTAATCCGTAGCGCGAAATTCTTCCGTAAGTTGGTTTGATTCCTATCACTCCGCAGAATGAAGCAGGCTGACGAATGCTTCCGCCAGTATCAGTTCCCAACGAAGCGAGGCACATATCCATTTGCACAGCCACCGCACTTCCGCCCGACGAACCACCCGGAACCTTGGTTTCATCCAAACCATTTTTCACATTTCCGTAAGCCGAATTTTCGTTTGATGAACCCATTGCAAATTCATCGCAGTTGGTTCTGCCTATGATAATGGCATCTTCATTCAACAACCGCTCAACAGCAGTTCCAGAATAAAGTGAAGTAAATCCTTTCAGAATTTTTGACGAAGAAGAAACTTTGTGTCCCTTTTGGCACAGCACATCTTTCAGCGCAATCACCATTCCGGCTAAGCGACCTGCGGTTTTGTTTTTTATTTTTTCGTCAACGAGGGCAGCCTGCTGCAATGCTTCTTCTGCATACACTTCCAGAAAAGCATTGAGGTGTTTTTTCTTTTCAATGTTGGAGAGATAATGTTTTACCAGACCTGTGCAATCAGTCTTTCCACTCTCCAAGTCAGATTTGACTTGCGATAATGAGGAGTAAAGCGGATTCAATTTTTTTGAATGAGCGTTTTTATACCTGTTTATTTAGGTATTTCCTTTTTAGGTTCTTCTTCCTTCATGCCCTTTTCAATTTCGGCTTCAACATTTGCCTTGGCGCTGTTGAATTCACGAACTCCTTTTCCGATGCCGCGCATCAGTTCAGGTATTTTTTTTCCTCCGAAAAACAGAAGCACTACCAATAAAATAAGGAACCACTCGCTGCCGCCGGGTAAGCTTAGTAAAAGAATGTGTTGCATTGCTGATTGTATTGTGGGTGTAAATGTAGATTGAAAAAGGGAAGAGTGAAAAATTACTTCTGCGCCAACCAATTTTCAGGGTCTAACAAGGTGGTGCCCTTCCAGATTTCGAGGTGAACCATGGTGCCTTCTTCTTTATCGGTATAGGCACGACCGATGGATTGCTTGGTTTCTACTTTGTCGTTTGGCTTGACTGTTACACTTGCCATGTTGCTGTAAACAGTGAAGTAATCGCCGTGACGAATGATGACCGCCGTGTGGTAACCCGGATTGGCGAGCACACTGACCACAGTGCCTTTGAATATGCTGCGCACATTGGCGCCGCCATTTGTTTTTATATCGCAGCCATTATTTTTTGTGGTGACATTTTTTAAAACCGGATGCGGATGTGTGCCGAACGATTCGATGATGACTCCTTGCTCCACAGGCCACGGAAATTTGCCCATGTTGGCAGCGAATGAATTGGACATTGCCGTGATTTCGGGTGTGCTGGTGATGGTGCCGCCGGTGGTGGTTTTGGAATTGCTGCCGGTGGTGGTGGATTTTTTTGTGCTTGCCGCTATTTCTTTTTTAATGGCATCGGATATCAGCTTGTTGAGTTTGGTTTGCTCGGCTTTCTTTTTTGTGAGGTCGGCTTTTATTTTTTTCTCCTGCGACGAAAGTTGTTTGACCACTTTGTCTTTATCTGATTTTTCTTTTTGCAGTTTATCTTTTTCTGCCTGTTGCTGCGTGAGCAATTCTTTCTTTTCGTTTTTCTGCTTGCTCAGCACTTTCACTTTTCCGGTTAATGTGTTTTTGGTTTGCACAATTAAATCGGCTTGTGTGCGGCGGTAGGCGCTGTATTTACGGAGGTATAAAATGCGGCGGACTGCATCGTTAAAACTTTCGGCGGACAACACAAACAACAAGCGACTATAAGTGCTCCGGTGTTTGTAAGCCGTATAAACCATGACGGCATAATTTTTTTTCAGTTTGGATAAATTGCTATCCATGGTTTTGATGGATGATTTTGTTTCGCCTATCTGACTATCTATCTGGTTGAGTTGCGAATTGTAATTACCGATTAATTTTTCGCGTGACGATATTTTTTTTTGCAGCGCTTTTACTTCGGTGAGAGAAGAGGTTTTGGATTTTTTTGTTTTGTCGAGATCCTTTTGCATTTGCTCAATTTCTTTGAGAAGCGAATCTTTCTTCTTCTGCAATTCGTCTTTTGTCTGGGCAAAAGAAAAATTTGAAATGAACATTAAAATAAAAAGCCCAATCCTAAATCCTTTCCCTAAGGGAAAGGACTTTAATACAGATGCGAAATAATTTTTCGCTAAAAAAATTCTTTTAAAATGCTTACTCATATTTCTCTTTAACATTGAACGGAAATTTCAGTGGCTCGTTGATTTTTACTTTCGAAAAATTGATGAACAACCTTGTGTTGTCGGCATCGTTGAGCTGAACTTCTCTGTCCAAAGAGAAAGGATTTACATTGTCGCGGTTATAATTTTTATACTTCAGTTTTAAACTTTTGCCCATTGCACTGTCCACTAAGTCGGTGCTGAGCATGGTGAAATCGGGATTGAGTTCAATGAAACTTGTTCGTTTTTTTCCGTCGTTCTTCAGCAGGTAGGTTGAATCTTCTTTTTTGGCTTTGAATTTTTTCTCATCGAAAAAAATAGGAATGCCGCTGATGAGATTTTCAAACATGTTATAATCCACCTCCACCAAAGTGAAGTGACTGAAGTATTTGTAATCGTAGCTGGAAAATTTTTTGTTCAGGCGGTCAATCACATAAACCGAATCGTGCGTGGCGAAAACGCGCAAGCCTTCAACTCCCAATGCGGAAACAGAAATCCAGATGGCGCTGTCGTGCTTGATGCGGATGTTGGCATTTGCACTGCGCGAACCTTTATCGTCGGCTATTGTGATTTTTGCTTTTGCAGAAAAATAAACGAACTCGAAATTGTTTTCGCGCATACTGTCGCGCACTGATTGTGTGTTGGTGGTATCAACCAGCACTTCATTTTTTTTCACCGCTCTTTTAAAAGTGAAACAGGCATTGAATAAAACGAGAATGAAAACAAAAACTCCAATCCATTTATTCATACAGCTTTTTGTCGTTGATTTTTTTGTCGAGCCATTCTGATTCCGCATGAAACTCTTTTGCCTTCATCCAGTTTTCTATTGCTTTATCGGTTTCTCCTAATTGAAATAAAATATCGCCGTAGTGTTCGAGTATGGTTCCGTTTTTATCGCCGCCGTTCAACAATGCTTTTTCAATTTGTGTTTTTGCTTCCTGGTATTTTTTTGCTTTATAAAGCACCCATGCATAAGTGTCTAAGTTGCCTGCATTATTTGGCAAAAGTTTTATTGCTTTTTGTATTACCACTTCTGCTCTGCCTAATTTCTCACCTCTTAACGATAAGTAGTAAGCATAATTGTTCATGGCAAAATAATTTTCATTGTCGAGCGATAAACTCAACTCATAACAACTATCCGATGCAGAATATTTTTTCAACCCGTTGTATGCTTCGGCTATAGTTGAATACAATTCAGCCATCAGTTTTTTATCATCACTACCAATTACGATTGCCTGTGAGATAGCTGCTACAGCATCATCGTATTTTTTGCTTTGCAATTTCGCTGCCCCCAACATGTAAAACGGTAATCCCTGCGCCGGAAATAATTCGGTGCATCGCTGGGCATCATTGGCTAAACTGTCTTTTAATTTCATTGCGGATTCCAGATACAAAACCTGCTGCCAGATGGTGAACTTGCTGTTATCTAACTTTAATGCTGCCTGATATTGCATTAAAGCGTTTTCATTTTGCTCCAACTGATTCAACACATCGGCATACATGGCGAATGCTTTTGCTTCGGTGGGATGAGTGGCAATTAAAATTTCTCCCAACTGTAATGCTTCATTTTTTCTGGTTTCATCTTTCAGATAAGAGAGATAACTGAGCATCACTTTTATTTTATTATCTATATCCATTGATGGTGAAGCGAAAACTTTTTTCATGGCTTCGAAATATTTTTCATTATCGCCTGCCCTTCTGTAGTAATCGGATAAAGCGAGTTGTGCAGTTGCATTGTTCGGGTCAACCTCTGCCAATTTTTTCACCACTTCAATTACTTTATCGTTTTGCCCGGATTGTGTGTACATATCAGCAAGCATGGCGAGGAATCGCGGCTCCGTTGGATTTGCATCAGCGAGCTTTTGAATTTCAGCAATACCTGAATTCTCCTTGCCCATTTTATTGTAAAGGCGCTGCTTCTCCATTGCTAAATCTTCCTGTACACCAACTTGTTGTTCAATTTTATTGTACTGATCAATTGCCAGTTGATTTTGACCTGATAATGAAAGAAAATAAGCATAGTTAAAAAGGTAATCGACATTGTTAGGCGATTGCTTGCTTAATGTTCCATATACTTCTCCTGCTGCTTTCGGATTCCCGCTTCGGTTCAGAATCTCAGCATACAATTGCTCGTAATATTTATTGGTTGGACTTTGCTTCACCGAAATTTTTATGTGCTCAAGTGCCTCTGTATATTTCTGAGTCTGGTATAAAATATTTGCCATCTGAAAATTCACCGCATCATTCTCGGGTTGAATTTTTAAACATGCTTCGTAAAGTGATAATGCTTTTTGCGCATCACCAATTATCTCTTGTTTTTTTGCTTCAAGAAAAGTGTTTTCCAGTTCTGTTGCTTTCGGGTCTTGCCCGATCACATCATTCACTTTTGCTTCGGGTTGATTTTCAACTTTGGTTGTTGACTCAGTGGTTTTGCAGGAAGTGAAGAGTGAAAAGTGAAGAGTGAAGAGAAAAATAACAGTCAGAAGCCGGAAGCCGGATGCTGGAAGTTTTTTGCTTTCAGTAATTGGAGAGTGAGAAAAAAGTTTTGAAAATAAAATCATGATTCTGTTGAATAATCCCCGAGACTTAAATCTGAAGGTTTAGATTCTATTGAGGCATTGCTTCCAATCATGCTGTTGTTTATCACTCTGTAACGAATTTGTGTTTGATTTTGAATGATGCTGTTTTCAACTCTGCTGTTTTCAATTCTGCTTCCGGCTCCAATTGAAACATATGGACCAACAACTGAATTTTTTATCACCACTTTTTCTCCAACAAAACAAGGAGGAATTATAACCGCATTTTCCATAACCGCACTCGCAGCGACCAATTGTTTGTGCTTGGTTAATTCGAGCACGCGCTGATTGGTGTAAACAGTTGCATCCTTGTTTCCGCAATCGAGCCACTCTTTTACTTCGGCAGTAACGAGTTTCATGCCCTTGCTTTTCATGTTCTCCAGCGCATCAGTAATTTGATATTCACCCTTGATACGGATGTTATTATCAATCAGGTACTGCAATTCTTTTTCAAGATTCACTCCATCGCGGAAATAATAAATGCCAATGATGGCGAGGTCGGAAATAAATGTCGGCGATTTTTCCACGAACTCTTTCACCACATGATTTTCATCCAGCACCACTACCCCAAAAGCAGATGGGTCGGGAATGCGATGCACCCAGATGATTCCGTCTTTTGATTTATCAATTTTAAAATCAGCGTAGAATAAAGTATCCGCAAAAGCAACAATCACATTTTCAGTTAAACATTCACGCGCGCATAAAATTGCATGTGCAGTTCCGAGCGCTTCATCCTGATAAAATATTTTTCCTTTTGCACCAACACTCTGCGCTATGGCTAACAAATTTTTTTCCACTTCTTCACCAAAGTGTCCGACTACAAAAGCAATTTCGTGAATATCATCGGCGCACATTTCTGCAATGTCTTCCACCAGTCGCTGCACAATCGGTTTGCCGCCAACTGCAATTAATGGTTTAGGTGTGGTGAGTGTATGCGGGCGCATCCGTTTTCCCATACCCGCCATTGGAATAATTATGTTCATGTATAAATTAAAAAGTAAAATTTAAAAATGCTTGATTGGAGTGAATTATAATTCTAAAATTATTTCACTCCTGTTGAACCGAAACCGCCAGCGCCGCGCGAAGTTTCTTCCAACTCTTCAACTGCTTCCCAATTGATTTGTTCGAATTTTGAAATCACCATTTGCGCCACGCGCTCACCGTGTTCTATAATTTGTGTTTCGTTGGAAAGGTTTATCACTATCACTTTTATTTCTCCGCGGTAATCGCTGTCAATGGTGCCCGGAGTGTTCAACATGGTCAATCCTTTTTTTACTGCCAGTCCGCTGCGTGGACGAATCTGCGCTTCAAATCCTTGCGGCAATTCAATGAACAAACCGGTTGGAACCAGTGTGCGCTCCATCGGTTTCAACTCAATGGTTGCAGTAAGGTTTGCGCGCAAATCCATTCCTGCTGAACCGGTGGTTTCGTAAGACGGTAATGCGTTGGAAGAGTGATTGATGATTTTGATTTTCATAGCGCTCAAAAGTAAACAATGAAAATGTAAAGAATTATTTCTGTTGTTCAGAATTCCATTCCGGATTATTCCAACGACGCTCAATCTGAATGACTGTAAATGCGAATACAGAAACGGTAGCAAATGATGATACTATATATAGCAACTGGCTTTTTTCAAATAGTTGATGGAAATATGGATTGCAAAACCAACCAATAAATAATGCAAGCCCTACATAGACCAAAAACTTTTTTACATCATACGGCACATGATAAAATTTTTGTCCGGAGAAATAAGAGGCAATCATCATGCATGCATAACACGCCAATGTTGCCCATGCCGAACCGAGGTATCCAATTTTTGGAATGAGATAAAAATTCAGCGCGATGGTGATGACAGCGCCCATCACTGAAATGTAGGAACCGAATAATGTTTTATCGGTGAGTTTGTACCAGATGGTTAAGTTGTAATAAACACCGAGACACAAATTAGCGAGCAACAGAATCGGGACGATTTGCAATCCTTCATAATAATTTACATCGCGCAGAAAAAGTGTTTTGAAAATATCCAGCGAACACATCACGAAAATGAAAATGATACTACATGCAATCACAAAATAATTCATGGTGCGGGCGTACATAATTTTCGCATCCGATTTTTTTGATTCGTTGAAGAAGAAAGGTTCGGCTGCCATGCGATATGCCTGCACAAACAAAGTCATGAGCAAACTGAGCTTGTAACTCGCGCTGTAAATTCCTACGAGCGCTAAATTTTTTTCATGGTCATAAGGAAGAAAATTCTGTAACAGCACGCGGTCGAGTGTTTCATTCACCATTCCTGCAAGACCGACAATTAATAATGGCAAACTATACAGCAACATTTTTTTCCAGATAACGAAATCCATTTTCAGTTTGCCGGATAAATTTTCAGCTTCAATTTCTGAATCGAGTGTTTCTGTTTTTGATTTTTCCATCCGCACTTTCCGCACCATGTAAATAACAACCACAAGTGTAACAGCACTTGCAATCAGGTTGCTGATAAAAACATAAATGATAGAATCAGATTCTAATTTATGAAACCATTCTCCGGTTTTTAAATACGGTTGAATAACCAGGAACCAAACTGTGAAACAAACATTGACCAATACATTAATCAGTTTTATCATTCCGTATTTCACCGGACGATTTTCTAAACGCAATCGTGCAAACGGAATAGCGCTGATTGCATCAAGCGCCAGCACCCACGCAAAACAAATTACATAATCAGTGTGATTTGGAAAATGAATGAACGCGGCAATGGCCGGAGCGAAAAAGGAAATCAATGTTCCGAAAAAAACAGAACTAACGAGCACAGAAATTTGTGCAGTTGCATAAACCTTTTGCTTGTTCTTTTCGTGTGTGGCAAAACGGAAGAAGCCCGTTTCCATTCCATAAGTAAAAAGCACATTCATTAAACTCACATACGCATACAGCGCACTCACCACTCCATAATCTGATGGAATAAAAACAGCAGTGTGAAGCGGCAACAGCATGTAATTAATAAACCGCGCAAGCATGGTTGATAATCCATACACCACTGTTTGCCCTGCGAGTTTTTTAATTACACTGTTCAAGTTTTCGTTGGTTATTGGGGAATTTTGTGATTAGGAATTTGGTGATTGCACTTCGACAAGCTCATTGCGACATTCGCATTTTTTAGTTTGTCAGCCTAAGCTTGTCCAAGACTGAGTAAAAATAAATTCAACTCAGTGTGTGATTGAAAAGTGTTTCAACAGAAAAAAATAGTTCTGTACAAAATGAAAATAAAAAAAAGAGGGCTGTCCGATTTCGAACAGCCCTCTCATTGTTTAATTGCTATTAAAAATTATTTCACAACCACTTTGTTGTTCATGCTTTTTTCGTCGAGCACAACCTGAACATTGTAAACACCGGCTGCGAGAATGCTGATGTCAATTGTTTGCTGAACAGCATTTGCATTCAACAAAACTTCATTCATCATCTGACCAATTGCATTGTAAATTCTGATAGAACCATTCTTCCAACTATTGCCTGTTAAATCAATTGTTAAATTATCATCAGCAGGATTCGGGAAAATCTGAATATTGTTTTCGTTTGCAATTACCGGAGCAGAAACTCCCTGTGAAATGATCACCCATTTTTGTTTTGGGATTTTATTGTAAGCTGTAACAGTCACCAGCATTGAGTCGCCCGGAACCGAAGTCAAATCTCCATTGATGAAATTCACAGTTGCAGTTCCACCTGCAACAGTTACAGTTCCAAGTATTTCGCCATAAGCCCAGCAACAAACTTTTGCTCCGTTCACACTGCATGAAACCGGAAAGCTATGCGCCCACAAACCAACCGAAGAAGCATGTGTAACAGTCATGGCAGCAGGTTGATCGGTACGAAGCATTACTGAAGGATCGCCAAAGCATGTCCATGCTTCAGTCATACGATCACTTGTACTGCTTCCGTAATAATCATTCATGAAATCCAGTCCGCAAACGGATACACCACCAAATGTCCGCTTAATATTTCCCGAAGCATTTTCAGTAAGCACATTATTAAATTCTGCCTGTGCAGCCATCGGTTCGTCCCACGATTGATTTACGGTTGACATCAAAGAAGCAATTGCTCCTGTTGGATCGCCATTATTATCGGTTGCTCTTGCCCATGATTCAGCAAAGCATGTATTCGTTACAAAATTTCCGGTCTGACAACCAACAATCCAAATGAATGGAAGTTTGCGTGTGTTGGTTAGTACATCCACATCTGTACTATGAAAATTTGTAGTCACAATTAAATTAACATCTCCATGACCTGTGTAATTAATTACTGATAAACCACTATTTACAAGTGAAGCAAGATCACCTGCAACAGGGTCTCCTGAAGCATCAAGTCCGCCGCGAGTTCCATTATATAATTCAGCTACTGAAGTGTAATTGTATCCAAGCAATGGCGTGCGAACCAAAGTTCTTTCAAAATCCCAATCAGCATAATTTAAATAACCACCTTGTGAACCGCCTCCGAATTCTGAACCGATTCCAACTCCATTCTTATACCAGGTTCCAGGAGTTGGGGTTTTTTCATATTGAACAGTACGATCAATTTGAGTATTAACATCAGTTAAATTTTCAGCAGAAAATCTTCCAACCAAAATATCAGGATACACATCACTTCCTGAAACGAAACTGTATTTCTGATCAGAGTCAGTTGTACTCGATCCGCTTCCGTAAACACCTGATGGAATATCCGTTGCATCGCCAACAAGCAGTAAATAAGTTAACCCATTTGTTGTGTAATAATTCTGAACATAAGTTTTTATAGCCGAATTTGTAGAACCTGCTATTGATTTACCAACCAATTCTACAGGAATTCCTTCCTGCATTTTCCAATTAACAAATGGTTTCATAGCATTCAGGTAAGCATCAGCACAAATGATTAACATTTTTCCACCTTCAGTTAATGGAGTGTAACGGGTTTGCGCTTGAGTTGCATCGTAATTCAAAAAATGATTTTTATAAATTACATCAAACTCATCAACTATTGAAGTTAAAGGTTTTGTACGAACAAGTGGATTAATAGCTGGTTGATTTGATAGTGTCAATTCAATAATAATATCCTTTGCGATTCTTAATTCTTTTGTAACCGGATTGTATTGAAGCGGATTAATTACAATTGTTTGTCCGCGATAGTCACGCATAATATATGGTTGACGCAATGAGGAAGTTGTTACAGGGAAAAAATTATCAGCACTGTAAACATCACTATAAGTAAATGGAATTGTTGATGGATCAGTTGGTCGCATGATTGAACCTTTTGAAGGTGCAATGTTGATGTTTGTCAATGTTGTGAAATCCTGAACTGTTGATGAAACCTGCATGGATTGATCATCCGGAATAATTACAGACTTAGTCAGCTTTTGCAAATCGGGCGCGCCCTTTTCAAGTATCGGACTACCATTGTCAATCACTGCTTTGTATTCAATTCCTTTTGGTGTTTGAACTTCTATCAATTGAAATCCTCCAACCTTAACTTCAATCACAATTTTGTCTGATGATTGATGCAAGACAGTGAAAGTTGTTTCATTGCCATTTGTATCTGTGGCAAAAGAATGTATCGTAAAAATTAAAAACAGCGGAGTAAAAAATAAACTGAGTTTTTTCATTTGCGTGTATTGACTTTATTTAAAAGTGAAAGGTAGAATTTCTATTGAATCTTCAAAACTCTTACAACAATCGGTTAAAAATAGTTTCAAACCAATTGTTAATATTCAGTCACAAGATGAATGAATTGCCCTTCTATTTTTAGCCGCACAAAAATTTTGTAATGGCTTCAACAGAGGAATTAAAAAACACCGCAACACAAGTACGCAGAGATATTGTAAGAATGGTTCATGCAGTTCAATCAGGTCATCCGGGTGGTTCGCTAGGGTGTACTGATTTTTTGACCGCGCTCTATTTCGAAATTATGAATCGTAAAAAAGAATTTGCGATGGATGGAATCGGGGAAGATTTATTTTTTCTTTCGAATGGGCATATCAGTCCGGTGTTTTACTCTGTGCTTTCGCGCAGTGGCTATTTTCCGGTGAATGAACTGGCAACTTTCAGAAAACTGAATACACGATTGCAAGGTCACCCAACCACTCACGAACATTTACCGGGAATTCGAATTGCAAGTGGTTCACTCGGGCAAGGAATGTCGGTGGCATGCGGAGGCGCTTATGCAAAAAAAATGAACAACGATTCAAACTTAGTTTACTCGTTGCATGGCGATGGCGAATTAGATGAAGGTCAAAATTGGGAGGCCATTCAATTCGCCGCACATCACAAATTAGATAACATGATTGCAACCATTGATTGGAACGGCCAACAAATTGATGGACCAACAGAAAAAGTAATGGCGAACTTAGATTTGAAAGCAAAGTTTGAATCATTTGGATGGCAGGTGTTGCAGATGAATGGGAATGTGATGGAAGAAATTTTAAGCACCATGCAAAAAGCAAAATCAATTTCCGGAAAAGGAAAACCAACTGTTGTGCTGATGAAAACAATTATGGGATTTGGTGTTGACTTTATGATGGGCAGTCACGAATGGCACGGTATTGCACCGAATGATGCGCAACTCGCAAAAGCATTGGAACAATTGCCTGTTACACTTGGCGATTATTGAGAGTTGAATAGGACACAGATGAACACTGATTAAACTGATGAGCAAAGATTTTTAAAATCCGTTTTAATCCGTTGCATCAGTAAAAATCCGTATCCCCTATTTAAATAATTTTCGAGCTAAAATTTCGTTCTAAAATAAATTTATTCTGATTGCTGAAAAAAATTCTACTACTTCTTTTTATAATTCTATGTGCTGAAAAAAATTTCGCACAAACTTCCCGCATACTTATTGTGTTGGATGGAAGCGGAAGCATGAAGCAAAAATTTCAGCAACAAGTTAAGTTTGAATTAGCGGGAAATATTCTCGTGTCGTTTATTGACAGCATGGAGCGCACCAATCCTAAAGTGGAATTTGCACTGCGCGTTTTCGGTCATCAATTTCCAAAAGCACAAAACAATTGTAAGGACACGAAGTTGGAAGTTCCATTCACGAAAAAAAATTCGGAGAATATTAAACAGGCATTGAAGCGCATTAATCCGCAAGGACAAACTCCAATCACTTATGCGCTCGAACAATCGCTCAATGATTTTCCGAAAGATTCAACCGCGTACAATTCAATCATTTTAATTACAGATGGAATTGAAACCTGTGGCGGAAATCCGTGCGACCTCGCTGAATTATTTCAGCAAAAAAGAATTGTGCTCAAACCATTTATTGTCGGGTTAGGAATTACTGATTCATTGAAAAAGTTTTTCAACTGCCTGGGTACTTATTATGATGTGGCCGATGAAAACGAATTTGGCGGAGTACTAAATGCAGTTATAAAACAAGCTTTGAATAAAACAACGGTGCAGGTGAATTTGCTCGATGCTTATGGAATTCCGAATGAAACAAATGTTGAAATGAGTTTTCTCGATCACTACTCGCATAAAACACTTTTTAATTTCGTTCACACATTGGATGCAAGTGGAAATCCTGATACACTTCGCCTCGATCCGAAAGGAAGATATGATTTAATAGTTCACACCTTCCCTCCTGTAAGAAAAAATAATATCGAATTGCTTCCCGGAAAACACAACATGATTGCATTGGATGTTCCACAGGGAAAATTGAATTTAATTATTGACGGACAAACAAATTCCTACACTCCTGTTCAATGCATTGTTCGAAAAGTTGGTACTGAAGAAATTTTATATGTACAGGATTTTAACACCACCAGAAAATATTTAGCCGGTGATTATGATTTGGAAATAATCACACTTCCAAGAATTTATAAATACGGAATGCGAATGCAGCAAGCTCCCGAAACTTCCATTCATATTCCTGTTCCGGGAACAATTCAGTTGCAGCCAATGCAATTGGTTGTTGCAGCTTTATTTGTAAAAGAAAATAATGCGCTTACAAAAGTTTATGATTTCAATGCACTGAAAACTAACATGAGTTTGCAAGTTCAACCCGGCGAATACATTTTAATTTTTCGTCCTGACAAAGGAAAACGCGCCAACCTCACACAGCAAAAAGTATTTACTGTTTCATCAAACAAAACAACTCAGGTGAAACTATGAGAACTAATTTGAAATATTTTTTAACTGCCGTTGTTGGTCGCCTGACCAACAACACTGTCCAATTCTTTTTTATGTCACGCCTCAGTTCGTGTCCCCATGAACCGAAACTGCCTCGCGCATTTCTCGTTTTTATTTTTTCACTCGCAACTGTCACTCTGAGCTTGTCGAAGAGCATCGCTCAAACAGCTTCTCCCCCTCCAATCACAAGAATTTTATTTCTCGTTGATGCTTCATCAAGCATGATGGTGTCGTGGGGAAATGAACCACGAATGAATGTGGCAAAAAGAATTCTCGGAGAAATTATTGACACACTCAAACGCAAACCGAATATCGAATTAGGATTGCGCGTGTATGGAAGTCAAAGCATTGCATCGCTCAATGATTGTTACGATACAAAATTGCTAGTGCCATTCGGAAATGACAATGCAGGCATCATCAAAGAATCGTTAAAAAATCTGGCGCCGATGGGAATAACACCCATCAGCATGTCAATGGAAAAAGCTGCAACAGATTTTCCAAAAGATGTGAATGCAAGAAATATTTTAATCTTAATTACTGATGGTGCTGAAAGTTGTGATACCGATCCGTGTGCGGTTTCGCTTGCGTTGCAAAAAAACGGGGTGTTCCTTCGACCATTCATCATTGGCCTAAATGCCGACAATTCCATTGTTGCAAATTTGCAATGCATGGGTGCTTTTTATAATGCGCAAGACCCGCAAGGATTTAAAATGGCGATGCAACAAATATTAAATGCAGCACTCAATCCAACTTACATTCAGGTTAATTTACTCGACATCAATAATATTCCTTCTGAGACCGATGCAGTCATGACTTTTTATGATAACCGCAGTGGTGCAATCCGATACAATTACACGCACACACTCAACTACAAAGGAATTTCTGACACTGTAAATCTTGACCCGGTGAGCGCTTATAATTTAGTAGTACAAACCACTCCACCGGTTGAACTGAAAGATATTGAACTCGCACCCAAGAGCATTAACAAAGTAAATATGCCGGCACCACAAGGATTTTTATTTATAAAACTGCAGGGGAAAACAATTAACAATAACATCAACGGCAAAATAAAATGTCTGGTAAAGCAAAGTGATAAATACGGAACAGTTACAGTTCAGGAAATAAATTCATCACAAAAATTAATCTGCGGAAAATATGATTTGGAATTTCTCACACTACCAAGAACACGATTAAACAACATTGATATTTCGCAGAGTAAAACAACAACAATCGAAATTCCAACTCCTGGAGTTTTATCCATACAAAAAACGGTTCCGGGTTATGGAGGAATTCTTTGGCTGAATGGTACCAACTGGCAAAAAATTTATTCCCTCAATGAATTTGGTGGCAATGAAACAATTGCTTTGCAACCCGGCACTTATAAAATTATTTTTCGATCAAAAATGACGAAAAAAACTACTGATACAAAAGAACAACTCATTAACATTACAGCCGGAGGAACTGCCTCGGCAAAATTTTAATTTATAATTGAACAAGAAACTTTAAACATGCTCGAACAATACACCAATAAAGACATGAAGGAAACACGCGGCGGCTTTGGTGCCGGACTCGCGGAGGTTGCAAGAAAAAATTCAAAAGTGGTTGCACTCAGTGCTGACCTTGCCGGTTCATTGCGCATGGATGAATTCATAAAAGAATTTCCGTCGCGGTTTATTCAGGTGGGAATTGCTGAAGCAAACATGATGAGTGTTGCAGCAGGATTAACCATTGGCGGAATGATTCCTTACACCGGAACCTTCGCTAATTTTTCTACCGGAAGAGTGTATGACCAGATTCGTCAGAGCATTGCTTACTCAGGGAAGAATGTAAAAATTTGTGCATCGCACGCGGGCTTAACATTGGGTGAAGATGGAGCCACTCACCAGATTCTCGAAGACATCGGTATGATGAAAATGTTGCCGGGCATGACTGTGATTGTGCCATGCGATTACAATCAAACGAAAGCTGCAACCATTGCCATTGCAGATTATATGGGTCCGGTCTATCTGCGCTTCGGCAGACCAAAAACTCCGAACATCACTACTGCCGAACAATTCATTATTGGAAAAGCGCAGATGATGAGTGAAGGAACTGATGTCAGCATTTTTGCTTGCGGTCACTTGGTTTGGAAAGCAATTGAAGCGGCAAAAATTCTCGCTGCAAAAAATATTTCGTGCGAGGTGATAAACATGCACACCATAAAACCACTGGATGAAGAAGCAATTCTGAATTCGGTGCGCAAAACAAAATGTTGTGTAACAGCCGAAGAACATCAGCAATATGGCGGACTCGGCGAAAGCATTGCCGGAGTGCTCAGCAGAAATTTTCCTGCCCCGATTGAAATGGTGGCTGTACAGGATTCATTCGGCGAAAGCGGAAAACCCGAAGAACTTTTAACGAAGTACAATATTGATACACCAAATATTTTAGAGGCAGTGATGAAAGTTGTTGGGAGAAAAAATTAATTGTTAAAAGACTTTCCAAGTGTGAAACTTGAAAAGAAAATACCATATTGAATTAAAAATGGAGACCGAAAATTTCGATCTCCATTTTTATTTATTTTTATAAAAAAAATCAGTTCTCCAGAATTAAACTTTCCTTTCAAATCACAGTCAGAAAATTTCTTCATTGCCAAATCAATATTGAATGACCCTTCAAATAACCGATGCAGAATTATTAATGCAGTTTCGAACCACTGACCGGCGCGAGGAGAGTTATACCATTCTCATCCGTCGTTATCAGGAGCGATTGTACTGGCATATCCGACGAATTGTGATTGACCACGATGATGCAAATGATATTCTGCAAAATGTTTTTATTAAAGTGTGGAAGAGCTTGGATGGCTTTCGTGAAGACTCACAACTGTTTACCTGGCTTTATAGAATTGCTACAAACGAAAGCATCACTTTTCTGAACAGCAAGAAGAAACGATTTTATCTTCCGATTGAAGATGTAGCTAAGGAATTAAAAAACAAACTCACCACTTCCGGAAATTTTTCAGAGAGCAAAACAGAACTTAAACTGCAGGAAGCCATATTGAGTTTACCTGAAAAACAACGGATAGTTTTCAATCTCCGCTATTACGACGAAATGCCATACGAAGAAATGAGTCGCGTGCTCGGCACATCAGAAGGCGCATTGAAAGCATCATTCCATCACGCTGTGAAAAAAGTCGAGAAATTTTTACTCGCCGATTAAACCATCCAACAACAAAAACATCATAGTTACATTAAAAGAAAATGGAAAACAGGAACGACATATTAAATGAATTAAAACAACTCTCTCCGCTTTTGGCAGAACGGAAAAAGGAGAATCTGTTTATTGTTCCTGAAAACTATTTCAGCAAGGTGGAAGAAAATGTGATGAAAAAAATATTTGCTGAATCAGTTAATGCAGAATTACAACATTCAAGTTTGAAAGAATTTAAAAAGCAGGAAGTTTTTGATGTGCCGTACAGATATTTCGAAAGATTGCCAAACGAAATTCTTCAGAAGACTTCACGCAAAAAATCACAAACTATTTTAGAAAGTGTGAAAGAATATTTTCAATATTCATTTCTCGTAACACATTTGTTTGGTGTAACTCCAATGCTTGCAGTGATGATTTTAGCCATTGTGGTTTTAACAAAACCTGTTGATGTGATTGAAACAACTTCGCCGGTTGCGCTGGTGAGCAACGAAGAAATCAGCAATTATCTTTCTGATAATATTTCTTCACTCGATGAAAGTTCCATTGTTGCACAAATGGATGATAACTCAATTTCAAAACTTGCATCAGGCATTGAACAGGAAGCGAATGAATACGATGGTTTGCTGATTGATGCAACACAAATTACAATTGATGACATTCAAAATCTTTAATCCATAAATAATTTTTACAAAATGAAAAAGAGAATTTTTTTAATGACGATTGCGCTGATGAGTTTCGTGCTTGTAAAGGCACAACCCGGTTCGGATGGAGGTGACAAGAAAGAAAAAATTGAAGCCATAAAAATCGGTTACATCACCAAGCAATTAAATCTCACTGCTGATGAAGCAAAAGTTTTCTGGCCGGTGTACAATCAATATGATGCGGAAATGGAAGTGATTCGCAAAGGCAGATTAACTGAACTGATGAATGCAAAAAACAACTTCGAGTCAATGAGTGATGCGGATGTATCAAAAACAATTGACAACGAATTCAACTCGCAGCAACAGGAACTCAACATCAAAAAGAAATACAATGAGGAATTTAAAAAAGTTTTACCTGTAAAAAAAGTTGCGAAGTTCTGGGTGGCCGAACAAAAATTCAAACTCTACTTACTCGAACAGTTAAAACAGCAAAAGGAAAATGGCATGCCTCCACCAAAAGGACCTGGCCCTGGCGGACCACATTAGATTGTTGGCATACGAAATGCAAATACATTTGCTCTTTTAAAACCTGATACAACTACTTTCATTAAAAATTCATCTCTTTAAAATAAATCTTTTAAAAATAATTAATTATGAAAAAAGGAATTCTGAAATTTTCGCTTCTTTCGCTTTTGTTCGCATCCTCTCTTTCTTTTAATTCGTGCAAGAAAGAGCAAAGCGATAGTGACACAGGTGTTGCCACTGATAACTTCAAAGCTGAAAATGAATCGGACCGGATATGGGATGCAGTAAATTCATCGGCTTACGAAAACAGTATTTTAAAAACCGAAGAAGGAAATTTTGCCTTGCTTCCCTCATGTACCGAAGTTTTCCTGGATACCATTCCTGATTCAATTACAGGGGAGAAATCAGTCACAATTTTATTTGACACCACCAATAATTTAGGATGCTTGTGCAGTGGATGGGATGGCAAGTATCGAAAGGGAGAAATCAAAGCCACATGGACAGGTCCTTATCGTCAGGCAGGAACTGTAATTACCATTACCACACATAACTATTATGTCAACAGCGATAAGTTTGATTATGTAAAAACGGTAACCAACAACGGAACAAACGGGGCAGGTCATTTAACTTATTCGATCAATGTTAGTTTGGCAAACATTGCTTTCACTGATGGTACAACGATGAGTTGGACTTCGCAAAGAACCCGTGAATGGATAGATGGACAAGGATCACTCACTCCTTTAGATGATGAATATTCTATTACCGGAACTGCAGAAGGCACAAGCCGTGCAGGAGTTCATTTCGCTGCAAGCATTACCAATCCTTTAATTATTTCGGTTGCCTGTCCGCACATCAAACAAGGAACAATTGATATTACTCCTGATGGAAAACCTGTGCGCACACTGGATTTCGGAACAGGTAATTGTGATAGTGACGCAACTGTGGAAATCAATGGCGTGGTCTTTAATATTGTTTTGCAGTAACACCTGAAAACAAGAATGCAGCTGGAGCTTTCCGAAAATCGGGAAGCTCTTTTTGTTTTAGTAAGTTACAATTGTCTTTCTCCCTCTTATTTTCGCTCCTGAAAATTTTAGCATTGCATGAAGCCAACGGAAGTTTATAAACCCAAAAACAAAATTAGAATTGTGACTGCTGCATCGCTGTTCGATGGGCACGATGCTGCGATAAATATCATGCGCCGCATTATTCAGGCGAGCGGTGCGGAGGTGATTCACCTGGGGCACGACCGGAGTGTGAAAGAAATTGTGGACTGCGCCATCCAGGAAGATGCGCAGGCGATTGCGATTACCAGTTACCAGGGCGGGCACAACGAGTTCTTCAAATACATGCACGACATGCTCAAGGAAAATGGTTGCGGGCACATAAAAATTTTCGGTGGCGGTGGCGGCACTATTCTTCCTTCTGAAATTGCGGACTTACATGATTATGGTATCACGCGGATTTATCATCCCGATGATGGGCGCTCAATGGGATTGCAGGGAATGATTAATGATTTGTTACAACAATGTGATTTCGCAACAGGAAGTCCCACCTCATTCCTCCCCCAAGGGGAGGATGTAGTCGCGAACAATTCTGATGCGACAACAGTTACCAAAAAACAAAATCATCTTATTTCAAATCTTAAGAAAAAAAATTCGCACACTATTGCTTCACTTATTTCTTGTGCAGAAAATTTTCCTGAAGAATATTCTAAAATCAAAAAGCAATTTCTTTCTCCGTCGAATGGCGCGGCTACTCTCTCCCCTCAGGGGAGAGTTGGAGAGGGGCTTCCCATTCTCGGAATCACCGGAACAGGCGGCGCCGGAAAATCTTCACTGGTTGATGAACTCGTTCGCCGTTTTCTCATAGACTTTAAAGACAAAACCATTGCAATTATTTCTGTTGACCCGTCGAAACGGAAAACCGGCGGTGCATTGCTCGGCGACAGAATCCGGATGAACAGCATCAACAATCCGCGCGTGTACATGCGCTCGCTTGCCACACGACAATCGAATCTTGCGCTCTCGAAATATGTGAAGGAAGCATTGGATATTGTGAAAGCTGCAGGTTACGATTTAATCATTCTCGAAACTTCGGGCATTGGACAAAGCGATACTGAAATCACTGACCACAGCGATGTGAGTTTGTATGTGATGACTCCCGAATATGGTGCGGCATCGCAACTGGAAAAAATTGACATGCTCGATTTCGCCGACATCATTGCACTCAACAAATTCGATAAGCGCGGCGCACTCGATGCCATTCGCGATGTGAAAAAACAATACAAGCGCAATCATCAGCTCTTCGAAATTGCCGATGAAAAAATTCCGGTGTTCGGAACCATTGCTTCGCAGTTCAACGACCCGGGCATGAACAGTTTGTATCGCGCGGTGATGGATAAGATTGCGGAGAAAACCTCTTCCAAACTTTCTTCTCACTTCGAATCATCGGAGGAGATGAGTGAAAAAATTTACATCATCCCACCTGCGCGCATTCGTTACCTCAGCGAAATTTCGGAGAACAATCGTGCGTATGATAAATGGAGTTTGAATCAAAGTAAAATCGCACAGGAGTTGCACAGCATCCGCCAAACCATTGACACACTTTCTTCTTCCAAAATTTCAGATAAGGAAAAACTGAAAACACAATTGGAAGAATTGTATGCAGAAAATGATTTGCGTTTAGACGGGCAAGTGAAAAAATTAATTGCCGAATGGAAAAAGAAATGCGACAACTACCGCAATGAATTTTATGTGTACCAGGTGCGCGGCAAGGACATCAAAATAAAAACACACACCGAATCACTTTCGCATTTACAGATTGCAAAGGTTGCTGTTCCGCGATTTGAATCATGGGGCGAAATTGTTCGTTGGGTGATGCAGGAAAATTTCCCCGGCGAATTTCCTTATACCGCCGGTGTGTTTCCGTTCAAGCGCGAAGGCGAAGACCCTGCGCGCATGTTCGCCGGCGAAGGCGGACCTGAAAGAACCAACCGCCGCTTTCACTATGTGTCGAAAGGACTTCCCGCAAAAAGATTGTCAACTGCATTTGACAGTGTTACACTTTACGGTCGCGACCCTGAATATCGTCCTGATATTTACGGCAAGGTAGGCAATAGCGGCGTGAGCATTTGTTGTCTCGACGATGCAAAAAAATTGTACAGCGGTTTTCATCTCAGCGACCCGAAGACATCGGTGAGCATGACCATCAATGGTCCCGCTGCCATCATCACTTCATTCTTCATGAATGCTGCCATTGACCAGCAATGCGAATTGTATATCAAGGAACACGGAATGGAAGATGAAGTCAATAAAAAGATTGACAAACTTTTCAAAGAGAAAAAACTTTCCCGACCAAAATATCAAGGAGAATTACCCGAAGGCAACGACGGACTCGGACTCATGCTGCTTGGTGTAACAGGTGAAGATGTTTTACCAAAAGATGTTTACGAAAAAATAAAAACCCAAACACTCGCTGCCGTTCGCGGCACGGTGCAGGCAGATATTCTGAAAGAAGACCAGGCGCAGAACACTTGCATTTTCTCTACTGAATTTTCACTTCGGTTGATGGGCGATGTGCAGGAATATTTTATCCAGCACAAAGTCCGCAATTTTTATTCGGTGTCCATCAGCGGTTACCACATTGCTGAAGCAGGCGCCAATCCTATCTCGCAGCTCGCGTTCACACTTGCCAATGGTTTCACTTATGTGGAATACTACCTGAGCCGCGGAATGAACATTGACGATTTCGCACCCAACCTTTCTTTCTTTTTCTCCAATGGCATTGACCCCGAGTATGCGGTCATCGGCAGAGTGGCGCGCAAAATCTGGGCGAAGGCAATGAAGCTGAAGTATGGCGCCAACGAGCGCTCGCAGATGCTCAAGTATCACATACAAACCAGCGGACGCTCACTGCACGCGCAGGAAATTGACTTCAACGACATACGCACCACCCTGCAGGCGCTCTATGCCATTTACGATAACTGCAATTCGCTTCACACCAATGCTTACGACGAAGCCATCACCACGCCCACCGAAGAAAGTGTGCGCCGCGCCATGGCAATTCAGCTCATCATCAACAAAGAACTCGGGCAGGCGAAAAACGAAAACCCGCTGCAAGGCAGTTTCATTATCGAAGAGCTGACCGAGCTGGTGGAAGAAGCTGTGCTCGCCGAGTTCGACCGCATCACCGAGCGCGGCGGAGTGCTCGGCGCCATGGAAACCATGTATCAGCGCGGAAAAATTC
>BJGQ01000023.1 GCA_014190575.1 Bacteroidota bacterium | reverse complement strand
ACTAATTGTTTTGCCTGTTCCATGGAAGTATAACGCGCAGGAATACAAATCACATTTGCATTATTATGCTGGCGTGAGAGTTCAGCAATTTCTTTCATCCAGCACAAAGCCGCACGAATGTGCTGGTGCTTGTTTGCAGTAATGGCAACACCATTCGCCGAGCCGCATAACAAAACTCCAACATCTGCTTTCGCATGTTCAATGGCATTGCATACCGGATGCACAAAATCAGGATAGTCAACTGAAGTAAGCGAGTTAGTTCCGAAGTCATGTACATGATATCCGGCTTCAGTCAGCATTTTTTTTACCGCTTCTTTATATTCAAATCCTGCGTGATCGCAGCCAAGGGCAATTTTTTTCATCTTGAAATTTTTTACGAATGTAAAATAGCGGGGCGAATTTTAATTCACATTATCTCCTCTTAAATCCCTGAATCTTTTTCTTGCCTCAATTACATAGATGCTTCCGGGATACTTGGTCATAATGGTTTTATATAATTCCATTGCCTTGTCTTTGTTGTTCAAATATTTTTCTTCCAGTTCGGCCAACTGAAAAGTTGCATCATCACCCAGCAAATCGGTGGAGTATGATTCATCCAATGACTGAAACATTTTTGCGGCCTCTTCAAAATTCCGTAGCTGTAAATAAATCCGTGCCTTCGCAAACAAAATATCATCAAGCAACGAAGTCTCCGGAAATCTGGCAGCTAAGGAATCAAGTGCGGTGATGGCATCACTGTTTTTATTCTGATAAATCAGTAAGTCAGCTCTCGAATAAAAACCCATTGCATCGTACGAAGTATCGAGCCCGGTATTATCCTGAATGAAAACAGAAAGTGCAATGGCATCATTCGAAATTAATTCCGAAGTGGAACCCTTCAGCACATCCAATTGCGCTTTCGACCAATCAAAATCACCTGTGTAGTAACTCACTTTTGCGTTGAGGAAACGCGCCTCTTCGGCTATCGGCTCATCTTTAAAATCTTTATCCACCTGACCGTACATGAGCATGGCATCCCACACTTCATTATTCATTAAATAGTAATCACCCAAATCCAGTTTACACCATGCGATTGATTTGTTGTCGTTGGTGCGAAGTTTTATTGTGGTGTTCAGAATTGCTATGGACGAATCAAGATTGTGAATGTATCGGGCAAACAGATTTGCTAAATCACGCTGTGTTCCGATGGTCTGCACACCTCTGCCGAATTCAGCAAGGTAAGTTTCATAACTATTGCGAAGCGTATTCAAATCCAATTCAGAATAATTATTGGCGACAGTAATTTTTGTTTTCAGTGTTTGCAACAAATTTGTTTTTGCTGCCATGTAATAATTTCCATGCGTACCGTATTCATCAATGATGTACTGATAACATTTTACTGATGCATCATAAAAAGCCTCGGTATAAGCCGACTGCCCCAATTGAAAAACTCGCGCGCCTTGTTCCTTGTTTCTTTTATCCAAAGCTTTAGCCTGCACCAGTGCGCCGTCAAAATCTTTGCGCTGCACAAACATCCACATCAGCATTTCAGGATACATATTGTTGTCCGGATTTTTTTGAATTCGACGATAAAGCTGAGTCTGTAATTCGGTTACATATTTCTGGTCTTCCAATAAACTTTGCAGGAATCCCTGCACATTACTCATGTCGTTTTCACTGTTATCGAGAATGTCAAGATAGGCGCTAACTGTTCCGGCAACATCGCCCTTCTTCACAAATACATTTGCCAGTTCGTAACTGAAAATCACATTGTTGTTCAGCAGCTTTCGTCCTTTCTGGTAAGTGGCAATGGCCATATCATACTTTCCCGAATTCATAAATAAAGTAGCCAACCCAATCACCTGCCCTGCGTCGGGCGAGAGATTTTCAATTGCAGTGTTAAACGAAGCGAGCGCATTTTTTTCGTCGCCCGTGGTTTGATAAATCTGTCCGAGGTCAATGTAGTACGAAGCATTTTTCGGATTGCGCTTAATTTGCTTCTTCACCATTTTCACTGCATCGTCGTAATTTTTTTGCGCAACCAGCGTGTTGTAATAACCCTGGTAGTAATCATTGTTGTCCGGTTTTTTGCTGTACAGTTTTTCGAAAAGCACCTGTGCCTTATCATAATCTCCCTGTGAATAATAGTACTGCGCAAGATTGGCATCCTGAATTTCGGTTTGCGCAAACGAGAAAACAGGAACAAGAAGAAGTAGAAATAAAATGGTTTGCTTCATGATTGAAAGTTGTTGGTGAAAACATCAACAACGGCTTTTTTGCTGAGAGATTTTATTTTCCAAATATAGGTTGTGAAATTATTTTATGAATTTTCAGAAGTAATCAATTTCAATTTCTGCACCCCCAGAAAAATTGCAGTAAGCAAAGCCCCCGAAGCCGCAACAATAAAAACCACCGGCGCTCCGAATTGCTGCCAGATAAAACCGGCAGCCACATTGCACAACAAAATGCAGATGGATTGTGCGCCTGCAAAAAATCCGATGGCAGTTGCGGTTTCACTTTTCGGAACCAGATTAGTAATGAGCGCTTTTGAAACTCCATCGGTACTCGCCGAATAAATTCCGTAACCAAAAAATATGAAGTAGTAAATCAATTGCGAATGAGTGATTGCCATTCCGGTGTATGAGATGCAGTAAATCAATAACCCGAAAATCAAAATGGATTTCAATCCTATTTTATCAGCATACTTTCCAATGGGAAATGAAAGAGCAGCGAAAACAAGATTGTAAAAAATATAAAGAATCAAAACCTGTGTGTCGCTCATTCCAATCTGCTTCATCATCAGCAACAGAAATGCATCCGAACTATTCACCAATGAAAAAAGCAGCAATGGAAGAATTAATTTTTTGTAAGATGAAGTAGCAGTTCTCCAATAAGAAAAACTTTGAAACACCCCGGGTTTATATTTTGAAATTGCTTTTTGAATTTTTTCTTTAATAGAAAAAGTGAACAGCACACTCAGCATAGATGGAATAAAAGCAATGAGAAAAAGCGCCTGATAATCTCTCGGATATTTCCATAGAAATAGTAATGCAACAACAGGCCCGAGTGCTGCACCTGCTGTATCAAACGCACGATGAAAACCAAATACGGCTCCCTTATTTTCAGCAGTAGTTTCATCGCTCAGCATGGCATCCCGTGCTGCGGTGCGAACTCCTTTTCCAAGCTTATCAGAAAAACGCGCTGTAAAAATCCATGCAGTAAATGTGGAAAGTACAAGCATTGATTTTGAAATGGCGCTCATAAAATATCCGATGCGCACAAATGGAATCCGCTTTCCTGTTTTATCACTCAAGTGACCGAAATAAATTTTACTTAATCCCGCTGTTGCTTCCGCCACTCCTTCTAAAACACCAATCCATGCGACAGTAAATCCAATTGATTTCAGATACAAAGGCATAATCGGTATCAGCATTTCGCTCGATACATCATTGAGCAAACTCACCAATGAAAGTATCAATATGTTTCGGGTAATGCGCGACAAAATCAGTTTGGAATTTCCTTTCAAAAGTAATCTGCTTGTTTACATTTGCGCCACTCTTAAAAAAGATAAAAAACTCATGAAGAAAACCCTTCTTACTCTCCTTATTTTTCTTGGTATATCACCTGCATTTCTTCGCGCTGATGAAGGCATGTGGTTGCTTTCGCTCGTGAAGCAATACAATATTGAAACCATGCGCATGCTCGGGTTGCAGTTATCAGCCGATGATATTTACAGCGAAAGCAATCCTTCGTTAAAAGATGCAATCGTTTGGTTCGATGGCGGATGTACAGGCGAAATTGTTTCTGCGGATGGTCTGGTTTTGACCAATCATCACTGTGGTTATGGTGCGATCACCGATCACAGTTCGGTTGATCACGATTATCTCACCGATGGTTTTTGGGCAGCATCAAAAAAAGATGAGTTGCAAAATGCAGGCATGTTCGTTTCTGTTTTAGTGCGAATGGAAAATGTAACAGATAAAGTTTTAGCTGCTGTAAAAGGATTGGATGGACAAGCGCGCGAAACTGCTGCTGCAAAAGCGATGAAAGAAATTTCGACCAACGCAACAACAGGCACGCAATACAATGCGGATGTAAAAGAAATGTTTCGCGGATCTGAATATTATTTGTTCGTGTTCGAAACATTTAAGGACATTCGCTTAGTTGGCGCACCACCTTCTGCAATCGGAAAATTCGGTGGCGACACCGACAACTGGATGTGGCCTCGTCACACCGGCGACTTCAGCATTTTCAGAATTTATTGTGGGAAGGATAACAAGCCCGCAGAATACAGCGCCGACAATGTTCCGTATCATCCGAAAAAGTTTTTGAAAATTTCGTTGAAGGGGTACAACAAAAATGATTTCGCTATGATCATTGGTTTCCCCGGTAGAACCAATCGTTACCTCAGCAGTTACGCAATTGATTTAACATTGAAAGAAACTTATCCGGCGCTCGTTGGCATGTGGGAACAGAAATTGGCGATCATGAAAAAATACATGGATGCTGATCCGAAAATCAGAATTCAATTAGCAGAAGAATATGCGAGTGTTGCCAATGTTTGGAAATTATTTAAAGGTCAAATCGGTTTCGGAATCTCTGATGAAATGCTGAGCAAAAAACAAAAAGAAGAAGCTGCATTTACCAATTGGGTGAATGGATTGAGCAACGACAGTTTAAAAAATACTTATAGCAAAGTGCTTCCTGCATTGAAGAAAAAATACGATGAGTTTCACCCGAATAATTTACCAACCATTTACGGAAATAATTTAATGTCGTTGGGATTTGCAGGATTCGCATCTCGATTTACTGACCTGTATAATATTTTAACAACCGAACCGATTGATGCTGCGAAAAAAGATGAGGTGGTCGCTAAATTGAAAAACAATACTGTTGATCAGTTTGTAAAATATTATGCGCCGGTTGATCAGGAGGTGATGGTTGCTTATCTCACTGCATTCAGCAAGGGCGTGCCTGCTGATAAACAAGGGACTTTTATTTCTGAAATCACAGCGGCATACAAAGCTGTTACACCAGAAGAATCATTTAAAAAATATGCAGCGGATGTTTTTGCAAAAAGCGTTTTCGTTTCTGCTGATAAGGTGAATGCATTTCTCGCAAAACCATCTTCAAAAACTTTAGATAAAGATTTAGGATTTTTGTTTGCGAAAAAAGTAATGGCATTCACTGCGCAGTTTCCTTCTGCCATGTCGTTGGGTGGCGCAGTGAAAGCTGATAACAGAACATACTTACAAGGCATGCGCCTGATGAACAACAGCAAACCATACTACCCCGATGCAAACAGCACCATTCGTTTGACTTATGGAAAAATTGCTGATTACAATCCGCGCGATGCTGTTCATTACAACTGGTATTCGACTTTAACCGGAGTGATGCAAAAAGAAGATCCGACCAACGATGAATTTATTGTTCCGAAAAAATTGCGCGACTTGTATGAGAAAAAAGATTTCGGCGATTATGCTTTCAACGGAGATATTCCGGTTGCATTCCTCAGTGATAATGATATTACAGGTGGAAACAGTGGAAGTGGTGTGCTGAATGGCAATGGCGATTTGATTGGATTGGCATTCGATGGAAACTCTGAAGCAATGACTGGTGATTTTGAATTCGACCCGATTTTAAAACGCACCATTGCAGTTGACATTCGTTATGTAATGTTCGTGATTGATAAATATGCTGGCGCACAACGATTGATTGATGAAATGACTTTCGTGAAATAAAAATTTGTAAAATTTCATTGTAATCTGATTTGAAATTAAAAAAAGGCAACCATAATCGGTTGCCTTTTTTTTCAAAAAGCTAATTGCGAATATTATTTCTTACTGGTTCTTCAGCATTTTCACAATCTCCATATTAGCACCTTGCGAAATGCGCACGAAATACATACCTGCCGGATAATTATTTTCAACTGTGAAAGGCATGTTGGCGTTTACATCATCAATGCTTTGCATCAGCTTACCCACCATGTCGTAAATTTCAATCTGCACTTTATCATCAGATAAAGAATTCACCATTACAGTAAATGTTGAAGTGAATGGATTGGGCAGCACTAAAGTGGAGATGGTTCCATCAGCTGGAATTTCACCATCCAATCGGGCAGAGCAATCATTATTTACATGCACCTGAATGGCGCCTTGAACAGTTGTAGTTGGCAATGCATTTTCTGCATCACCTGGTTGCGTATCAAAAATCACTGCATTACCTGCATTTTTATTCCAGATTTTTATGCGAACCTTATTAGCACATGAAGGGTTACGGTCTTTATCAGATTGAACAACCAATATTCCATAGTTGCCGGTTCCGTTCACTGTTCCCCACCCTTTAAAGGCAGCTAAGTAGCAGCCACCAATAGTCAGGTAATCCCAGCTCGTAGGCGATGCTGATTTAAACTTAATGTTTCCGCCCTGAAAATTCATTTCCATATTACCCTGAAAACCTCCACTATTTGATGGTTTGCAGTTACTGCCCATATTCACTTTTCCGCTGAGTGAGGAATTAGAAGTTAAAGAACCCAGAGGTGCAGTAAAATTTCCCCCTCCTGTTGAGAATTGATTTCCGGTTACATAAACCACAATGTATTGAAAAGTAGTAGTGGCAACAGCATTGGAACCATCAGTTACTTTTATTATTGGTTCATAAATTCCTGAGTTAGTATAAGTATGCGAAAGAGTTGCGCTTTGAATGTTTATTCCGGTTAAAATGGTAGGAGAAGAATTATCATTCCAATTAACTTCTACAGCATAGGGTCCTCCGGTTGCTTCATCAGTCCAATTGACGGTAAGTGCAGTTGAAGATCCGGCAGCTAAAAGATTTCCGGCACTTGAAGTAGCCATGCCCGAAATCTGAGGTGCAGTATTAGTAACGGCAACATTTACCATTTGCGTTGCAGTTGTAGTATGACCATATGAATCAGTTGCTGTCCATGTAACTACAGTAACTCCTCCTGGAAAAACAGAAGGTGCATCATTTGTAATAGTAACCGAACCGCAATTATCATATGCAGTTGGTGTTCCTAAATTAATTCCACTAACTGATGTTGAACCAACAGGTGCAGAAATTGAAATATCAGGAGGAGAAACAACCAATGGTGGTTCATTGTCATTTACGGTTACATCAAATGACAAAGAAGAATTACCGCATGAATTAACCGCAGTGGTCAGAACTGTTGTAGTTCCAACTTCGAAATTTGAACCTGATGCATTTGAATAAAGGATATTCGGTGATGGAATTCCAACAGCCACAACAGAAGGATAACTAACCACCTTACCGCATTGTCCTATTTCGTTAGTGGTCATTATATCAGCAGGTACTGATGAAATTACAGGCAATGTATTAACTGTAATTGTTATTGCAGTTCTCGTAGCGCTTGCAACTGCCAAAGGCGAAAACGCTTCAGCATAATATGTAGTTGCTACGCTTGGCGAAACGGAAAAATTTGCTCCGCTTGCACTTGTGCCAATTGGGGTGCCATCGGTCATAACCGTGTACCATTGAATTGTATTTCCAGCGGAAACAGCTTTTAAAGAAGTGGAATTTCCTTGACAAACTGCTGCTGGTGTAGCAGTTACAGATGTAGGAGCCAAAGGAATTGATTGCGCAAAAATTGAAGATGAATAAGCAAGTGCTAAAATAATTAATAGCGTTTTCGATACCCTTTTAAAACCGAAATTTTCAATTTTACTTTTTGCTGTTGTTTCTAAAGGTGTGTAAAATTTTGAATTCATGAGTGAAGGTTTTATTGTGAATTAAAAAAAAACTCGGGTCGTAAACTTGCTTTCGTGCAGTTGTAAAACGGGGTTTGCTAAGTACCTTGTACCTGATAAACCAGTTTAATTTTATTTGTTTGCTTTTTCTTTTTCATCATTTTTTTGATTGATTGAAACTCGTTACGAGTCAAATTCAAGAATGTTACTGAACAGGAATATTTATGTGTTGAACAGGCATTAATATATATTGAACGGTAATTTAGTAAAAATATATTTTCAATTTTTCGCAACAAAATCTGTAAGATTCAGTAAGATATTATTCATCAAAAACAGCGACTATGAAAAGAATCTTTACATACTTTGCTTTGTTTTTTATCATCGCCTTCAACAACATATCAAAGGCTCAGGTTGGCGTAGGAACTACTACACCCAATGCATCTTCCATTCTTGATTTAAGTTCCACTTCAAAAGGAATGCTTACACCTAGAATGACTGCTGCACAAAAAAATGCGATTGCAAGTCCTGCTACCGGATTACTTGTTTATCAAACTGATGGTTCTTCTGGCTTTTGGTATTATGATGGAACACAGTGGTTGAAGTTCGACTCAAACGGTTGGTCAATTTTGGGAAACACTGGCACAACAGATGGAACAAATTTTTTGGGAACAACAGATGATGTTGCATTTAATTTTAAAGTAAACAACCAGGCAGCCGGAAGAATCGGGAATTCAACAGAAGGCAATACTACTCTTGGTTACATGTCAGGAAACAGTAACACATATAATGGAAGCACATTTATCGGATACAATGCCGGATACACCAATACATCAGGCACAAGTAATAGTTCTGTTGGTTGGAATGCTTTGCAAAATAATTCTACCGGATTTAATAATTCAGCGCTTGGCTATGCAAGTTTAAAAGCAAACACCACAGGTTTTGATAACTCAGCGTTTGGAATGAATGCACTTTATACATCAACCACCGGTGGTCAAAATACTGCCGCCGGATCAAACGCTTTATACACCAATACAACTGGCAATGGAAATTCTGCTTTTGGCCAAAACGCTTTGTATTATAATTCAACGGGCGTTTATAATTCAGCAGTTGGTGTAAATGGGTTAAGATTGTGCACGACTGGTGGAAGAAATGTTTCTGAAGGATACAATTCATTAAGTGGGGTTACAACCGGAAGTTACAACACCGGAATTGGTTATACAGCCGGCACAACAAATACAACAGGAAGCAATAACACTTTTATTGGAAGCAATGCGGATGCAGGTTCTGCAGCACTAACAAATGCAACAGCTATTGGATATAGTGCAATTGTAAGTTCAAGCAATTGTTTAGTACTTGGTGGTTCAGGAGGAAATTTAGTGAAGGTTGGTATTGGTGTTTCTTCACCTACTAATTCTTTTAGTTTTGATGGAACAGCTGCACGCACAGTGTGGATGGAACGAAATACCAATTCCGGAACGGCAGGTTTCAGTTTAACAATGCAATCAGGAGGGGCATATAGTGGTGGCACCAATTTAAATGGTGGTGATTTAAATTTATCATCTGGAACTTCAACCGGAACCGGTTCATCAAATATTTATTTTAAAGTTTCAAATGCAGGTTCATCGGGTACTACAGATAATGCGCCTGCAACTCAAATGACAATTTTAGGTAGCGGAAGTGTAGGCATTGGAACCACTTCTCCGGGAACAACATTTCAAGTTGTTGGAGGAATAACATGCACTTCACCAACATCAGGAATCGGATATGCAACAGGAGCAGGAGGAACTGTTACTCAGCTTACAACTAAATCAACAGGTGTTACGCTCAATAAAAACTGTGGAACAATTACCATGCAGGGTGCTGCATTAGCAGCGGCAACTGTAGTTTCGTTTACAGTTACCAATAGCAGTGTTGCAGCCAATGATGTTGTATGTACACAACATGATTCTGGCGGAACTGTTGGTGCATATACTATAACAGCAAATACAATGGCAGTAGGTTCATTCAAAATAACTGTCAGAAATAATACTGGCGGTTCATTATCAGAAGCGATAGTTATAAGATTTGTGGTAATAAAAGCTGTAACCAATTAAAACTCTAAATGGATTAATTTTTTTCACGCAGTTAACATTCATTAACATGATAAAAGACTGGAAAATGAATTCGCAAAAAATAAAAAAAGACTATGGGGTTTTTCAAAAACAAAACATAGCACTTCTCTTCATCTATATTATTTTGATGATAGTATTTGAATTATTAAATGTTGCTTTTGTAAAAGCACAAGTTGATGATGCAACCAATACTGGAACATTATATGTTTCTTCAGGAGAAATTTTTTCTGATGAAGGGTCATTTACAAATAGCGGTACTGGCAACACGACGGATGAAGGCTTGATGTACATAAAAGGGAACTGGACCAACAACGGAACATTTTTAAGTGAGGCAGGCAAAGTTACATTTTGGGGAAGTGCTGTTCAGAATTTAAGCGGGTCAAGCAACACTCCTTTTTTTGATGCAACATTTAACAATGGTTCTGGATTCACTTTATCACAAACCATTACTGTTGCCGGCACTTTGAATCTTACTTTAGGAAACATTACTACTTCTTCCAATGAAGTTTATGTAACCAACGATAATGTGAGTGCAATTAACCCGTATTCTGAAAACAGTTACATAATTGGGTATCTAAGAAGAAATGTGATTGGAACAGGTTCGTACTATTATCCATTAGGCACATCTGCATATTATGAACTTGCCAATGTGAATCTGGCCTCAACAACCGGATTTACAAATGTGCTCGGATTATTTACACATGCAATTCCAAATCCAACAGCACTGCCTGCAGGGTTAAATATTAACGGAACCATTATAACTGATATGCTTGATTATGGATACTGGACTTTAACACCAAATTCATCAATCACTTCAGGCAATTTTACAATTACTTTAAACGAACGCGGTCAAACAAATGGTGGAGCAGCAGCAGCAAGCTATGGAGTGTTATCACGAATTAATTCTTTGTTGGACTGGCAATCAGTAGGAATACATGATAACAGCACACAATCTGTTTCGGGTGGAACAGTAACAGCTGTTCGTTCAGCACTTTCATTGTCTTCAGATTATGGAATTAGTTTTCCGACAAGCGGTTTTTCATTGCCACTTGAATTGCTTTCGTTCAATGCTGAATTAAATAATAATGTGGTTGACTTAACATGGACGACAGCATCAGAACACAATAGTGATTACTTTACAATTGAACGCTCTTATGATGGAATTCATTTTACAGAATTGATGAAAGCAAAGGCAGCCGGCAACAGTACAAATGAATTAAATTACAGCACAGTTGATGAACATCCGTTATTAGGAGTTTCTTATTATCGATTAAAGCAAACTGATTTTGATGGTTCATATAAATATTCTCAGATTGATCAGGTAAACTATCTACTCACCAATTTCAATTTTACAATTATTCCGAATCCAACTACAATTGATAATTTGAATTTGAATATTACAGGTGCAAAAGATTCGGAAATTATCATCAGATTAATTGATGCCGCCGGAAAAAATTATTTTACCTCCAATATTTTCCCAAACAGTAATTTCTACAACTATAAAATTAATGTCTGTCAAAAACCTGCTGCCGGATTTTATTTTGTTGAACTCTTTATCAATGGAAAGATTTATACGAGAAAAATTGTGTTGCAATAACTACTCTGTAATCAGTAAACAATTTATTACTGAATTGAAATAAAAAAAAAGTCCCGACAAAATTTGTCGGGACTCTTTTAGTTTTGGTTTGAAATAAATGGTTATTGAATCTTCACAATGTTCTGAACTGCTGTTCCATTGTTAGTTGAGAGACGACACAAATACATTCCGGCAGCTAAATTCTCAGCATTAAAATTAAAGCTGTAGTTAAGTCCTGCTTTTATTTCGCCTTTGTAAAGCTCTGCTATCTTAACACCGGTCACATTGAACACTTCAACTGTACCAGTCAAATCTTCTGACGAAACAAAATTAATTGAAGTAACATTGCTGAAAGGGTTAGGATAAACACTCAAATTCAAATCAACATTAGTAGAAACATGCAATGAATTCATTCCATCATCTTCTTGTTTAGCTGCTGGATTTGTACATTGTAAATGACCTAAGTCAACAGTTCCATCATCGTAGTTTTGATTAAACATATCCATTGCATTATTCAATTGAGTATAAGAATAGCTGCTATAGCAACCGCTTAGTTTCTTATTAGCCTCATTAAATACTTGCTGAACTGTCCATCCTGCAAATGTTCCTGTATTGAAATACAAATCTTTCAGATGAATTGAGTTTGAACTGAAATTTGGATCAGTATTATCGAAACCAAGACTAAGCGCTGCAGTAACAACCTGACCAGCAAAAACATTATTCAAAGCAGAACCAGGATTAGTCCAGTTTTGAAGAAGTTTTGTAGGTGTGCTACCTGAAGGCAAGAAATCAGTTACAGCTTGAGCAGTAGTCAATTTTAACCAATGACTTCCGGTACAACTTGTTCCACCAACTGTTAAACCATTTGGAAAAGCTGAGGCAAAATGAGCAGCCATGTAAACACCAGGTGCACCACCATTTCCGTATCCACCTTGAGTTTGTGTTCTGAAACCATCACATCCAGGAGGAGGAGGGCAACTGATAGTTACACAAGAAGAACCGGTGCAACCAACATTATCAGTAACAGTTACACAGTATGTTCCTGTACACAAACCATAAATTGCAGTGCAAGTAGCGCCTGTTGACCAATGATAAATGTAAGGAGCATTTCCGCCTGTAGCTGAAACTGAAGCTGAACCATTGCAACAAGAGTTAGAACAAGATGAACTTGTATTTGTTGCAGTTACAATAATTTGACTGTTCTGTGTAATTGTTGCAGAAGTAGTATTAGTACATCCGTAGAAATCTGTTACAATAACACTATATGTTCCTGCACAAAGGCTACTCAAATCTTCAATAGAGGCGCCATTTGACCATGCAAAATTGTATGGTGCAGTCGCATTCGATACTGTAAGATTTATTGTTCCAACGCAGTTTCCAAAGCAAACATTATTGGTCGCAACACGCGATAATGTCATGTTACATGGAGGAGGAGGAGGAGTACAAGTAATTGTAGTATTAGCATTTTGTGTACATCCGTTTGCATCAGTTACAATTACTGAATAAGAACCTGAGCAAATTGCACTTAGGTCTTCAGTAGTTGCTCCGTTACTCCAAGCATATGTGTATGGTAAAGTTCCTCCGGTTACTGTAAGATTTGCAGAACCATCGCAAGTGATACCCTGACAAACTGTTGCATCAACACCAATAATACTTGCCTGCATTGCTTCAGGAGCAGTGATAGTTACACAGTTTGTTGCAGAACAGAAAAGCACGCTTGGGTCATGTTCAGGTGAAATTCCCCAATCAGTTACAGTGAAGCAGAATGTTCCTGCACAAAGATTATTGATTGTAAGATCAGTTGAACCATTGCTCCACAAATATGTGAATGGACCAACACCGCCTGTTACACTTGCTGTTGCACTTCCGTTACAAACACCATTACAAGTTGGATTTGTTGAATTGAAAGTAATTTCAATTGGCTCTGGTTGTTCAAACAACATACAAGCTTCGCAAGTACATCCGTTTGCATCTGTTATTGTTACACAATAGAATCCGGCGCATAACCCACTGATTGTTTCTGTGGTTTCACCGGTACTCCAACTGTAAGAATATGGTGCAGTTCCTCCGAAGATTAATACTTCACCTATTCCATTACATTCTCCATAACAAGAAGCATGACTTGAACATTCGAATATGCAAATCAATTGTTCAGGTTCTGTTAAAGTAACACACTTAACAATTGAACACTGATGAGCATCATAAACTGTTACGCAATATGTACCTGCACAAAGGTCAATGATGTTTGCATCAGTACCTCCATTGCTCCAGCTATAAGAGTAAGGAGCAGTTCCACCTGCTGCAGTAATGCTTGCAGTTCCGTTACAAACACTGTAACAACTTAAGTTAGATCCGCTGATTTCAGCAGTTAAAGTTGCTGGTTCAGTAATAGTTACACATTTAACGAGTGAACACTGATGTGCATCGTAAACAGTAACACAGTACTGACCTGGACACAATCCACTCACGCTTGTTGCAGAACTTCCATCATACCAATTATAAGTATAAGGGCTTGTTCCACCACTTACATTGCTGATTGTTGCAGTTCCATTGCAATATCCGTTACATGTAACATTTGTTGATCCGGCATCAGCAGTTATTACTGTTGGCTGTCCAACTTCAATGCAAATTGCTTTAGTACAATTATGAGCATCTGTTACAGTTACACAATATGTACCTGCACACAATCCTGATAAATCTTCAGTAGTTGCACCATTATCCCAATTGTAATTGTAAGGCATTGTACCTCCGGAAACTCCAAGATCAAGTGATCCGTTGCAATATCCGTTACAAGTAGGTTGTTGTACTGAAGTTGTAAACAATAATGGGTCAGAAGAACCAATTGTTACACATTCAGTCGCCATACAATACAGTACATTAGGATCATGTTCAGGTGAAATTCCCCAATCATAAACAGTTACACAGTAGGTTCCTGCGCAAAGATTGCTGATTGAAAGATCAGTTGCACCATTGCTCCAGATATAAGTAAACGGACCAGTTCCACCTGTTACAGTTGCAGTTGCAGTTCCAGAACATGTTCCAACACAGTATGAATTCTGACTTGAAATTGATATTACAATTGGATCAGGTTGTTCAAACAACATACAAGCTTCGCAAGTACATCCGTTTGCATCTGTAATTGTTACACAATAGAATCCGGCGCACAACCCACTGATTGTTTCTGTGGTTTCACCGGTACTCCAACTGTAAGAATATGGTGCAGTTCCTCCGAAGATTAATACTTCACCTATTCCATTACATTCTCCATAACAAGAAGCATGACTTGAACATTCGAATATGCAAATCAATTGTTCAGGTTCTGTTAAAGTAACACACTTAACAATTGAACACTGATGAGCATCATAAACTGTTACGCAATATGTACCTGCACAAAGGTCAATGATGTTTGCATCAGTACCTCCATTGCTCCAGCTATAAGAGTAAGGAGCAGTTCCACCTGCTGCAGTAATGCTTGCAGTTCCGTTACAAACACTGTAACAACTTAAGTTAGATCCGCTGATTTCAGCAGTTAAAGGTGTAGGCTGAGTAACAACTTGACAACAGAATGAAGTACATCCGTTAGCATCTGTAACTGTTGCACAATACAAACCAGCTCCTAATCCACTAAGGTCTTGAGTAGTTGCACCGTTGTTCCAGCTATAAGTAAATGGAGCAGTTCCACCTACTACTGATAAGTCAGCTATTCCATTTTGATCTCCATTACATAATAATTGAGAACAATTAATATAACACTGTAATAACAATGGTTGAGTTATTGTCACACATTTAACATCAGTACATCCGTTAACATCAGTTACGGTTACACAGTATGTATCAGGGCAAAGTCCATTGATTGTAGTTGTTGTTGCACCTGTACTCCACAAATAGTTAAATGAACCAGATCCTCCGGATACACTCACACTTGCAGTTCCGTTACAAGCACCATAACAAGTAACATTTGTTCTTGTTGCGGTTGCAACTGGAAGCGGATAAGCAGTAACTACTTTTGAACAACTGCTGGTACAACCATTAGCGTTCGTTACAGTTACTGAATATGTTCCACCAGAAGTTACAGTAATACATTGTGTTGATGCTCCTGTGCTCCATAAATATGAAGAAGCAGTTGCAGAACACAATTGTGTTGAACTTCCAATACAGAAATTATTACCGGTGATATTGCAATAAGGAAGTTGGTATGCTTCAACAGTTTTTGAACAACTGCTGGTACAACCATTTTCATTTGTTACAGTTACTGAGTAAGTTCCTCCAGAAGTTACAGTAATACATTGTGTAGATGCACCAGTACTCCATGAGTAAAAAGATGCTGTTGATACACACAATTGTGATGAACTTCCGGTACAGAAATTTGCACCGGTAATGCTGCATGATGGAAGTTGATACTGTGTGATTGTTTTATCACATGAAGTAGTACAACCATTAGCATTGGTTACAGTTACTGAATAGGTTCCACCTGTAGTTACAGTAATACATTGTGTAGTAGCTCCTGTACTCCATAAATATGAAGATGCAGTACCTGCACACAATTGTGATGAACCACCATAGCAGAAGTTTTCTCCGGTAATGTTGCAAGCCGGTAATTGGTATTGAGTTATTGTTTTATCGCAAGAACTTGTACAACCATTGGCATTCGTTACCGTTACAGAATAGGTTCCACCTGTAGTAATGGTAATACATTGTGTTGTTGCTCCTGTGCTCCATAAGTATGAAGATGCTGTTGCAGAACACAATTGTGTTGAACCACCATAGCAGAAGTTTTCTCCTGAAATGTTACAAGTTGGAAGTGAATATGCTTCAACTGTTTTTGAACAACTGCTGGTACAACCATTAGCATTCGTTACAGTTACAGAATATGTTCCACCTGAAGTTACAGTAATACATTGTGTTGTTGCTCCAGTACTCCAAGAGTATGAAGAAGCAGTTGCTGAACACAATTGACTTGATTGTCCCTGACAGAAATTATTTCCTGTGATTCCGCATTGTGGAAGCGGGTAAGCAGTAATTGTTTTTTCACAAACACTTGTACAACCATTTGCATTAGTAACAGTTACTGAATAAGTTCCACCTGTAGTTACCGTGATACATTGTGTGGTTGCTCCTGTGTTCCATGAATAAGAAGCCATTCCAGCGCTAGCACAAAGTTGTGATGAACTTCCCTGACAGAAATTATTACCATTAACGCTACAAGTTAAAGGATTTGGTTGAGTTAGTGTAATGCATTTAACTTTTGAACATTGATGTGCGTCATAAACTGTAACACAGTATTGACCTGCACACAATGAACTTAAGTTAGAAGTAGTAGCACCATTTGCCCAATGATAAGTGTATGGAGCAGTTCCTCCGGTTACAGTTAAGTTGATACTTCCAGTACAAACATTGTAACAAGTTAAATTAGTTTTTGTGTAGTTTACACTCAAAGCTGGTGGCTGATATATAACAAAGCATTTTTTAGCTGTACAACCGTGTGAATCTGTAACAGTTACACAATAATTTCCTGCAATTAAATTGCTGATATCTTGTGTTGTTGCGCCATTGCTCCAATGATATGAATAAGCAGGAGTTCCTCCTGTTACTGTTATATCAACTGAACCATCATTTCCACCAAAGCAATTAACATTATGCTTAATGGAAGGAATACTTAAAGCCGGCGGCTGACCGATTGAGAAGCATCTTGAATAAACGCAATTATGAGCATCAGTAACTGTTACACAGTATCCGCCTGATGACAAATTACTTATATCTTCAGTTGTTGCGCCGTTTGACCAAACAAATGAGAATGGTGCGGTTCCACCAACAACTGTGATATTAATATATCCATCATGTCCGCCGTTACACTGTACATTTCCTTTAGTGAAGGTTACATACAAGCTATCAGGTTGAGTAATTGTTACACATTTAATAATTGAACACTGATGAGCATCGTAAACAGTTACACAATATTGTCCATTACAAAGCCCGTTAACACTTGTTCCGGTGCTGCCATTGTACCAAGTATAAGAATATGGACTTGTTCCACCACTTACATTGGTAACACTTGCAGTTCCGTTACATGCATGATAACAAGTAACATTTGTTGAACTTGTTAATGCTGCTAATACAGGAGGTTGAGTAACTGTTACACATTTGATGTCTTTACATCCATGAGCATCAGTTACTGTTACACAATAAGTATCAGGGCAAAGTCCGGTAATACTTGAATTTGTATTCCCATTGCTCCACAAATATGAATATGGAAGTGTTCCGCCAACTGCACTTGCATTAGCAGTTCCGTTGCAATATCCATTACAAGAAATATTCGTTGAGTTTGCATTTGCAACCAATTGAGTTGGTTGGGTAACATTCTGACAACAGAATGTAGTACATCCATTTGCATCGGTTACAGTTGCGCAATATATGCCTGCAGCTAATCCGCTTAAGTCTTGTGTTGTGGCACCTGTATTCCAATGGTAAACAAATGGTGCTGTTCCGCCAACAACTGATAAATCAGCTATTCCATTTTGATCGCCATAGCACAACAATTGTGAACAGTTAATGTAGCATTGTAAATGCGCTGGTTGAGTTATTGTTACACACTTAATATCTGTGCAACCATTACCATCTGTTACTGTTACACAATATGTGTTTGGACACAATCCATTGATTGAATTTGTTGAAGCACCTGTGCTCCATGAGTAAGAGTAATTACCATTTGTCCCAGGTACTGATACACTTGCTGAACCATTGCATGCACCATAACAAGATACATTAACACCTGTAATTACAGCAACTGGATTTGCATAAGCAATAACTGTTTTAGAACAACTGCTGGTACAACCATTTGCGTTCGTTACTGTTACTGAATATGTTCCGCCTGTTGTTACTGTAATACATTGTGTAGTAGCACCTGTGCTCCATAAGTATGAGGATGCGGTTGCTGCACACAACTGTGATGATTGTCCAACACAGAAATTGCCTCCTGTGATGTTACAAGTTGGAAGTGCATAAGCCTCAACAGTTTTTGAACAACTGCTGGTGCAACCATTAGCGTTCGTTACTGTTACTGAATATGTTCCACCTGTTGTTACTGTGATGCATTGTGTTGATGCTCCTGTACTCCATGTATAAGACGCAAATACTGATGTTACACATAATTGTGATGAACTACCAGTGCAGAAATTATTACCTGAAATACTGCATGATGGCAGTTGGTACTGAGTAATTTGTTTACTGCAAGTACTTGTACAACCATTTGCATTGGTAACAGTTACTGAATAAGTTCCGCCTGAAGTTACTGTGATACATTGTGTTGATGCTCCGGTGCTCCATAAGTATGAAGACGCTGTTGCAGAACACAATTGACTTGAACCACCATAGCAGAAGTTTTCTCCTGTGATGTTGCAAGTTGGAAGTGCATAAGCTTCAACTGTTTTAGAACAACTGCTGGTACAACCATTAGCGTTCGTTACAGTTACAGAATAAGTTCCGCCTGAAGTTACTGTGATACATTGTGTTGATGCGCCTGTGCTCCATAAGTATGAAGAAGCTGTTGCTGAACACAACTGACTTGATTGACCGATACAGAAATTACTTCCTGTGATGTTGCATGTTGGAAGTGCATAAGCCTCAACAGTTTTAGAACAACTGCTGGTACAACCATTAGCGTTCGTTACTGTTACCGAATATGTTCCGCCTACAGTTACTGTGATACATTGTGTTGATGCTCCGGTACTCCATGAGTATGAAGCCATTCCTGCTCCTGCACACAACTGACTTGATTGACCGATACAGAAATTACTTCCTGTGATGTTGCATGTTGGAAGTGCATAAGACTCTACTGTTTTGCTGCAGCTGCTTGTGCAACCGTTAGCATTTGTTACAGTTACTGAATAAGTTCCACCTGATGTTACAGTGATACATTGTGATGTTGCTCCTGTGCTCCATAAGTATGAAGATGAAGTAGCAGCACACAATTGTGATGACTGACCTTGGCAGAAATTACTTCCTGAAATTGAACAAGCAGGTAATTCGTAAGCAACAACTGTTTTAGAACAAGAAGAAGTACATCCGTTCGCATTCGTTACTGTTACTGAATATGTTCCGCCTGTTGTTACAGTGATACATTGTGTTGATGCCCCTGTATTCCATGAATATGAAGTTGCAGTAGCTGCACACAATTGTGAAGAACTACCAACACAGAAATTACTTCCTGTGATGTTGCATGTTGGAAGTGCATAAGCCTCAACAGTTTTAGAACAACTGCTGGTACAACCATTAGCGTTCGTTACTGTTACTGAATATGTTCCGCCTGTTGTTACTGTAATACATTGTGATGTAGCACCTGTACTCCATAAGTATGAAGACGCTGTTGCTGAACACAACTGACTTGATTGACCGATACAGAAATTACTTCCTGTGATGTTGCATGTTGGAAGAGAATAAGCTTCAACTGTTTTAGAACAACTGCTGGTACAACCATTAGCGTTCGTTACAGTTACAGAATAAGTTCCGCCTGAAGTTACTGTGATACATTGTGTTGATGCGCCTGTGCTCCATAAATATGAAGAAGCTGTTGCTGAACACAACTGACTTGATTGACCGATACAGAAATTACTTCCCGTGATGTTGCAAGTTGGAAGTGCATAAGCCTCAACAGTTTTTGAACAACTGCTGGTACAACCATTTGCGTTCGTTACTGTTACTGAATATGTTCCGCCTGTTGTTACAGTGATACATTGTGTTGATGCGCCAGTGCTCCATGAGTATGAAGCCATTCCCGCGCCTGCACATAACTGACTTGATTGTCCTACGCAGAAATTATTTCCTGTGATATTGCATGTAGGAAGTGCATAAGCCTCAACAGTTTTTGAACAACTGCTGGTACAACCATTTGCGTTCGTTACTGTTACTGAATATGTTCCGCCTGTTGTTACAGTGATACATTGTGTTGATGCGCCAGTGCTCCATGAGTATGAAGCCATTCCCGCGCCTGCACATAACTGACTTGATTGTCCTACGCAGAAATTATTTCCTGTGATATTGCATGTAGGAAGTGCATAAGCCTCAACAGTTTTTGAACAACTGCTGGTACAACCATTTGCGTTCGTTACTGTTACTGAATATGTTCCACCTGCTGTTACTGTGATACATTGTGTTGATGCGCCGTTGCTCCAAGAATAAGAAGAAGCGGAAGTAACACACATTTGTGAAGATTGACCTTGACAGAAATTATTACCCCCAGAAATTGAACAAGTAAAAGGCTGAGGTTGAGTAATTGTATTTGAAGTTGCTTTAGTACAACCATTAAAATCGGTTACAGTTACTGAATATCCACCTGCGCAAATTCCAGTTAAATCCTGAGTAGTAGCTCCATTTGACCAATTATAACTAAAAGGAGCGGTTCCACCAGTTACTGTTAAATCTATTGAACCATTACAAACTCCGTTACAAACTAAATCAACTTTGGTTGTTGATAGAGTCATTGCGCCATAAGCGTTAACCTGTTGTGACAGCAATTTAGTGCAACCCAACGCGTCGGTAACAGTCACTGAATAAATTCCTACGCATAGCCCAGTTATATCCTGTGTAGTTGCGCCTGTATTCCAATGATAGGTAAAAGGTGCTGTTCCACTTAAAAGTGTTAAGTCCGCTATTCCATTGCAATTACCAAAACAAACCTGACCACAATTAATGAAACCAACAATTTGAACAGCAGAAGCAACCGATATGGTGCTTGTTGCCACTTGTCCGGTTACATCATGCACGGTAACTGTATAGCTACCTGCTGTCAGTGAATTGATGTCTTCGGTAGATGCACCAGTACTCCATAAATAGGAATAAGGCGAATTTCCACCTGACACAGTAATGTTAATTGAACCGTTACTTCCCCCAAAACATGTGGGCGGCAAAGCAACAGAACTGATTGAAATAGGAGCAGTTCCCATTTCATAAAACTTGGGAGTTGTGATTTTCACAGACTCACTCGTTTTTGTTACTAAAGAAGCGAAAACTGAATTCAGTTCTTCCTTACTGAAGGCTACCGATGTGTTGACTGTAAAAATGCTACAGTAAACTGTCATCAGTAAAACCAAAAGCGATGTACATCGAATTTTCATAAGCTAATGGGTTTAAAATTGATTATTGATTTATTTTTCATTTTCATTGAATTATTCGCTATGGATTTTTAAGGAGGTCAAATATATTTGTGTACCGATAGTGAGAATCATGAATTCGACAGAAGTCATTTATTTAACGATAAAAGAAATAGAAAACAAGATTAAGTATGCATTCTAACATTTATATTTTGGGGCAATTTTAGGATACAAAGCTTAATCAGTCATATAACCTCAATGTTCTTGCTTCGTTAAGATTGTTTTATTAATCGACTAAATGCGTTATTTGATGCGTCATAAAATTTAATATGAATAAAGATGTAGCACCATCAGACTTTAAAATTAATAACGAGAGTTATTTTCTGGAAGGTCCCCATTCAAGATTAAAGGATTTTGGATTTACATTAGAAATTATGTTTGAATTTATAAAAGGATTCAGAACATTACATTTCGCAGGGCCATGTGTAGTTGTGTTTGGTTCAGCAAGATTTAGCACCGAACATTCGGTGTATAAAAGAGCAATTGAAATGGGTGCTGCAATTTCGAAACTTGGCTTTGGAGTAATGACAGGTGGCGGCCCCGGTGTAATGGAGGCAGCAAACAAAGGAGCGTTTGAAGCAGGTGGGATTTCGATTGGCTGCAACATAAAATTACCGCATGAACAAAAAGAAAATCCATACTTAACAAGAGAAGTAACCTTCAAACATTTTTTTGTGAGGAAGGTATTGATGTTTAAATACTCATATGCTTTTGTAGCAATGCCTGGCGGTCTTGGAACTTTGGATGAATTGTTTGAAGCGCTTACTTTAATTCAAACCGGAAAGATTAAAGGCTTTCCTGTTATTTTATTCGGAAAAGAATACTGGAGTAATTTATTAATGCAGTTAAAAACAATGGAGGACAATAAGGCAATTGATATTAAAGATTTTGAATTGTTTTTAGTTACAGATGATATTGAAGAAACCATGAATCATATAAAAAGATATGCAACTGATAAACCTTGGCTTATGCGGAAGAATATTCCGAGGCCATTGAAGTTTTTAGGGGAGAAGGTTTTTTTCTGGCGATGATTGTCAGTACACGGTAAACAGTTTGCAGTAAGTAGTTTTTTTAATAGGGTATTAATACAAATCTTTCGTCTTCATATTTCACTTTCGAAATTGGATTTACTGAAGAATGAAAAAATAAACATGCATAATTTTCTTCCGCACATTTTTTTCCGTACTGCATTCTAAGTGCCGCTGATTCTTTTCCGTTGTAATCATACTTGGCTGCAAACTTTCTGATGAGTTGTGAGCCTTGTGGTAAAACATCGCCTCCATAAAAATATTTTTCGTTTCCCAGATCAATCCAGAATACCTGATGATATTTTGTATGACCACCTGAAATTTCACAGGAAATATTTTTATTCAATTGAGTATTTCCTTTCAAAACAATTTTCTCCTCCCTGTTTTTTAAAAACAATAATTTGCTTTCGTCAAATGATTTTGATGGAAGTTTTGAAAGTGCTTCATTCATTTCTTCTTCCTGATAAAAATATTCGGCATACGGAAACATGGGTTTCATTTCTCCATTCTCATCATATGCAAATCCGCCAATGTGATCTTTGTGCAGGTGACTCAATAAAACAATATTTATATCTGTTGAATTGTATCCGAGTTGTGAAAGGTTTTTTATGATTTGAAATTCTCCATCCTCATTTTTCATTCCTAATCCAGGGTCAATAATTATTAATCCTTCTTCTGAAATAATCAGGAACGGACAAATTTCAACCAACAAAGAACCCGGTCTGTCTTTAACTGAATCAGTTGCAGAATTAAATGGAATAAAATTTTTAGATTGGTCAACAGTGTATGTTCCTTCTGATAATGGAAAACATTTCATATCAATTTTATTTTATCGAAGCACCGCTAACCTGTCGGCATCCAATTTTATTAATACAAAAAGTAAAATTGTAAATGACCAAAGTGATGAACCACCGTAACTGATGAATGGCAATGGAATTCCAATAACAGGTGCAAGCCCAATGGTCATTCCGATATTGATTAAGAAGTGGAAGAATAAAATTGAAGCAACGCCATAAGCGTATATTCTTGAAAACTTGGATCGTTGTCGTTCGGCAAGTGTGAGTATGCGGGTGAGGAAAAATAAAAATAGCGAAACAAAAAGTGAGGTTCCCCAGAAACCATATTCCTCGCCAATGGTGCAGAAAATAAAATCGGTATGCTGTTCGGGTACAAAATTGTACTTAGTTAATGTTCCATGCAACGGCCCTTTGCCAAGAAATCCACCGGAGCCAATGGCAATTTTTGATTGACGAACATTGTAATCTGCATCTTTCACATTTACTTCCTGTCCGAGTAAAACTTTTATCCGTTGCTGCTGATGAAGCTTCAGCACATTATTGAAAACATAATTGGTGGTGGTTACATAAAGTGAAGCGCCAATAAATAATCCTGCAATAATTAAGTAGGCTGAGCGGTTTCTTTTTATAAAATACAACGATGTACCTGCCAGAAAAAATAAAATACCAATGAGAATAAATTTATCAATCACCAGTGCAAAAACTGAAAGTGCAAGCACGCCAACACCGAACATTAATATTTCGCCGGGCAAACCAAAACGATACAGCACTAAAAAAAACCCAAGAAAAACTAAGGTGGAACCGGTATCGCCCTGAAGTTGAATTAACAGCGCCGGAAAAAATATTAATGCAAGCGCCATCATTTTATGCTTGTTGTATTTGAGATTGATATTCTGATTGCTCAGGAATTTTGCAAGCGCCAGCGCCACCGAAAATTTTGCAAACTCCGATGGCTGCAATTGAAAACTTCCTATCTCAAACCAGTTTTTATTCCCGTTCACCTCATGACCGAAAAAGAAAACACCAACAACTAAAAGTATAACCGCTGCATAAATGATGTAAGCGAATGAGGTGTAAAATTTATTATCAGTAACAAGAATAAAAATTGCAAGTATTGCAGAAGTTCCTACCCATATTAATTGCCGGATATATAATTGTCTGTAATCGAAAAATGGTTTGGTATCGTCGTGACTGGATGCATATACGACCAACAAACCAATGGCGACAAACACACTATACAAAAGTATAATGCCCCAATCGAGGTTGTTGGTGGTTTTGCGTTTGTCCATTTTTTGTTAGTTGCGAGTTTTGGTTTTTTAGGTTCGGGGTTTTTATCCTTTTTAAAATTTCAGTTTGCTATTGTAGAGTCGCAATGCATTGCGCCCTACAATTTAATGTTCAGGTGTTGGTTGAAAATGGTGGTGAATTAAATCGGCATCAAACATTCGTTGTTCTAAATATTTGCGTGGAGTTGAAATGGAATCGTTCAGGTATTTTTCAATCATTAAACTTGCTATTGGCGCGCCGTAAGTTGCACCGAAGCCCGCGTTCTCTACAATTACTGCAATGGCAATTTTCGGATTTTCAACCGGAGCAAAACAAATAAAAAGTGAGTGATCGTTTCCATGCGGGTTTTGTGCGGTACCTGTTTTTCCTCCCATTGTAACTCCGGGTATTTGCGCTATTCGTCCTGTTCCGGCTTCTACCACTTCCTTCATGGCTTCAACTGTAATATCGAACCATTGTTTTTCAATCGGAATTATTTTTTTTTCTTTAAATTTTTTCAGAACGGTGGATGTATCATCATCAATTTTTTTCACAAGATGAGGAGTATAAAAAAACCCATGATTAGAAATGGTTGCCATTTCATTTGCCATTTGCAGTGGAGTAAATCCAATTTCGCCTTGTCCGATTCCCAATGAAATAATGGTGACAGAATTCCATCTTCCATTTCCATAAATTTTATTGTAGTAATCTGATCCGGGAATAAATCCATAACCAACACCAGGTAAATCAGTTTCCATTTTCACACCAATGCCGAAACTTGAGAGGTATGATTTCCAACTATCTAATCCTTGCGCAACAGTTTTATATTTATTGTTGTCAACTACCCTTCTGAATGTCATACAGAAATATGCATTACATGAATGTTGAATGGCTTCAATAATATTATTTACAAAACCAGAATGGTGACACCCCACTCTTAAACTTCCAACATAATAAGCACCGGGACATGAATAAGTTGTGGACGGAACAATGGCTTCGTCCTGCAATCCGATTAATCCCAACAATGGTTTGTAAATGGAACCAGGTGGATACGATGCTTTAAGCGGACGAACGAATAATGGTTTCAAAGAATCAGCATAAAGTTTACTGAAATTTTTTCCTCTGTTTCTTCCTGTTAATAATCGCGGGTCATAACTCGGACTGCTGATCATTGCGAGCACCTCACCGGTTGAAGGTTCAATTGCAACTACACTACCAACTTTTCCCTGCATTAATTTTTCACCGTATAGTTGCAAATTAATATCGAGTGTGGTGTACATGTTTGTGCCTGGAATGGCAAGGGTATCTAATGCGCCATCGTTAAACGAACCTTGCTCACGATTGTGAACATCAACCAGAACATATTTTACTCCTTTTTTTCCACGCAAAACTTTTTCGTAATACTGCTCCAATCCTCCCGTACCTATGTAATCACCTTGCTGGTAATATCCGTTTGATTTTTCAATTTGCTTTGGTGTTACTTCCGAAATATATCCGAGCACATGCGCCGCTGCGGGGAAAGGATAAGTGCGGACAGTTCTTACCTCAGTATAAAACCCGGGATACATAAACATATCTTCCTGCAACTGCGCATACAACTCCGGTTGAATTCCTTTTACAATTACGGTTGGTTTAAAGCGAGAATAAGTATATGCTTTCAGTAAATCTTTTTTGAATGATGCAGTTTCAATTCCTAAAGTGAGACAAAGATTTGTGGTGTCGAATTTTTTTAATTGGCCCGGAATTACCAGCAAATCATATTCTGCCTGATTGAATAAAATCAATTTTCCGTTCCGGTCATAAATCAAACCGCGTGATGGATACAAAGTAACTTTTCGCAACACATTATTATTTGCGAGCTGCTGATAACTTTTGTTCAACACCTGAATAAACAGCAATCGTAAAATAAAAATAACTGAAATGATGATGAACACCATTTGCACCACTCTTCGTCTTGATGCGAGTGTATCCATTTATAACTATCTCGATTTTCTTCTGATGAAAAAAAATTCTGTCAGAAATATTATTAATAATGAAAGCGATGTGCTCAATAAAATTTTCAGCAACATAAACCCGAACTGACCGAACTCCAGCGTTTCAATAAAGAAAAAAAACAAGTGATGAATAACCACAAGAATAGATGCATATGTAGCGAACCATCGGAATCCCATGTGACTTAATGATGGTTTATCTGTTTGCTCATATCCACCTGATGGTTCAATTAATTTTAAAACCTGTGGCCGCATAAAACACAACAAAACACTTGCGGCGGCGTGCATTCCCATGGTGTTCGAAAATAAATCAATGGTTAATCCTGCGACAAAACCAACCAGCAACAATAACCAGATTGGCATTCGAATGGGCAGCAACAATAAGAACAACGGATAGATGTATGGATTAAAAACTCCGGGCAATAAAAGATTATTTAAAATTAAAACCTGTATGAGCACAAGCACCACAAACCGAATAAGCTGATAAAAAAAATCAATTATCATTTTGTGAATGTTGTTCTAAATTTTCCAATTCATTTTTCATCAGGTTGTTCACCACATATACATATGATATACTTCGGAAGTCGGTGCTGAGATGAACTTCAATGTCGTAAAAATTATCGTTGGTGTTTGGAGTGAAAGAGGTAATGATGCCGACTAAAATATTTTCAGGAAATTTTTTTGTTTCGCTGCCTGTATAAATTTTATCGCCTACTGCAATTTTTATCTGCTTTGGAATTCCATCTAACTGCGCGAACTCCGGACTGCTGCCGTCCCACGATAATGAGCCTAAATTTCCACCTGCGCCAACACGCGCACTCACTTTAAAATCATTGTGCAAAACCGGAATCACCGATGCATAATTGTCTGATACATCTTTTACAATTCCAACAATTCCGTTCGGGCCTATCACTCCCATCTTCACATCCACACCTTGGTTTTTACCTTTATCAATGGTAATGTAGTTGTTCAGTTTGTTAATGGAAATGTTCACCACCTTTGCCGGAATGTATTTATACAATTGTTTGTACACTGAATCGTTCACTGTAATTTGTTGAAACGATGCATCGTAAAATGAATTCTTCAGTTGATTCCGCAGTACTGCATTTTCATCAGCCAATCTTTTGTTCTCCTGGCTTAAATGTATGTATTCAATAAAATTATTGTAAACCGTAAAAACTTTTGCAGATATAACATTTGATGAATTTATAAATGCTGCACGGTGATAGCTTTTGTTATTCACTATTAAAACAATGCTGCTCACTTCTAATAAAATAAAAAGTATGAATGCATGATAGCGAACGAGTAAAGAAAAAATGTTGCGCATTCAACTTTGAGAGCTATGAAAATTTCTGAATGAATTTAGTTGTGCTATGTAAATGAGAAAAATTACTTAAGACATCAAGAACGGATACCGTGCAATATTTTTTAATGCAATGCCTGAACCACGAACAACAGCACGAAGCGGATCATCATCAATAGACACATGCAGTTTTGTTTTTTGTGCCAACCTTTTATCCAATCCACGCAACAATGCACCACCACCTGTAATGTGCAAACCGGTGCGATAAATATCCGAAGCCAATTCAGGCGGAGTTGACTCCAAAGCTTTTAAAACTGCTTCTTCAATTCTTGAAATAGATTCATTCAAAGCGTGAGCAATTTCAGCGTACGAAATTGTAATTTGTTTAGGAATTCCTGTCATTAAATCTCTTCCTTGCACAGCATAATCATCAGGAGGATTTTCTAAATCAGGAATTGCTGAACCCACATTAATTTTTATATCCTCAGCAGTTCGTTCACCAATAGCCATGTTGTGTTGTCGACGAACAAAATCAATAATATCAGCAGTAAACTCATCTCCTGCCACGCGAATAGATTGGTCGCAAACAATACCGGCTAGCGCAATAACTGATATTCCGGTTGTTCCTCCCCCAATGTCAATAATCATGTGGCCGACCGGTTCTTCCACATCAATTCCAATTCCAAGTGCCGCCGCCATTGGTTCATGAATCAGATATACTTCACGACCACCTGCCTGTTCGGCACTGTCTTTTACTGCGCGTTTCTCCACTTCAGTTATGTTTGATGGAATACAAATAACCATCCGCCAAGAAGGAGTGAAGAAAAAACTTTTCGGATGAATCATTTTTATCATCTCGCGAATCATGATTTCTGCCGCGTTAAAATCGGCAATAACACCGTCGCGAAGCGGACGAATTGTTTTTAAATTCTCGTGTGTTTTTTCATACATCTGTCGGGCGCGCTTGCCCACCGCAATCACCTTTCCTGTAGTTTTATTAATGGCAACAATGGAGGGTTCATCCACAACAACTTTATCGTTGTGAATAATTACAGTGTTGGCAGTGCCCAGGTCAATTGCAATTTCCTGAGTGAGAAAATTAAATAAGCCCATGTGTTTTTTGTGGAAAATTCTTGAGTGCGCAAAGTTGGAATATTTATTCTGTATTTACACGACTGTTTTTTCCTTTCGGAAAGAAAATATAATTGGCGGCAACCACAACTTTAATTATACCATCGGAATAAACATCAGAATTGTGAATGGTAGAGAATCGAAGTCAAAAGACTGTTTAGAAGGAAGTTTATATCTAAAAACCAAATCAAATCAGTGTTTAAAATGTCTGGTTCCGGTCAGCACCATTGCCATGTTGTGCTTATTGCAGTAATCAATGCTGTCTTTATCTTTTATAGAACCGCCGGGTTGAATCACGGCTGTTACACCAGCTTCACCTGCTATTTGCACACAATCCGGAAACGGAAAAAATGCATCAGATGCCATCACTGAATTTTTTAAATCGAAGCCAAAATTTTTTGCTTTTTCAATTGCCTGCTTCAATGCATCCACTCTCGAAGTTTGTCCGCAACCCATTGAAAGTAATTGCTGATTACGAACCAAAGTGATGGTATTCGATTTTAAATGCTTGCACACTTTCGAAGCAAATTCCAAATCGGCAATTTGATTTTTCTCCGGAGATTTTACAGTTGCAATTTTAAATTCTGCAGCAACATCTGTTTTCAAATCTTCATCCTGTTCAATCACTCCGTTCAATATATTTTTGAATAGTTTTCCTTCGGGGAGATTTTTTTTCTGTTGCAGAATGATTCTGTTCTTTTTCGATTTCAGAAGTTCAAGTGCTGATGAATCATAATCCGGAGCAATTAAAATTTCAAGAAATAATTCGTTCACCAGTTTAGCTGTTGCTTCGTCAATTTTCCGATTCGTGATTATCACTCCACCGAATGCACTCACAGGGTCACCAGCCAATGCTTTCTTCCATGCCTCCGATAAATTTTCATCACTCGCCACTCCGCAGGAATTGGTGTGCTTGATAACTGCAAATGTTGGCGCTTCAAATTCTTTTATCAATTCCATTGCCGCATGCACATCCACCAGATTGTTGTACGAAAGCTCCTTGCCATGAAATTGCTCGAGCAGTTCATCTAAATTGCCATAAAAAACTCCTTGCTGGTGTGGATTCTCACCGTATCGCAGCACACGCGATTGATGAATGCTCTTTTTGAAAACTGGAAGTTGGCTATTTGAATTGAAGTAATTAAAAATTGCTGTATCGTAATTTGATGTTACAGCAAATGCTTTCGAAGCAAAAAGCTGACGGTCGTTGATTTCGGTGCTGCATTTTTTTATGGTGAGAAATTCCATCAATGCCGGATAATCATTTCGTGAAGCGACCACCAAAACATCTTTAAAGTTTTTCGCCGCCGCACGAATCAAACTGATTCCGCCTATGTCAATCTTCTCGATAATTTCACTTTCATCATCAGTTTTCAAAAGCGTTTCTTCGAACGGATACAAATCAACAATCACCAAATCAATGGTGTCAATTTTATGTTGCGCAAGTTCCACCCAATCCACATCGTAATCTCTACGCGCTAAAATTCCCCCGAACACATGCGGGTCAAGTGTCTTCACTCTTCCGCCGAGAATAGCTGGAAAACCTGTAATAGTTTCAACTTTTTCACAAGCAATTCCCAATGACGAAATAAAATCATAGGTGCCTCCTGTAGAAATTAACCGAACACCGGACTCATATAGTTTTCGAATGATGGGTTCGAGATTGTCTTTGTAGTAAACTGAAATGAGTGCTGATTTTATGTTGACGGATTGCATTTTGTTTTTTTCAGAGTGCAAATGTAATGTTGCTATTGAGCCATAATAGTTGAGAAAATAAGTTGTTAGTAATTTTTATAAATCGACCCCGGATAAAATATTTTAGAATAAAACTGACTACTAAATAATTTTTCTGACAGCTGAATTTTTTGAAAAAGAATTATCTTCATTCAAATCAGTAATCAGATTTATTCCGGGCTGTTTTCCAATTTCAAAAGAGCCGAATTGATTTTCAATTTCTAAAAGCTTAGCACCATTAATTGTTGCCCACCCAATTAGTGTTTCAGTTTTTATATCAGGAAAATAGGATTGAATGGTTTTCATTTCTTCTAAAATTGATAGTGAGTCGTTGGAAGCAAGACTGTCAGTACCGATACAAATTCTATTGTTTACCAGCAACCAATTATTGTAATCAGGTAAACGATTTTCGATATACAAATTCGCTTTCGGGCACGCACACCAAAACAGATTCGGAAAATCTTCAGCAGTTTTTTTCAATTCATCTGATGTTGTAAAAGTGTTGTGAACGAACAGTGCATTTTTTTCTTTAGGTAAAAACTCTAACAGATAATCAATGCTTCGCTTTCCGGTCGGATGAAATACTTCCAATGAATTCAATTTAAAAAAATCGTCAATCAGGATTTTAAAATCTCCTGTTCCGTTTAAAAAGAATTGTGTTTCTGCTTCTGTTTCCTGATTGTGAATACTGAAAATTTCAGGATGATTTTCTTTCCAACCGTAAATCAACTTCATCAATTCAGTCGGAACCGAATAAGGAGCGTGTGGAGTAATTGATGCAGACAAATTCAATTCTCTTGCTTTCAGAAAAACTTTTTTTGTTGCGTTGAAATATTCAAATGAGTTCTCCGGTTTAAATCCATAAGCTTCAACAAAAGTGTGATAGTAAATTTTTGATTGTTGCTTTGTTAACAGTGAATGATCATCGTTGCTGATATCGCCTACAGCTATAATTCCATTCCGTATCATTTCCTGATTTGCAATTTCAATTTCATCAAGTACCACATCCAATTCTTCATTTCGGATGATTAAAAGATTTTTCACAAACTGAACCAATCCTGTTCCCCGTTCAATTCTATTTCGCATGTATGAAAGTTCGAGATGACAATGCGCATTTACAAATCCAGGACAAATTGCTCCATCGAAAATTTGAACCGTTGTTTGTTCATGATTTTCAATTGATTCAATCGACAGTATTTTTCCTGTATCATTAGTAATAACTACTGAGTTGGTTAATATTTCTTTTCCGGTAAAAATTTTTTCTGCAGAAAACTTTTTCATCGGCAACAAAAGTAATTTTCTAAAACCCGAAATTACCAACTCAAAACCCGAAACTATTTCAATAGCTTACATTTGCCGCCGCAATGAAAATACAGGATAAAAAAAATCTTCGCCACCTTTCGTTAGATGAAATAAAACAGGTGCTCGATGAACAAGGAGAAAAAACATTCCGTGCCACACAGGTTTGGGAATGGATATGGCAAAAAGGTGCTTCGTCTATTGACGATATGAGCAACCTTTCAAAAGAATTAAGGGAAAAACTAAAAGAAAACTTCGACCTCTATTCTATCACTGTTGATACCATTCAGCGAAGTAGTGATGGTGTGGTGAAAGTTCGATTTAAAACTTCTGATAACTATTTTATTGAAGGTGTTTTAATCCCTGCAATTGACCGTGTTACAGCATGTGTTTCGTCGCAAGTGGGATGTAGTTTAACTTGTTCTTTTTGCGCTACCGGTTTAATGGACCGTGAACGAAACTTGACTCACGACGAAATTTTTGACCAAGTAGTACAACTGAATAAAATTTCAGAAGAGCAACACCAGCGTCGCCTCACAAATATTGTTTTCATGGGAATGGGCGAACCATTGCTTAATTACAGTAATGTGATAAAGGCAATTGATAAAATTAGCGCCCCTGATGGATTGGTTATTTCTCCACGCAGAATTACTGTGAGCACAGCTGGAATTTCAAAGATGATTAAGAAATTGGCTGACGATAAAGTTCGCTTCCGTTTAGCTCTTTCGTTGCATGCGGCTGATGATCAGAAGCGAAGCCGCCTGATGCCAATTAATCAGGAAAATAATTTAGAAAGTTTAACTGAGTCTCTTCAATATTTCTGGGAGAAAACAGGAAACAGAATATCGTTTGAATATGTGTTGTTCGAAGGAGTGAACGATACTTTACAAGATGCTAAAAACTTAGTAACTCTTTGCAAAAAATTCCAGTTGATTCATGTGAATCTGATTGAATATAATAAAGTTCAGGGAGTTGCTTACAAAGGATTATCGTTTGATAAAATGGAAAAATTTGCAGCCATATTAGAAGGTTATGGACTAAATGCGACCATTCGTCGAAGCAGAGGGCGTGATATCGATGCCGCATGCGGTCAGTTGGCGAATAAGAAATAGTTGAAGAAAAATGATTTACTTTTGTGTCCCTCTAAAAAAATCCACTTATGACAGACCTTGAGAAACTCGTAGAAAGGATTACAGCTTGCGCAACAACTGTGCATGAAAACATGGGTCCTGGTTTTCCTGAAAAACATTATCAGGAAGCTATGATTAAAGAAATGACCAGAGCCAAAGTTGTTTACACAACCAAGGAAGCAAAAACAAGAATGATTGATGGCGCACAGATTGGTGCAAGTCGAATGGAGTTCTTTGTTGAAAATATTATGATTGAGCTAAAAGCGCTTCCGCGTTTAGAAGTTCCACACATGGTTCATTTTAGCAACGGATTAAAAAAATCTGAAAAAGACATGGGCATGCTCATCAATTTCGGAACACAAAAAATGCAAATTCGCACCCGATTAAATGAGAAGATTGAAATAGAAGAATCTTAATGCCAGTAGGCAGTAAGTAGTATTCAGTTTGCTGTTTTAAATAAAAATGTCAAAGCCATTCTTGCAAAAGGGTGGCTTTGTTGTTTTAAACATTGTACATTTTCTTTTATTAGACTGCTTTGGAAAATAACACTTCGACAAGCACAGCGTGACATTGACGATTTTAAGTACTGTCAGTCTGAGCTTGTCGAAGACTCACTAATAAACCCAAAAGCCCTTTCCCGCGAAGTCTATTTTCTTTTTATAAAATATTTCCATTTCATTCGTATTCAGAAAAACTATTTTGAAATTTGCAGTTCAATAATTTTTAATTGAAATAAATTTATGCAAGCCATTATTCCTGTTGCCGGAGCCGGCACTAAACTTCGTCCTCACACATACACGCAACCAAAAGCATTAATTCCGGTTGCCGGAAAACCCATTCTCAGTTTCATTATTGATGAACTTATAAAAGCCGGAGTGACCGAATACATTTTTGTGATTGGATATCTTGGAGAAAAAATTCGTGATTTTGTAGAAAAGAAATTCCCGAATCTGAAAGTGAAATTTGTAGAGCAGGAAGTGCGGGAAGGAACCGGTCATGCAATCTGGTTAACAAAAGAGGTGGTAAACAAAAATGAACAAATAATTATTGTTCTTGGCGATAGTGTGTTTGATGCTGATATGAAATCAATTGTTGATTCGGAGTATTCATTATTAGGGTTGAAAAAAGTTGACGACCCGCGCAGCTTTGGTGTTGCTGAAGTGAGTGACGATGATATGATTGTGCGGGTAGAAGAAAAGCCACAGATACCAAGAAGCAATCTTGCATTGGTTGGTTTGTATAAAATAAATGAAACAGTTGCGTTGTATGATTCGCTTGATTACCTGATTAAAAATAATGTGCGTACTAAAAATGAATTTCAATTGACCGATGCCATCATGCGCATGATTGATATTGGCATTCCGTTTAAACCTTTCAAAGTAAACAACTGGTTCGACTGCGGAAAAAAAGAAGTGCTGCTTGAAACCAATTCTACTCTATTACGCAAAGCAGGATTTGCGACTATTCGCAATCCGAAATTTGAACGGACCATAGTTATCGATCCTGTTTTTATTGGTGAAGGATGCAAAATATCAAACAGCATTATTGGCCCCAATGTTACAGTTGGTGATAATTCCACCATTCAGAATTCAATTATTAAAGAAAGCATCATTGGCAATTTCACTCAATTGGAATCGGTGAGTTTACATGGTTCGGTTATTGGCAGCGATGCATTTATTCGCGGTCACAGTCAGAGTTTAAATATTGGCGACAATACTGAGATTGATTTGAGTTGAAGAGAAAATTTATCTGAGCTACATTTCGGTCGTGCAAAACAGAATCACAAAGCTTTTTGAAATAAATTATCCCATAAATCAGGCAGGAATGATTTGGTGTTCGGGTTGGGAATTGGCATCGGCTGTCAGCAATGCAGGCGCACTCGGCATCATTGGTTCGGGAAGTATGTATCCTGATATTCTGCGCGAACACATTCGTAAATGCAAAGCTTCAACTTCAAAACCATTCGCTGTGAATGTTCCGTTGCTGTATCCCGATATTGACAAACACATTCAGATAATTATTGACGAAGGAGTAAAAATTATTTTCACTTCCGCCGGCAACCCGAAAACATGGACTTCCATTCTGAAAGAAAAAGGTGTAACAGTGGTGCATGTAGTGAGCAGCGCATTGTTCGCGCAAAAATCTGAAACCGCCGGAGTGGATGCCGTGGTTGCAGAAGGGTTTGAAGCAGGCGGACACAACGGAAGAGAAGAAACAACCACCATGGTTTTAATTCCATTGGTGCGGGAAGCTGTAAAAATTCCGGTGATAGCAGCAGGTGGAATTGCCAATGGAAAAAGTATGCTCGCCGCATTTGCACTCGGTGCTGATGGTGTTCAAATCGGAACACGATTCGCTGCAAGCGTGGAATCATCCGCACACGATTCATTTAAAAAAATAATTACAGAAACTCCCGAAGGCGGCACCATGCTTTCAATGAAAAAAGTAGTTCCGGTTCGATTGATAAAAAATAAATTCTTCAATCAGATAAATGAAGCAGAGCTAAAAGGTGCAAGCGTTGATGAGTTAAAAAATATTCTCGGTCGCGCTCGTGCAAAGCGTGGAATGTTTGAAGGCGATTTGGAAGAAGGCGAATTGGAAATCGGACAAGTCGCTTCACAGGTGCATGAAATAAAACCCGCCGCAGAAATTGTAAAAAATATCTGGGAAGAATTTTTGGCCGCGAAAAAATCGCTTGCTGATTTATAATTAGGTAGTCTTAAGTAGACCAGCGGTTTTCTCCCATCCGCAATTCATCACTACATCTATCACACTCAATCCTTTTATAAACTCGCCATGCAACTGCAGATATTCAGCGGGAGAGAATGAAGTGTAACGGAGTTCAATATTATTTGCGGCAAATAAATTTTCGTCGTTGTATTTGCGTGCACCATTTCCGCTTTGATAAATGGTTGCTTGGAGTGATTTACAGATTTCAATGATACGGTTGTTCTTTTCATCAGCTGATAAATTCATTTCCGATGCAAGAATGATTGGTGTAGTGATATTTAATTTTTCGCAAAACAATTTGATGAGTTCAACATTCATGGCAGAAAGCAATTCATGCTTTACACTCAGCACATTTTCAATTAACGGAAAAAATTCAGAAAAGAATTTTGCTTTTGAATAATTAAGCTGAATGGTTTTCAGCATTTTTTTTTGCCACGGCTGCTGATTGTCAATTGCAATATCTTTTATCAGTTTGCTCTCTGAATTTTTTTTCACCGGTACCGAAATAAATAATTCGCCTTGTGCGGTTTTAATTTTTGTTCGGTTGGTAATGGAGTTTGAATTTCCACTTTGATAATCCACATTATCTAAAATCACAAACACATCAGCCGAATAAATTTTATTAAAATACCCAAGCCAAGGAATAAAATTAGGTTGATGTATGGCAATGATCTTTTGCATCATCAAGATTTTGTTCCAACAATGTTGAATCCGAATTGCTCGGTGAAGCAATCAGGAATTGATGTGTCTTTCACATTTACAAAACCGTTTTCTTTATACCATTGCATCACTTCTTCCACAGTATGCTTGCGCACAAAGGGTGGGGCAAAAGTGTTAAACATGCTGGTTACTCTTTCCCGAATTGTTTGATTGTGTTTTTTTCCTTTTACCATTGCAATTGCTTTATAGGAAAATTGAAATGCTGCTGCATAAATCCAGGTGAGCGCATACAAAAATTTCGGATTCATATTCGGTGTTACTTTTCTTAGCGTTGAAACTTTAGCACCAAGAATGCGTGATGGAACAAATGGAACAACAGGATATTTTTCATCCATTGTTTTTTTATACAACCACACACCAAATTTTCCTCCATGTTTTACCAATTTCGATAATGGGTCGAATCCTGCTCGTGTACTTTCGGGTAAGTAATGCAATACACCGCTGCTGTGAATAAAATCAAACGAATCATTTTTAAACGGTGGCGCAGTTGCGCTTCCCTGCACAATGTGAATGCGTGTAAAATTTTCTCCTGCAAAATTTTCTCTATTCAACCATCCCCGCACTACTGAAGGTTGCAAATCCAAACCAACAACTTCACAATCCAGGTATTTTGCATAGCTACAAGTAAGTTGCCCTGTTCCTGCACCTGCATCAAGCACCCATTTATTTTTCAATTCGTCGGCAGTTGCGTCTTCGTATTTTAAAAAATTATCGACCCGCGTTTTCTGATCAAGAGTCCAGGTGTGTTCTTCCAGTTTGTGATCTTTCCATTGCTTTTCAAATCGTTTAAGTGTCGGATACAAACCAATCATAAAAGCCTCCGATGGTTTTTTCATCGAAACCGGATTTATCATTTCTAATTCAGCCAGTTTACTATTCCATTTTTCACGAAATGATTCATACATATAAAAAGCACCTTCAACCATACGAGGAACTCCTGAAATGATTGGATAAATATTTCCTGATGAAGACACCAGCACTCCCGTAATTACATCAATTTCAATCTCACCGAATTTATTTTTTTCGGTGGTGGTTTCAAATTCATGCAACGAAAGTTTACTGTAATCAAGAGGACAAACTAAAATATCGAGCAGGCGATTTTTCAAATCAAAAATTTATTTGGTGCAATTATACTCAATCAATTACAGGCATTAATCCATTGCAATTTTATTCAGAAATGAAATCAGTTTTGATTGATTGGAATTGAAACTATATTCAGTTAAAATTTTTTCAATAGCACTTTTCCCAATTTCAGCAAATTGATTTCGAGATTGAAAAACTTTTTCGATATAAGAAGTCCAATCAGCATCAGGTGGAACCAGGAAACCATTTACTCCATCATTAATAATTTCATTATTGACAGTTAATGCAGTTGCCATGCTTACAATTCCACATCCCATATATTGAATTAATTTGAATCCACACTTTCCTTTTTGCTCCATTGTGTTTTCAAGTGGCATAATTCCAACATCAATTTTTAACAGGTTTTCAATTTCATTTTTTTCATTCCACCTGATAAAATCAATGGGGAAGTAAGCCGGAATAATAAATGGCGAATCACAAATTACCAGTAACCGAAATTTATATTTTGATGCCAGAAGGTTCAATGAATTTGTAATGATGTGCAGGTTGTGTAAATTATTTCTGGCGCCAACCCACCCAATAATCAGCTCATCGGCCATTGAAGAATAATTTTTTTTAGGGAGAAAATCATAATCAACACAGGTTGGAAGAACCAAACAGTTTTCACTTTTCGCCTGAGTAAAAGATTGCTTTAATAAATCATTCAAGTAATTGGTTCCGGGGAAAAAATGAGTGTAGCGCTTTAATGATTCAGAAAATTTTTTTGATTTCTCCATTAATAATTTTCCATAATACGAAATTTTTCTTGGTTCTTTTTTCGCTGTTGCAATGTCATCATCAAAATCCAAAATCCGTTTTGCATGAATTGCTGAAAGAAATTTTTCGAAAAACAGATTACCATAATCATTAAACATCAACAACTCGCGGCGCACAATTACAATATCATAAAACGCACTGCGCAAAATTTGCCAGAAACGAAACCACATAAATCCCATGAGGAAAAAAGGCATTGAACTTTGGTCTGAAGTCAGTTGTAAATATTCGCTATACTCAAAAACATATGCCGACTTTGCCTTAAAATTATTTTGATTCAGTATTTCAACCCACTTCTGCGTACGGTATTTATTTCCTGCGCTTTCGGGTGCAAATACTTCGAAATAAAAAACACTTGCTTTTCTTTTCGGGAAAAATATTTTCTTGCAAAACTTTTTAATCTGTTTGAAGAAAATAATTTTTAACAGCAGAATAAAAATCCAAACCATCAACCACCAGAACCAGAAGAAGATGAAAAAATATAAGTTGATTAATGTTCGCGAAACTCGTGACATGCTTCAGATAGAAATGTTGTAACCAAGTTGCTGAACAGATTGCAACTGTTGTTTTGAAAAAATACTCAGGTCTTTTTCTTTATACCTGTTGGTACTTGATGGGAGTTTAGGGATTGAAGAAATTTTTTGCAGTACTGATTCATTATAATTTATTCCGGCCCATTTCAGAAGCGCTTCGGTTTCTTGTTTTGGATTGCTGCACAATTCTTCCATCCGTAAAATTTTAAATTTTTCTCCCAATATTTTTTTTCCTGTTTCAATTGCTTTGTTATTTGCCCGAATCCAAAATTCCAATGAATCGGAAGGCGAATTTCCGTTTATTCCAAAATGATTTCCGAAATTTCTGATTTGAACTTTGTTGTCGGTGAATGCCATGTCCAATCCATTTCGAATCACCAGCAAGAACTTCACTTCCGGAAATTTTTTAGCAAGCTGCGGAATAAAAAAAAGTGTGTTGGGTTCTTTCCACCCCCAAAATACTTTATCAGTATCGGTTAATTTTTTTGCTCGAAGTGATCTTGATGTGCTGATTGGAAAAGTGTACCACTCATTGCTCTTTACATATTTGTTCAGTATAAAATCATTGGCTGCCCCACGAACTTTTAGTGTTTCTAAGAACGAAAGTTTTTCGCTGAACATGCGCTTGCGAAAAATTTCGAGTAGAATTTTTATTGCCTTTTCATTATTTTTTTTTACCAGTTGCGGCCTCCGCATCAAAAGAGTAAACCATAAATTATCTTTCGGATCATTCAAAAAATCACCAATGTACACTCCGGCTTCCATCAGCATTTGAGCAATAACCCGGGTGCCGCTGCCGCCAACACCGCCAACCACTACTGGTGAATTATTGTTTTGAAAATGATTCAAGGTTTATGCGTAATTAAATTCATTGGTAATTTTCAATCACAAATTAAATCAGCAATTTCATATTCTGTTGTTTGAAGTTTGCGTATTTCATTTTCCTTTGCGGTTGCATGAACAGAAAAACCCTATTAGTATTTAGCACTTTAATCTTTTTTGTTGTAGTGGCATTTATTAGCTGGAAAGTTTACGATTCCTATCATCAGCTTGAATTCTCCAATGGAGATGTAATTCCTGATATCCAATTACCAAATCAAAACAACGATACCCTTTCACTTTATTCATTAAAAGGGAACTTGGTGCTTGTGCAATTTTGGGCTTCGTGGTGCGGCCCATGCCGAATGGAAAATCGTGATTTGGTTTACCTGTATTCTAAATTTCAGAATGCTGAAATGAAAGACGGCGGCACTTTTAAAATTTTCAGTATCTCGGTTGATAAAAATAAATTGAACTGGAAACAAGCACTCGAACACGATAAAATGTTGTGGCCCGATCAGGTGAATGATTCACTCGATTTTGAAAAAAGTATTTCTCAGATTTTTAATGTTCATTCCATTCCAACCACTTTTTTAATTGATCAGAAAGCCATGATTATAGGGGTAAATCTTTCGCCCATGCAATTGGAAAGTGTGCTGGAAAAAAGAATAAAGTAATTTCAACTCAACCCTTTTGTCAATTCATTTAGATTTGACGCTTTAACAGTGTCACTTTGTCCCGAAATATTTGATGGCAAATGGTTTGACAAATGCACCAAACTCAAATAGTACTAATGGAAAATCAGGAAAAAGACATTCACGCTGACAATAATGACTCAAATATTCAACCATCTGCTGCAAAATCGGCTGAAGAAATTATGAACGAAATAGAAAATAGAGCAACAGAAAACTCTGCAACCGAACCAAACAAATCATTTGAAGAGCTGGAAGAAAAAGCGGAAGGATTGTTAGAGAAAATTGGTTTCGGAAAAAAATCAGCTCACAAAAAAGAAGCGCAGGAACTGAAAGAGAAACTCGAAGAAATGAACGACCGATATCTTCGCCTAGTGGCTGAGTTCGATAATTTTAAAAAACGAAACGCGAAAGAAAGATTGGAGTGGATGAAAAATGCTGGACAAGATATTATTCAATCCATCCTGCCGACACTGGATGATTTCAATCGCGCCATAAAGCAAATGGAAACATCAATAGACATTGCATCAGTAAAAGATGGAGTGCAACTCATTCACAACAAATTAAAATCAACACTTGAATTACGCGGATTGAAACAACTGGAATCAATCGGTCAGGAATTCAATCCCGAACTGCACGAAGCTATAACCGAAATACCCTCGCCAACCGAAGAACTAAAAGGAAAAGTAGTTGACGAAATTGAAAGCGGTTATTCACTCAACGATAAAATGCTTCGCTACGCAAAAGTGATTGTTGGAAAATAAATACAAAGTTAATATAAGTAAGCAACCAGTCAATACAAGTAAATGCGAAAATCAAAATTCACATACATTAAAAATCTAAGTACTTGTATTTACTAAGTACTTGTATTTACTAATATTTTAAAAATGGCAAAAAGAGATTACTACGAAATTTTAGGTGTGAACCGAAATGCTACTCCCGATGAACTTAAAAAAGCTTATCGCAAAGTGGCCATGCAGTTTCACCCCGACCGCAACCCCGGCGATAAAGAATCGGAAGAAAAATTTAAAGAAGCAGCAGAAGCTTATGATGTACTGACTGATAAAGAAAAGAAAGATCGTTACGATCGATTCGGACATCAGGGCATGAGCGGAAATAGCGGAGGACAAGGCGGAGGATTCAGTGGTGGAGGCATGAACATGGAAGATATTTTCTCCCACTTCGGTGATGTATTCGGTGGTCATGGTGGAGGGGGCGGAAGCCCGTTCGAAAGTTTTTTTTCCGGTGGACGAAGCAGCGGCAGTCAACGAAATCGTGGTGTGCGTGGCGGAAACCTTCGCATAAAAATCTCACTCACTTTAAAAGAAGTAGCTGAAGGCGCGCAGAAAAAACTCAAAGTAAAAAAATACATTATCTGCGATACTTGTCATGGGAATGGAGCAAAAGATAAATCGTCTTTCAGCACATGTAATACCTGCAAAGGTTCAGGTCATGTGCGTCGCGTGACCAATACCATTCTCGGGCAAATGCAAACCACTACCACTTGCCCAACCTGCAATGGCGAAGGCCAATCCATCACAGCAAAATGCACAACCTGTAAAGGCGAAGGCCGTATGTGGGGTGAAGAAACAATTACAGTTGATATACCCGCCGGAGTTACTGAAGGAATACAACTGAGCATGGGTGGGCGAGGTAATTCTGGCGAACGCGGTGGCCCTAATGGCGATCTTGTAATTCAGATTGAAGAAATACCAAGTGAAGATTTAAAACGCGACGGCATAAATATTATTTACGACCTGCACATCAGTTTCATGGATGCTGCATTAGGTACAAGTGTTGAAGTTCCAACCATTGATGGCCGAGCCAAAATCAAAATTAAACCAGGTACACAAGCAGGTGAAATTTTCAGATTGAAAGGAAAAGGACTACCCAACTTAAATGCGTATGGCAAGGGTGATGAATTAATTTATGTAAACATCTGGACACCCAAAATACTCAATGGCGAAGAAGAAAAAATATTGGAAAAATTAAAAACACATCACAACTTCCAGCCCAGTCACAACAAAAGCGAAAAATCTTTCTTCGAAAAAATGAAGGATTATTTTAATTGATAAAACAAATCAGGATTTAAATGCATAAATCATTGTATTGCCATGCAACTCTGACTGACCGTTAATTTCCCTGAATTCATTTTTGTTTTTACGATGTTCTTTTAATTCTTTAATTGAAAATCCATTTTGAAATAATAATCCCAAAAGGTCTTTATAATCAGTATTAAAATAATCTTTAAGGTTAGGTACATGAACTTCAATGAGTAATTTCAGTTGAGGTTTTTTTAAAGTGTTGACCATGCCCTTCAACACCTTTAGTTCAGCACCTTCAACATCTATTTTTATAAAATCTGGTAATAAGTTTTTCTGTTTTATGTAAGTATCAATCTGCAGAGCCTTCACTTCAATGTAATGTAAGTTTGGCGACTCTGTAGTTGAAACTTTCAACCTTGGATTGGGTTTGGCCGAAACAGGAATTTTTTCGGTTTCATCATTATCAGATACAGCACAATTGTTAATGGTGACATTGCTTAATCCGTTAAGTCTGCAATTTTTCTCAATTAGGAGGATACAATTTTCATCAACTTCAAACGAATGAACGCTTCCTTTTGCAGCTAATTTCCCTGATATACATGTAAAAAATCCGAGATTGGTGCCGATATCAAAAACACAATACTCTGGTTTAATCTCATCAATAAATAAATTAGTGGCAGTGGGTTCGTGGTATTTACCTTTATCATACCTTGGAAAAAACCAGCCTTTTGAATAGGCATCTGTAGTGGAAAATACAGCTTCAACTGACCTTAATTTTAATTCATAAGTTTCAACGCCTTTATACCTTCTCAGTTCTAATTGTTTTTTAAGGAAATAATATATTCGTTTGGTTAAGCTTACTTTATTTTTTCTTCCCATTTGAAATTTAATAAAATTTTTTCACTTACAAACATAAGTACCCAGTTTCTTTTTTATTGAGTATTTTCAATAGCGTTTATTAATAACTAAATTGGAATGATTTTTCAAAACGGCATGAAGAAAAAATAAAAAAGCCGCCCAAAACAGAGCGACTTTTGCATTTCTAAAAGTTATTTGTATTACAAATATCTTATTACAAATCAATTTATAATTTATTTTGCTAAAGCATTTACCTTCTTAACCAAACCTGATTTAAGGTTAGCAGCCTTGTTCGGATGAATAACTTTTTTGCGGGCTAGTTTATCAATCATACTCATAACCTTTGGCAATTCTTTTTCGGCATCAGCTTTATTTTCGCTCACACGAATATCTTTCATTGCATTACGGGTAGTCTTGGCTACATAGCGATTTTCAATTCTGCGCTTTTTTGATTGGCGATCAGCTTTTTTCGCGTTCTTGGTATTTGCCATTGTTAATTACTGTTTTAAAAAATTTGGACGGCAAAGATAGCCGTGCAATCCAATTCACAAAATCAGATTACATATTGGCTGATAGGACACGGATTACCACGGATTGAACTGATTTGCACAGTTATTTTAAATTATTTTTTGTCCGATGTATCTGTTAAAACCCGTGTCCAATTTAATTTTTTATAACCCCAATTCTTTCTTCAATCGAGCATCAATATCAGATGGCGCATCCAACATCATGTCTCTGCCTGAATTATTTTTAGGGAAAGCGATGAAGTCGCGGATGTAATCGAGATTGGAAATAACAATTGAACAAAAGCGGTCGAAACCAAAAGCAATTCCACCATGTGGCGGCGCACCGTACTCAAATGCATTCAGAATAAAGCCGAATTTGTATTGTGCTTCTTCATCAGTTAATCCCAACAACGAAAACATTTTTTCCTGTTGCGCGCGATTGTGAATGCGAATACTTCCACTCGATAATTCCACACCATTAATCACCACATCATAAGCATTCGCACGAACCGCTCCGGGGTTAGTATTAATTAATTCATTGTCTTCTTTTTTCCAAGAAGTGAACGGATGATGCATGGCATTAAATCTTTTATCTTCTTCATCCCACTCCAACAATGGAAAATCCAAAACCCAAAGTGGTTTGTAATCTTCTACTTTTCGCAAACCTAAACGAGCACCCATTTCCAACCGAAGTTCACCTGCAGCTTTTCTTGTTTTTATTAAAACACCGGAGAGAATTAAAATCAAATCACCTGCTTTTGCTTTGCAGTGTTCAGCAATTTTTTTCAAATCGTCAGCCGAATAAAATTTATCTACTGATGATTTATAAGAACCATCAACACCACATTTAATAAACACCAAACCACCTGCACCAATCTGCGGGCGCTTCACCCATTCGGTTAATTCGTCAGTTTGTTTGCGTGTGTAATCGCAACAACCCTCAGCAACAATTGCAATCACTGCTTCTGCATCATCAAAAACTTTAAAATTTTTTCCGCTCACGACTTCTTTTACATCAATCAACTTCATTCCGAAACGCAAATCGGGTTTGTCGTTGCCATAATATTTCAGGCAATCAGCATAACTCATTCTCGGAAAATCTTCCAACTCAATGCCACGCACTTTTTTGAAAACATGTTTCACCATTCCTTCAAACATTTGCAACACATCTTCCTGTTCCACAAAAGCCATCTCACAATCTATCTGTGTAAACTCGGGCTGACGATCAGCACGCAAATCTTCATCGCGAAAACATCTGGTGATTTGATAATATTTATCGAACCCTGCCACCATCAACAACTGCTTAAATGTTTGTGGCGATTGTGGCAATGCATAAAACTGTCCCTGATTCAAACGCGAAGGCACAACAAAATCACGCGCACCTTCTGGTGTAGATTTAATTAAGAAAGGAGTTTCCACATCCGCAAAGCCTTGTCCATCCATGTACTCGCGCACGGCTTGCGCCACACGATGACGATGCAATAAATTTTTATTATTAATACCACGACGCAAATCAAGATAGCGATACTTCATTCGCAAATCATCGCCTCCATCAGTTTCATCTTCAATGGTGAAAGGTGGAGTTTTTGATTCATTAAGAACTGTTAATTGTCCAACCAGCATTTCAATATCGCCGGTTTCGAGTTGCGCATTTTTACTACTGCGTTCGCGAATCGTTCCTGTAACTTGTATAACATATTCGCGACCTAACTGCTTTGCACTTTCAGCAAGCGGAGAACTTTTATCAAAAAATAATTGCGTGATTCCATAGCGATCGCGCAGGTCAATAAAAATAAGATTTCCTAAGTCGCGCACGCCCTGTACCCAACCGGCGAGCGTGATTATTTTACCTGAATGTTCTTTTCGTAATTCACCACAAGTGTGTGTCCGATACATGATTTTAAAAATTGAGCGGCAAAAGTCGTTATCGAAGGGCAAGGTTCAAAGTGGAAAGTTCAATTGCCGTCTATGACCTTGACTATGTTGATTTCAGTGAGGAAATTACCGATCTATACAACTTAAATATTTCTTTACGACCTTAGCGCGGTTAAAAATTAAAGGGTCGTTAATCGTCAATAGAATATTGCCACAAATCTTTTTGAAATAAAAATGAATAGTACAATCGAATCAAGAAAAATTGTTTTTGATAAAAACAAAATCGCGGAATTTTATCCGACACTTCGTAAACGGGTGGATGAATATTTCAGCAAGCACAAACTCTCCACTCACGCAAATGCAGCAATGGTTTTTAAAACTGTTTTTGTTTTAGGAATTTTCATTGCGAGTTATATTTTAGTTATTGTTGGGATTCTTCCGTTGTGGGCAATGCTGATTTCAATTTTGGTTCATGGATTTTTCACTGCGCTGGTTGGGTTTAATATTTCACACGATGCAGTTCATGGTTCTTATTCTTCCAATGTTCGATTGAATAAAATTTTGGGAACCACTTTCAATTTTGCCGGCACAAGTGATTACATCTGGAAAATAAAACACAACATTGTTCATCACACATTCACTAATATTCCGGAACACGATGATGATATTGACCAGATTGGTTTAATACGAATTGAACAATCACGCAAGTTGAAATGGTATCATCGGTTTCAGCATTACTATGTTTTTTTATTGTATTGTTTCACCACCATTGTTTGGGTTTTTGTGAACGACTATAAAAATTTCTTCCGCAAAAAGTGGGGCTACTATGAAAACAACAAGCATCCGAAGGGAGCTTTTTTAAGAATCATTTCTTACAAAGCCATTTATTATTTCTGCTACCTCGTGCTTCCATTTTTAGTAATGAATATTGCTTGGTACTGGATTCTGGTTGGATTTGTTATGATGCATGCAATACAAGGTTTAACGCTTGCAATTGTTTTTCAATTGGCGCATGTGGTTGAGGGCGCTGCCTTTCCAACTTTAGATGAAAATGATAAAGTAGAAAATAACTGGGCGGTTCATCAACTTTATACCACTGTTGATTTTGCGCGCAACAGTCCGCTTGTTCGGTTTTTAGTTGGCGGATTAAATTTTCAGGTGGAGCATCATCTGTTTCCGAAAATCTGTCACATTCATTATAAAAAAATTGCGCCCATTGTAAAGCAAACTGCTAAAGAGTTTAATCTTCCTTATTTGGAAAGTAAAACTTTTGGCGGCGCGCTGCTCTCTCACATTCGCCTTATGCGCAAGTTGGGAAGAGAAGAATCTTTTACTTGAAATTATTTTGTGAATATTGAATTGTCAATGATAATTTGTCAATCTTCTTTCTAAAAAATATTTCGAATAGAATAATTTTTCATGCTTGTTTCCTTTTCATCAACCCTATGAATGCAACAACAGCCCATGTTCCTTCGAGTATTGTAAATGGAATTGACTGAATTAGAATACTTCCCCAACAGGCAAGTACTCCTCCGAATAAATTCAGAATAAAAAACAACTTGCTTTTTTCTTTCAGTAAATTGAAAGTGGTTAAAAAAAATGCAGCAATAATTAATGCTACGCCTGTACCACTGATAATATCAGCCTGATTCATTTGGTGAAATTAATTTTTTTGTGAATTCAAAATCCGAATTAGAATCGTATTAAATAACGATGCCATCACTTTCTGTGACGGCATCGTTAAGTGTTAATGTAAGAATTTTACCTCTGAACAATCAATCGTTGGATGAGTGTTTGCTGATTGTTGTTCAATACCACTTCATACAACCCATCCGCAACATTATCGAGTGTAACAGTTAGCGACGAAGCATTTTTGGT
>BJGQ01000022.1 GCA_014190575.1 Bacteroidota bacterium | reverse complement strand
TTTTTTGTTGAGGTTCATTATTCACCGGACACAAACCAAATTGATAAAATTGAAAAGGTAAATGATGAATACCTGAAGCAACAGAATCCGCAAAAATTAAATATTTTAAAATCAACATTATCGCATTGGGAAATGTCTACGACTTATTTGTCAACCCAACCTGATGGTTCTTTTATTCTTGAAGATTGCAAAAAGAGCAAAAGGAATAGTAAAAAAACAGTTGAAAGATTGCATCAACATCTTTTTGGAGCGGCTACAAATATTGATAGTTCAAAAGAGATGTTAGAGGCAATTAAAATGGTAAGTGATTACAATGCAAAAAACTTTCAAACCATTTTTGCCGGTAAGAAAATGGAAATAAAAAAATCAGCTGTTAAAGAGGTTTATGATTCCATTAAAAATGATTTGAAGGCTACAAGAAAGGAACTGAAAGGGTTGCCTGATGTAAATTTAATATGCCGAACCTTCCAAACATTAAGCAGATTTTAATTGACTGGTTTAAAAAAATCCCTGGAATAAATATCAATCTACCAAAAATAACCGGTTGAATAAACATGCCTAATTTTAATTTGCCTGATTTTTTTAAGAATTTAAAAATGTTAAATCTGCCTATAATTGTTTTGCCTGATTTAGCTAAATTTTTAAAAATAAAATTTCCAGATATTAATCTTGATTTTATGTCAGGATTGGGAATTTCAATGCCCGGATTACCAAGTATGCCATCAATACCAAGTTTTAATTTGCCAAGTATGCCCGATATTGATTTTGCATTGAAAGATATTTTTGGGGATATAGATTTTCAAATTGCCATGGATTTTATTCCTGATTTAATTGCAGATATAAAACTGGAATTACTAGGATTGTTTTCAGATGCCATTCCATTTATCGTGGCAGAAAAATCTGCAACAAAAGCATTTAGTGGATATGGAAAGGCCATATATCAGAGATATAAATCTTATGCAGTATCAAGGGATAATGCTAATAATTTTGCACCTACCGGCGCTAAAGATGCATTCAAAGCTGTCATTGCTTTAATGGAACGCGAAGCAAACAGAACTGCCGCAGTAGCAGCTGTTGATTTATCTGCAGCTGCAATTCAAACAGGAGGAGTGTTTTTAGATGCCGGAGTATTATCTGGCCCAATAACAAAAGCTGCAAGCATTTTCTCCAAACTTGTAATAAAAATCAGCTTGCTGATTAGTGATTATAAAGAAGTTAAGGAAGCAAATAAAATTTTAGCGAGAGGAGGAGAACTAAATCCATTTGATTTATTTACTGCTTGCCCATTGCTCGGTTGTTTTTTAATTCATTGTTCAAATACCAGTGCTATTATGAATTTTGCAGTAGATAAATATGGTCCTCTCGGTTGGACTTACGATATGGATTACATGGTAAAAAAGGCGGCTCCTGTTACATCAAAGGCTTATGAGTTTATTCAGAAAAGTAAATTTACAATTCCGGAAATGCCAAAACTTCCGGTAAGTATTACCAGTATGAATCAAATTGCTGATACAATTTCATTTAAAATAAAATCAAAACTGAAAAACTTTTTTTAGTATTAAAAAATTCGCATTAAATATTTTATAGTCAGAAATATAGAAATAAACAAAGTCAGAATACGAATTCAAAAGCATAAATAACAAATGCGGTTCAAGGTTGAACCGCATTTGCAATTTTAATGTATTTTAAAAAAAATCAATGAGATGCCATTTCATGATGATCAACTTTTTCATATTCTTCATGTAATTTCTTTTGAATTTCACCCGGCACAATTGCATAGTCCGCTAACTTTGAACGGAAACTTGCACGACCTTGAGATAGTGAACGAAGTGTAGTTGAATATTTATCGAGTTCAGATTGTGGAACTCTTGCCTTAATAACCTGAAAATTATTTTGTGAATCCATTCCAAGAATTATGGCACGACGGGTTTGTAAATCTCCCATCACACTTCCCATATCATCTTCCGGAACCAAAACTTCTAAATCAAAAATCGGTTCTAATAATTTTGGTTCTGCATTTTGAAATGCTTCTTTAAAAGCCATCATGCCTGCAATTTTAAAAGCCATATCATTGGAATCAACTGCGTGCATTTTTCCATCATACACATAAACAGCTATGTCACGAACATATGAACCTGTGATTGGTCCGTTTGTCATTCGATCCATCACACCTTTTAATATTGATGGCATAAAACGCTGATCAATGGCACCACCAACAATACAATTGAAGTAAACCAATTTGCCACCCCAGTCCAAATCAACAACTTCAGTTCCTCGAATGTTAAATTCTTTGCGTGGAATGTATCCTTCAAACCACGGTTCAATGTGCATATACACTTCACCAAACTGACCTGACCCACCGCTTTGTTTTTTATGACGGTAATTTGATTTCGATTCTTTGCGTATTGTTTCTCTGTATGGAATTTTTGTTTTCTCAAACTCAATGGCAAGTTTGTAAATATTTTCTAGTCTCCACTTTGTCGCGGCTAAATGCAATTCGCCTTGAGCACCCAGAATAATCTGTCGCAGTTCTCTTGAATATTCAATTGTGAGCGTTGGGTCTTCACGATGAATTTCCTGCAACACCTCACCTAATTTTTCATCATCGTGTTTATTCAATGCAACTATGGCAACCTGAATTCTTGTTGATGGAAATTCTATAGGTTTTATAGCCACATCAAACCCTTTTGTATGCAAGGTTTGATTTGTTTGTGTGTTTTTTAATTTCAGTGTTGCACCGATATCACCTGCTGAAAGTTTGTTGATGGTGTTTCTGTTTTTTCCATCCATAATAAACAGTTGATTTATCCGCTCAACGGTTCCGTTTGCTTCATTGTATAATTCTGTTCCAACTGAAACTTCACCGCTTACAACTTTAAACAAAGTAAGATTACCAAGATGTGGCTCAACCAATGATTTAAAGGTGAAAAGCGCAGTGGGTTTAGTTGCATCGCAATGAATTAATTTTCCATCTGCAGTTTCTTCAGTTGGCATTTCAACAGCACATGGAACCACATTGTCAATAAACCCCATCATTCGGCCGCTGCCCATGTCATTCTTTGCTGATAAACAAAACACCGGAAATAAATCGTGCTTCATCATTCCTTTCTTAATTCCCATGCGCAATTCATCTTCATCCAATGTTCCTTTTTCAAAATACAACTCCATTAATTTCTCATCATTCTCCGCTGCTTTTTCTACTAACACATTGTGAAGTTCAGTTGCTCTTTCTTTTTCTGAATCGGGTATCGGAAGTTTATCAGGCTTGCCTCCAGTTGCAGGAAATTTATATAACACCATTTTCAGCAAATCAATTATTGAATCAAAATCTTTTCCTGTGTTTAACGGATATTGCATTAACACCAGTTTCGATCCGAATCTTTTTTTAGCAGATTCAATTGATTCATCCCAGTTTGCTTTTTCATGATCGAGTTGATTAATGGCAAACATCATTGGCTTTTGAAAATCTTCAGCATAATTCCAAATCAGTTCAGTGCCAACTTCAACTCCATGTTGCGCATTCAATAACATAACCCCAGTGTCTGCGACACGCAATGCAGAAATTACTTCACCTATGAAATCATCTAATCCCGGCGTGTCAATAATGTTAATTTTAAAATCGCGCCACTCGGTATGCATAAGAGTAGCGTACACTGAATTGCCTCTGGCAATTTCTATTTCATGATAATCTGAAACTGTTGATCCTTCTTCAACCGTTCCACGACGGTTTATCAATTTAGCTTCAAACATCATTGTTTCGGCAAGGGTGGTCTTACCGCTTTTCGTTGCACCCAAGAGCACTATGTTCTTGATGTGCTTGTCATCGTAAACTTTCATAGGCGAAAAATTTTAAAAAGTGAATTTTGGTTTTCTGAAAAGTAAGCGAAATATTTTTAGGCGCAAAGAGTTTATCTCATAAAATTTATGATAAATTGATAAAATGATTAAATACTTGATTGAAAAGTTAATGAACTGAATAATTCTATTAGAAGCTGTTCATTAAAAAATTATAAGCCATAAGTGTTCTTTGAAAAATATTTTTCAAAACACCTCTGCTTTTTGTTCAAGTTATAAATTGTTCAAGCTACATGCTATAAATCTTATTCTTCACAATTCCTTTCTTATGAAAAAAATGTTGGAGCGAAACACGCAGCACTCCGCGACCATACTTTAAACTTCGCGAGAAATTTATTGAACTTGCTTCTTCAAAATATTTTGTCGGGCAAGTGACTTCAGCAATTTCAAAACCGGCCATAAAAATTTGAGAGAGCATTTCATTGTCGAAAACAAAATCATTGTTGTTCGCCATGTAATTAATATTGGTTAAAACTTCTTTCGAGAATGAACGATAACCAGTATGATATTCTGAAAGTTTCTGACCGATTAATAAATTTTGTGAGAAGGTTAAAAAGCGATTGAAAATATATTTATACATCGGCATTCCACCTTTCAAGGCACCCTTGCCTAAAATTCGTGAACCCAAAACCACCGGATATAAATCATTGGCTATAATGCTTGCCATTGCAGGAATAAGTAACGGAGTATATTGATAATCGGGATGCAGCATGATTACTATGTCGGCACCTATTTCAAGGGCTTTGTTGTAACAACTTTTCTGGTTGCCACCATAGCCTTTATTTTTTTCATGTACAATGATGTGTTTGATTCCAAGCTTGCGACCAACTTCCGCAGTGTTATCCTTACTGGCATCATCAACCAACACCACTTCATCCACAATATTGAAATCAATTTCGCGATATGTTTTTTCCAATGTAGCAGCCGCATTGTATGCCGGAAGCACCACAACAACTTTTTTATTTTTTATCATTTGTATTTCATCTTCAAATTATCAAATCATCAAATTACCAAATCATCAAATTACATTCGCCGTCGAATGAACATCCTACAACTCTGTAAAAAGTTTCCTTACCCGCCGAAAGATGGCGAGGTGATTGGAATATGGATGTATTCAAAAGGGTTTCATTATCACCACCATCAGGTGACTATTCTTGCAATGAACACACGCAAACATTTCAGCCATCCGGCGTTAGTACCGAATGATTGGAAAAATGTTGCTGATATAAAAAGTGTTGATGTAAATACGAATGTTCACTTTGGAAAAATGTTTCTTAACCTATTTAGCAAAAGGTGTTACAACATCGAGCGTTTTTATTCTGTTGAATATGAAAATCAATTGATTCAATTGTTGCAAAAACAAAATTTTGATTTGGTGCAATTGGAAGGTGTTTACCTTTCGCAGTATGTACCGGTTATTCGCAAATATTCGAACGCTAAAATTGTATTGCGCACTCAAAATGTTGAACATGAAATATGGGAGCGCGAAGCAAAATCAGGTTCATGGCTGAAGAAAAAATATTTGCTTTTGATGGCAAAGCGCATGAAACAATTTGAGTTGAATATGCTCAATCAGTATGATGCAATTGTTCCTGTTAGCAATCGCGATGCAGAAACATTTAAGAATCTTGGTTGCAAAATTCCTGTTCACACCTGTGAACATGGTGTCGAAATCGGTAGCGACAATTCCCCTATCCTTGGGAGAGGGAATAGGGGTGAGGCTTATTCTGTTTTTCACATCGGCAGCATGGATTGGCGACCAAATATTTTGGGGTTGGAATGGTTTATTGAAAACTGTTGGCCAACAATTCAAAAAGAAATTCCTGAAGCAAAATTGTATTTGGCGGGAAGAAATTTTCCGGATGAATGGAAACAGAAGAAAATAAAAAAGGTAGTGATGATCGGAGAGGTGGAAAATGCCTCCTCTTTTATTCAATCGAAGCAGGTAATGATTTGCCCTTTGCATGTTGGTAGCGGAATAAGAGTGAAGCTGATGGAAGGTATGTCGTTCGGAAAGGCGATTGTTTCAACTACAATAGGTGCAGAAGGTTTACCGGTTGAGAACGGGAAGAATATTTTTATAGCTGATGAAGCTGCTGAGTTTTCCAACTATGTGATTCAATTATTATCAAATGCAGAACTGAGAAATAGTTTTGAAACAGAAGCAAGAAAATTGGCTGAACAAAAATTTGATTACCGTGTTTTGGTTGGAGAGTTATTAAATTTTTATGCTGAAATTGTAAAAGCATGAGTAGTTACCAATTCTTCCAACTTATATTCTGGATTCCGGTTGGGCTGCTTTTTTATTCGTATGTTTTATATCCATTGATTTTGGAAGTCATTTCAACAAATAGAAAAAGTAAACAATTTACAACTTCAAGTATTCAATATCCAACTGTCAGTATTCTTATATCGGTTTTCAACGAAGAAAAAGTTATTGAAGAAAAAATTAAAAATATTTTCGAATGTGATTATCCAAAAAACAAACTGGAAATAATTATTGGAAACGATTGTTCTTCCGATTCAACAAGCGGAATAATAAATGCTGTCACTCTGAGCTTGTCGAAGAGTGTGATTCCCGTTGATGCCAACATCCTTCGACAAGCTCAGGATGACAAGCGCTTTGAATTCAAAACCCGAAATTTTGAAGCCCGCCGCGGCAAACCTGCCGTGTTAAATGATTTAGTGAAAGAAGCAACAGGCGAAATCATTCTGCTCACTGATGCAAATATTTTATTTGAAAAGGATGCAATAAAAAAATTGGTTGCTCACTTCAACGATTCAACAATTGGTTTGGTTGGTGGCAACATCATTAATAAAGCAAGTGGCAAAGGAATTTCCATTCAGGAAAAAACATACATCAGTCGCGAGAACAGAATAAAATTTCTGGAAGGAAAAAATTTCGGGAGTATGATTGGTCCTTTTGGTGGTTTTTATGCTTTACGGAAAAACCTGTATCAACTAATTCCTGAAAATTTTCTGGTGGATGATTTTTTTATCTGCATGAATGTGTTAAAACAAAATTTTAAATCCATTGCCGACCCCGATGCCATTGCGTACGAAGAAGTTTCCGAAGACTGGAAACAGGAGTACAAACGCAAAGCGCGAATTTCAGCAGGCAATTTTCAAAATCTCATTCATTTCGAAAATTTATTGTTGCGGTTCAACTCAACTTCATTTTGTTTTTTCTCTCACAAAGTATTGAGATGGCTTGGACCTTTTTTTATAGTACTTGCGTTTCTGTTTACTTTTCCATTGGTAATTTTAAATGGAACTATTCTTTATAAAATTTTAGTCGTGATACAATCACTTTTTTTGCTTTCACCATTAATTGAATTGGGATTGGAAAAATCGGGTTTTAAAAATTCAGGTTGGAAGTTCATCGCCTATTTTTACGCCATGAATTTTGCCTTGCTTACTGGTTGGTTCAGATTCATAAAAGGAATAAAATCAGGAGCTTGGACTCCAACAAAAAGATAAAACGATGTTTAATAAAATAGAAGAAGCACTCCAAGATATCCGCAATGGAAAATTAGTAATTGTCGTGGACGATGAAGACCGCGAAAACGAAGGCGACTTTGTAACTGCAGCACGGAATGCAACACCTGAAATAATAAATTTCATGTCGAAGTTTGGTCGCGGATTAATATGCGCACCATTGACTGAAGCTCGTTGCGAAGAACTGAATTTAAAAATGATGGTGAGCGATAACACGGCGCTGCATCAAACTCCATTTACTGTATCGGTTGATTTACTAGGACATGGTTGCACCACCGGAATCAGCGCGCACGACAGAAGCAAAACAGTTTTATCATTCATCAATCCAAATACAAAACCCGAAGAACTCGGAAGGCCCGGACATATTTTCCCGCTCAAAGCACGCAACGGTGGCGTGTTGCGCAGAGCCGGTCATACTGAAGCTTGCATTGATCTTGCACGACTTTCAGGTTTTGAAGAAGCAGCTGTTCTTGTCGAAATCATGAACGACGATGGAACAATGGCGCGCCTGCCTCAATTAATAAAAGTGGCAAAAGAGCACGACCTTAAACTCATTACAATAAAAGATTTGATTGAGTACCGGTTGAAAAACGATAGCATGATTCGCCGTGAAGTGGAGGTTGACATGCCAACTGAATGGGGAAATTTTAAACTGCATGCTTACTCACAAACCGATTCATCGCAGGTGCATCTCGCATTGGTAAAAGGAGAGTGGAAAAAGAACCAGCCTGTTTTGGTGCGTGTGCATTCGTGTTGTTTAACGGGCGATGTGTTTGGTTCGAGTCGTTGCGATTGCGGTGGTCAGCTACACGATGCCATGCAGATGGTGGAAGAAGAAGGAAGCGGTGTGGTGTTGTACATGAATCAGGAAGGCAGAGGAATTGGGTTGCTGAATAAACTGAAAGCATACAAACTGCAGGAAGAAGGAATGGATACAGTGGAAGCAAATCTGGAATTGGGTTTTGATATGGATGCCCGCGATTATGGAATTGGTGCGCAGATATTGCGCGACCTCGGCGTGCAAAAAATAAAACTCATGACCAACAACCCGAAGAAACGCGCGGGACTGAAAGGTTATGGATTAGAGATTGTAGAAAATGTTCCTATCCGCATGCATATAAATCCGCACAACGAGCGCTACTTAAAAACCAAGCGCGATAAAATGGGACACGATTTCGCTATGTGATTATTCTGAATTTGCAATTCTAATCCTTTTCATTTTCTATTTATGATTATATAATTTCAATTACCATCTGAATAGTCTGCCTCGTTTTCTGCTCCAATAATATTTTGCGGTTAGCAGTTTGCTGTTGCACAACCTCATCGTTGTAATGGCGAATGGTTAGCAATTGCAATCCATCGTTGGTTAATATTTTATACTGAGAAGAAAGCTCTTCGAGAAACGGATTTATGCGCTGCGGAATATGATCGGCACAGAATGAAAAACTGATGGCAGCATTCTGCATCATGTTAAAATGCACCCGGTGCTTCACCATCAGGTTGAAAATGTTTTCAAGATTTTCTTCATCCATAAACGAAAAATCTTTCGGCGAAACTGAAATCAAAATTTGGTCCGTCTTTAAAACCAAAACAGGAATTACATTTTCACTCATCACATTTTCTCTGATAACTGTTCCTTCCAGTTCAGGATATAAAAATGATTTTACATACAACGGAATATTTTTATTCTGTAATGGCTTCATGGTTTTCGGGTGAATAACCGTGGCACCATAAAAGGTCATTTCAATGGCTTCCTTGTACGAGAGTTCATCAATTTTTTTCGGGTCAGTAAAATATCGAGGGTCGGCATTTAATACGCCGGGCACATCCTTCCAAATCGTAACACTTTCTGCATTCGTGCAATAAGCAATCACAGCAGCCGAGTAATCAGAACCTTCACGCCCGAGAGTGGTGGTCAGGTTTTCTGAAGTGCCTCCAATAAAACCCTGCGTAAGCATCCATTCTTGCTTTAAAATGGCGGGAATTTTTTCTGTGCAGTTGCTTTCTGTTTTATCCCAATCAATTTTTCCTTCTCTGTAATTGTTATCTGTTTTTATAAAGTCGCGTGCATCCTTCCACTGAACTTTCAATCCGTTTTCATTTAAGAAAGCTGCGAGCATTTTTGTACTCGCCATTTCACCAATCGAAACTATCTGGTCATATACATAATCGTAACTATCAGAAGGTTCATCTTCCAGTATCCAGTCAATCTCCAAAAACGAATTATTCAGTTCATCAAAAGCAGAATGATTTTTAGGAACGAGTGAAGACAAAATTTCAAAATGATGCGCACGAAGTTTATTCAGCAATCCGATTGCATCACCGGTTTTATTGATGTAGGCTTTTGCAATTTGTTCGAGTGCATTTGTAGTTTTTCCGAGTGCAGAAACAATTAACACTAATTCATCCTGCTTATAAAATTCCAATATCCGTTTCACATTTCTGAAACCATCCGCATCTTTTATGCTTGCACCACCGAATTTAAATACTTTCATTTCTTCTTTTAATGAAGGCGAAAATAGTTTTCATCATAATGATTTACGCTACTATTTTTTTACAATAAAAATTAAAAAAAAAGCCATGTTCAAAGGTGAACATGGCTGATGGAATTTTCAATTTATGAGTTTAAGATGTAATAGTATTTCTGCTTTTGATTAAAGCATATCCACCAAATAATGCTCCACTGAAAAATAAATCGCCGGCAACAGTATTTCCAAAGAAAGGAATGGCGATTGTATAACAAGAAATTAATCCTTGAATGTTTTGTGCATGTAAGGGGTTCTGAAACCAAACAAAAAAGTTAGTGAGAATGTAAAATAAAACTGAAGATAAAAGCGAAGCTCTAAGAATGTTTAATACAGTTTGTCTTTTCTCCAGCCAAATTCCAATAATTGTTATCAGTGCCATGCAGAAATAAATAATAAATAAGCCACTGTGTAAACCAAGAATAATATCAGTTAAAAACATGGCAACTAATGGAACAAGGAACGAAAGTTTTTTATCCTTTAAAGTTGCACCGGCAAATAAACCAATGGCAGCAATAGGAGTGAAGTTCCAAAGGTGCAAGTAATTAGTAATTAAGCGACAAGCAGCAGCACCAATTATCATCAGCACAATAATCAGTATTCGATTGTTTGGTTTCATCAATTTATTTTTTTGAGGGTGCTAAAATAATCAGAAGGGCTACTGCTTTACTTTTTCTTTTTATCTGAAATAATTTTTTCAAATAATTCTCTGGTTTGATCCACATCAATTCTCTTGTAACGAATGTTTCGATCTTTATCCAAAATATAAATTACAGGAGTGGAATAGATGTCATAAAGTTTTCTGAAATTACTTTGATTGTAAGGATCCCAAACATTTATCCATTCCAGGTGATGTTCGTTTACATAATCCATCCATTCTTTTTGATCACCTTCTAAATTTACACCCCAGACTTCAACTCCATTGGCTCGTAACAATTCTTTATATAGGGAATCTAATTTCGGTATTTCTTTTTTGCAATGGCCACAAGTTGGATCCCAAAAAACAATAATGAGCCAGTCTGATTTTATTTCGTTCATGTCAATGGGATTCATGTACATGTCGAGCATTTTCAGGTTCGGCGCTTTATTGCCAATTAAATTTGGCGAAATCTTTTTTGCACGGTCAATTAGTTTAGCAGTTTGAGTGGAATCGTACCACCAGGTTTGTCCGGTTTGAACATATTTTTCAACCATGTGAACAAACACAGCATCCAATCCCATTATCTTACTGGTTTCATAATGATAGGTAACCCACCAGATAACATATTTAAACATCTCCGAATCTTTTCGTGCTCGTTCAATTATTTTATCAGCTTCAAAAATTATTGTATCTGGAATTTGAGGAACTGTTTGTGTGATAAATTTTTCTAATTTTTGATGAAAAACAGGTGTGCGTAACATGCGATTATCGCCAAAATCAATATTATCTAAATAGTGATTTCGATAGTAGTAATAAGACCAAATAGAATCAGGTCGTCCATTTGGTAATATTGGTGCTTTAGGAACTTCTGGATCTGGAATGCTTTTAAAAAGTTTTGCTAAAAATGTTTCAGGATGATCTTTGATAAACTGGTTTCGATATTCATTTATATGTTGATTCCATGTTTTCATGTTATCATAAATGGCAGTTGTATCATGCTTGGTTTTTGCACTGGATAAGGATTTTGTTAATGAATCCATTTTCTGTTGAACAATAATTCCTTCTCTTAAATAACCATAAAATAATTCATTATCAATCGATCCTTTAGTTTTCATGTTTTTAATAAAATCAAGTGAATCAGTTTCAAAAGAAAAATTTTGTTCCTTATCTATAATAATTTCAAAATATGTTTTTCGAGGTGTAACCACTAAATAAATTCCACCTGGCAAGAGCGGCTTACCTTCAAATATAAAATTACCCGTTGCATCAGCATGAGCGGTGTCTTTGAGGTATTGTTTATCGCCATAATAATTGGCCAAGTAAACATCCGCATTTGTTATTCCTTTAATGTTTCCTTTTATCTGGTATCCGGGTTTTCCGCCATTGGCAAAACCTGAAATTGAAAAAGCAAGTAAGATTAAAACAGCTGTAAATTTCTTCATTGTTGTTGAATGAATTTTATTGTGAGCGAATGTAAGCAAGTAGTAGTTGTGAAAAATCTAAAGGTTAAGAACAAAGCTGATTCAATGTTTTGTAACCTAAAAACTTTGAGCGCATAATTATACAAGAATCTTGCCTTTATATAAAAGTTGTAGTACTGAAATAAATATTTTTCTGATAATAAAAAACGGGTTATCGACTTGGAGGGTCAAAAATATTCTTTCATATTAACCACCCGAAAATATTTTCTCCTTAAGTAAAGCAAAATCAATAGGTTTAACCAGAAAACCTGATGCGCCAAGTGCTGAAGCTTTATTCATATTATCAGCATCGCCGTAAGCAGAAACCATTACAACATTTAAGTGCGGATATTTTTCTTTCGTGAATTTTAACAAATCGAAACCTGTAAGGCCCGGCATGTTAATATCAGAAAGAACAAGTACAATATCCATTGGTGCAAGCTCGGCTAGAAAACTCATTGCTTCGTTTGCTGAAAATGCAAACATCATTTGCAATTCACCTGCTTTTATTTCTTTTCTGAATCGTTGACGATATAGTTGTTCAACATCCAATTCGTCATCTACAATTAATACTTTCATTTTTATTTAAAATGGAATTTGAATGATAAAAGAAGTGTACTCACCTTCAACGGATTCTACTGATAATTTTCCGTTATGACTTTGAATAATGATGTCATAACTGAGTGAAAGACCTAATCCGGTTCCTTCACCCGTAGGTTTGGTTGTGAAGAAAGGTTCGAAAATTTTATTTTTTACATCGGAAGGAATTCCAGTTCCGTTATCTTTCACTTCAACAAAGACTGATCCGTTTGAAGCATAAGTGGTTACTGAAACTGAAGGTTCATAACCTGATTGGCCTAATTGTTTTCTTTTATTAACCGCATACATCGCATTATTAAAAAGATTGAGCAGCACCCGTGAAATATCCTGGGAGAAAATATTAACTTTTGGTAAATCACTCGCAAAACTTGTTTTCAGAAAACAGGAGAAATCCGGATTGTTTGCGAACATGCCATGATAAGCCAAGTGCAAAAATTCCTCTGCTAACTTGTTTATATCTGCCGGCATTTTATCGTCGTTACGGGTTCGGCTGTGATTGAGCATATTTTTAACAATGCTGTCAGCCCGTTTGCCGTGATTATTTATTTTTTCTAGATTATTTTTTAGATCCTTTAAAATTTCATTTTGTTCCGTTTCATCAGTTATCTCTTTAAATTCTTCAAGCAGTTCTAATGAGAGTGATGAAAAATTATTTACAAAATTGAGCGGATTTTTTATCTCGTGTGCAATACCGGCAGTAAGTTGTCCGAGGGAGGCCAGTTTTTCCTGCTGAATTAATTGCTGTTGCGAAAGTTTTAAATTATCGAGCACAAGCATCAATTCAGAATTTTTATTTGCCAGTTCTTCGGTGCGCTTTTCTACCAGATCATTTAATTCTTTTTCCTTGCTTCGCCATTGCGTAATCAATACATCATTTTGCGCCCGTAAGTGACGGGTTAATTGAGTAATAATGTTTTTTGAAATAGCGGGAAAATCATTCAGCACATTAAAAAAATCATTTCTTGTAATTATGGCAACCACAGTTGGTTCAATGGTAGTAACTGACATTGAACGGGGCTCGCCATCCAACAGTGCCATCTCACCGAAAAAATTACCTTCATTTATTTCAGCTACTACTTCGTTTCCATCGTGAATTTTTACTTTGCCTGATATAATAACAAACATGGCATTTCCTTCATCACCTTTTTCAATAATAACTTTATCAGATTGGAATGTCTGAGTTTTAATACTTTGGGAAAGTTGCTTGACTAAATGATCAGGCAGGTTTTGAAAAAGGAAAACCTTTCTTAAAACTTTTATTAAAAAATCAATAGAAATTTTGCCGCTCATTTAATGTTTTTGCTCTTTTCTTAATAATTCACGAACGAAATTTATAAGGAATAATTAACTAAAAGAAAATCTTTCAAAATATTTTATTTAAGTAGATTTAATTAATATGATAAAATCTGCTCTATTCGTTCATATCAAACTAAAATTGGAACCCATTTAGTAAAATTGAAGTTATTTAGTAAATCTATTTTAGCATATCGGCAAAAACTTTCATCTTTTCAGCCACAGTAATAAGTACTGATTTTGATTTTTCAATTGCTATATCATCAATTGAAATTTCAATAGTGAAAGCTGATATCATTTCCATTTCTTCAATTAAAATTTTCCAAGCTGGTAAATTTGAATGGTGTTAAATTTAAGTAATTGGAATATTTTTAAAAAAGCAACAGCGGTTTTACCTAGATAGTTTTTTCCGACCTGAAACAACATGTTAAGGAATTTAATCCGGGTTTTTATTTTTAATATCACCCAAACTCAATTAAAAAATTATTCTTTAAGCAACTTTCTGGTGAGAATAAAATCCCCTTCAGAATTTAAAACAGAAATGAAATAAGTACCAGATTCAAAATCAATGAGCGATATTTTTTGCGAATCGAATTTAAGTATTTCCATTTTCAATTTTCTTCCTGAAATATCTGTAATTAAAATTGAATTGCCTTGTAAGAATGAACTATTAATAATTAAATCATCTGATACCGGATTCGGATAAATTGAAAAATCACTTTTCTTAATATTAAAAACTGAAACAGTTTGAGGATTTAGGTTTACAAGGAATGAATCAGCGAACATGCATGAATCAACATTTGCTGGAGATAGATTGGTTGCCCTAATTAGAAAATGCAATAAGTAATTGGGGGGTATAGGATTATTTACAGCAAAATAACATTTGGCAGGAGTTTGTATCCCGGGATTCCATGCTGAAGTTATAACCTGAAATTGCTGGCTACTGGTTTCAACACTCATTCCAGTTGGTAACGGGTCAAGAAAAATAAATTTCACAAGAGGATATGCAAACCCATAATTACTTGTGTTTTTAAATACAACTCTGATCATTGAATCAGTACCGGCAATAAAGCTATCATCAGCACCCCATGTTGTGCTATCCGTAAAAATTGTGAGTGGAACATCATTGCAAACTGTAATGCTTGTTGCAGGAGCAAAACTTTGAAATACAACCGTATTGTTTCCACTGTTTGGAACTGCTAGAGTATCAGTTAAGATGTTATAATAAATATCAGCAGGGCTGCTGAGTCCGGGCATGACAGTTACCTGAGTGCTTGTAAAATCATTATTGTATTTGACCACACTATTTGCGCCCCAATTTGAAATATAAAAATTACCTGCACCATCTTCTGCAATTCCATCGCAACTGCTGAGCGAAGTGGTTATTAAATCTGTTACAGTAGAATCAGCTAGTGAAACTGCTTTGATTTTTACATTGCTTCCCCAACTCACCAAAATCAATCTGTTTTGCCCCTCATCCCAAATGATTCCATTTGGACTTGCGGTAAGTTGGCTGGATGGAACAAAAACATTGTAAGTGCTATTGGTCACATTGATGCGATAAATTTTTTTCGCGGAAAAATCAGTGGCATATAAATTTCCACTGTTGTCGTGTGTGATTCCATTCAGGAATGCTGCACTGAGATTCAAATTAAAAATTTGTGTTCCCGTAACCATATCCCATCCTTTAATATAACCGCTGCAGCAGGCATACAGATTTACCCCAAGAATTTCCAAACCATAAGGTTGCGGTGAAATTCCGGTTGCAAATACACTCAGGTTTCCGCTTGCATCGCGCGTAAGAATTTGTCCGCTTGAATTATTTGAAACAAAATACCTGTTTCCTGTCGGATCGAATTCCACGCTCTCAGGTCCGTTGTAAGTTTGCGCTGTTACACTTAACGAAACAACGAGAAACAAAATAATTGAATAGATTTTTTTCATAGGGTTAATTTTATTTGAAATTAAATTTAATTGAAATTGAAATAATTTTTACGCAACCATTTTAGTTTTCACTATCAACGATCAATATCAGGAATCACTAAATCCAACATCGCCATAACAGAAACAAGGTCTCCGATTTTTTGACCAACTGCCATTGTTTTCATTGCAAATAAATTACTGAAATTAGGTGAGCGGTATTTTACACGATATGGATATTGTGTTCCATCGCTGATTAGGTAAATACCTAATTCCCCTCTGGCGGTTTCTACTTTCTGATAATATTCTCCTTTCGGAAGTTTAATTACATTTTTTGTTTTCGCCTGAAATTCTCCTTCCGGAATTGCATCAACTAACTGTTCAAGTATGCGAATGCTTTGCTCCATTTCGCGAAGGCGAACCATGTAACGCGCAAAACAATCGCCATCGGTTTCCAATATTTCATCGAACTGCAGATTCTCATAACCTTCGTATGGATACCATTTGCGGATATCACAACTTACACCCGAACCTCGAGCAACCGGACCGGTACAACCGAGTGCAATTACATCTTGCGGAGAAATATATCCGACACCTTTTGTTCTGTTTTGAAAAATGATATTGCCTGAAAGTAAATCGTTGTACTCGTGAAAATTCTTTTTGAAATTGATGATGAACTGTTTCACCTTCTTTTGAAAATCAGGATGCAAATCATACATCACTCCACCGGGAACAATGTAATTCATAGTGAGTCGGGCGCCACATGTGTCTTCGAAAATATCGAGTATTTCATCGCGCTCTCGAAAGCCGAAGAAGAATGGAGTAACCGCACCTAAATCCAATCCGGTGGAACCATACCACAAACAATGCGATGCCAATCGTGTGAGTTCTGCCATCATAATGCGAATCACTTTTGCGCGAGGCGGAAGTTCAACTCCTAAACCTTGTTCAACCGCAAGAGAACATGCCTGATTGTTTATGTGCGATGAAAGATAATCCATGCGGCTCGTTACATAAATAAACTGACGGTAACTCAGCTTCTCACTCATCTTTTCTATTGAGCGATGAATGTATCCGAGTTGCGGGTCAACATCTTTAATCATTTCACCATCGAGCGTAATGATGAGGTGCAGCACACCATGCGTGCTCGGATGTTGCGGCCCGACATTGATAATAAATTCGCCGGTATCTTTTGTTTCTATAACATCTATCATGGCTACAGTTCTACAATGTTAACTTCATCCATATAATCTTTCCGCAACGGGAAACCATCCCAATCATCAGGGTTAAACAATCTGCGCAAATCAGGATGATGTAAAAATTTTACTCCGAAAAAATCATATGCTTCGCGCTCGTGCCAGTGAGCAGTCATCCATAAATTTCGCACTGTTTCTATCTCTGCATTTTCATGATTATCAATTTTTGCTTTCACCATTAATTCGTGTTTGAACGAACGCGAACGCAACAAGTACACAATGGTGAAATGAGTTTTCCAATCCACACAACTCAAACACACCAATGAATCGAAATCGAACATTGGATTCTCTTTCAGTTCAGTGCAAATTTTTAAAATTTCCGTTGAAGAAATATTAAGATTCACAAAAGCATTTTCTTCAAAAGTGGCTTCCGGAAATAAAGTTGTGAGCGTTGATTTGAGTTCTTCCTTGGTCATAAAAATTTTTTATTGTTGCAACATCGCCTGGCTTTCACTTCTAATGGCTTCACGAGTCATTCCTGATTTTATTTTTTCCTGAAGCGAAATCATTGCATGCAACAAAGCTTCGGGTCTTGGAGGGCAACCTGGAATATATACATCAACCGGTATCACATGATCGGCACCTTTAACAACAGAATAGGTATTGTAAAAAAACGGACCGCCTGAAATGGCGCATGCACCCATTGCAATTACATATTTCGGGTCAGCCATTTGATCATATAATCTTTTTAAAACAGGAGCCATTTTATAAACAATAGTTCCTGCAATGATTATTAAGTCGGCTTGTCTTGGTGTTGCTCGTGCAACTTCAAAACCAAAGCGACTCCAATCATGCCTTGCTGATGCAGTGTGCATCATTTCAATGGCGCAGCAACTGGTGCCGAATACGAGTGGCCACAATGAATTGGCGCGCGACCAGTTCATCACATCTTCTAATTTGCCTGTAAGAATTCCTCCGCCCGGATTTTCATGAATCTCACCAGGAAATGATTCTCTTAATTTTTTTACATCCATTTGAGTGCTCCTTTTTTCCAAGCGTACAATAATCCGAGAAACAAAATGAAAACGAAAACAACGATCTCAATAAATGCAGTTATCCCCATTTCTTTATTCACTACTGCCCATGGAAATAAAAACATGAGTTCCACATCGAATACTAAAAATATCAAAGCGAATAAATAGTAACCAACATTGAATTGAATCCAAGATGCGCCAATGGTTGGAACACCGCATTCGTATGCCTGAAGTTTTTGTAAATTTTTGGATGTTGGTGCAATTAGTTTTGAAGCCAACTGCGCTAATCCGCAAAATCCAATTCCGCAAGCCATTAACAATATCAATGAAACATTTCCCATGTTGTTATTTTGAGTGGTCGAATTTAATTGCTGTCGTCGTTATAATTAAGAAAATTTTTCAAGGTGATTTTATGCGGAAATCTTATTTGATGCTGAAAGAGATAAATCATAAAAGTTCGAAACTTTGTTTTCTACATTCGCAATTCAATTTTACTAATTTTCAGTATTGAAAAAATCACTCTTCCTGTTTCTTATTTGTTGTTGCATTTTTTCTTCGTGCAAAGTCTATCGTTTCTTCGTTCGAAATTTTGCCAACATAACCGACTATAAATTTTTTACAGAACATTCGATCAGTCATTCAACCGAACCTTTTTATTTTTTTTATTCCAATAAAATAAATGCTCCGGGAAATCTGCGGGTAAAAGGTTTTGATGGCGACAGTGCAACTCTTGATAATGTGTTGGAACAATCACCATCAGTTGCATTTTTAATTATTCGTCGCGACACCATTTTATATGAGAAGTATTGGGACAAATACACCGACAGCAGTTGGGTTGCCAGTTTCTCAATGGCAAAATCATTTACATCAGCATTAATCGGAATTGCCATTCACGAAGGATTTATAAAAAGTGTGGATGAACCCATCACCAATTACATTCCTGAAATAAAAGATACCGCATTCAAAAAAGTGAAGATTGAACATTTGTTGCAAATGACATCGGGAATAAAATTTACTGAGCGCTACTACAATCCATTCAGCGATGCTGCTAAATTTTATTATGGAACCAATCTTCGTTCAGCAATAGAAAATATGAAAATTGAATATGTACCGGGAACTAAGTTCGAATATAAAAGCGGCAATCCGCAATTGCTTGGATTGATAATTGAACGCGCAACCAAAAAAACAGTAACAGAATATTTGCAGGAAAAAATTTGGCAACCGATAGGAGCGGAGTTCGATGCGTCGTGGAGTACTGACCGGAAAAATAACGGACTGGAAAAAACTTTTTGTTGCCTCAATGCTGCTGCAAGAGATTATGCAAAGTTCGGTCGATTGTATTTGAAAGATGGAAACTGGAATGGCGTTCGGGTTGTGCCGCAGGAGTGGGTGAAGGAAAGCACCACCCCAACTTTAACAGAGGGCGGTGTGAATTTTTATAAATACCAATGGTGGATTAACAGAAGCAGTACACACGATTTCAGTTGCGATGGTTTGTTAGGTCAGCGCATATTTGTTTATCCTGAAAAACAAATCATCATTGTTCGGCTTGGAAAAAACGACCGCAATCAAAATTATTTTAAACTGTTCGGTCAGTTAATTCATTTGCTTTAATCACTAAAATCGAAAACATTTGCAGTGACAAAAATTTTCTGCATGAATAAGCTTTTTATTTTCATTTCAATTCTCATTCTACCTCTTATTTCTTTTTCTCAATCCTACACTTCCAACATGATTGGGAAGTTAGATACTGTATATGAGAAAGATGCTTCCAACCAAAAACTTGTTCATGAGTATGTATATGACTCAGCAAAATTTTTATATGCTGCCGGAAATTTATTGAGTGGAAAAAGAGATGGAATTTGGCGCACCTACTTCGATAATCATTTTTTATATACAGTTGAAGAATACCGTAACGGCGAAAAAGAAGGCTACAGTTTAATGTTGAACAGCAGCGGTTACATGATGAAGGAAGAAAATTATGTGAAGGGAATTAAGCAGGGGCTTTTTAAAACTTATGCTGCCAATGGAAAATTAAAAATGGAAGAAAACTTTATCAATGGAGTGCAGGTCGGTTGGCGAAGAACTTATTATCCCGAGGGTGGTGTGCAGGAGAATGGATATTTTAACAAAGCCGGACTTCGTGATAGTGTGAACCAATGGTTTTATGGAAACGGAAAATTATTGGTACAGTATATTTATTTGAAAGGAGATATTTACGGACCATCGAAATCATATTACGACAATGGGAGTTTAAAGGGCGAAGGAAATTTTAAAGCAAATTATGAAGATGGATACTGGAAAGAATATTACGACACCGGAAAAATAAAAGCGGAAGGAAATTACTTAGCCGGAAAGAAAACAGGTTCATGGAAATTGTATGACGAAGGTGGATTGCCAATGAAAACTCAGGAGTATAAAGACGGAACAATGATTTCGGAAAAAACAAATAACAAGTAATACCTTTCAAAAAAATATAAATAAAAAAATGAAAAAAATTTTAATCAGTTGCTTCATCATGATGGTTCCTGTTTTGTTGCATGCACAAATAACAATTGGTACTGGCGACATGCCCGTTGCAGGGCACATCTATCCAATCGTTACAGGTCAGGCATCAGGCACTGCTGATTTTGCAACCACCGGAGCAAGCACCACCTGGGATTTCAGCACACTTACTGTTGCTTCAAATTCACCTGATACAATTTTATCTATTTCACAATTGCCTATCACTTACATTGTTTCATTTTTCACATCCACTTTTGCTGAACGCTCAAATGGAAGTATGAGTTTGGGTTTATCGTTCGCCTTGCAGAATGTATATAATGTTTTTAAAAACACAAGTAGTTCGTTCAAGCAAACAGGATTTGGCGGCGAAGTGCAGGGAACACCCCTTCCTGTTTTTTATAATCCAAATGATGAAATTTATCAGTTCCCTTTAAATTTCAACAACACTTTTTCTTCCAACTCTGCCTATGTTTTTCAATTACCAACCATTGCAACTTTTGGTCAGCAAAGATCGCGAACTACTACTGTTGATGGATGGGGAACATTAATTCTTCCCAATGGAAGTTACCAGGTGTTAAGAGTAAAATCTGATATTACTGATATTGATTCAATATATGTTGACCAGTTCGGTACCGGATTTAATCTTCCCGTGCAATTGACACACGAATATAAGTGGCTTGCTGTTGGAAAAGGAACTCCGATGCTGCAGATAAACACCAATGATATTTTAGGAAATGAAACAGTGAGCAGTATCCGTTACCAGGATTTTGGTCCATCAGCCATTGAAAATATTAGTGCTGATAATTCTGAAATAAATATTTTTCCAAATCCAACAAGTGATTATGCTTTTGTGATGCCTTCAGGAAAATTTCAGAACGAAAAAATGTTGATTACTGATGTAACTGGAAGAGTGTTGAACGAAATTTCTGTTTCATCAACTGAAGTCACAACAATAGATTTAACCCGTTTTTCAGAGGGGATTTATTTTGTTCAGATTATTAATGACGGAAATTTTGATTCAGTTCAGAAGCTGATTGTAAATCGTTAATTACTTGTTGACTATTATATAAGTCAGCTTTTATTTTTGCCGTACCAAATTTTTTAGTTTCAAATTACCAAACCAAAAAACTTACAATGGCAAACATTTTAATTATTGACGATGAGAAGAGCATAAGAAAAACACTGCGCGAAATTCTCGAATACGAAAATTATAAAGTTGAAGAAGCAGGTGATGGCAGCGAAGGTTTAAACCTGCTGAAAGCAAATGGATATGATGTAGTGCTGCTCGATATAAAAATGCCGAAGATGGATGGCATGGAGGCACTCGAGAAAATCCGTGTTCTGTATCCTGACCTACCTGTGATTATGGTGAGTGGTCATGGCACATTGGAAACTGCAGTGGAAGCGGTGAAGAAAGGCGCGTATGATTATGTGGCCAAGCCAATGGATTTGAATCGCTTGCTCATTACTGTTCGCAATGCGCTCGACAAAACAAATCTGATTACCGAGGCAAAAGTTTTGAAACGCAAGGTTTCAAAAACCAGAGTTATACTCGGTAAATCTCCTTCCATTAAAAAGATAAATGATAAAATTGAAAAAGTAGCGCCGACCGATGCGCGTGTATTAATCACAGGAGAAAACGGAACCGGAAAAGAATTGGTAGCAAGATGGATTCATGAAAAATCAAATCGTCATGAAGGACCAATTGTGGAAGTGAATTGCGCGGCCATTCCATCAGAGTTAATTGAGAGTGAATTATTCGGTCACGAGAAAGGTGCGTTCACATCAGCCATAAAACAGCGCATCGGAAAATTTGAACAGGCGAGTGGCGGCACTTTGTTCATGGATGAAATCGGCGACATGAGTTTATCAGCACAAGCAAAAGTGTTGCGTGTGTTGCAGGAAAATAAAATTACCAGAGTGGGAGGCGAAAAAGAAATCAGCATTGATGTGCGCGTGATTGCAGCTACCAACAAAGACCTTCATGCTGAAATAGCAAAAGGAACTTTCCGCGAAGATTTATACCACCGCCTCGGAGTTATTTTAATTCATGTTCCTACTTTGAATGAACGCAAGGATGATATTCCGATTCTCGCCAATCAGTTTGTACAGGAAATTTGTGAAGAGTATGGCATTCCTAAAAAAGTAATTACACCAAAAGCCATTCAGGAAATGCAGAACATGCACTGGAGCGGAAACATTCGCGAACTGCATAATGTATTGGAACGACTGGTGATTTTAAGCGATGCAAAAATTACAGAAGAAGAAGTGCTCACTTATGCAGTAGCCCATCATGTGCGCGATCCGTTCGAAGCCATCTTTAACAAGTACGAGCGCTTCCAGGATTTTAAAGATTACATGGAAAAACAATTCATAGATTTTAAATTGAAAAAAAATGTATGGAATGTTTCAAAAACTGCTGACGAAATAGACATACAACGCAGTCATCTTTACAACAAAATTGAAAAGTACAGTTTGAAGAGAGAGGAGAGTGTGAGTTAAATTTTTTTTATGTCTCAGCAGGGTTACTGTAATCAGAACCCTGCGTGACGGATATTTTTTTTGAAAGTATTGTTCAGAAATGAATGATGCTTTTTTATTTTGTTGATGACGAGCGAAAAGAAAACAGCTTTTTATTTTTTATCTCTAACTTTACATCAATGAGATTAATTTTTGTTGTTGTTTTATTTTTTGTTTCAACAAGTTCCTATTGTCAGTCTTGGTATCCTGTTGATAGTGGTTTTACTGGTTATGGTGGGGCTGTTTGGTATGACGATGGTGTAAATGCACTCTGTTCTGATACGAGTCATAATAGATTATGGGCTGCTGGAAAATTCATTACATCAGGGAGTGATACAATTAATAATATCGGTTGGTATGATGGATTTATATGGCATCCGATGCAATTCGTTGTTTCAGGTGGTGATACTTTAAATTACGGTGGGGTGACAAAAATCACTACTTGTCAGATGTTTAATAACAAGTTGATTTTTGCAACTGATAAATCTGTTTCATATAATAGATGGCGTTTGGTCGAAGTTGATGAAGATAGTATTTCTTATAGAGTAATTGGTACATTTAATAGTGATATAAATGCAATGTGTATTTATCATGACTCTTTGTATGTTGCAGGGGATTTTACAAACTACAAAAGATATGACCCACCTTATAACCTTACCCAATTAGCGGGAATTGCAAAGTGGAATGGAACTGATTTCGTTGATGTAGGAGGTGGTATGAGTGGTACGGCTATCAATGATTTATGTGTTTACAATGATAGATTAGTTGCCGGTGGATTATTTGAATATGCTGGAGGTGTTTATTGTAAAAATGTTTCTGCGTGGGATGGAGCACAATGGAGTCCGATTGGAAATGGGTTAGGATCCCAATGGGATTATAGTGTTGATGTAAGATCGGTTTGCTCTTATAAAGGAAAATTATTTGCTGGTGGTTTATTTAATAGTGAACTTATTTCAGGTGTTGATACTGATCTTGCTTTTTGGGATGGAAATAATTGGAATCCAGCTATTGGAGGTCCCTTTGTTTATGTATCATGTATGGATTCAATAGCGGAAAAATTATATGTCGGGGTAGGAAATTGTTATGGTGTTGGTTTTCCAAATTCATTGGTTTATTATAATGATACAACATGGTTTTCAACTGGAAATGGGACTACCCAACAAACAAATGCGATTGAACAATTCAGGGATACTCTTTATATAGGGGGTGTTTTTAATTATATGTATAATCATCCGGGTGAATATTATGGTTATGTTGGAAGATTTGACCCAACTCTAATTCCAGCTATTTATAATAACTTAAGTTCACAGATTTGCAAGGGAAATTCATATGATTTTAATGGTCAATTTTTAACGGAATCAGGCATTTATAATGATACAGTTACAGCTTACTCAGGCGGAGATTCAATAATTATTTTAAATCTAACTGTTAATCTATCTTCAAACAATTCTATTAATCATAGTATTTGTGAAGGAGATACATATTATTTTAATGGGAATTATTTAACACTATCAGGTACATACTTAGATACTTTAAATAATTTAAACACCTGCGATTCTCTTGTCACTTTAATTTTAACTGTCATAAATATTAACCCATTAATTACTTCAAACGGAGATACATTAATAGCAAATGGAAATGGTAATGTTCAATGGTATGATTGTGACCATCATCAATATATTATTGGTGCCACAAACAATATTTACATCGCATCTTCCTTGGGAAATTACAAGGCAATTTTTTCAAATGGAAATTGTAGCGATTCTACTGATTGCTTTTACAGTGAAGGTGACGGTATAAATGAATTAAAAATTGCTAATTGTAGATTACAGCTTTACCCAAACCCTGTAAGTGAAAAATTAACAATCAATAGTAAGCAATCAGCAGAAAAAATATTGATAATGGATATTACAGGAAGAAAAGTGTTTCAAACAAACACTAACACCACAGATATAGATGTAAGCAGTTTAACAAGCGGCATGTACTTGCTGAGAGTAGAATTTAAAAACGGAGATATAGCAGTAGGTAAGTTTGTGAAGGATTAAAAAATATTTTTTATCAGCACTAAATGCTGAACTATACACAACAAATAGTTAAAGCCATTCCTATTATCAAAATTATCAGGTAAGGCTGAAGTCTATTTTTGCTTTTAATTTAGTAAAACATGGTGTTGCAGATTAGTGCGGGGTTCGATTTTTATAGTTGGCTTGGTTTGCCTTTAATGATTTTTTTTTCGCGCGTATGTGATGTAACACTCGGCACCATGCGCAACCTCATGGTGGGCAAAGGTTATCGTAAACTCGCTCCCATACTTGGTTTTTTTGAAGTGCTGATATGGATTGTTGTGGTAAGTCAGGTAATGAAAAACCTGAATAATTTTGCCTGTTACATTGGATGGGCAGGTGGCTTTGCGGCCGGAACTTACATTGGGTTAGTAGTTGAAGGCAAAATCGCACTCGGTCTGCAAGTGGTTCGCATCATCACACACAAACATTCAGAAGAACTGATAAAAGCAATGGTTGCTGCTAAGCATGGAGTTACCATTGTTGATGCACACGGGGCAAAAGGCCCGGTGAAAATGATATACATGGTCGTAAAAAGAAAAACGGTAAAAGAGGTGGTGCAATTAATTTCTGAACACGACTCCACAGCTTTTTATTCAATTGAAGATATTAAAGCTGCCAACGCAGGAGTGTTTCGCGATGGAACTAACTCAACTTATATCGGAAGATGGTTGGGTATTAAGTAGCAGAATTAATATAGCTACTTTTTTTATTTTTTCTTATCGAGAATAGCGTTGGTAATTCTGCTGATGCAGGTCAATTTTCCGACATCGTCATAAATTTTTATTTCCCAAATCATAGTTGTTCTTCCAATGTGAATTGGCTTGGTAATGCCATAAACAAACCCATCACGCACTGCTCTGATGTGGTTGGCATTTATTTCTAAACCCACACATGTTTTTTCATCGGTATTCAAACAAAGCAGCGAGGCAATGCTGCCAAGAGATTCGGCCAACACAACATTTGCACCTCCGTGTAAAAGGCCGAGTGGCTGCTTGGTTCGTTCGTTCACAGGCATTTTAGCTTTTATATAATCGTCACCAACTTCTATGAATTCAATTCCTACAAATTCCTGCATGGTGTTTTTGTGCAGGTCGTTCAGCAATTTTAAATCAATGGGTTTATACCAAATCATTTTTAAATTTTTGTTTACAAAATAAATCGTTCTGAAATTTCAGGCGATGGCATCATGCACGATTCTTCCTTGCCAAACCATTTGTAACGATTGCGTGCAATGATATTATAAATTCCATTGCGAATAAATTTCGGAACGAGGTAAAGCGGATAAAACAATTTCCATTTTCCCCCGAGCAGCATAGTGATTTTTAAAGCAGCATCAGCCCGATTAAATATTTTCCCCTCGTGAATTAAAATAAATGTATCACCAACATGTTCTGATTCACCATTTTCTTTCAATAAGTTTTTTGCAAACAAACTTTGAAAAGGAGTGAAGCGGAATATTTTTTTGCGGTCGCGTTTCAAAATAAAATTCACTCCGCTGTTGCATAAATGACAAACACCATCATAAATAATTATTGGTGAGGAAGAAAACTGATTATCAGGAATAGCCAATTTGAATTTTATAAATCAATGGCCATACTTCGCTTTCCATGCATCGGCACCGCCAATCAGATTGCGCACATTGGTGAAACCCTGTTGCTTCATATAAGCCTGTGCATTCGCACTCCGTTTTCCTGATTTGCAATGAATAATTATTTCATCATTCTTATGACTTGCGAATTCGTCCAATGCTCCGGGCAAGGTGGCAAGCGGAATTAATTTTCCACCAATATTAAATTCATCGAACTCCCATTCTTCGCGAACATCGAGCACAATGAGATTTTCGTTTTTATCTTTTCGTTCTTTTAATTCTTCAATTGTTATGTCGGCCATCAATTATAATTTTATAAAACGCGTGGTGAATGATTGCTTGCTCAGTTTGTCTTTCACAGTCAACAGATACATTCCCGGTGAAAGATTTCCAACAAAAATATTTTCATCAGTGCCTTCTGAAATTTGAATGGTTCTTCCGGTCAGGTCGGTAATAAATAGCTCAGCATGATTTATTCCTTTAACATTTAAATGCAAAATATCATCAACCGGATTTGGAAAACAATTGACTGAAATAGTTTCAACTGAAATGTTTTGTACTGAAGTATAAGTAAGTTTTGCACCTACTACAGGTCTTATCATAATAGAACCAATTGCAGTTGATTGAACGAATGTTGGATTAACTGAGGTTTGATAAAAAACATATTGATGTGAGTCAGTATTTTTATCTAAACCAACATTTAAATAATCAGGATAGGTTTGTAACCATCCAACTAAAAATGTATCGGATATAGCCTGTGGGGTATCTAAAATGTAAGTAGCAAATCCATTGATGCTGTCAATATAGGTTGGTTGTAAAAAATCCTGTTCATACTGTAATTGTTCAATTGGCAAAACTGATTTCCATAGCATGATTGATAAAAATTTATCAGATACATCCGTGGTAATATGAGCAAAATGAATTTGAATTGCTCTTAAAGTATCGGGAACATTAACATAAAATTTATAAGCAAGTTTCGAACCGCCACCATACAATGCATAAGCTTTTTCGGCGCTACCATCATCGTGCGCATAGAAATTATAAAAAGGTTGAACACGGTAGGCCGTATCGTTACGAAGATTTTTATCGGTAGAATCAGATGTGATTAAACATTTAATAAGTAACAATGCAGAATCTCCTGAAATAGATGCTGTATCGTTTCCGGTAGAATTATTTTGTGTGAGAAAACTGCCCGAACTGAAATTGAAAGAGTTTCCTACTCCGTTTGAAAACATAATGTTCTGGCTGAACGGACTGAAATATTCCGATGCAGAATATTTGTTATTAGCATTGAAAGCAATGGATGACATGTTGTGAACAACAAAAGGAAAAGTTGCCGCCAACTCAGTGGATTGATTATTTCTGAATTGTGTCCATGGCATGAATTGGTATTTATTTAAAATAGTGCCGGGAGTATAAACTGCAGCCACATCACGAATTAATGTATCAGAATAACTTCGTGAAGAATCTAATCGCACATAATCAATGTGCCAGTGATCGTTGTTGCCTGATGTTGTTGCATAGTTTCTGAAGCGGAATTGAAAACCATTAAAAAAGTAAGCAGCATCAATTATGGGAATCATAATCTGGCGGAACTTAATTACGGTAGGTATAGAACCATCACCATCCATTTCCCATACTTCATTCCAGGTTCCGTCATTTTTTTTCAATTCCAATAAAAGTTTATCACCCACATTCGGATAATCACCAATTCCCATTTTCTCATAAAAAAAACTGAGGTAAACTGAATCGGCAACAGAAATCGAATTCATATTTATTGGCAATGAAGTTAAGCTATCAGCCGGATAACTTGAAGTAAGATCAACCTGAGTTGAAGCAGAAGGGTCATATGGTTCTCCTTTTTCATTTAAGCCATCAAAAGTTGCAACGCCAATAGATGGCGGAAGAATAGGATAAGTAGTATTCACAAAACAATCTATATCCATCCATAAATTCTGATCGGGATATTTATGATTCGGATTTAATTGCGAATAGGAAAAATCATCAATGAACGGAAGTTGCACAGTATCAATGGAGCGCAACTGTGAATGATGCTTTTCAAAAATCAACGCATCGTTATATTTTAATTCACTGATTATTTCCTGAGCTGAAGTATGAAAGTTCAGCAATAAAAGAAATGAGAAAAGAGAAAGGTGAAAGGTGAATTTTTGCATTCGGTATTTATTTATTGCAACAGTTTTTGCAGCTATGAAACTCAAATGTGTTTAAAAAATTGTTTGTACAACAAAAGAAATATCCACGATTGAAAGAGCAATGATTTACTTGGGTTCTTCCTCTGGTGTATCCAGTTTGAATTGATCTAAAGTGATGTACACATCCACTGCCTCACCAAGATTCAATTTGTTATCTGCATCCAATGTCGAAGGAGTTTGTTTGTAAACAATTGCATTCAATGAATCGCCGCGAACAGTATTATCGGCTATTACTGCTCCGAGATTAAGTGAAGAAGCATCCAGAATAAATTTCACTTCGCGCAAAGTATGACCGATTAAATCCGGAACTTCCACTTCGGTGTTTCCCAATCCATCACCCAAAATCAAATCAATGGTTGAACCTTTTTTTATGTTATCACCAATGGTGATGTGGCGGCCTCTGACCATCCAATCTAATACAACATTTTGAGCAAGGTCCGGTTTGTAAATTAACTGGCCGACACGCAAACCAATATTTTCCAAAATCATTTGCGCCTGCTTCAATGAGTTATCAGTTAGGTCGGGCATTTTTACCTGAGGTGGAATTTTCGCATTTACAGTGAGGTAAATGGTTCTTCCTTCTTTCACTTTTGAATTGGCAATCGGATTTTGTTCCAGCACTGCCAGTTTTGGTTTCTTATCGTTGAAAGAAGAATCAGCAATGGCGATTTCTAAATTCCGATCTGACAATATTTGTTTTGCTTTTTCAAAACTCATTCCCGTTAAATCTGGAACAGTAATGGTTTCGCCGTGTCGTGTGTAACTGTTCAACGCTGATGTGCCAAGCCAAAACACAATGATGAACATACCGATAGCTCCGAGTATGTTGTAAAGAAAAATTCTGCTTTTAAGAAATTGCCACATGGTTTACGCTGATATAAATTGCTTTTGATTGCGGCGGCTAAATTCTAAAATTTTATCAATGAATTCATACGGCTTGTAATGATTAATTGCTGCCTGATGGAAAATACAAGTTGCAGGTGTCATTCCGGGGAGAGAATTAACTTCAATCACCACAGTTTCTGCATTGTTGTTTGCATCAATACGCACGAACGCATCAATGCGGCAGTAGCCCTGCACATTTAAAAGTCGCGCTGCTTTTTCCAAATCTGTTTTTACCTGCGTTGCAATTTTTGTGTATTCCTCTTTTGTTTTTCCGAATCGTGCAGGAGTAATGTTTTGCCCTTCACCTGCTAAAAATTTTTCTTCGAGTGAAAGCACATCAGCCGTGGCAAGAGTTTCACTCGGTTCAAATACTTCGTAAGTGATGGTTCCATCATCATTCAGGTGAGTGAGCATTCCGCAGGTGATTTCTAAAAAATGTTTTGCACCATTCGCCGCAATTAAATCTTCCACTAAAAATTGTTCTTTGCGCGGAAACTCTTCTTTCGGTTTCAGGTGAAGTGTAGCAACTTCATTTGCATTCAGTATTTCCTGCTCTCGAAACATCAGGCGACTGAAAGCAATTAACTCGTCGCGCGTTTTTATTTTTTTTACCGCGCTGCTGCAACCATCATCCACCGGCTTAGTGATGATGGGCAATTTATGTTTGACGAGAATGGCATCGGCAAATTTTTCTTCACTTGCCTTCCAATCCTTTTTGTAAACCAACGATTGTTGTGCTTCATGAAAACCGTGCTGTAACAGTAATTGGTTGGTGTTAAATTTATTGATGGTGATTTGCGAAGAAGAAACTCCACTGCCATTGTAAGGCAGCCCCACTTTTTCTAACTGCTGCTGCACACTGCCATCTTCGCCCGGGCGACCGTGCAATGCAATAAAAACTCCTTCCACTTCATTGGGTAATTCAGAATAGGTAAGTTGTTTCGGAACAAATAAATAATTGCTGGAAGAAAATTTTTGCGTGATGTTTTTACACTGCACTTTTATTTTTTCAATCACCGGATGAAACGAAAAGTGTTTAATCTTTTCGCGAATGTCATCGGCATTATCTTTCAGTAAAAGATTAATCGGAATCTGATAAAGTTCGTGTTGCTCATTATTTCCTGTGAGGAAAACAGGAATGGGCTGGTACTTATCGGAGCTGGCGAGCTTTTCAAAAATATTTCTTCCGCTCTCGACGCTGATGTGTCGTTCGGTGGAGTAGCCGCCGAGAATAACGGCAATGCGTATTTTATTTTCAGCGTGTTGCAGTAGTTTATCAATTCCATTGTTAAGCCGTTGTAAGAGTGGTTCGTAAACAGCAGGGCGAACATTGGTGCGCATTCGCTCGCGAACACTGGTATGTATGATGAACGAAAGAAACTGCGAAGGATTTAGCCCAATCTCTGCTGCCTGATGAAAGAAGAACGATGACGGCAACATTCCACTGGTAGTGTTCGGGTCGTTAAGAATAATTTTTCCATCGGGGCGAATGAAACCATCAATGCGCGCATACACATGAAAGCCAAAGAATGAAAATAATTTCTCGCACTCTTTTCGAATTGCTTCAATCTGTTCGTCGGGAATTTGTATGGGAGTGATTTTGCGCGAAAGTCCAGCAAGGTATTTTGAGCGGTAATCAAAAACTTCTTTTCCTTTTACAATTTCAGTGGGCGGAAGCGCAACAGGATTATTTTTTTCATCTACAATTACGATACACGAAAATTCTTTTCCTTCAATAAATTCCTCAATCAGAATTTCAATCTCCGTATCGTCAGCTTCGAGAATTAATTGTGAAATATTTTCTGTAACTGATTTTTCAAACAACTGAAACAATTCTTCAGGATGAAAATAGGCTTTTCCATTAATGCGCAATGGCAAACCGACATTCTCCCGTATGTCGCATAGGTTATTTAAGAAAGTGATTTTTTCTTCTTCATTTTTCTTTTTCCAATCAGCAGCTTTCCATTCGAAAAAGAAAAAAGCCTTATCAATTGCTTTCGTAACTGCTTCAACATCTTTTTCGTGAATAATGGAAACTCCAATTGACGAACCTTGATTGGCAGGGCGAATAACCAACGGCAATCCGACTGCTGTAACACTTTTTTCTATCAGGAAATTTTTATCAGCAGTCAGCCACTCTTCGCGTGTAACAGTTTTGAAACGGGTGGGAGTAAAACCACCTTCGTTCATCATTCGCTTCTGAAATGCTTTGTTGATGCCGATTGCAGAAGGAAGAATGCCGGAACCGGAATATGGTATCTGATAAAAATCAAGAATGCCTTGTATACTTCCGTCTTCGCCATACGAACCGTGCAGTGCAAGAAAAGCAAAATCAATAATTGAACTGAGTTCGTTCGGAAGAATTTTTTTTCCTACTGTTGAAATAATTTCATCTTGTTTTTCGCGAGGCAATTTCCCTAACGATTCAATATATACCTGGAAGGGATGTGTGGTAGTTTGAATAAAATTGACTGAAGGATAAAAATCGCGGATGCTTCCTTTATAAATGTATTGCCAATCGAGCAGAATTAAATTATGAAAACTGTCAATAAAAACTGGAACAGGTTCGAAAATGGATTTATTAAGATTGTCGTAAACTGTTCTGCCTCCGGCAAACGATATTTCGCGCTCGCGTGAGCTGCCACCAAAAAAAATTCCGATTCTGATTTTATTCATCGCAGTAAAAATATCTGAACGAACAATACAACACGAAAAGTGTATTCAAGTTCCGGTGTGGATATTCCTCATGTTTCTTTGCAGTGGGGCTTTAAATTTTTTATTTGTTCCACTAACTCTAATCGTTTCACAATTGAATTTTTAGTAAGAATAGTGCCCGGAGATAAAACTGCATTCGCTCCGATCTTCGAATGGTCGCCAACTAATGCACCGAATTTTTCAGAGTTGGTTTGAATTATTTTTCCATTGACGGAAACAGAAATTCGTTTGTCGGTTCGCTCGTTGTAATGATTGGCGGTGTGTGCGCCGGCTTCGAAGTTTACATTGTTGCCAATGATGCTGTCACCAATAAAATTGAAATGAGCAATGGTGGTGTTTGCGAACATGATACTTGATTTTATTTCGCAACCCGGACCAACAGTAACAGATTTGTCGAGATAAACTCCTGCACGCAGGTATGCATTCGCACCAACAAAACAATTTTCAGAAATAATAACTGGTGCTTTTAAAACAACTCCCTGTTCAATCGTTGCAGATTTGTGAATGGCAATTCCGTTTTCGATATTATAATCAGCATTCAGTTTCAAAATAAATTTTTCTAAAAGCACATTCAGATTTCCTGTTATTTCCCATGGAAATAATTTTGATTCATCAGAAAACATTTCAGTGAAACCATTTATAAATTCATGTATGTTTATCATTCAACTGTGTAATTATTTTCTTTTAGTAACCGAATTGCTTTTTCAGTTTCTGTAACATCATTATTTAAAACTCCTGGGAGAATTAAAATGGATTTCTTTTCTTTTCCATTTTGAAAGTAACGAATCACAAAGTATCCTTTCGAAAAAAATCGAATGGCGTGAGCGTGTTTTATACTGCTGATTAAATTTCGTTCAATAAAAATTTTCGGAGGTCTCAATGCAATCCGAATAAAAAAAACATACAGCACCCAGCAACAAATGGTCACATACAAACTGATATTTCTGTTATGCAAAAAACCTTTATAAGCCAACCAACTGTTTCCAACAACAAGAATCACTGGAAGAATAATTCCAATGAACCATTGCCTGAAACTTGCTTTGTGTTTTGTGGAAAATGAAAACCTGTTATTGCGAATATCCAAACCCACAGGAGTGAAATAACAAAATCCCTGATCTAATTTAAATCCATTTTCTTTCGAAAGTGATTCATCAAGTATATTGGATTCTTCCATTGAATTGTAACAGAATGTTTATGGCATAAACATACTTTGAATGCGTGTTAATTTATCTCCCGTATCGGATGGATTAAGTTTTTATGAAATTATTTAGTATGTATCATTTCAATATAAGAATGAATTATTTTAGCCAACCATTAAAATTTACTTATGAAGAAAATCATTTTAGCTCTTTCAGTTTTTCTGTTTTCATTTTCGTTCTTCAGTCAGGCACAGTCTTATCAAACTAATGGAAGTTGCGTTCAAGTGACGCCAAGGTGCTTTCGACTCACGGATTCTACTACTCTATTAGGTGGAAATTTTTTTTCAACCACACAGATAAATCTCAATAATCCATTCGACTTAACTTTTTTCATAAACTTCGGTTGTTATGATGTTTTAGGTGCAGATGGTATTGCATTCATTTTACAAAACTCAACTTTTGGTACAGGGGCATTAGGTGGAATTGGTGCAGGAATGGGATATACCGGTAGTTCTATAATTACCCCATCTCTTGCTGTAGAGTTTGATACAAACCCAAATACATTTGAAGGATATCCTGACCCGTCTTATGATCACATTGCCATTATTAAAAATGGAGATCTTACAGTCAACCAGGCAGGCCCTGTTCAGATTTCAGCTTTTCAAGCTAATGTGGAAGACTGTGTTTGTCATAAAGGAAGAATTCAATGGACTCCTTCACTCAACCGTTTGAGAATTTATTTCGATGGCATTTTACGATTGACCTATAACAATAATATTATAACAAATTATTTCGCAAGCAATCCGAATGTGTATTGGGGTTTTGGCGGAGGAACAGGTGCATATTACAACATTCAGACTGTGAGTATAGATTTTGCAGATGCCGGAAATAATTTATCTGTTTGTCAGGGAAGCGGAGTGCAGTTGAGTGGAACAGGCGGAACAACTTATTTATGGTCGCCATCAACTGGTTTATCCAATTCAACTATTTCAAATCCAATTGCATCGCCAACGGTAAATACTACTTACACTTTGACTGCAACTAACAGCACAGGTTGTTCTGATACTTCTGTTGTAAAAATTTCTGTTAATCCATTGCCCTCGGTGAATGCAGGAGCCGATAAATTTATCTGTCCAGGTACTTCAACAGTGTTAAGCGGAACTGGAACAGGCTCAACTTATTTATGGTCGCCTTCCACCGGATTAAATAATAATACATCACTTACTCCAACTGCATCACCAAATTCAACAACAACATACACCATTGTTGCAAGCTCAGCACTTGGATGTACAGAAAGTGATGTTGCAGTTGTAAATGTTTATTCAGCCCCGAATCCTAATGCAGGCGCAAGTCAAAGTGTTTGCACCGGAGGTTCTGTTCAATTGAATGCAAGTGGAGGACTAACTTATTCCTGGTCACCATCATTAGGACTAACAAATTCAACAATCAATAATCCAATAGCTACAATTTCAGCGAACACGACTTTTACAGTTTCAGTAACTGATGATCACAGTTGTGAGGCGAGTGATACAGTGTCAGTTCACATACTTGCAGCACCAAGTGCGAGTGCAGGAAACGATTTATTTATTTGTTCAAACAGTTCCACTCATTTGAATGCGACTGGAGGAATTGGTTATGCATGGTCACCTTCAACAGGCTTATCATCTTCAACTATTTTTAATCCGATATGTTTTGCATCTGCCACAACAACTTACACTGTAATTGTGACCAATGCAACCGGATGTACAGCGAATGACCAGGTTGTTGTTACTGTTTATCCGCCAACCACCCCTCCAAGTATTTTGCCGTTGCAACCAACAATTTGTGCTGGTTCATCAGTTACAATTACAGCTAGTGGTTCAATCAATTACAGTTGGTATCCGAGCACAGGGTTGAACACTACTTTTGGTGCAACTGTAGTTGCTTCGCCTACCATCACTACAAATTATACAGTTGCCGGAAATGATATTAATGGGTGTGTTGCAAGCCGATTTTTTTCTGTAATCGTAAATGGAATACCAGCAATTGCAACAACAACCATCACCGACACGCAATGCCCCGGTTCCGGAGCAATTGATATTGGAATGAATACTGGTGCATATTCTTTTGTATGGAATACTGGTGCCACCACTGAAGATATTGCCGGACTCACTGCCGGAATTTATGTTGTAACTGTAACCGGAAATGGTTGCAATGCTGTAGATTCCATCACGGTTGCGCAGGCATTATTACCAAAGCCACAAAACCTTTTAGTTAATAATTTAACTTCATGCAGTGCAAGATTAAATTGGAGTGCAGTTTTGAACATGAGTTATTACAAGGTTCGTTATCGTCAAACCGGAACTACTGCCTGGTCTGTTCCGGTTAATGTTGGTTCGAATTTATTTTATGATTTTACCGGACTGAATTCAGCATTAAATTTTCAGTTTCAGGTATCGGCTTACTGCGCAAACAATGCAACCGGAGGATGGATGACAAAAGCAGCTACAACAAAAGTATGTACAACACCAGTGAATATTTCTGTAGCAACAATCAGCTCAACTTCAGTTTTGATTTCATGGATTGCATTGTGTTCGTCAAATAATTTTCAGGTGATTTATAGAAAAGTCGGCACCACACAATGGCTGCAGCAAACAACAACAGCTACAATGGCAACTCTCATTAATCTTCAGCCATCCAATTCTTATGAGTTTAAAATAAAAGCAATTTGCACTGGTGGTGCATCAGCATATAGCGCACTTCAGAATTTCACCACTCCAGTTATGAGAAATGAAAATGGCGATGAAGAATTATTCAACATTGAAGTCTTTCCAAACCCAACAACAGGAATTATTAATGTGGAATTAATTTCACCGTCATTTAATTATTCATTGGAAATTACCAATGTTTTGGGAGAGAAAATATGGAGCAGTGAAGCAATGGATCGAAAAATAAATATTGATTTGAGCAATGAAGCAGCCGGAATCTATTTTCTGATTTACAGAGATGAGAAAAGGGTGGAAACAAAAAGAGTGATTGTTGAAAGATAATTTCGGTTCAAAATTTAACAATTTTCTAACATCAACACAACTCCCACATAACATTCAAGAAGGAACATTTGCATTGAAATAAATTGCAGATGACTACAACAACAAAAATTTTATTGGTGGATGATGAACAAGATATTCTGGACTTGCTCAGTTATAATTTTAAGAAGCAGGGATACGAAGTTCACACGGCTCTGGATGGCAATGAGGCAATCATTGAAGTTTCAATTTTTCATCCTGATATAATTGTTTCAGATATCCTGATGCCGAACACTAGTGGAATTAAAATGTGCAGATTATTAAAAGCCGATGAGCGATATAAAAATATTCCGGTCATTTTTTTAAGCGCCTCTAATGACGATTACCTAGCATTAAGTTCACTGGATGCAGGTGCAATTAAATATCTTTCAAAGCCTGTTCACATTCCGATTCTTTTTGATTTGGTAAAAAGTGTGGTGAAGCATTAAAAGCTTTAGATTTTCTGAATTCGAAATTTTTCCGTTCATAATTCTTAAATCAATTATTAATATTCTTTATTGATTAACATCGAATAATAATCCCAAAAAAGAATTCAATTCGTTTTTGAGCACACCTTCTATATTCGCACTCCGCAAAAAACAGGATGCTTCAGGTAGAAAAATTATTTCAGGTGGCTGCACATTCAGGCAGCATTTATTCAATCATCAGTGACAGCGACGAGTTCGTTTACACTGCAGGAAGTGAAGGCGTGGTTTTAAAATGGAACATTCAATCACCTGATTCAGCAATTGCAGTTGCAAAGGTATCAGGACAAATTTTTTCACTTTATTTATTTCAGCCCCTCAATCAATTGTGGGTTGGTACCATGTCAGGCGCGGTTCATGTGTTGGATTTGAATCTTAAAAAGGAAATTCATCATTTCATAAATCACACCGCTTCGGTTTTTGATATCCAATTGAGCAACGATGGAAAAATTTTCATTGCTTCAAAAGATGGAAGCATTTCTATTTGGGAAGCGACCACTTCACAATTTCTACAAACCATTTTTATTGCTGAAGGAGGAGTGCGAAAAATTGTTTTTCATCCAACGAGAAATGAAATGGCAATTGGGTCAAGTGATAACATTATTTATATTTTCTCAACCGACAATTACAAATTGATAAAAAAGATTGAAGCTCACGCCAATTCAATTTTCTCATTGTGTTATTCTGCTGGTGGCGAACATTTGTTTAGCGGTGGGAGAGATGCAATGTTGTATTGTTGGGATGTGCTAAACAATTATCATGAGTTAAAAAAATTACCTGCGCATCTTTACACCATCAATGACATTGTTTTGCTGAATGGAAATTTAATGGCAACAGCAGGTCGTGACAAGCATGTGAAAATCTGGAATGCGGACAATTTTAAATTGATAAAAGTTTTAGACAAGGAAAAATTTGAAGGACATAAAAACAGTGTAAATAAATTGTGCTGGTTAAACGAACAAAAGATTTTACTGTCAGTCAGCGACGACCGAAGCATGATTGCATGGCGAATAACAAATTGAAAAACTACAAAAGACTCACGAATAACTACTAAAATATAATGATACTAAGCGACAAAGCGATTCTTGAATCAATTGACAAAGGAGATATTTTAATTGAACCATTCCGATTGGATTGTTTGGGTTCAAACAGTTACGATGTCCATCTCGGAAAATATTTAGCAACTTATAACGACCGTGTGCTCGATGCAAAGCAGCATAACAAGATTGAAGAGTTTACAATTCCGAAAGATGGTTTTGTGTTGCAACCCGGGAATTTATACCTCGGAGTAACAGAAGAATATACTGAGACACATGCGCATGTTCCGTTCCTCGAGGGAAAATCAAGTGTTGGCCGATTGGGAATTGACATACATGCAACTGCAGGAAAAGGCGATGTTGGTTATTGCAACACCTGGACTTTGGAAATTTCTGTGTCAATGCCGGTTCGTATTTATGCAGGAATGCCCATTGGTCAACTGATTTATTTTATGGTGCAGGGCGAAGTAAAAAATTTGTACAACAAAAAATCGAATGCGAAATACAACAAGCGAACCATCAAGCCGCTTGAATCAATGATGTACAAGAATAAATTCTGATTTCATTTGGTTGAAAAAAATTAAATGGTGCTCAGCAGATTTTTATTTTCAAAAAGTAAATTCTTGAAATTTATTTTCAGGTCAGTAGGGTTATTCATTTTCATTTTTCAATTGTCATTTAGTTGTTCTGCACAGTACACTTGGACAGGAAAGGCGATGGATTCTGTTTCATATGAACCACTTCCGTTTGTAACTATCGTTTTAAATCATTCCACCACCATCGGAACGCGAACCGATATGGATGGAAAATTTTCGTTCACCATTGAAGAACCGAAAGTGCATTTAACAATCAGTTATGTTGGCTACAAAGTGCAGGAGTTAGATGTTGAAGCCAAGGGAAAACAAACGCAGCTAAATATTTTATTGCAAACTGAAGAACAGCAATTGCAGGATGTAACTGTTTTTGCGGGCGAAAATCCGGCGCACCGGATTATTCGTGAGGCAATAAAACATGCTGATGAAAATGATCCGGAGAAACTGAATTCATATTCATTCAATGCTTATAATAAATATGTTTTTACCGCCGATGCCGTCAATGCTAAATTGGGAAAAGACCGGAAAAATGATTCGGCAAAACAACTGTTCGAATACCTGAAAGGAAATTACCTGATGATTATGGAATCAATGATTGAAACTGATTTTCGTGCGCCGGGTTTAAAAAAAGAATTTGTGAAAGCAACAAAAGTGAGCGGGTTAAAAGAACCATCGTTCACGCTGGCTTCATCGCAATTGCAGCCGTTTGCTTTTTACACCAACTACATTACACTCGTTGATCTCGATTACCTGAATCCCATCAGTAAGGGCAGTTCCAACTTTTATTTTTTCGGAATGGAAGACACTTCTTACCAGGGAACCGATACTATTTTTCACATCAGCTTCCGACCGAAGAAGGGAAAAAATTTCAGGTCGCTGAAAGGCATGTTGTTTATTAATGCAAATGGATATGCCATTCAACACATCACCGCCGAACCATTTGATACTTTGGGAATGGCCATGATTGTGAAAATTGAACAGGACTATAACAAGCCCGATGGCATTCATTGGTTTCCGGTTCGGTACAACACCGATATTCATTACAATAATTTTATGAAGCCGGGATTGAAAGTTTTTATGCAGGGGCGCTCGTATATTGATAGTGTAAAAATCAATCCAGTAATTCCGCTCAATCAGTTTGATGGTATCACACAACAGATTGATCCACTTGCAGGAAATAAAAAAGAAGATTTCTGGAACAGCGTGCGTGCCGATTCTCTCACTGAAAAAGAAGTGAAAACTTATGAGCACATGGATAGCCTCGGTCGTGAGCGGCACTTGGATGCGAAACTCAATATTGTAAATGGGTTGCTTGGAAATGAATTGCCAATTGGATTTATCAGCATTGATATCACCAACATTATTAAAATAAATGTGAAGGAAAATTATCGGTTCGGATTGGGATTAACCACCAATGAAAAAGTATCCAATTTTTTTAAACTAGGTGGTTATGCCGGTTACGGAATTAAAGATAGGCAGTTGAAGTACGGAGGAAATTTAAAATTTGACTTGAATAAAAAATACAATTATTCACTCAGTTTTAAATACGCGCATGATTATGAAGAAACTGGCGGAGTTAGTTTTTACAAAGACAACACATCGGGCAACACACAAAAAGTCCGCAACACATTAATTGACCGTTTTGATTTTACTGACCGCTATGAAATTTCTTTAACCGGACGGAGTTTTCGTTTTCTGAATTTTAAAATCACCGCTTTTGAAGCACAAAAAAATCCGGTGTTTGATTATTATTTTGTAAGTGACAAGACGATGGAAAATATTTCGTCGCCTTTTATTTTTTCAGGAATAAAATTTTCGGGACGGTATGCTTACAAAGAAAAAACCATTGAAACCTTCGGACAAAAAGTTCCGGTGTTCAATCCGTGGCCCATTGTGTGGTTCAATGCAACAAAGGGATTAAAAATTTATAACGGACAGTTTGATTACTGGAAACTGGATTTAAAATTAAAATTTGAATTTCCAAGCAAGCGATTTGGATATACTTACCTGCAGGCATTTGCAGGATATGCCACTTCCACTTTGCCGCTTGCGGAGTTATTCAGTTGCAAAGGAAATTACACCAAGTATGGTTTGTATTCATACAGTAATTTTCAAACCATGCGCGCCAACGAATTTGTTTACGATCAGTACGCCGCCATTTTCTGGGAGCAGGATTTTGGATCATTGATTTTTAAAGCCGGAAAATTTCGTCCGAAAGTTTTGTTGTCGAATAGTGTAGGAATCGGAAAAATAAATCACCCTGAATTGCATGTGGTAGATGGAACTGTTTTAGTGAATCATGAAAAACCATACACCGAATCAGGTTTGATTATAAATAATCTGATCAGCAAAAAATTATTTGGCGCCTTGCGATTGGGGTTAGGTGTTGGCGGTTATTACCGCTGGGGATTTTATACACTCCCGAATTGGAAAGATAATGTTGCTTTGAAACTTGCATTTTATATAGCCGGATAAAATTTTATTTAGAATTCTTCCTCCCAATAATCATATAATGATTAAAGAAAAATTCCTTCTTCAATAAAATTTCTTTTTCAATTTCAACACCTCTTTTCAAAAGATGCGATTTGTATTCATTCAAATTATATTGATGCGGATGAAGAATATCTCCGGGAATTGCGCGGAACAAAAGTTTGAAGAACGAATAATTGTGTGCATCAATAGTCAAAATAAAAACTCCTGATGGTTTTAATGATTCAGTTAAATTGTTCATGGCAGTTTCATAATCCTGCACATGATTAATGGCATTCATGCAAAAAACAAAATCAAAATAATTTTCTCGTTTAAAATTTTCAATAGTAGAGTGGATGAAATCCACATTTTTATAATCTGATTTGTTAAAATGTTGCAATTGCTTTTCATAATCAATCAACAACGGATCAATGGCAGTCACTTGCTGATTTTCTAGTACAATAAAAACTCCTGCGGGTCCGCAACCTGTATCTAAAACTTTGCTATCATTCGCTAATGAAATTTCACCAGCCGCTAATAACTTCTTCCAGTAATCCTTTTTCCAAACGCGATAGTCTTCAACCGTTTTATTGCTGAGATAATTTTTCCACCATCGCTTTTCAAAATACTGCGCCAGTTTCCAACGAAGAGTTTCTTTCATACTTAGTATTTTCCAAACAAAAAATAATTTTTATCAAGGCACTTTTTTGGGAAATAGCATCCGCCGATGGCGGACTAAGTGTGACATTGACATTATTTAATTCTGTCAGTCTGAGCTTGTCGAAGACTTTGCCAATTTATCGACAACTATTTTCCAAAGAAATTATTAATGAGAAAAAATATTTAAAGGTTGTGAGTTTTTAACTGATTGAATTAGGTTTGCGAAAGTATATGAAACAAAATTTCAGACAAGGAGATAAAGTAAATCTCATTCACATGAATGAGAATGCAATTGTTACGCGTATAGCCAACGGAATGATTTATGTTAATCTGGATGGAGATGAAATTCCGGTTTACCTCGAGGACATTGCTTTGGCCATTGGTGGTAGCCGCCCTGCCGAGCGACCAGATTTTAAACCCCGAACAGATGATCGGCCAAAAGAAAAAGTTCCGGTGAGTTTGCTCGTGCTGAACGAAAGAGGTTTGCTCCTAATCATGGAACCTTTTATTGATCAGGAAAAAAAACCTGCGCTCCAGGTTTACATTCAAAACGGATTTCAGTTTGCGGTGCATTACAATATCATTCTTGATTTTTCTGATGGTGTAAATTTTTCGCACAACGGATTGCTCGCACCTAAAACCAAGAAACAATTATTTTATTTTCAGGAAGATAAACTCAACGACAAGCCAAACATTTACCTGAGTGCGTGGCAACAGAAAGGTGACGAGAATGAAATTGAATTGCGCATTCGACCAACCGCTCACTTTAAAAAGAAAAAGAAGTTCGAAGGATTCAACGAAGAAGTTTTTGTGTATGAAATATTTAATGAATGGCCGGGAAGAAGATCGGAGATTGAACGCCATCACATTTCAAAAGAAGAGCTGGAAGTGTTGATGCAAACAAATAAAATTCAGAATTACGACAATGCTGATTTGAAAACCGGAGGTATTGAAGAAATTGATTTGCATGCGGCATCATTGGGCATCAATGAAAAATCACTGGCATCGGGAGAAATTTTAGAAAAGCAATTAACTGCATTCAAAAAAGTATTGGAGCGCGCCATTCAAAATAAACGCGAACGGTTGGTGGTGATTCATGGTTACGGAAAAGGAAAATTGAAAAATGAAGTCTGCAATATTCTCGATGCGGATTATTCATTCTTGCCATATAGAAACGAATATCACCATCGCTACGGGCATGGTGCCACATTCATTGATCTTTGAAATAACTGCTGCGGGGAAGATTGTCGCTTCGATGAATTTCGGGGAGGAAAGTCCGGACAGCATAGCGCGCCGCACCACCTAACTGGTGGAACTTCATTGAGCGATTGATGAAGGATAGCAAGTACCACAGAAAATAACTACTAGCTGAAGTTTTTCTTTGGGTAGAAAAGATGAAAACGGGAGGTAAAAGCTCACGGTGATTGGTTGCAAAATCTTTCACGGGTAAACCTTGCGGGCTGAAAGGCCAAATAAATTCTGTTCAAGAGTTGCTCGCTTTTATTTCTCCGGTTTACCGGAGAATGCAGGACGGGTTGGCTGCTCGATTCCGGTTGCGAAACCGAAACCAGATAAATGACAATACTCTCCGGTGAAAACCGGAGAATACAGAATCCGGCTTATGCACCTGCAGCAGTTATTTTTATTAATGTTTTTATAAACTTAATAAATCAATAAATATTTTTGATTTATTTAATCTCCATCCCATCAGCTTTAAAAGCAACTTTTATAAGGGGCGAATCTATCTTCATAATTTCTTCATTCGCCAATCCTTTGTCGCGCTGTTGTTGTTTTAATTCTGCTATGGTTGTTGTATCGAGATAAGAATAACCATGAATGAAAACTGTTTTTCCTTCAATGTCGCGAGGCACCGAAAACTTTTTATCCCAATCTACATAAACATTATCGCCATTGCCCGCATCTAATTTCATCCAACACCCTTCACCCTTACAAACAGCACTGATTGTTCCTTTCACAGTCACATCTTCGCTCGGAGTCTGAGTAATTAATTTTGAAACAGGAATGGCCTGCGTGGAATCAATCGTAACACCATATTGAAATTGTTTTCTGAACTGGCAGGAAGAAAATAATCCTGAAATAAAAATGGAGAGAATTAATAACTGATGATGACTTTTCATTTTTTAGTAAACGATTTAAATTATTTTTTTATTGTCCGAAAACTTCGAGTGCTTTTGTAAAATCAATTTTTGCAACATCAGAAGCAAATGTATCAGCTGAAGAAAAACCATTTGATGAAAAAATAATAAACACATTGCCTTTTGCGGTTTGAATATCTCCTTCGTTTGCTTCAATATCCCAAACCAACAGCGCTTTAAAATTTCCGAGCATCACAATTTTTTGTAAAGTTCCATCTTCAGTTGAAGTAGTGGTTTGATTTATTGCACCCTTAATATTATTTGCAGTGGTGAAGTTTTGTGAAATATTTAAAAGGATGGATCGGTCTCCTTGTATATTTGAATATTCTCTCGTAACATTTACAGCGGAACAAGACGGATCAGAACCCGGCTGACCATTCGTGTCAGATTCGCCGTCGGCAGTTAAATCGCCAGCTGTTTTTGGTAAAGCAGCAATTACCTGCAATCCTATTTCAGTATTTATATCATTCACGGCTTTATTCAATGAAGACTGTGCATCCAGTAATTTTTTCTGGTTGTATTGTTCAGTCGCAGTTTTTAATGAAGTTTGAATTGCATCCTGCGCAAGTGTTGAAATAGATATTGAAATTGAAGCTAGGAGAAGCAGAGAAACTTTTTTCATGAAAATATTTTTTCCAAATGAATATAAATACGGGCATGAAAAAAAATTCTTTATTCGACACACATATGTTAGGTTAACTTAAATCTCTATTTCTATTTTAGCGCCCCGATAAAAAAAGCATAATCCAATGGGAAGAATATTTCAAACCAGAAAGGCAACCATTTTCGCCCGTAACGACAGGGTTTCAAAAGCGTTTACTAAAATAGGAAAAGAAATAGCCATTGCAGTAAAAGCAGGTGGTGGAAATCCGGATACTAACTCTCGACTTCGAACCGCCATGCAAAATGGAAAGGGTGTTGGTATGCCAAAAGATAAAGTGGAGGCAGCCATCAAGCGCGCACTCAATAAGGATGAAAAAAATCTGGAGGAACAGGTGTATGAAGGTTATGCCCCGAATGGAGTTGCATTGATGATTGAATGTGCCACTGATAATCCGACCCGCACCATTTCAAACCTGCGTGTGATAATGAGTAAGGGAGGTGGCACCATTGGTTCGCAAGGTTCGGTTGCTTTTACCTTCGACCGCATGGGTGTTTTTAAAGTAGATAAAACTAAAGTGAATCTGGATGATATTGAATTAGACCTGATTGATTTTGGTGCTGAAGAAATTGATTCCGATTATGAAGATATAATAATATACACTCCTTATACCGAATTCGGAAAAATGCAAAAGGGATTGGAGTCGAAAAATATTGAAGCTAAGAGTGCTGAGTTGCAGCAAATTCCGAATAATTATAAAGAAGGTTTAAGCGAAGAACAGGCAAATCAAGTGTTACAGTTGGTTGCCAAGTTGGAAGACGACGATGATGTGCAACAAGTGTTTCATAATTTGAAATAAGTTATTGCAATTCTTTCAACTTATCAATTGCCATTTGTTTGTAAGAAGAATTAATATTAGATAAATCTGTTAATACAGTTTTCGCTTTTTCCTTTTTATTTAATTCAATTAGCAACAATGCTTTCTCCCACATTGCCTGTGGTTTTAAATCATTATTTAGCTTAATCAATTTGTCGAGTTCTTCAATTGCTTTTTCCTTCTCTCCTGCTGCTTTGTATTGCATTGACTGATTAAATAACTCCGAAGGAATATCAACATCAACTGAATCTGTCAATCCCTGATCTTCTGATTTAGTATAAACTTCCGATAAACTTTTGTCTTTTCCGTTTTTGTTTTTTTTACCTGAAGAAATTATTTGCACTTCATCTAACTGCATTTGAGGGGAATAACTAGGTGAGGCTGAATATGAATTGTTGGGCGAAGTTAATTGTTGTGAAGATCCGCTAACTGTAATATCAATATTGTCTTTTTCCAAATCTAAAGTGGTGGTGGTTACACTTTTTGTATCATATTTTTCTTCATTCGAATTTTCAATGCTTTCTGTTTCAACAACAGGTGGAACATCATCCATAACCATATCCCCGGAAATAGTTGTTGGCTCCTTTTTCTTTAAATCATTCATAGAAATTGTTCCTGAATAATTTCCATTTAAAGTCGGTTGTTCATCCGGTTTCTCGCTTTCCTGAAGGTCCTCGACAGGAGGTGTAAATTTTACAGAGCCTGTTGTTTGTGTATCTTGTTTAGTAACACTATTAGTTTCTGTCTTTTTATTTTCTTCATTCTTGCCTGAAATATTCTGAGCTACTTCCAAATGCTTCTGATCCATAAATTCATTCAGGTAAAATGCTCCAATAATAACAACAATTAATACGGCTGCAATTGCAATGGATCTTCGCACTAAAACAATTATTAAAGGAGTGTCTTTTAATTTTCTGCCAATTCGGTTATCAATTTTAACCAGTGCTTCATTGGTCTCTGCTTCAGTTAACAATTTCAAGCCATCCATAGCATCAGAACACAATTCGCAATCGGCCAGATGCAATTCAACCCGGCGCAAAAGACTGCCAGCCAGCCTGTCGGCCAAGTACTCCTGCATTTCATTGCGGGTCAGGCAGGTTTGCTCCTGCATCATATTTTTTAACTCCTCACTCATTGTTTTGGCTCAACATAATTTTCAAATTCCGCTTTCCGTTTTGAATAAAACTTTTTACCTCCAGCATCGAATATCCTGTTTGATCAACTATTTCCTGATACGATTTTTCCTCCAGGTAAAACAACTCCACACAAATTTTTTGACCTTCTTTCAATTGCATCAGTGCACCATTCATCTCTTCCAGTTTTGCGTTTTTCCAGTTTTCACTATCAAGAGGCGAAGATTGTTCGTTTTCCATAATCACAGGAAAATCTTTATTCATTTCCTTCTGGTTCCTGAATTGAGATTGCTGTTTTCTTAATATATAAAGGCAGTGATTCTTAGAAACAGTATGAATCCAGAATTTGAATTCATTCACTTCGTATTGCTGCAACTGGATTAATAATTTTTCAAAAACCTGCATCGTTGCATCCTCTGCTTCATCACGGTTTTTCAAATACTTCATGCACACACCCAACACCAAGTGCATGTATCGCTGGTACAACACCGCAATCACCTGCTTATCTGCCGTGTTGCGATACTGTAACAACAATGCTTTGTCGTCGAGTTGATTTATGGAGTGAATTTTTTCCAATCAGGTTTGAAAAATAGTTGTTGAAAGGAAACCTTCCTAATTACCCAACAAACTTATGATAAGATTATGACCGAAAATTATTCTTTGGAAGAAAACCTAAGGAACAAAAACCTTAAAGTTCTGCGCTTCGGATGCGCTTACTAAACTCAGAATATAAATTCCGGATGGAAAAATATTTTCAGGTAAAGAAATATTTACATCTGCAAATTCAGCAGCATCAAATGAATAAATCAATCAACAAAACCTTTCAATCTTTCCACAATAAGTTAAGTCAACCATAAATCGATTTACTTTTGAAAAAAAAATTATGCAGACCACAAAGTTGACTTCAACCCAAATCAATTCTTTAAATTTTAAGGAGATAAGTAGAAATGAAAATTCTAATCACAATGCAGTTCTCTACTCGAATGAATATTTCAATCCTGATTTTTCATCAGAGTTTGGTGGAATTAGAATTAATGCAAATATCTGGAATACTTTCGATAGTAATGGAGAAGAAAGATGGAGTCTTAAAATTCCTGGCGCATTTTCTAATCCAAGTTTAACAGGATTTAATTCTCACATAGAATTATCTTCTCTGGAAGAGTTGGAGATTCAGATTAATAAAATAAAGGAAGCGTTAGGTTTAAATTAAATTCTTGATAAGAAATTATTTTCAAATATTTATGCTCTTAAGTTAATCTCGTGGTGGTTCACTGGAAATATAAAACGAAAAAAATCCCATTGCACTCATATCTTTCATGTATACATATTCATTTTGACAAGTATAAACTCCAGAGTTCGTATCCTTATCAAAACTCATTGTGCAATTTTCTTTTAACATTTCAAGAATAGCATTCTTAGATGTTTCATCATTTTGAATTGTAATTAAAACAAATTTGCATAATCCGTACGAATCAAAATGATATCGAACATCAGTAGTTGGAGAAAATTCAAAATCTATTGATTCAGGGGACGAACTTTTAATTTTTGCATCAGAATATTTTTCTAAAATATAGCTTCTACTTTTTCCGATATACCAAGAGACTTGCGAGAAACAGGATGAAGTAAAAAATAAAAAACTTAAAATCAGAGGGAAGAAATATTTCATTGTTAGAATTTTTGGAAATACTAAAGTAATATCTTGTTTTCTTCAAGCAACAAAAACATTTCTCAAACTCATTTTATGGAATCCCACTTCCTTCTGCATCTCCTATCCAAATTCATTATTTATGAAAACGAAAATCAATTACACTCTGCCTCTGCTGATTTCAGTTACACTGTTTGCTTTCAGTTTGCTGCAGGCAACGGGAGTTATTAATGTTGTTACTGACCCGAAGCTCGATACGCTTGAGCAAAAAATTTCGGCACGCGAAAAAGATTATCCGGAAGACCGGATTTATCTCACTACCAACCAACCCATTTATTCGCCGGGTGAACAAATCTGGTTCAGCGCTTTTGTGCGCAACGGAAGCACGCTGAAGCCCTCACTCAAAAGCGACATCGTACACATCGAATTAATAAACCCTGCCGGAAAAGTGCAGCAAACGATGAAGCTGATTTCGCGCGATGGTTATTGCTCCGGCGATTTATCCATTGCGGCATCGTTGCCGGGCGGTTATTACAAACTGCGCGCTTACACCAACTGGATGCTGAACGAGAGCGACTCAGCAGGATACACAAAAGAAGTGCTCGTATCGAAAGTGGTGTTGCCACGATTGAAAATGAATCTCACTTATG
>BJGQ01000021.1 GCA_014190575.1 Bacteroidota bacterium | reverse complement strand
ATTTTTCTTTCTGGAAATTTCATTTTTCCTGATGGAAAAACTCTTTCGGAAGAAAGAAATTCTGAATTTCCATCAGAAAATTTCATTTCGGTTGAAAGAAATTTTGACAAATTACATTTCATTTTTTGTCGCAAAAAAGGTCTTCCGAATAAGCCCCTGCCTTGTTTGGTTCAACTGCATGTTGCTGAACAAAAAATCACTTCCATTTATCAATCACAATTATTTAATTTCAAACAGTATAATTTCTCAACGGAAATATGGATACTTGCAACCCGAATAAAAAAAGTAAAACACAAATTAAAATGATAAAAAAATTAATTGTTGCCGCGCTGCTCATTTTACCTGCAATGGCATTTGCACAAACCTACCCGCTCATAAGCATTCATGATTTACAGTATGTTGATGATCAGAACCTGGCAAACGGGCTCGACTCTGCATTGCAATATGTTGGCGATACGGTGCAGGTTGAAGGGGTTGTAACCTTCGATCCGTGTTACTATGGGCTTAGTCCAAACCAACACCGCAACGGAACTTTTCTGTCGCAGGTAAATGCCACAGGTGCATGGAGCGCATTACATATTTTAATTGAACCCGGTGCCATTGGGTTAGGCTCGGCTCCTGCTGATTTGCAACAATTAAGTGATGATGCCGACTATTATGACAATTGTGTCTATGGAAATACCGTAAAAGTTACAGGCATTTTCAAGGGCTATTCTAATAACACCCAATTATACCTCTTACCAATTCAAACAGATGTAACAAGTTTTTCCAATCCGATTCCTGCACCCATTGTTATGCAAATCGATTCGTTTGAAAAGAGCGACGGTCAAGGTGGTCAGGCAATACAGATTCCATCGGGCGAAAAATATGAAGGTGTATATGTTGAGCTTCATAATGTGAGAGTAGTTGATGTGACAGTTACAAGTTCGGGCACCAGAATTAACTGGAGCATACAGGACGATTTCGGAAACAAAATGAAAATCCGCGATATGAGTGGTTATTTCAGAAACGATACAGCCGATAATTTTTGCACTTCGGCAGGCAGCATAACTCCAACTCCATTTGATACTCCTATTGTTAATTCTGTTCTGGCTTTTATCAGAGGTGTAATTGTTGAATATAAAACCGGCACCGGCCCTTACGAATACTTTTTGGCTCCTTTAACTTTGGCCGATATTGGACCTACTACTTATTCGGCTCCGGTTATTACAATCAATCCGGTTGCTATTCCGGTTCCTTCCACCTCACAGGCACAAACTGTTTCTGCATCCATTGTTGATTTTGACGGTACTGTTTCATCTGCTACACTTTATTATGCATCCGGTTTATCAAATAATGTTTTCACTTCAGTTGCAATGACCAATACAAGCGGCAATAACTGGCAGGCAACTATTCCGGCATTGGGTCCCGATAGCACATATATAAAATTCTGGATTAAAGCAATTGACAATGATGGGCATCAATCCAACACACCCGATTCGCTTGGCACAAATAGTTTTTACCTTATAAAAAATGCAGGCATTACCAGTTTAGTACAATTAAATTTTCATCCGCTCGGATACTTCAGTTCTCCATATGCCAATCAAACCATTACAAACATGAATGTTCCGGGAACTGTAATAAGTACAACCAGTATTTATGACGAAGGAAGTGTTTTCATACAGGATGGTCAGATACCATGGACCGGAATTGCATTGAAAGGAAGCAATGTTATTTCATTGCAAAGAGGTGATAGAATAAATATTACCAAAGCAAAAGTTATAGAAGATTTTGGCATTACAACCTTGGACAGCATTACCTATACGGTTACAAGTCAGGTTCCGGTTATTCAACCAATACTTGGATTGCCGATTGATAGCGTGATTGCTGCAAAATACAATTACACAGAAAAATATGAAGGCATGCTCATCGGTTACAATTCAGTATTTGTGGTGAATCAAAATCCCGATGCTCCTTCAAGTGATTTTGGCGAATGGAGTATTTACACCAATTCTTCTACCACTTCCGGTCTTCGTTGCGATGACCAATCAAACGATATAGGTTTCGGTTTTAATGCTGATTCATTATCGTTAAATCAACCATTGAATTACATCTATGGTATTTTAGTTCGTTCATTCAGCAATTGGAAAATGTGGCCCCGCAACCGCGATGACATTGCAGGTTTCCAAGTTATATATATTGGCATTGATGAATTACAAAAGGAAAATACTGATTGGACGATTTATCCGAACCCTATAAACAATGAGTTAAATATTCAATATTCAGGAAGCAGTAAAAATTTATTTGTTGAATTGTTTGATGCCGCCGGAAAAAAAGTGATGGAGCAGAAAGGTACATTCCCGAATTCAGTTTTAAATGTACAGTCACTTTCATCAGGCACTTATGTTTTACAATTGAACGATGGAACAAATACTTTGCATTCAAAAATTGTTAAGCTTAAATAAGAATAGATAAAAATAGAAAAGGCTGTTTCTTTTTCAGAGGCGGCCTTTTTTTATTTTATAATTTAATTGATTAATCAATTTTGGTTTGCAGATTCAATTTTATCTGAATAATTCAGTTTTTCAAAAAGTGTAACTCTACATCATTCACAGTACTGTCTTCATCAAATATTAATTCGCCATCCGATTTTAATATCAGCAGCCAGTTCTTACTTATTTCAGTAAGTGGTAGAACAGTTCCAATAGAAATTACAAACTGAAGAGTGGAAGAATTATAAGACCAAGTACCACTTTCATTAATGCTGCTATGAGATGCTGTCAACGAACTGTCAGTATCAAACACAAATGAATATCCACTAAAATCATTGGTGCGGTCAACATTTCCTTTATAGTAATAACTCACACGCCACCTACCGGGAATAGTAAAAACAGGCGGAGTTGTTTCTTTCTTTTTACAACTGATACAGTTTGCTATTGCAAAAACAATAACAACCAGAAAAAATTTCCGAACTGATTTTTGAGATGAATAAATCACAATCAAATTTAACGGAAGAGTTCAGTTTTTTATCTCTCGCAAATAATATTTCATACAATGGACACTCGCTTATTTCATTGTTGAAACCACATACCATACAACACACTTCATCGTTTTACTTTTCAACCTTAATAACAGTAACTATTTACCATCATGGCTGAAAAAACAACCAATCGATTAAAACCCAAGAAAGAAGAAATTGATCTTGATATAGACGATCAATTTGTGGAGATAGCAGAACAGAGCGAAGAAGAAATTATTGAGGAGGAGGAAGAAGCACCTGTTGCAAAAACAGAAAAGAAAAAAGTTGTGCGGGATAAAAAGCCCAAAGCAGAAACAGAAAAGAAAACAAAAGATAAAAAAGAAAAAACACCTTCGGCTTTTTCACAAGCCATTCAGTTCATACGCAGCGAGCGGTTTAAAAAACTTAGTGGGCTATTCTCTTTGTTGTTCACCGTATTTCTAACTGTATCATTTGTCTCATATCTTTTTACCGGTGCTGGTGACCGCTCCACTATTTATCCATTCAGTTGGGCAATATTTTTTGATGCAACCATCAAAGCCGGCAATCATATGGGAAAACTTGGTGCATATATTTCTCATCTCTTTATATGGAACGGATATGGTTTAACTGCTTTTCTCACTATACCTTTTATTTTTTCTTATGGGGTGAATCGTTTGCTTCAGAATAAAATTATACCGACGGTAAGAATTTTTAAGCACTGTTTTGCTCTCACCATAATTCTTGCACCCGTACTCGCTTTTATTTTTCAGAATAAAACTTTTCCGTACGGTGGTGCATTCGGAATTTACATCAACGATATTTTACTCGGTTATCTCGGACAAATAGGAACCGGAACTTTACTTTCATTTTCAATTCTTGGTTACCTGGTTACTGTTTTCAATTTTAATTTCAGAAGAGAAGAAAAACAAACTGTGGTTATTGAAAATGAAAATACATTACAACATTCCATTGTAACCGTTGATAAATCAAAAGCATTTACCATTGTTCCCACGCAAGCCACTCCTTCATTTAGCGAATCATCAAACAAAAAGAAAGAAGAACAGCCAAATGAAATTTCATTATCAAATACTTTCACTGCTGATCCAATCGTATCATCTCAGGAGTTAGAATTAAATCAGGAAGTTGAAACAGAAGAACCATTTAATCCCGATTATGATGAAGATTTAGAACTGGATATTGTTGAAACTCCAGTTGAAGAAGTTGCAGAAGAAATTGAAAACACTCCACTTGGATTGTATGATCCAACACTTGATTTAAGTAATTATAAATATCCTGAATTGGATTTGCTGGAAGTTTACGGCAGTGAAAAAATAAAAATAGATACTGAAGAATTAGAACGGAATAAAAACCAAATCATTGGCACACTTCAGAATTATGGAATTGAAATTCAAAAAATAAAAGCGACAGTTGGGCCAACTGTTACTTTGTATGAAATTATTCCTGCTCCCGGTGTTCGCATCAGTAAAATAAAAAACCTTGAGGACGATATAGCATTGAGTTTAGCTGCACTCGGCATTCGCATCATCGCACCTATTCCGGGTAAAGGAACAATTGGTATTGAAGTACCGAACATCAATAAAGAAGTAGTGAGCATGCGCACATTACTCGCATCAGAAAAATTTCAGAACACAACTTATGATTTACCTATTGCTCTTGGTAAAACAATCAGCAACGAAATTTTCATTGCCGATTTATCAAAAATGCCACACTTGCTAATGGCAGGCGCAACCGGTCAGGGGAAATCAGTTGGTATTAATGCGTTGCTTGTTTCATTGTTGTATAAAAAGCATCCGTCACAATTAAAATTTGTTTTGGTTGATCCGAAAAAAGTGGAGCTGAGTTTATACAGCATTATTGAAAAACATTTCCTTGCAAAACTTCCTGGCGAAGAAGAACCGATTATTGTTGACACCAAAAAAGTAATCAATACTCTGAAAGCACTTTGTATTGAAATGGATCAGCGATATAATTTATTGAAGGAAGCAGGTTGCAGAAATTTAAAAGAATACAACGAAAAATTTATTTCACGCAGGTTGAATCCGAATAAAGGCCACCGTTTTCTACCTTACATAGTGTTAGTGATAGATGAGTTTGCAGATTTAATAATGACAGCAGGAAAAGAAATTGAAACTCCAATTGCTCGTTTAGCACAGTTGGCTCGCGCTATTGGTATTCACTTAATCATTGCCACTCAACGACCTTCAGTGAATATTATCACAGGGACAATAAAAGCAAATTTCCCTGCTAGAATTGCATTTAAAGTTTCTTCTAAAATCGATTCGCGAACTATTCTTGATACAGGTGGAGCAGACCAATTGATTGGTCGTGGTGATATGTTGATTTCAATTAATGGTGAAGTCATTCGTTTGCAATGCGCTTTTATTGATACTCCCGAAGTTGAAAAAGTTACTGAGTTCATAGGACAACAACATGGATATCCTGATGCGCATTTATTACCTGAAGTTGCCGATGAAGAAGGTGAAGGAGGTGATGATGCATTTGATCCGGATGAAAAAGATGAAATGTTTGAAGAAGCTGCTCGATTAATTGTTCAACACCAACAAGGTTCTACTTCTTTGATTCAGCGACGGATGAAATTAGGATACAATCGTGCAGGAAGATTAATGGATCAATTGGAACAAGCCGGAGTAGTTGGCCCCAATCAGGGAAGTAAGGCACGCGAAGTTTTAATAAAAGATAGTTACGCATTGGAACAGTTCTTGAATAACCTAGGTGAGAAAGTATAAATTCGCCGCAACAATGAAAAAAATAACTACTCTCCTACTCGTCGCCACTTCGCTAATCTTATCTGTAAAGTCCTTCGCGCAATCTCCCGATACAAAAACAGCCGCGACAATTCTTAATGGGGTAAGTGCCAAGTATAAAGCATACAACTCGGTAAAAGCAACTTTCAATATGAAAACTGAAGGTAGTAATAACAAAGTAACCGATATCCAGACAGGTACTGTTTATGTAAAAGGAAATAAATACAAACTTGAATTAGCCAATCAGGAAATCTTTTGCGACAATATTAAAATCTGGACATTCTTAAAAGATGTAAATGAAGTACAAGTAAATAATTATGAACCAGATCCTGATGCTATAACTCCTACTCAGATATTTACTATTTATGAAAAGAATTTTCTCTGTGGATATATTGAAGAGCAAACAATCAATGGGAAAATTTATCAAATAATTGAAATGACACCGAACGATAAAGCAAAACCATACTTTAAAGTTCGTTTGATGATTGATAAATTTGAGAAGACAATTTTTTCTGCTAAAGTTTTTGATAAAAACGGAAGCCATTATACTTATGAAATAATAAAGTTTACTCCTAACCCTGCGCTGATTGATACTTATTTTACTTTCAATACTAAAGACCATCCTGGTGTTGAGGTAGTTGATTTAAGATGAATTTTTTAAAATAGTTTATTAACAAAAGGCTTGCTTATGCAAGCCTTTTTCATTTGTATTAAAAAAATATTTTTCTGTTTAACTTTCGCCCGATAAAAATCCATAGAACTAATGAACTTTGATTTAATTGTAATTGGAAGTGGCCCAGGAGGATATGTAGCAGCTATTAGAGCATCGCAACTTGGATTAAAAACAGCCATTATTGAAAAAGAAAATTTAGGAGGAATCTGTCTCAACTGGGGATGTATACCAACAAAAGCATTATTAAAAAGTGCACAGGTTTTCGAATACTTACAACACGCATCTGATTACGGAATTACTGTTGGAGAATCAAAAGCAGATTTTAATTCAATTGTAAAACGCAGTCGAGATGTTGCTACCGGAATGAGTAAGGGAGTACAATTCCTGATGAAGAAAAATAAAATTGAAGTCATCATGGGAACAGGAACTGCAAAACCAGAAAACAAAGTTGAAGTGACTGATGCAACCGGAAAGAAAACAGAATACACAGCGAAGAATATTATTATCGCAACTGGCGCCCGTTCAAAAGAACTTCCGAATTTTAAGCAGGATGGAAAAAAAATTATTGGTTATCGCGAAGCAATGAATTTACCTGCACAGCCAAAATCAATGGTGGTAGTTGGCGCTGGTGCAATTGGTATTGAGTTCGCTTATTTTTATAATTCCATCGGAACAAAAGTGACCGTTGTTGAATTTCTTCCGAACATAGTTCCGGTTGAAGATGAAGATGTTTCAAAAGAATTAGAAAAGATTTATAAAAAGAAAGGCATCAATATCATGACTGGTGCGTCTGTTGAAAAGGTTGATACATCAGGTACAGGGTGTAAAGTGTCAATTAAATCTACTAAAGGAATAGAAATTATCGAATGCGATATTGTATTGTCAGCCGTTGGCATTTCAACAAACATTGAAAACATAGGATTGGAATTGTGTGGAATTAAGACCGAGAAAGGAAAAGTTTTAGTTGATGATTTTTATCAAACAAATGTAAAAGGATATTTTGCAATTGGTGATATAGTAAAAGGTCCCGCATTGGCACATGTTGCATCAGCAGAAGGAATTATTTGTGTTGAAAATATTGCAGGTAAAAAACCTCATTCGCTTGATTACAATAACATACCCGGTTGCACTTATTGTCAACCTGAAATTGCTTCTGTTGGATTAACAGAAAAAGCAGCGAAGGATGCAGGGTATGAAATTAAAGTTGGAAAATTTCCTTTCTCAGCATCAGGAAAAGCAAGTGCATCGGGTGCGAAAGAAGGTTTTGTTAAAGTTATTTATGATGCCAAGTACGGCGAGTGGTTAGGTGCACACTTGATTGGTGCAAATGTTACCGAGATGATTGCAGAGGTTGTTGTTGCACGAAAATTAGAAACCACCGGTCACGAAATAATTAAAGCAGTTCATCCGCATCCCACAATGAGTGAGGCGATCATGGAAGCCACTGCTGCTGCTTACGGAGAAGTCATTCATCTTTAAACCTAAATTCATAAACCATGCTTTCAAAAAAAGCCAAGTACGGATTGCAAGCCATCATTTTTCTTGCTAAAGAAGAAAAGAAAAAGAAAGGGCCGATTCAGATTTCAGAATTAGCTGAGAAGGAAAATATTCCGAAAAAATTTTTAGAAATAATACTTCTCGAAATGCGAAAGCAAGGAATTCTTCATAGTAAAATGGGAGCAGGAGGAGGATATAGTTTAGGGAAATCTGCCGATAAAATATCAATTGGACAAATAGTTAGATTACTCGATGGACCTCTCGCCCAGGTTAGTTGCTTAAGTAAAACTGCATATCATAAATGTGATGAATGCAAGGATGAAAAAACATGTGAAATTAGAAAAGTGATGAAAAAAGTTCATGAATCAACTGCCAGAATATTAGACAGAACTTCTTTGGCAGATGCTGTAAAAGGCAAGGTGAATATTTAATTCAATTTTATAAACTAAGCTAATTTAGTATTAAAATCTGTTTAATCTATTTGTTTAATAGATAATCTAAATTTACTTTTATCGCCCATGAAGGAATCTCATTTAAGAAGTGTGATAAAGGGAATGACTTGGAGATGTATTGGAACTGTTGATACGATTTTTCTTTCATATTTATTTACAGGAAATATTGGCACTGCGCTTAAAATCGGATTCATTGAACTATTCACAAAAATATTTTTATTTTATATTCACGAGAGAGTCTGGATGGTTTTTCACATTGGCCAAACCGAAGTTATAAAACCTCTATCCAAATCATTTCAAGAGCAAAAAACAAATTATTTTGATAAACATTGGAGGAGTTTAGTTAAAGGAATCAGTTGGAGATTTTTTGGTACACTTGATACAATTATCATATCATTTTTTGTTACTCACGAAATTTCAAAAGCATTTGCCATTGGATTTACAGAAGTATTTACAAAAGTTGGCTTGTATTATTTACACGAAAGGGTTTGGCTGAAAATAAAGTGGGGAATAAAGTATGATTCATAATACTAATTGTAAAATATAAATGTTATATCACCTTATTAAGGTAACATTTCCTTCTTTCCGATAAGTTGAATTATTGCCTTCAATTGAATATACAACATAATATGCATAAACACCAAAACTGCAAGGCTTACCATCTAAATTATTCCCATCCCAATTTAAATCAGGTTGACGAAAAACTATTTGTCCCCACCTATTAAAAATTTGAACATCTTCAATTTTTACAATTTCCCCTTTTATCAATTGAAATAAATCATTGAATCCATCATTATTAGGAGTAAAGGCATTAGGAATAAACAAATAAGTTGTAGGCAAAACATTTACTACAACACTGTCAATACCTGTACATCCACTTCCATCTTCAATAACGGTTATAGTAAAAGTTGTTGAAGTGGGAGGATTTACTAATGTAGAATAAGAGTATGGATAACTTGTGAATTCAATTGGGCTCCAAGTATAAGTATAATTTCCAATTTGCTCCAAGTTTATCCCAAGGGTTGTGTTATTGCCATTAATTATAGTTGTATCTCCATATGCATTAACTGAAAACAAATCATTTGAAAATACTGTTTTACCCGCAATTGCTGAACATCCATGTGAATCAGTAACTATGACTTCGTAATAACCAACTGCAAGATTATTTACAATTGCAGAAACTTGCCCGGATAGATTTGTCCAGTTATAAGTATATTGTGGGGTACCGCCTGAAGGGATTGTACTCGCAATTCCATCACTTGATAAAGGGCACGAAGTTGGAGAGGTAACAATGCTTATTATTAGAGGCAATGGTTCTCCAACAACTGCATTTGAATTACCAGTACATCCATTATTGTCGGTGATTGTTATGTTGTAAGTTCCAACTGCTAAATTTTTAATAGTATCATATGGAATTGATCCTGGCATCCACAAAGAACTAAATGGAAGGATAGCATTTTGTTGGGTAAAACTTATCCACCCATCAGAAAATCCATTACAACTTACATTATGAGGATGAGTATTTATAATAATTGTGGGGGGTGGATTTACAGCCCCACTTCCAAGCAATGTACAACCATTTGCATCGGTTACTGATACATTATATTGACCTGAGCATAATCCAGAAATTATATTACTAGTAGAGTTATTAAACCATAAAAGACTATACGGAGGAGTACCTAAAGAAACTACAGAAGTCATAGATCCATCACACGAACCAGGGCATGTTGTTGCTGTTGGTAACATATTAATATTCATCCCAGCAGGTTCAGATACAAAATAAGAACCCGAAACAGTACATAAATTTGCATCGGTAACAGTTACAAAATAAGTCCCGGTACATAAATTCCCTGGATTTGAAATTGGTGCTAAAGCGTTACTCCATTGATAGGTAAAAGGAGGCAATCCTCCAATGGTTGTAAGAGAAATTGAGCCATTACAATAACTTAAACAAGTTGCATTATTTACAACAGAAGTCATTGTAAAAGAGCTTGGAAGAACTAATGAAATTGAATCGATACAAACACAGCTATTTACATCAGTTACAGTAATAATATATGTTCCTGGAGTTAAACTATTCATACTGGAGGTTACACCACCAGGATTGCTCCATTGATAAGAAAAGGGTTGTGTACCCGCGGTAACTTGAGATGATACACTTCCATTATTCGCAAGACAATTTGGATTAATCCCAGACGCGTCAACAGAAAAACCTGTGCAATAAGCAACACATGTTGCAGTACTTAATGAGAAAGGAATCCCCGGACAATCAGGAAATAACCAATTTCCTACAGTGCCATCACCGGCCGCAGTTACGCTAACTGAAAGATCTGAACTTGTACAGGTAGAATTTACTGTTACTGAAAAACAAAGATCCCATTCGCAGGTACCGGTTACTGAAAAATCACCCCAATCATCTCCAGGATTGTTGTTATATTGAAAAGTAATTGGATCATACCTGTCGTAAAAAAAACCAGGTCCAAAAACTCCCCCAGTTGCGCTACTAGTCACACTTTGATAAAATCCCCATTGGCCTCCACCATCACATGAATTAGGCGTTAAAACAGGGGTTAAAGAAGCTGCATCCCAACCACTACCTAAAGTGATTATAAATCCATCAACATAATTCCCTCCATTTTGCCAAAAGCCATTTAATGAATAACAAAAAGTAACAGTTGTGCTTGTTGGATATGCATTTCCAGCGACGGGAACTGGGTTGGAAGAATAAGTTTCAAGAATTGCACACTGAGCATAAGTATTTTCATTCTTAAGAATCATAACGAAACTTAAAGAAATAAAAATCAAATTAAAAAAAATAGCTCTTATCATTCTTAAGATAAAAATAGCATTCCTTATTATTAATCCTAAAATTAAAATTACTAGTTATTACTCATTCTTTTCAACAATGTTTTAAAAAACAAATGCCCTTTTCTGCAAAAACAGAAAAGGGCATTTAAAATAAAAAAATCAATGAATTACAGAAACCTTAGAAACTGATTGATTGCTTCCAGAAATTACTTGTAATAAATAATTTCCAGTTGCGACATCAGATAAATTAATTTTCAATGTAAATATTCCAAAAGGCATTTTCCCATAATCAATCGACTTAATTAATCTGCCATTAGTACTTATCAAGTTTGCCCGAACAGTATTGTTTCCCCATAATGATTGAGAAATAAAATTTATTTCATCAGAAGCAGGGTTTGGAAACACTTTCATCTCCGAATCAGAATTAGTTTTTATATCTTGAATTGACACAGCTGAATTACTAAATGTACGCCAAACGCCATTTCCATAAGTACTTGCATACACAGCATTTAAATAATTGCCAACCGGAACCTGACGAAGCTTGGTTACAGGAACTCTTGCCATTGTATTATTTTGTTCACTCCATGTGGTGCCTCCGTTTTCAGTTGCCCAAATACCAAGTTCAGTTCCAATTATTATTGTGTTAGGATCCGTAGGGTCAATAGCGGAACAATACATTGGCATCTTAGGTAGGTTACCAGTAATGTTTGTAAATGTTGCACCAGTTATTGCATCGTTTGACTCATATATGTAATCTGTATTACCATAATTTCCAAGTGTAACAACTACATGAGTTGCGTTGCTTTTATCTACCGATATTCCAGTAACAAATCTTCCACTAAAATTATGAATAAGTGTAGTAGTAATTCCAACTGAATCAGGATAAAATATATTATTAGCATGATAAGCGTAGGTTGTATCTAATCCATCAATTCTATAAAGATTTCCCCCTTCGGTTCCAGCAAATAAAGATTTACCATCAGGCGTTATTGCAAGTGAAATTACTACTCCGCTTATATTTGTTTTGCTAACTTTATACCATTTGATTGCTCCGGAAAAATTTATGGCCTGTTGAGTCATCCAAACGCCATTATATGTTCCAAGAAAAAATTTGCTGTAAAAATTTATTGCTGTGTCTGCATTTAAATTTTCATATAATAACATAGGAGCAATAAATGCTGCTCCATCATCTGGTTCACCATCAGGAGTTCCACTTGGTCCAGCGTCTATATGCGTGTCAAAAAATCCAGAAAAAGATGTTGAATTGTTATTTCCAACTATTGATCTTTCTATACTTCCATTTACATATTCTGCAAAAATCACATGAGGAAACGAATCACTTTGGCTTACTTGAACATCACCACCATCACCTCCTTTAATTGCCACCCCTGTTTTAGTCGTGTTTCCAGTAAAATCAACTAGAAAATTTCCATTATCCTGAGTTCCACCAACAAAAATTCCACTGTTTCTAAAAACATCACATGAATAAAATTGTGTAACATTATAACCTAAATTCCTTGTACCAAATACAGGTTGATAAGCTGAAGCACTTGTCGTCATGCTTAATCCACCATCGGAACCAATAAACATCATATTTGCATTTGATGGATTAAAAACAAAAGTATGAATGTCGGCATGTGTATATGCTGGATTCGATGGTGAATTTGTCCATACAGTAATTTTATTCCAGGCATAAGTTCCATTGGATTGAACATCGTATTTGTAACAATCTAATCCTCCTATGAAAACCACATTTGGATTTGAAGGTAAAACGCCAATTGCCAATGCATAACTACCTTGTGTAACAGGACTCCAGTTTACACTTGTTCCGGATTGTGCAGGAGCTATCTGAGTAAATGTTGAACCGCCATCTGTTGACTTATATACTCCTTGTAAAGTTTGTCCGGAAGCTGAAGCAATAACATAAACATAATTTGGATCACTAGGGGCCACTGCCACAGCCATTCTTGCTATTTGATTTGATAAGGGTAAACCAGTAACACCTAATGAACTAAAAGTTGTAGGTACTGCAGTGGCATCAGTATGAAAATATTTATTTCCAACAATAGCATGCACAATTCCATTTGATGCTACTGCAACAGAAGAACCTAATGAAGTTAAACCCGAAGATCCAGTGTTGCTCCAACTTGCACCTCCATCATCAGAATAAACCAATCCATTAGTTGAGCCGGCGGCTTTAATAGTAGCATACACACGATTTGGAAACAATGATCCCCCAGAAGATAAACTTGTAACAAATGACCATGCAGTGGAAGTTGAAGGAACAGTTGAACCACTCGTTTTTACATGAACCCATGATGCTCCATGATCTGTTGATTTCCAAATACCATCTCCCGGAAACCCTGTTCCGCCTCCGACAACTGAAGTCTCAAAAAAACCGAAGTACTCTCCTGTTCCAACATAAATATCTCCATTTTCGGTTTGTGTTATGCAAGAGATATTTTGATTATTCCAAATAGTTGCATCAGTAAATCCACTAATACGATTCCATGATTGTCCCATGTTTGCTGATTCCCATAACCCTCCGCTCACTCCACCTGCAAAAACATGACTAGGATTTGTTTTATCAAAAAGTATTGCTCGGGTACGGCCGCCAACATTATCTGGCCCCATATCTTCCCAAGTTAAACTTAAAGAACGAGTTGTATTGGCCAAATTTTCATCTGCTTCTCTACGCGCATTTAACACATCAGCAATATCAATTGTGTGTGTATTCTGATTTGCGCGCATGCTATTCCACCAGTTTGCGGCCCCTGCAATTTCCTGTCTTTCCTCGGCGGCTTCATTTTTCATTTCATTTTGCTCAGCAAAACGATTTTCAGTTTTCTTCAGTTTTAAAACCACAAGTATTGTTGTGGCTGCAGCCATTAAAATGAAGATTGAGAATTTAATTTTATTATTCATGTTTTGGTATTTTTTCAAATTGAGAGTTTAAATTTAAAAATGAAATTGAGTATTTATTTCACTTAAAAACTTTGTGACAAAAATGTGACTTTATCTGACAACTGCAAGTTTTATTTTAAATGCTTTTCAGCATGGTACGATGAACGAACCAATGGTCCACTTTCAACAATCTGAAAACCTTTTTTCATTCCTTCATCATGGTAATATTTAAAAACATCAGGATGTACCCATTCTTTTACTTCTAAATGATTTTTTGTTGGTTGTAGGTATTGTCCAATCGTCATGACATCACAACCATGTTCTAACAAATCATTCATTACCTGCAGAATTTCTTCTTTATGTTCGCCAAACCCAACCATTACTCCTGATTTGGTTCGCATGCCACCGTCCTTCAATTGTTTTATTACTTTCAATGATCTCTCGTACTTAGCTTGTGGACGAACCTGCTTGTATAATCTTTTAATTGTTTCCATATTGTGTGAAACAACTTCAGGAGCCACTTCAATTATTTTTTCAACACTTTCAACACTTCCTTTAAAGTCAGGAATGAGTGTTTCCATTGTTGTGCCAGTACTGATTTCTCTGACAGCATTTACAGTAGCTGCCCAAATAGCTGCACCTCCGTCTTTCATTTCGTCACGATTGACAGATGTAAGTACTGCATGTTTTACTTTCATTAATTTTATTGCTTCAGCCACTCTTCGTGGTTCATCCCAATCTAATTCAGTTGGCATGCCCGTAAGAACAGCACAAAATCCACAACTTCTTGTACATACATTTCCAAGTATCATAAATGTTGCAGTGCCTGCCCCCCAGCATTCACCCATGTTTGGGCAATTACCACTCTCGCATATCGTGTGTAATTTATATTTATTTACTAATCCTCGAACATGTCGATAGCCTTCGCCGGTTGGCAACTTTACACGAAGCCATTCTGGCTTTCTTTTTCTTTCTTCAATTTTTACTTCAGAAGTTTCAATCATTTCAATTGGTCAGGACTTTTTCCCAAATTCAAATCCAACATAAATACCAGGATAAAATTGTTGGTTCTTTTTTATAAGCATTATCGGAACACCTTTATAATATGCATTTAAAAAAACTCCGGCTTCAATTGACTTTAAATATTCACTATAAATTGCATAGTCGAAATGCGTTCCAATTTTAGTATGAATGCCCGGAACAAATTTCATATGCGTTAGTCCGTCTGAAAATAATCCTCCGCCATAAATAGAATTCAAATTCAAAAAAACATTTTTATTTTCTACAGAATAAGTTTCATATTTCAATTCGGCTTGAAAATTATCAATCGGATATAGTAAAGCTAATGAATAAGGTTTTAAAATTCCTAGTGAAAATCCTCCAATCGCTTTTATACCAACACTAACTCCAGCTCTATCAGCTCTTCTCCCCAATTCCTTATAAACTCCATAAGAAAAATTAAGGTTGAAAAATGAATTCTGCTTTCCATAAATAAAAGGTTTCGGATTTGGAACATCTGTTTGTTGAAACGGATTTTCTTTCGTTTGTTTATATTCTTTCGGATCGTGAACAATGGCAAATTCGATTTCAAAAAACTTCCTCGTATGTACATTCGTAATTAACCCGTGGGTATAATTAAAATTGAAACCACTGTTTGAAATATTTAATCCTGTTGACCAAAATTTTTCATACAACATTTCTTTGCTTCCTGATTGCGCAGAAACGATAAACACATTAAGTAAAAAGGAAAAGATTAAACTTGTTTTTTTCACCCTTCAATATTAATACTTTTGATTCGGTTAAAAAATGAAGGAAATAATTTGATTAATATGACAGCTGAAATTGTTTACAAGGGAGAATTGCGTTGCGAAATGAAGCACTTAAACTCAGGAGAAATAGTTGTTACTGACGCACCAACAGATAATCATGGTAAAGGGCAAGCTTTTTCTCCAACTGATATTGTTGCCGCCGCCACCGGAAGTTGCGCAGTATCAATTATGGGAATTGCTTCGCGCACACATAATATTCAATTGGATGGAACCAGAGTTGAAGTTTTAAAGGTGATGACAAATAATCCCCGAAAAATTTCTGAACTGCATCTCAACTTTTATTTTACTGAAAATAACTATTCAGAAAAAGAAAAAGCCATTTTGGAAAATGCGGCTCGAACCTGTCCCGTAATTCTGAGTTTGCATCCGGATATTAAACTGGATTTGCAATTTCATTATTGAATCAGAATTCCAAAACAACTCCAATGCTTGGGAGTAAATTTCCTGTTTGATTTTTTACAAAGTAGGTATTGTATCGAAGCAAATCATTTTGGTTTACCATTGGATTTCCTGTTGCATCTCTTTCAACATCTAAGTATGGTTGCAATTCAGCTTTGAAATTATATGCATTCTGTATATCAATGTAAGTGTTTAGGTTAATTTTTTTGAAGAAGAATTTTTTATCGATTCTGAAATCCAACTGATGAAATGATTTAATCCGTTGTGTGTTCAGTTGTGAATAATCCACCAACCCTCTTCCTGCTATATCCCAAACTGATATTAACGAACTACGCGAAACATCGTATGGTGTGTAAGGAGCACCACCACTGTAGCGCCACTTTGCTCCTATCTCCCATGTCTTACCAATTTTTTTTCCGGCAGTTATTGCAATCACAACTTGATTGTCCCATGAAGATGGAATGAGTTTTTTATTCCTGTCGTCAAACAAACTTCTGTATAGAGTTACTGCAACCAATCCATAAAACCCTTTAAAATATTTTTGCTGAACTAATAATTCCACTCCATAACTTTTGCCGTTTGAAGTTGAAACTGCTGGTTCATTTCCAACTACACCAAAATCGCCACCAAGGTTTGCAAGCGAAACAGAATCATTGGTGAGAAACGGATAATTATTATACAATTTATAAAATCCTTCTACCGCAATTCGAGTATTTGTTTTTGTGTTGTATTCGGTACCGATAACAATGTGCTTGCATGAAATATATTTTATTCCGTTTTGTTTATTCACAAATCTATTTGATGAATCACGATAACCAAGCACTGTGTAAGCAGGCAACTGATAATATATTCCGGAATTAAAATTCAGTGAAATTTTTTCTGATAAGTTATAAGTCAGCGAAACTCTCGGCGAAATTTGTTTCAAAGGATTAATCATCTCATTGGAATAATCATTAAAATCTGTTCGCGCACCAAGTGAAACAATAACTCGTTCTCCCGAAAATCCTTTTGTTGCCTGAGTGAATATTGAGAATTTACTAAATGATAAATCAGAATTAAAATCAATCAATTGAATTCCGAATGGTGTTGAAATACGATTGAAAGTTTTGTTTTTGTATTGCACAAATTCATACCCTGCACCATAATTTATTTTCAATCCTTTATGATTGTAAGTATTTTCCAGTCGCAATTTATTTTCAATTTCTTCTGAAACATATTTATAAATTGCATATTGCGATTCGTCGTTATTAAAATACTTTGTTGCGGTGTTATTCAAATGATTCCGGCTGGCTACAATGGTTTGATAACTCTTAGTTGAAAAATGTTTGTAAACCATTCCACTTGTATAACTCCATTGATTGTTGGTTGGCAAGTACCCTAAAATATATTTTTGTTCAGGTGTAGAATCAGCAGAAAGATTCAAAGCAAAATTATCAATGGCACCTAAACCGATTAAAGTGATTTCGTTTTTTGTGTTCAGTTTTATCCGTTCCTTAAATTGAAAATCATTGTAGGTTGGGAGAAATGGCAAACCCAAAGTTTTAAATAAAAACTGCAGGTACGACCGTCGTGCTGAAAACAAAAAAGTTGATTTCTTAGTAATTGGTCCTTCCAGTGTTAACCCAATATCACTTGAACCAACAGTGGCTGTAAAACCCAAGTGATCGCTTCGTCCATCCTTTTGCGTGAAATTAAAAACTGAACTTAATGTGTTTCCTCGATTCACCGGAAATGCTCCCGAATAAAATTCTACCACTTTAATAAAATCAACATTTATCATTCCAACCGGACCGCCGGAAGAACCTTGAGTAGCAAAATGATTGATGTTTGGAACTTCAACTCCATCGAGATAAAAACGATTTTCGTTTGGTGCTCCTCCTCTGATAATTATATCATTTCTAAAACTTACAGTGTAAGAAACACCGGGAAACGATTGAATCACTTTACTAATATCACGATTACCACCAGGGTTCCGCTGAATTTCATTTACACCAATTGTTCGCAACGAAACCGGACTCTCTTCCGATTTGTCAAACGAATTTCCCAGCACAACCACTTCATTCAGTTCGCTCACAGTTTCGTCCAACCCAACATCAACAATTGCTGGTTTCGCATTAGTCACCTGAATTTCTAAAACTATTTTCTTTTTAAATCCCACAAAACTTACTTCAATATTATAAAGTCCAGGCACCAGGTTTTTCAATTCATAATTTCCATTTTCGTCTGTTTGAATTCCATTGGTGGTTCCGGTTATTGCAATGGTTGCAAATTCAATTGGTTGATTGGAAGTTGCGTTAAAGATTTTCCCCTTAATAATTCCGGTTTGTGCAAACAAGTTTATCGGAAAAACAAAAAGTATAAAAAGAAATTTATTCATAATGGATTCAGTACGATTGAAGCGAGAAATTATTTTAATACCGCAAACATAATTGTCGCAGTTAGTATTAACAGTTTGCCTTCATACTTTTGTGCACTCAAAATTTGTATGCAACAAGAGTGGTTTGAAAGCTGGTTCGATTCTCCTTACTATAAATTACTGTACCGTCACCGTGATGAAACAGAAGCTGCTGCTTTTATAAAATATTTACTGGAAGAAATTCACCTTGAAAAAGGGGCGAAAATTTTAGACATGCCTTGCGGAAATGGTAGGCATTCTGTAGTAATGGCTGATTTGGGTTACGATGTTAGCGGCATTGATTTATCGGAACGGAATATTTGCGAAGCATTATTGAACGACCAACCCAATCTGCATTTTTTTGAACACGACATGCGCGAACAGCTTTACACCAATCAATTTGATGTTGTGATGAACTTGTTTACCAGCTTTGGCTACTTCGATTCGGAAGAAGAAAATAAAAAAGCCATGCAATCCATAGCAGTATCATTAAAGCCAGATGGAATTTTGGTGATAGATTTTTTTAATGACAACTCACTTCGGAAAAACCTGAAATCAGCAGATAAGATTAAGGTGGATGAAGTTGAATTTTTTATTGAACGGAAAATTGAAAATAATTTTGTAAAGAAATCCATTCATATAAAAGACTGTGAAAAAGAATTTGATTTTGAAGAGTGTGTTCAGCTTTTAGAATTAAGAGATTTCGAGAATTATTATACACCATTCGGATTGATTACTGAAAAAATATATGGTGATTATCAGCTAAACCCGTTCACTGAAAATTCTGAACGATTGATAATTATAGCCCGAAAAAAGAAATGATTGATTGGTTGAAAACATTGGATAAAAAATTATTCCTGTTTATTCACAATGGAATGAGCACTTCTTTTTTCGATTTCACGATGCCTTGGATTCGCGATAAGTATTTCTGGATTCCGCTTTACATTGTTATCATCATATTAATTATTTATTATTTCAGAAATAAAAGTGTGATAGTGATTCTCACTTCTTTGGCTGTTGTTGGAATTTCAGATGTTATAAGCAGTGGAATTTTTAAACCAATGTTTCATCGCTTGCGGCCATGTCAAAATCCTGAGCTTGCCTCACACATTCACAGCATTATTGTGTGCGGTTCAGGTTTCAGTTTTGTTTCGTCGCATGCTGCTAATCATTTTGCCACTGCCATTTTTATTGGATTAATTTTTAATGAAAAAATAAAATGGTTGCTTCCGGTTTTACTTTTTTGGGCGACTGTAATTTGTTTTGCCCAAGTGTATGTTGCTTATCATTATCCTTCCGATGTTGCGTTTGGTGCCATCATCGGAATCATTCCTGGAATATTTGCTGCACGAATTCTTAAATCCTGGTTAAAGAAATCATCTTCGCAACTTCAATGAATCACATTTTCGAAATTTCCATTTTGTTTTTAGCTCCGTTGGCAGGCGCAATAGTTGCGTTACTTGTGAAACAGAAAGACGATGCGAATTTCAAACTCATACTTTCATTCAGCGGTGCATTTTTATTCAGCGTGATGTTGTTGCATTTACTACCTGAAATTTTTCAAAGCAATGGAGTGAATGCCGGATTATTTATGTTGGTTGGATTTTTTATTCAGGTTTTTTTAGAACAGGCAACGCATGGAATTGAGCACGGACACTTTCATCACCACAGCGAAAGCAATGGTTTTTTAATTTCTCTTTTTGTTGGTTTGAGTGTGCATTCTTTCTTCGATGGCATTCCTGCAGCACTTCCTCACACCGGCGAACATCATCATTCATCCTTACTTTATGGAATAGCATTACATAAAATTCCGGAAGGATTTGCACTCGCAAGTATTTTTCTTTTTTCCAAATTCACAAAAAATAAAACACTGATTATTGTTTTATTGTTTTCATTAATTGCGCCGGTTGGTGTGTTGGTCTCTTCGTTCATTCAGGAAAACGATAACAGCTACTACCCTCTTTTACTTGCAGTAGTTGCAGGTTCATTGCTGCATGTTTCAACCACAATATTATTTGAATCAGAAAGCGGAAAACATGCTTATACTTTCAAAAAAATTCTGGTCATTATTTTCGCCGTTGTGCTTTCATTACTCACACTTTAATTAAAAATTAAAATGTCATTCGAATTCATCATTGTAAATCCACAGGCCGATAAATATGTGGCGCTCATTCAACTCAATCGCCCGAAAGAATTAAATGCTTTGAACCTCCAACTCATGGGCGAACTGCGCGATGCACTGAAAGAATTGGATAACAATGATGAAGTGCGCGCTATCATCATTACCGGAAATGAAAAAGCATTTGCAGCCGGAGCCGATATAAAACAGATGGCTGATAAAACCGCCATTGACATGATGAATGTTGATCAGTTCAATACCTGGGACCAGATAAAAAAAACAAAGAAACCAATCATTGCCGCTGTGTCAGGTTTTGCATTGGGTGGTGGTTGCGAGTTGATGATGCATTGCGATATGATTGTTGCATCAGAATCAGCAAGAATTGGTCAGCCCGAAATTAAAATTGGCGTGATGCCCGGTGCTGGTGGAACACAAAGACTAACCCGCGCAGTTGGTAAAGCGCTCGCAATGGAAATTGTTTTAACAGGAAAATTTATTACTGCCGATGAAGCATTGCGTGCCGGATTAATAAATAAAGTGGTTCCAAATGAAATGTATTTGAAAGAAGCATTCTCATTGGCAAAACAAGTAGTTGATAAATCCCCGGTTGCAATTAAACTTGCTAAAGAAGCAGTCCTTGCAGCATTCAATACTTCATTGGATGAAGGATTAATTTTTGAGCGTAAGAATTTTTACTTATGCTTCGCCTCTGAAGATCAGAAGGAAGGAATGAAAGCATTTATTGAAAAGAGACCTGCAGAATTCACCGGAAAATAATTTTTTAAAAAATTTATAACTAAATGATACAGTCAATAAAAAATTCTATCAAAAAAATAATACGACTCTCTGGAAAAACATTTCAGCCAATTAATTCTTATCAGGAATCATTAGAACTGGTTAAATATGATTGGTTGAAAAACAAAAACATAAAAACAATTTTTGATATCGGCGCAAATGATGGTGGATTTATTAGAAGGTATAGGTCTGTATTTCCAGATGCAATGATTTATGCCTTTGAAGCAATGCCAGAACCTTTTAAAAGATTAAATGAAAAACTCAGTGCTGATAAAAAACTGAAAACATTTAATGTTGCTCTGTCAAATTACAAGGGTGAGGTTGATTTTTATGTTTCGTCAAATGAAGGTTCAAGTTCACTGTTGCAGATGGAAGAAGTTCATAAAATTAATTTTCCGACATCCGCAAAAAATCATTTAATAAAAGTGAATTGCGATTTACTTGACAACATAATGCCAGAATTGAAAATTGAATCGGCTGTAATGATGAAGTTAGATGTTCAGGGTGCTGAGCGTTTAGTTTTGGAAGGTTCGGTTAAAACTTTAGAACTGGTTGATGTGATTTACAGCGAAGTAAATTTTGTTGAATTGTATAAAGACGCTGTCTTAATTACAGACTTAATAGTGTTGTTAAAAAAATACAATTTCAATTTTGCGGGAATTGAAAACACTTTTCAGAGTTTAATTGATGGAAGTTTTACTCATGGCGATGCAATATTTGTCAAAGAAAAAAAATAGAAAAATATTCAACTCTTTTCTTTCCGCATTTGCTCCCACATATCCCAAGCTTCTTTTGGAATTTTATCAAAGTGTGTAAACTGACCAGCATTGTATAACCATTCGCCACCATCTATCACCACTACTTCTCCATTTATATAACCTGAAAAATCAGAAATTAAATACGAAGCGAGATTTGCCAGCTCTTCATGATTACCAACTCTTTTCATTGGCAATCGCTGTATCGGATCAATAATTTTTTGCAATGGTTCAGGAAATAATCTTGTCCAAGCTCCCTCTGTTGGAAATGGTCCGGGTGCAATTGCGTTACTTCGGATATTATACTTCGCCCATTCAGCGGCAAGCGATCGTGTGAGCGCAAGCACACCTGCTTTTGCACAGGCAGATGGAACTACAAAACCGGAACCTGTAAAAGCATAAGTGGTTACTATGTTCAGCATGTTGCCTGCACATTTATTTTCAATCCAGTATTTTCCAAATGCAAGTGAACAGTTATAACTTCCTTTCAAAACAATATCAACTACTGTATCAAATGCTTTGGCTGATAGTCTTTCGGTTGGACTAATAAAATTTCCTGCTGCATTATTTAAAAGTGTAGTGACTTTTCCAAATTCCTTTATCGTTTGCTGTAAAAGATTTTCTACCTGCTCATACTTACGAACATCACATACAACTGGAAGAACTTTATTCCCGGTAAGTGCTGAAATTTCATTTGCAGATTTCTCCAATACATCCTTTTTTCTGCTTGTGATTACAACAGACGCTCCAAGGTGCGAAAGCATTTCGCTCATGCTCCTTCCTAATCCTGTTCCACCACCTGTAACAACAATCACTTTGCCTATTAATGCATCGTCGCGCAACATCATATTATTCATGAATTGAGATTTTGTTTTTTTGAAATGAAACTAAAAGTCAAAGTAAAACAAAGAATTATAAAAAAATTCCAAATTGAATTTTCGCTTTCATAATTTGGATTACGGCTAACAAATAACTAAAAATAAATTCTAATTCAACGAAGGATCATCGGGCAAATTGGAAAGCAACTTAAATTTCTCTCCCATATTTTTTAATACGGCTCTCCACATGTTATTTGCTTCCGTTGAAAAAATATAATCGCTGCTTGCTTCAACAATAATCCAAGCCTTCTCTTCACATTCCAATTCCAATTGGCCAAAATCCCATCCGCTGTAGCCCAGGAAAAATTTTACTTCATCTTCTTTAATCTGCTTTGTATCCAATAATACTTTCAACTGATCAAAATCTCCTCCCCAGAAAACTCCGTTTATTACTTCAACGCTATCTTGAATTAAATCTCCACGACAATGGAGAAAATGTAAAGTGTCGTTTTGAACCGGGCCACCCAAAAATAATTGCGCTTTCAATTCAGGGAAATCCTGTACCGCCTGATTAACGGTTAAATCCAACGGACGATTTAATACAAAACCAAATGTGCCATTCTCGTTGTGCTCACATAAAAATAAAACCGTGGAACGAAAATTATCATCAGCCATATACGGCTCCGATAAAAGAAAACAACCGGCTTCAGGATTTTGTAATTGTTTTTGCACGGTGGCGAAAATAGAACATACAATCATTTACTTTTCAACTTGAGAAATGATTTTTTATGTTCTTTCGCACAAAATTATTTTTCAAAAATGAAATTAAATTCCATAAAATTATTTTTAATAATAATATCAATTGCTTTTTGCATTTGTTTGTATGCATGCGGTTCAGGTGAAGTTTCCAATCAACAGGAAAATAATTCTGCAACGCAGGATTCTATTCATACAGAAAAATCATTTCATCGTTTTGATAAGACTTTAGTTAACAAAACAATTTCAAGAATTAATAATTATTCAAATGATACCACTCAGAGTTATGCAATTTATCTTCCTTCTGATTACGATACTTTGAAGAGTTTTCCGTTGGTGATTTTTTTTGATGCACATGCAAGAGGAAAATTACCGTTGAAAAAATATCAGTCTCTTGCAGAGAAATATCATTTTGTTTTTATCGGTTCAAACAATTCGCAAAACGGAATGCAGCTAACCGAAACACAAAATATTGCAACCGAAATTTTGAAAGACGCTATTGCAAGATTTAATATTAATCCGAAGTTGATTTTTGCTTCAGGTTTTTCAGGTGGTTCCAAAGTAGCTTGCAGTTTTGCTTTTAATAATTCAACAATCCGTGGAGTAATAGCTTGCGCTTCTCCATTTGCTGAGCAGCATAAAACTGTTAACAATCATCCCGAAATTTTTCTTCTTTCAGGTAACGAAGATTTTAATATGGCAGGAATGGTGCAGGCTGATATGTCTTTAAGTGACGCTGGTTTTAATCATCAGCTTTTTGTGTTCGATGGAAAACATGACTGGCCCGATGAAAAATATTTTGAATATGGAATGCAATGGATTCAACAAAACGCAGTGAAGCAAAATTTGATGAGCAGTAAATTTTTAACTGAATCTGTACCCGATTATAATTCATGGAAAGAAACCCATGTTGCCGCTGATGATTTGTTAAATCAGGAAATGAATGATGAACAGGAATTCGGAAAGCAATTTACAACTGCTGATATTATTTATTGGAAGGAGAAAATCAGTGGATTTCAGAAATGCAAAACTTCTAAAAAGAATTTTGCATTGAAAAAATTGTGTGCAAGAGAATTGAATTGCATCAGCATGATGGGATTTGTTTATTCTGAATCTTCTTTGAATCAAAACAATCTTCCTGCTGCAAAACACTTTTTAGAAATTTATGAATTGGCTGATGCAACAAATCCGGATGTGTGGTTTTTGAAGGCAATTTATTATTCTAAATCAGGTGATAACAATTCTGCATTTGCTTCTTTAAAGAAATCAGCTCAACTCGGGTATGCTGATATCAATAAACTTAAAAATGAAAATTCTTTTTCATCAATAATAAAGATGAATGGATTTCAGGAATCAATTTTTCTTCCTGTATTAAAAAATGCAGAGAAAGAATGAGAAGAATATTTTGATATTGACATTTTCGTTTTCTGATTATTATTTTCACTGCCACAAAAAAAATCTACTCATGAAAAAATCATTACACAAATTGTTAGCGATTGCATTTTCGCTGACAATTCTTTTCAGTTCTTGTTCAAAAGCGCCTGACAAAATTCTTCCAAAGAAGGATGGATTATGGACAATTAATTATTCAACCACTACAACAGTTGGCACCAATTCAAGTGTTGCATCAGGTGCATATTCAGCAAAATTTACCGACGGTACAATTACCATAACTCAGGGTGGATTTTCAGTTGCTTGTACTTGGAGTTACGACAAGAAAAATAAAACAGTTACTGTTTCTTATCCTGGTTTTCCTTCACAAACCTATAATGTAGAGGAAATGAAAGCAAAATCAGAAAAATGGACTTCTCATACTACTGAAACTTCAGGTAGTATTACAACAACTGTTGATGAAATATGGACTTTAACAAAAGTTTAATTCAACTATAAATAAAAATAAAAACCCGTTCCGGACTGCCGAAACGGGTTTTTTATTATTTGGATAATGAAGTGAAGTATTCTTTCAATTTTAAATTGAATAGTTCTTTTAATTCACTTTTGGAAATTCATTAAGAAATTCAAACTCCTTTTCTTCCCAATAGATTTTACAGCAATAAGTTTCATCACCATTACATACAACTAAGTATGGAACTTTTAAAGTTAGATTGTACATGGCAGCCTGATCAAAAACTTCCTGCGTAATTTTTACGGAAGGTGACTTGCATTCTAAAATCATAAAAGCAGAACCACCTCTGTCGTACACAACAATATCCATCCGTCGCGGGTTACCATTTACATTTAATCCTTTCTCCACTCCTATTAATCCTTTCGGATACTGCAAATCAACAATCAGGTAGTTTAGTAATTGTTGCCGAACTTTTTCTTCCGGTGTGAGCGCAACAAATTTTTTCCGTAAAGTATCAAACACTTCATCCTTACCTGAGCGTTTACGAAAACGAAAAGTATATTCCCTGAATTTTAATTCCAATGGTTTCATCATTCGGCGAAGCTAAGCATCCATCATCAAGTCACAATTTTTAATCATTGTATTCATTACTTTTAGCCATTGAAATTTTTTAGATGAAGACAAAAAAAGAAATAGTTGATAATTGGCTTCCACGATACACAGGCCTAGAGTTAAATGAATTCAGTAAGTACATTTTGTTGACCAACTTCAGCAATTATGTTGAATTGTTTGCCTCTTGGAATAAAGTGGAAGTGAAAGGAAAAGACCGTGCAATGCAAAATGCAACAGCCCAAGGAATTACCATTATTAATATTGGAATGGGTAGCCCAAATGCTGCCACAATAATGGATTTGCTTAGCGCAGTGCAACCTAAAGCAGTTTTATTTTTAGGGAAGTGTGGCGGATTGAAAAAGAAAAATAAACTCGGCGATTTAATACTTCCGATAGCCGCCATCAGAGGAGAAGGAACATCGAATGATTATTATCCTCCTGAGGTACCTGCATTACCTGCCTTCGCTTTGCAAAAAGCAATCAGCACCACCATTCGCGATAACAAACAAGATTACTGGACTGGGACTGTTTACAGCACCAATCGCAGAGTGTGGGAACACGATGAAGCGTTTAAAAAATACTTGCAAAAAATTCGTGTCATGGGAATTGATATGGAAACAGCAACCATTTTTATTACAGCATTTGCCAATAAAATTCCTTCAGGTTCATTGTTATTAGTTAGTGATCAGCCAATGGTTTCAGCAGGAGTTAAAACCGAGCGAAGTGATAAAATGGTAACAGAAAAATTTGTAGAAAATCATTTGAAAATCGGAATTGAATCGTTGAAACAATTAATCAACAACGGTCACACAGTTAAGCATTTGAAATTCTGATTGCATGAAAAAGGAATTTACTGAAGTAATGCGGGAATTGAAAAGTAAAATTTATCATCCGATTTATTTTCTGGAAGGTGAAGAAGCATACTACATTGACAGCATCAGTAATTTTATTGAACAGAAAGTATTAAACGATTCGGAAAAAAGTTTTAATCAGTTTATTTTATATGGAAAAGATACTTCCATTAATCAGATAAATGATTATGCGCGTGGCTATCCGATGATGGGAACCTATCAGGTTGTGATTGTGAAAGAAGCGCAGAATTTTAAAGCAGATGAATGGGAAAAGTTGCTTCCCTATTTTGAGAAACCATTGAAGTCAACCATTCTCGTTATTTGCCACAAGCATAAAAAATTAGATAAACGAAATAAAAGTGTAAAAAAAATTGTTGACCATTCAGTATTTTTAACTGCCGATAAAATTTACGATAGTAAATTACCTCAATGGATAATTACTTTTATTAAAGAGGAAGGATTAAAAATAAGTGAACCCGCAGCTGCATTGATGGCAGAATTTGTTGGAAATGATTTAAACCGCATTGCCACCGAAATTGAAAAATTAATCATCAACATACCTAAAGAAAAAACAATTGATGTTGACGACATCACTAAAAACATAGGCTTATCACGCGAATACAACTCATTTGAATTGCAACGAGCACTGGCTTTTCGTGATGTATTAAAAGCAAATCGAATCATAAATTATTTTGCTTCTAATCAAAAAAACAATCCTGCTGTATTAGTAACCGGAACCTTGTTTGGATACTTTCAAAAAGTATATGTGGCACATTCGTTTGGCGCTAGAGATAAAAACACAGTTGCTTCAGCTATTGGTATTAATCCATTTTTTGCGGATGAATATTTAACGGCAATGAAAAATTTCCCCCCGTTAAAAACAGAACAGGTTTTACAAACCATAGGCGAATACGAGATGAAATTTAAAGGTGTGAACTCAGCCAACACATCGCAAGCCGAACTAATGAAAGAAATGATTTTTAAAATTTTACATTGATGATAAAATATCTGCTACTGATTCTGACCATTACAAAAATGAGTCAATGCAATCAAACAACTTCAAATTCACCCAAGCATGAATTGAAAATTTATTTCGCAACCGCGCAGTCATGGTCCGGTGGTGCAATGGGTTCTGGAAAAGGAACCAACTATTTATTCTACCTCTCTCCTCCTGATTCATCTTACAGTTTTGATTCAGTTTGGGTGAATGGATACAGACTCTCTCTGAAAAAAAGAAATGATTACAGTTCAAAAGATACAATGGTATTAGCTGCAACAGCATTTTTTCCTGGCAGTAAACCTGCTGCTCCTGAAGGTGAAACTGAAAAAAAAGGTCCGGATGAAGCAGTAAAACCATGCTTTGTTGATGCTTCAATTGTTATCAGGTATTTTTCTAACAATACTAAATTTTACCTTTCTTCATCTTCATTAAAAGTTCTTCCCAAGATAAATTATCCGTAGTTCACTAATCTATCAGTTAACTTTTCTTTTTTAATTTTTCAATGAGTAGATAACTATTCTATTTTATTCTTTCAGAATTCACATCTCCATTTATTTTCACCACACGAAAAAACAATCACACATGAACCTTCACGAATATCAAGGCAAAGAAATACTAAAGAAAAACGGTGTAACCATTCAGGAAGGAATTGCGGTTGCCACTTTGCACGATGCAGTAGAAGCTGCTGGAAATTTAAAGCAGACAACAGGTACAACTTGTTGGGTAGTAAAGGCTCAGATTCATGCAGGTGGAAGAGGTAAAGGTGGCGGTGTGAAAGTTGCTACTTCAATGGAAAAACTAAAAGAGAAAGTTTCTGATATTTTAGGAATGACTTTAATTACCCCTCAAACCGGACCTGCCGGAAAGAAAGTGAACAAAGTTTTAATTGCTCAAGATGTTTATGGTGGCGAACCTGAACAGCGCAAAGAATTTTACATGAGCATTTTACTCGACCGTGAGAAAAAGCAAAATGTAATTATTTATTCTACTGAAGGCGGAATGGAGATTGAAGAAGTAGCCGATAAGCATCCTGAAAAAATTCAGAAAGAATGGATTGACCCAAAGGGAATGTTACAACCTTTCCAGGCACGCAAAATTGCTTTTAACCTTGGATTGAGTGGTGATGCTTTTAAAAACATGGTGAAGTTTGTTGGTAATTTATATACGGCTTATATAAATAGCGATGCTGCCATGTTGGAAATAAATCCGGTTTTAAAAACACACGATAACAGAATTATTGCTGTGGATGCAAAAGTGAATATAGATGATAATGCTATCTATCGTCATCCTCAATATCCTGATTTGCGTGACATTTCAGAAGAAGATCCAACTGAAGTGGAAGCAAGCAAGTACAATCTGAATTTTATTAAACTTGATGGCAATGTTGGCTGCATGGTAAATGGAGCAGGATTGGCAATGGCAACTATGGACATGATAAAATTAGCCGGTGGTTCGCCTGCAAATTTTTTAGATGTTGGTGGTTCAGCCAATGCACAAACTGTTGAAGCAGGTTTCAGAATTATACTTTCAGATCCAAGCGTTAAAGCAATATTGATAAATATTTTCGGTGGCATTGTTCGATGCGATCGTGTTGCACAAGGCGTTGTTGATGCTTATAAAAATATAGGTGAAATAAAAATTCCAATCATTGTGCGCTTACAAGGAACCAATGCAGAATTAGGTAAAGAGCTGATTGATAAAAGCGGATTGAAAGTTTTCTCCGCAATATTATTGAGCGAAGCAGCAGAGTTGGTTAGCAAGGTTGTGAATAGTTAGTTCAATTCACCATCACACTTTTAACATTCACAAATTCGTGAATGCCGTGCCTGCCGAGTTCGCGACCGAATCCAGATTTTTTAGTTCCTCCGAATGGTAATCGCTGGTCTGATTTCATTAAAGTGTTTATATACACACTTCCACTTTCAATTTGTTTTGCAATTTTTATTCCCATCAATTTATCACCTATCCATATCGAACCACCTAAACCGAAAGATGAATTGTTCGCAAGTTCAATTGCTTCTTCTTCGGTACTGAAAGGAATGATTGGCGCTACAGGGCCAAATAGTTCTTCATCGAATGCAGGCATACCTGGTTTTACATTTGTTAAAATAGTTGGTTCAAAAAAAGCTTTATCTCTTTTACCACCGCAAATCAGTTTCGCTCCAAGAGCGATTGATTTGTTCATCTGCTTTTCCAACTCAATGGCCAAATCTTCACGAGCCATCACTCCTATTTGCGTTTCCTTATCAAATGGATTTCCTTTTTTCAGTTGCTGAAACTTTTCTTTCAGTTGTTGAGTGAACTCATCAATCACCTTTTCTGAAACAATAAATCGTTTTGCAGCAATGCAACTTTGTCCATCATTTCCCAATCGTGATTTCACCGCATTGGTAACTGCAACTTTAATGTTTGCATTATCAAACACAATGAACGGATCACTGCCACCTAATTCCAGAACAGATTTTTTTATGTGCTTGCCCGCAACAGATGCCACATGACTTCCTGCTTTCTCACTTCCTGTTATTGTCACCGCTTTCACAATGGGATTTGCAATTATGGATTCCACTTCACTGGCATCAATTAACAATGTTTGAAAAACAGTTGGCGGAAATCCAGCTGCAATAAATAATTCCTCAATCATTAATGCACATTGCGGAACATTGGATGCATGTTTCAATAAGCAAACATTTCCGGCCATCAATGCAGGAACAGCAAAACGCAACACCTGCCAGTAGGGGAAATTCCATGGCATTATTGAAAGCACCACTCCTATTGGTTCGTAACTGATGTAGCTTTTCTCCGCTTCGGTTTCCATTATTTCATCAGCAAGAAATTTTTCTGCATTCTCTGCATAATACTTACACATGCGAGCGCACTTTTCAATTTCCAAACTTGATTCAATAAACAACTTTCCCATTTCGAGAGTAATGAGTTTCGAATGTTCTTCTTTGTGTGAAAGCAATTCATCTGCTAAATTCAACATCAACTTTTTTCGTTCTTCGAAAGAAGTTTTCTTCCATAACAGAAATGCTTTATCAGCAATAATAATTTTTTCAGAAATTTCTTTTGTAGAAATCGGTGCGTACTCTTTTGTTTTTTCGCCAGAATATGGATTGATGGATGCAATCATATTTTTAATAATATTTTTTATACAACAAACTTCAATCAAAAATCCTGAATGAAGAAACCGGAACCAACACAAGTGACAAACCGGTTTAAAACATATTACTAAATAATATTTTTTTTGATTTTACCAGATTTAAATCCGCTCAATCGCTAATCTGAATAAATGAATTATTATAAATAAAAGTCTACCTTATTTTTTCACAAAATGAAGCTCGGAGATATTTCCGGAATTTCCATCTTGCATAATAATTGTTGAATTTGCTGTTGAGCTGATAATCCAATTTTTATTTAAATAAGTTAATTGTGAATTTCCAGAAATTGAAATATTTAATTGTGTTGCACTGTTTTCGTTTGCCCACGCCCCTGAAATTGTTTCTGAAGAATTTGCAGCATACATAATTCCGTTACTCAAAAAAGTAAAAGTAAATCTATTGAATTCAGTGGAGCGATCAGTTGTACCATCAAAGAAGAAAGATATTTCCCATGGGCCAGATGTAAGCAATTCTGTTAATGAAAAATTCGGATTAGATTCTGTAATAGGTTTTTTACAAGATGAGAAAGCGGATACAACCAATGCAAAAAGTGCGAATAGAATCAGAAGTTGATTTTTCATAATTGACTAGTGTTCGATTGACAGTGAGTATTTTAATTATTGATTTACTAATGCAATATCAAATCACTTTTCAATCTCACAAATTAAATGACCCTATGTGGGAATAAATGATGCCTGAAATGGATATTAACACTTCTTAAGTCCTTTAATAAAACTAATACTAATTTGGATTTTACTTAATTGAAATAATCAATTGCTTCTTGATTGAGAAAAGAAAAAATATTTTCGCACACTCTATGAATCGTATTGAACAATTACAAAAATTTATTGAGGAAGATGCAACAGATATATTCGCCCGCTATGCATTGGGCTTGGAATATATAAAACAGGATAACTTTGCTGAAGCCGAAAAATATTTTCAATACTTAATTTCCAATCACCCAAACTACATTGGAACCTACTACCAGCTCGGGAAACTATTGCAACAATTAGGTAAGGAAGAAGACGCGAAAAACATTTTCAAAAAAGGAATGCATCTCACACAACATTCAGACGCCAAAACATACAGCGAACTTCAAAACGCTCTTACCAATTTAGAATTAGGATTAGAAGATTGAATTAGTTCGAGTTGTCCTTTTTATTTTAAACAATCTCAAACACCTGCGAAGAGAAGATTTGAAAAGATATACAGCTATTCAAGAACAGTTATTATTTTTCACTTCGAAATCACAAATAAAGATGCCTTCATTCGATGTAGTCTCAAAATCAGATGCTCAGTTGCTCGACAATGCAATTAACACTGCTAAAAAGGAAATTGTGAACCGTTATGATTTTCATGGTTCGAAAACAGAAATAGAGTTTGATAAAAAGGAAATGAAAATAACCATCACCACAGAAAACGATATGCGCGTGAAAGCTATTGGTGATATTTTAATTGCTCGCTCGCTCAAACAACACATTGATCCGCGGTGCTTTGATTTCGGAAAAGACCAGTATGCATCGGGCAATATGATTCGGAAAGAAATAAAAATAAAGCAGGGCATTGACCGTGATACTGCGAAGAAAATGGTGAAGGATATAAAAGATAACGGACTGAAAGTACAGGCAAGCATCATGGACGATCAACTTCGCGTAACCGGAAAAAAAATTGACGACCTGCAGACAGTGATTTCATTTTTAAAGATGAAGGATTATTCGATGCCGCTTGATTTTGTGAATATGAAGAGTTGATTTAAAACTGAAGTAAGTAAATTGATTATTATTATTTCGGTAATCCGAAATTTAATTACAGACAGAAAAATAATTAACCATGAAATATAAAATCATTCTTACTGTATATTTATTTCTTACAGGGTTTATTGCAATAGCCCAGACTTCAACAATTCATGTAAATGGCAGATATATTATTGGACCTTGTAACGATACAATTATTTTAAAAGGTATAAACTATGCTCCATACAATTGGGGATGGAGTCCGAACGAATTACAAATTGACCAGATAGCTTTAAGCAATGCAAATTGTGTTCGGTTACCGTGGTACATCATTACTCCAGATGGTGCCACACCACAATCGACTTTTAATAATCTTGATTACCTGGACAGCGCAATATCAAAATGTATTCAATACAAAATGATTCCGATTATTGAATTACATGACCAAACCTGTAGTGATGATACTACTGCCTTAATCTCTTTAGCAAATTGGTACACACAACCATCAGTACTTTCCATTTTAAATAAATATGAACACAGTATAATTATTGATATTGCAAATGAAGCATTGTATGTTGACTGGGCAAGCAATAGCGCAAGTGCTCAAACTACTTTTATTCATACTTATACTACGATAATAAATATCCTTAGGGTTGCAGGTATAACTATTCCATTAATGATTGATGGACCTGATTGCGGTACTAATTTAGAGGTACTGGCAAATGTTGGCTCTCTTTTAGAAACAACTGATCCACAACACAATTTAATTTTCAGTGCTCATGCCTATTGGTACGCTTATGCAAATAATGATTCATTACAGATGCTCACTAAAATTGATTATGCATTATCTAAAAACATTCCATTCATTTTTGGCGAAGTGGCAAATCTGCAAGATGATGTATCGCTGTGCCAATATTCTTTAAACTATAGTGCACTTTTAAATATTTGCAAACAAAAAAAAGTGGGATGGCTTGCTTGGAGTTGGGATCATGATGGATGCAACGCAAGGCAAGTGACAACAGCTGGAATGTTTAACGGTTTAACTGCCTATGGAAATGATATAATATATAATATCAATTATGGAATAATGGCAAACACAATTAAAAGCAACTACTTATTAAACAATGGCTGTGATACCATATCTAGCCTCATTGAAAATAAAGTGGCAAATTCATTTTCGATTTTTCCAAATCCTGCTACTTCTGAATTGAATATTCAATTTGATAAAAATAGTTCAGGTGAAATTATTATATCAAATTTGATTGGAGGAAAAATACTTATTTCAAAATTCGTCAGCCATTATAATATTGTATTAGTTATTAATCATATTCCGTCAGGCATCTTTCTTTTATGTTTAAAATATACAAATGGAATTTCAGATTCAACTATTTTTATTAAACAATAGTTTATCTTATTTGACAGCCTTTTCTTGGTCAACAAATTAATAACCTGCAATGAAAATAAAATTCATTTTTACTTTTGCTTACTTAATTCTCTTGATTAAAATTTCATTTGCGCAAACTGATATTCCCAATGGAAATTTTGATTTATGGACAACAAATGGAAATTACGAGAATCCTGATTTTTGGAAAACCTTAAATGAATTTACTGATACATTTAATATTTACACCTGCACAAAAGGATTAGCTGGAATAGCAGGTAATCCATATATAAGGTTAACTTCCAAATCAATTTCAGGAATAGATACAAAAGTTGGTATTGCAGTATGCGGAAAATTAAATATCCAGACATTGCTTCCAGAATCAGGTTTCCCATTTACTGCAAGGCCACAATCGTTTAATGGGCAATGTCAACACATGATTTTTGGAAATTCTCAGGGTTATATTGAAATCCAATTAACAAAATGGAATTCGATTTCAAATTCAAGAGATTTAATTGCTTCAGCTCACAATACTTTAGTTGATATGGCAATGGGTTGGGAAAGTTTTTCTTTTGATTTAAATTATCAAAGTCAGGCTACGCCTGATTCATGCATAATTGTACTTTCAGCAAGTGGTTCAAATCCAACTGATGGAGATTATTTATGGATAGATGAGTTGTTTTTTTCAGGAAATGAGTCATTCAGCAGAATCGTGACGGATTATTGTCTTGTTGAAATTTATCCAAACCCCTTTAATGATGAATTAAATATTCAATTTGATCAAAATACTTCTGCAGAAATTTACTTTACAAATGCTCTTGGAGAAAATATATTTAATTCAAAATTAATAAATCAAAAAAATATTTTGCTTACTACTCGGTCACTGCCATTAGGCATTTATTTTCTCAATATTATTGGAGACAAAGGAGAAACTTTAATCTATAAATTTATAAAACAATAAAAAACTATTAAACAGTCTATTAATTCTTTTTAGGCGAGAGAATTATAATCAAGCAAAAAATAAATTAACAAACCGATTATAACAATTGCTACAATCGCTTTAATTAAAAAAGACATATGCAAGGTACCACAGAACGAACACTAGTCAGATGATTTGAATATTTCTAAACTGCATTTGCGACATTTTTTGTAACTCGACAAGTTTGGGCAATTTTTATTTGATTGCAATACTATATACAGTTGCATTGCCAATAGACAATATTCAACTAAAAGTACCTTTTCTATGGAGATAGAATAAAAAATCAATCAGAAATACAATTATCAAAAAATTACCTTTGACTCAAATCATCAATAAATTAAAACTCATGAAAAATATTTTATTCTTTTTTGTTTTCTGTTTAGCTTTTTCTTTTTCAAATGCACAAGGAATTATTTGTAATGCAAATGGCAATTTGATAATCTTTTCGAACTACGACGGTGGAACAATAAATATTAATGTCGATGTAAATATTCCCAATCTTAAAATCGGCATTGTCAGTTACGAAGCAGATTCCATAAATTTATTTGGCCCCTATGTAAACAATGTAACAGCCGTAGCGTGGGCAGGATACAATGGCACTAATCATCACTGCGCTTTTCCAGTAATTACAAATACAACTATAAATGGTGCTCCGGTAAGCGCAACAACAAATATTGCAATACTCCCTGCTTCGCCATTAAACAATCCGCATGGATACACGATGATTGTTTGTAATTACTCTTGCGATATAAATACCAATCAAGGTGGTTGCAATACTTCCGATCAGGTTGAAGCATACTTTATTCAGCAGTTTCCGGGAAGCAGTATTTATTCAAATTTTACACAGTATGGTTGCTGGACAACTACAAAAAATATTTCGGCAGGAGGAAATTGTTGCGCCACTGCAATTCCATTTTCGGCTTCAAACAGCTCAGCAAATGAAACCTGTTTTGGAAGTTGTAACGGAACTGCAACTGCAATTGCATCCGGTGGTCAATCGCCTTACAACTATTTGTGGAGCAATGGGGCAACAAGTGCAACTGTAAATAATCTTTGTGCCGGAATTTATTCAGTTGTGGTAACCGATGCCGGAACAAACTCTTCCACACAATCAATAACAATTAATAGTCCGCTTGCCATTTCATCATCACAAATTTTTTCAGAGTGCGAAGGCTTTTCAATATCAGTTGATACAAATACATATTCAACAAGCGGAACTTATACTGATATTCTTCAAGCAGCAAATGGTTGTGATAGCATGGTCACAACCATTCTTTCCATCATTTCATTTCCCGTAATAAATACACAGCCGGTTAATCAAACCATATTAAGCGGAAGCAATGCAATGTTTATTGTTTCGGCAACTGCTATGAATGCAATTTATCAATGGCAGGTAAATTCAGGTGCAGGTTTTTCTGATATCACAAACACATCACCCTATTCAGGTGCAACAAACGATTCATTAACTATTACTGCAGCACCAATTTCGATGGATAGTTTTATTTACCACTGCATTATTTCTTCGGGCAATTGTGCTGATACAACTGCTACTCCATTTCTGATTGTAACTGATTTTAATGCTGTTTCAATTATTAATGCTCAAACAATTTCCATTTATCCAAACCCGACAGAAGGCAATATTTTCATTGCTGATTTTATTCCTTCTAAAATTATTGTGTTGAATAAAGTTGGTCAGTTGATTTTAGTAGAACACAGTGTGAATACAGTTTCAATGAAAAACTTTCCATCCGGAATTTATTTCATTCGCTTGTTTGATGCAAATGGATTTCCTGTATTAGCTGAAAAAATAATTCGTGAATAATTTTCCCCGCTGTTTTATTTTTTCCAGTGTGTGTTTTTGAAACTGATTTATTTCAATGCAATTCTGTTTTAGTTTTAATACTATTGCCGAACTAATAAAATAAAAATGAAATCTGCTTTTTTCTTCTCGGTAATTCTTCTTCCTTTTTTTGTTGATGCGCAAACTATCACTGAAAACAATTACAAAATCTATTCTGTTAAACTTCAGAAAGAGGTTCCGCTCAGCACCATCATTTCTGATATGGCAAATTATGATGTGCTTTTTTATGGTGAACAACATAACGACAGTGTTACTCATTATCTGGAGAAAACAATTTTTGAAATGATGTATGCGCAATACAATTCAAACCTTGCTTTATCAATGGAAATGTTTGAGCGCGATGTACAACCGGTGATGAATGAATACCTCAGTGGTTTTATTCGTGAAAAAAATTTTAAAAAAGATGCACGCGTTTGGAGCAACTATACTGATTATCGCCCCATGATTGAATTTGCAAAAGAAAAAAAACTGAATGTGGTTTGCGCAAATGCGGCAAGCCGTTATACAAATCTTGCAGGCCGAAAAGGAGAATCGGAATTAATGAAATTACCAAAAGAATCGAAACTGAATTTTGCTCCGCTTCCATACGATACAGCCTCTGGAGCATATCATGATAAACTGATGGAAATGTCGGGGCATTCAATGACGCCGACTGCACCAACTACCACAACCATAGCAGATACTACAAAAGTGCAGGCTCCTCCAATGATGATGATGGGGAATTTCAATCTCGTTGTTGCTCAATCATTGTGGGATGCAACTATGGCCTATTCGATTGCTGAGTACAGAAAGAAAAATTCGGGTAAAAAAATAATGCAGGTAAACGGAAGATTTCACAGCGATGAAGGATTTGCGGTTGTAACGCAACTGAAACATTACAGTCCAAAAACTAAAGCATTAATTATTTCTACAGGAAGTGATGATACTTTCCCTAATATAAATTGGAACCTGTTTAAAAATCTTGGTGATTATATCATCATCACCGATCCTAAAGTACCTGTGACCTATGAAGACTAAATTCCTATATGATATATTATATCTGGCAATCCTAATTTTTATGTGGATCGACTTTGTTCGGCTAAATAGATGATTGAAATAAAAGTGTGATGCTTTAAATGGTTAATTAAAAAAACTTTGCATCTTTCGCACAACAAATGATGTCATGCGATTCTTAATAAAGATATTAGTTACAGGATTGGCTGTGTTAGTTTCTGCCTACCTTTTACCTGGAGTTACAGTTGATAACATGATAACTGCCATTGGTGTTGCGGCTGTGCTTGCTGTGCTAAATGCCTTTGTAAAACCTGTGCTTATCATTCTCACTTTGCCAATTACAATTTTTTCACTTGGCTTATTTCTGTTAGTCATTAATGCATTCATGATTATGCTTGCAGGAAAATTTGTTCCAGGGTTTACGGTTGATGGATTTTGGTATGCATTGCTTTTCAGCATTGTGCTTTCTATAATCAACTCATTATTTGAAGCGAGTAATCCAGAGAATAAACGACCAGGCTAATTTTTTCTGCAGCAATTCGCTCATTCTCATTGACCTGAATTTACTGCAGCCTATTTATTAAGAAACTTTTTGTAAATTAATCTTCTCTGAATATTGATATAAAATCAGAATTTAATTTGATTCATTAAAATATTCTGCCAATAATAAATTATTCTAAATCTATAACTCAACTATTTTCATAGGTGTTAAAGATTATTCTTCCGAAGGATTCTTATTCAAAGTTTCATCAAGCCACTTATAGAATTCTCTTTGCCATAGCAAACTGTTTTGTGGCTTCATTACCCAGTGTCCTTCGTCAGGAAAGTGAAGAAATCTACTCTTGATTCCTTTCAGTTGTGCAGCCTGAAAAGCCTCTTGCCCCTGATTGAAAGGAACACGATAATCCAAATCATTACTGATTATATAAATTGGAGTATTCCATTTATCTACAAAATTAATAGGATTAAATTTTGTGTAAGTAACAGGAACAGGCTTCGTCCAAAAATTTCCTCCCATATCCCAATCGGCAAACCACATTTCTTCAGTAGTGAGATACATACTTTGCAAATCAAACACACCATCGTGCGCAATGAAAGTTTTGAATCGTCCATTATGAATACCAGCAAGCATATAAACTGAATAACCGCCGTAACTCGCACCAATACAACCGCGCCGTGTAACATCAACAAAAGGAAGTTTTGAAATGCTGTCAATGGCTGAGAGGTAATCATCCATCGCTTGTCCGCCCCAGTCCTTACTGATTTGTTCATTCCATTGTGTACCAAATCCGGGCAAGCCGCGACGATTGGGAGCAACAACAATGTATCCGTTCGCAGCCATCAATTGAAAATTCCAACGGAAAGAATAAAACTGTGACACCGCACTTTGTGGTCCACCCTGACAATAAAGAAGTGTTGGGTATTTTATTGTTGCATCGAAGTTCGGCGGATAAATAACCCAAACCAATTCCTGTTTGTGATCAGTTGTATTCACCCAACGCTTTTCGATTTTTCCCATTGCGAGATTATCATAAACAGATTTATTAACCGTTGTAAGAGCAGTGAATGATCCAGTTGCAATATCAACCTTGAAAATTTCAGAGGCATGATTCATATCGCAGCGGCTAACAATTAATGAGGAGGCTGTGATTCCTATAATGGCGTTTACATCAAAATCACCGGAAGTAACTGCTCGAAAATCTGTTGAAGAAATATCTGCAACTACAGCAGGCAATGTAATTTCGAAAACCTGTTCGGTTGCTTGATACACCTCGCCGAAATAAATTTTCTTGCTGTCAAGGCTCCAAATGATTGATGATACACTTTCGTCCCAACTTGCTGTTAGATCCATTCGAGTATTTGTAGTGAAATCGTAATACATGATTCTGTTTTTATCTGCTTCGTAGCCATCACGAGCCATACTGAGCCAGATAATTTTTTTTCCATCTGGCGAAATAACCGGATTGGTATCGTATCCATTTATTCCATCCGTAAAATTTGATGTAACACCATTTGTTAAATCATAAGAATATATATCTGAGTTGGTACTCAATGCATATTGTTTTCCTGTTTTCTTTTTGCATACATAAAATATTTTATTTCCATCACCGCTCCACTGAACATCCTCAGCTCCGCCAAATGGTTGCTGCGGACAATCAAATCTGGTTCCAGCCATTATATCATGCGAATCTGCTCCGATAATTCCGTTGGTATAAGTTGTCCAAAAAATATGTGAAAAGTTTCCATCTTCATAACTATCCCAATGACGATACATTAAATCATCAAATACTTCCCCATCCGTTTTTGGTAAGTCAGGGTACTCTTCCTGAATTGTTTGCCCAATCTTTACATCATGAGCATAAAGAAAATGTTTTCCATCAGGAGAAATTTTTCCAACAGAAATGCCCCCCTCAATGTTTGAAATCTTCTTTGCGTTCTTTGCGGTTGCATCTGATTCCCACCATTGTCCTTTGTATATATATCCGATTTTTCCGTTGGATAGAAATTGCACCCCTCCCTCATTTCCAAGGGAATCTGTAATTTGAATCGGATTAGTATTCAATGCATCTTTTAATTTCACTGAATTGGAAACTGTTGAAATGTTAAGTGAAAAAAGATTTCGCTCTCCTTTATTCTTCACAAGATCATAATTTGTTATTCCATAAATCACCTGCTTGCCATCAGGAGAAACACATTCGCCACTCACACGACCAAGTTTCCAAAGCAGCTCTGGTGTCATGGTTTGCATCTGTGCTTGTGAGTTAAGTGCTAAAAACGAAAAGTGAAAGGTGAAGAGAGCGAGTAAAATGAATTGTTTTTTCATTAGTGATTTTTATTTGGGGTGACGAAAATAAGATTGCGAATGGAATAATTTAATCCAACATAAAATTCATGAACCAATTGTAATTTTTTTTAAATAATAACAAGACTCATAAGCACTTAAACCCTTTTAGCTTTCTTTTGTAAAAATATTTTTGAATTGAACATGCTTAAACTACATACAGGATTCTTCATTATTTGTGTTTTATTTTTTGTGAGTTGCAAAAAACCAAATCCGAATTCTGATTACATTTCAAAGGCTGATTGCTCGGTGCTTATTGACAGTTTAAATACTTACAATATTTCTGTAAAACCAATATTCGATCATTATTGTGCTTATTCACCTTGCCATAATACTGCTACAGCTAAGCATAAAGTTATTCTCGATAATTTCTCTGATGTTGTTGCAGCGGTAAATAAATATCCTACTCGTTTTTTATGCGGAATAAATCAGGACGGCGGAACAAAGCCAATGCCTAATAAATTACCAAAGATTGCAGATTCGTTGGTTTTGAAAATTACCTGTTGGATAAAAACCGGAATGCAGGAATAATACCTTTCTGATTAAAGATTTATCGTGTTTGACTATTTTTGGTATAAATATTTATGAAAGAAATAATTCGTTGCGGGTGGTGCACAAAAGGTACCCATGAAATTTATATAAAATATCATGATGAAGAATGGGGAACACCTTTGTATGATGATCAACTCTTGTTTGAGTTTTTAGTTCTTGAAAGTTTCCAGGCGGGTTTAAGCTGGCTTACAGTATTACGAAAGCGAGAGAACTTTAGAAAAGCATTTGCAAATTTTGAAGCAATAAAAGTTTCGAAATTTAACCAAAAGAAATTTGATTCACTTATGCAGGATGCTGGAATAATCCGGAATCGATTAAAGATTGAAGCCGCAATAAATAATGCAAAGTGTTTTCTGGAAATTCAAAAAGAGTTTGGTTCGTTTGCGAAATATGTATGGAGTTTTACCAATGGAAAAACAATAGTAAATCAATTTAAAAGTTTATCAGATTACAAATCAAAAACCGCAGTGAGCGATGCCATGAGTGAAGATATGGGCAAACGCGGTTTCAAATTTCGAGGTTCAACCATATGCTATGCCTTCATGCAAGCTACAGGAATTACCGATGATCACACTGCTGATTGTTTCCGAAAAAAAGAATTGTTGTTAATTAGAAAAAAAATGAAAGTGTAACCTGCATTTTATTAATCCTCTATTCAGTTTTTCAAGAAAATAAAATATCGTTTGAAGTATAACTCATTCCAATTAAAATGCTCATTTCAGTTTCGTTTTCATTGGTGATTAATATTGTTTAGATGCTTATGTCACAATATTAAATCATGCTACTCTTACATGACAACTACCTTATTCTTTTATACCGCTTAACCCAAATTGTTTAAGAGTCTCAATAACTTTTCTTACTGGTAAACCCATCACATTAAAATAGCAGCCTTCAATTCTTTCTACTATCCTTACTCCAATCCAATCCTGAATTCCATAACCGCCTGCTTTATCAAAAGGATTGTGATGATTTATGTAATAAATTAATTCTTCTTTCAACAAGGTTCGAAAAAAGACTTTTGATTCATCAATGAAGGATTCTTCTCTTTCCGATGTGCGAATACAAACACCTGTAATAACTGAATGTGTTTTACCACTTAATGTTTCAAGCATGTAAAGTGCTTCAGATTCATTGGTAGGTTTGTTAAATATTTTTCCATCAAGAACTACTACTGTATCAGCAGCTATTACAACAGTTTCATTTCCTGGATGAAATTGCTGAAATATTGCGGCGGCTTTTTTTCGCGCTAAAATTTCAGGCACCTCTCTGATTTTCCAATCAATATCCAAAGTTTCATCAGCTCCTGTAACCATTATTTCAAAATCAAAACCAGCCAGTTGAAGTAATTCCTTTCTTCGGGGCGATTGAGATGCGAGTACCAATTTCATTTACAGGAATAATATTTATATCATCAGAAAATAAAAATAACCCATTGTAAGTATTCCCATCAACATCACAACTTTAACTAATGTGCTGATGCGGTTAAAATCTTTTTGTCCATCTGCTTTAAATAATAACCACATCATAACAAATAAAGGGAATTGCACAGTTTGAAAAAGGTAAATTACAGTTATGTAATCACCGGCATTTAAAGGTCCCAATTGAACAAATCCGATTAAGCCAAGTACAATTACTCCCAATATATAAACTATCACTTTTGTTTTAGGAATGCCTAATACAATTGGTAATGTTTTGCACCTGTATAGCTCATCTCCTTTTATATCTTCCATATCCTTCACAATTTCACGAATGAATGAAACAAGAAAAGCGAACACGAAATAGAAAAATGCACGAATAAAAATTGAATATGCAGCCATCAATTCAAAATCATTCGTTGGATGAAACAATGGTTGTTGAAAAAAAACAACCACTAAAACAACTAATCCGGATAGAAAAGCAACCGTAAAGTTTCCAATAAATGGCTGCTTTTTATATCCCGTAGAATAAAACCATAACAAAGCTGCAACAATAGGATTAATCATTGCGAGCCGGTAATTACCAACACGCCATGCTAAATAAATTCCAATCACAACTGCAAGGCCGTTAAAACCCTGGTGGATAAGAATTGCAGAACGACGATTAATTGATTTACTAATAAAAAGTTTTTTTGGCTTATTAATGGCATCAATCTTCACATCAAAATAATCATTGATTATATAACCTGCAGCCGCCAACAGTACAGTAGCTAAAACCAAAAGTCCAAAATCAAAATCAGTAAGCGATGTATCTATTCCTTTACTTTTTAAAACTGGTATTACAATCAGGTAATGAAAAAACGATTGTGTAAGTACCACAAAAAGTAAATTTGGGTAACGAACTACCCGCAAAAAAGAAAACAGACTTTTCATAACGGCGACAAAATAAAACTAATACACGAAAGCAATCTTCTATTCACCCTCTCCGTAAGAATTTTAAATTATTCCTTAACTAGTAATATAGGTAAATGCATCAGCACACTAACCGCACGGCCGTTATTTCTCCCTGGTTTCCATAATGGCATATTATTAAATAATGACAGATTGAGTTCAGCTACTCCATAGTTGACGCCATCTTTATAAATTTTCAGTTCACGAATATTTCCATCCTGACCTACAATAAATTCATAAATAACTTTTCCTTCAAATCCATTTTCTCTCCATTGATTATTGGTCCGTATTTTATTTGAAATATATATATTCAAACCATCCATTCCGCCCGGAAACTCTGGCATTTCAGGTGCCCATAAAACAACACTGTCATTTTTCATTTCATTAAAAATTTTTTTATTTCCATTATCTGATATTTTACCATTGCCATCATCTGTTGATTGGAATTCAGATGTATCAGTTCCGTTTCCATTTTTTTTATCCGTGTTTAGATTCTCTTTCGGTGAATTGTTATCTGAAGTATCTTTTGTAAGAATAAACTGAGTCTTATCAACCTGTTTTGTTTTGATAGGAGGATTTATTTTTTTGGGGGCGGATGGTGGAAAATCTATTTTTCCAGGACTTATGGTAATTGGCGAAACAGCATTTATAAATATTGCTCGCTCGTTGTTTTGAAATAATAATGAAAGCACAAAAATTAAAATCACAACACTAAAACTAATTGCTAATGCTTTTGATATATTATTTTGGTAATGAAGTCGCAACTGATAAGCTCCATATTCTTTGTTATGGTTTTTAAAAACTTCTTCGTTCCAATTTTTAGAAAGAATGTTGGGCTGAAAAAAAATGATTTTAGTATTTAAATCAATTTTTTTGTTGAGGATTTCAATAAATTTTATTTTCATGATTGAAAGAGTTTACATAGATGAAACGAAAACTCTTTCTTTTCCATAAGTCAGTTCACTGAACTGACTAAAATATTACAATTGCTATTTAAAAAAGATATAAACCAACTAAAAAGAAAAACATAATTAAAAAAACTGCCGGGGCAATTGGATTGCGAAGTTTTGCTTTTGCATTATTGAAATATAAAAGCATTAAAAAAGAAAATAAAAACCAACTGGCATAGTTCTGCAATGGGACAGGGTTATATAGAGATAACGGGTCTTTTTTTGTGAGCCACCACCACAATTGATATTTCTTAGCTAATGGTTCTAATGTTATATCATATAACAACAACATAAAAGCACCAAGTAAAGCCTTTTGAATTTTAGAAAATTTCATATCCTTTAATAAAATGCCTATGCAATAAATAAGTATTAGCCAATTAACACCGATCATCAATGGTGTGTTAAACAACTTTGGCCCTAAGGTTCCCTGAAAAACAAATGGCCCAAACGGATACCCCCCATAAAAAACATTATTGACACTATAAACTGTATTAACTCCTATTGCGGAAATAATAAAACCCGCACAATAAGTAAAGAAAATAAAAAATACAGCATTAACATTCCAGTGCTGCTGGTAATATAACAGGAACCCAAAACAACACAATATATCTACTGCTATATAGGGGAAATAAAAGTCCATTGCAGCTTCAGACTTTAACCCCCATAACGAAACAAGATGCAGAAACGACAGAATTAAAATTCCGTTTAATACTTTATTTCTTGACTTATCCATTCAGCTTTTTTTAAAATTATTATTTACAATTTTAGCTGCGCCAAAGTAAATAAACATTGGCATTTATATACCCGGAAATAAATTATATCTATTTAATCAACAGATTGTTTTAATAGAAAGTTAAATTCGTTGAATGAAAAAATTCTTACCCCTTTCACTATTTATTTTTCTGCCATTTTTAAGTTTTTCTCAATCAATAGCAGATACAATTCCATTTACAATAAGTATTGATGAAGTTGATAGCAGTATAGCTGACTTACCTGGAATTCATTCGTTTGTTTTTGCAAAATCAGGAAGTAAATGGTTAATGCTTACAGGAAGAATAGAAGGTTTGCATGGCTTCAGCACAAACAATTCCTTTGAAGCAACCTACGCAAATAGTTCAATTTTGGTTATCGATACAACTAACTGGCAGGTCTATTCTTTCTCAGTTGATTCACTTGATTCTGTTTATCATTCATTGCTTCGATCCACTAATACGGAATTCTGGCAGGAAGGAAATAAACTATTTATTCTTGGTGGTTATACATGGGAAGCCAGTACAGGATTTTACACTGCACCAAATATTATTTCAATTGATGTGAATGAAATGATTGATGCAGTTATTAATCAATCAACAATTAGTGCAATGCAACACATTCGCAATACTTATGATACTGTTGCTGCAGTTACCGGAGGGAAATTAATGAAATTGGGGAGCGATTATTTTTTGGTAATGGGGCATCGGTTCGATGGTTTTTACAATCAGCAATTTGTAATTTATTCTCAGTTTTATACCGAGGCAATTCGAAAATTTAACATTACTGATAACGGAACAACTGTTTCCATTTCAAATTATAGCTCATTAAATGATACCGCTAATTTTCATCGTCGCGATTTAAATGTGGAATATTTTAAATACCCAAATGGACAAACCGGAATAGCTGCTTATGGCGGAGTGTTTCGAAAAAATCAGGACTGGCCATTTCTAAATCCTATTTACTTTGATGGAAACAATTATGCAGTTGATACTTTTAATCAGAAGATGAGTCAATATACATGCCCTGTAGTTTCGTTATTTGATAGTACTGATAAAAATATGTTTCAGATTTTCTTTGGGGGCATAAGTCTTTATAATTATTTAGATAGTTCCGGAATTACAGTTCAGGATTCGCTGGTGCCATTTATAAATGATATAACTGTTCAAACAAAAAAACAAGATGGATCAACAACCGAAACAATTCTTAATTTAAAAATGCCGGGACTTTTAGGCAGCAATATGATTTTTATTCCTTCAGATAGAGGAGCTCAATTTGATCATGGAATTTATAATCTCAGAAAAGATACTGGCAGAACAATGATTGGATATTTATATGGTGGAATAAAAGCAACACTCCCCAATATCGGATTGAGTTCAGCCAATCATAAACTCTTTCGGATGTATCTTGAAACCTATTATCCGGCAGATACCACTGCTGATACTACTGGTTTCGCAACTTTTAAAAATGAAAATACAATTTCAGTTTATCCAAATCCTGCTAATGATTTTTTAAATTTTTCAGGTTTAAAAAAGAATTACAATTACTCAATTGAATTGACAGATGTTTTTGGAAGAATAATTTCAAAAGAAACACTTTCACTCTCAAATACTTCATTAAGAAAAAATATTCACCAGCTATCACCCGGAATTTATTTTATAAAAATAAGTTCTGATGATGTTTATAAAGTTTTCATGTTCATTAAAAAGTAATATTAGTATCTATACAATTTATTCAATTAATATCAGTTTAAGTTTGCACCAATGATTTGCTCTTCGTTTCCGAAGTTTCGACTTTGTTATTCATTAATTACTTTATCCGTTTTTATTTCATCGTGTAATCCTAAGGTTCCAAAAGAAATAGATGTTATAAAAACCCCGTTGCATTTACGACATGCAATTATTGATGATTTAGAAACAAGAGTAAAATTTATTCATTCTTCTTTTGAAAAAAACGCAGAAGTTTTTAATCAGGAATCTGTATTTCTGTTTTATGAGCAAAACAAATTCAATCCTGTTTGGTGCGATAGCAGTACTTGGCTAAGCTGTACTGATTCTCTTTTAAACTTATTGCGCAACGCACCAGATAATGGAATTGATACACAGTATGTTCATTTAACCAAAATTATTTCACTCATCACAAAATCTAAAACCGATTCATTTGCGGCAAACGATGCCGCATTGTATGCACATGCTGAAGTATTATTGACAGATGCGTATTTCGAATATGCCAATCGTATTTGCTTCTCTCAATATTCACCTGACAGTATTCGCCTGAGGTCTCAAAAAGGTTTTTCAGATTCAATGTTGCTGACAATTTTATCAGCTGGAATTCATTCCGGCAATCTTGCTCAAACTATATTAAATTTTGAACCGAAACTCAAACAGTATTCTGATTTAAAAAATGCATTAAAAAATTACCGCATGGATTTTTTTAATACTGAATTTACTAAAGTACCTGATACACTTTCATACACTATTGCATTTAAAAATTTGCTAAAAACAAGATTGCTCGAAAGTTGCGATTACGATAGTTCACTTCAGAAAACTGATTCGCTAAAACTTGCAATTGCAATAAAATCATTTCAGAATAAACATGGTTTGTTTGCTGATGGAGTTCCGGGGAAAAGAACTTTAAAAGCAATGAATATTTCACCAGCTGAAAGAATTAATCAAATCAATCTCACTCTTGACCAATGGCGCGCAGAACCCGATACTTTTCCGGAAAGATATTTATATGTTAATCTTCCATCATTCAATTTAAAATTCTGGGTGAATGATACCATTCGTTTGGAATCAAAAATTATTTGCGGTGCCATAAAACATAATTCTCCGGTGCTAAATAGCAAGGTAAATTATTTTATTCTTTATCCGTTCTGGACAGTTCCATTCAGTATTGCTACAAAAGAAATTCTCCCGCACTTGCAACACGATACTGCATATTTAAGAAAACAGAATATGGAAGTTCTGAATTCACACCGCGAAGTAATTGACCCAACAAAAATTAATTGGAAAAAATACACCAAAACTTATTTTCCATTTATACTCAGGCAACGAGAAGGATTAGATAATTCATTGGGGGTGGTGAAATTTATATTTCCAAATTCATACGGTATATACATGCACGAAACCAACACACGCAATTTATTTAAAAAAGATTATCGTGCTTTATCGCACGGTTGTATAAGAGTTGAACAGGCAGTTAAACTGGCTTATCAGATTGCCATTCCTGATTCAGTAAAATATCCTGCCGATAGTATTAAACATTGGCTGGATACAAAAACAAAAAAGCAAGTGGATTTAAGTATTAAACTTCCTGTGTATATCAGATATAATCTTTGCGAAGTAAAAAATGGCGAGTTAATTTTTTATGAAGACATTTATAATTATTACTCAGCATCTTCTTCAAAATAATTTTGATAAGAGCAAATAAATTATTTCAAAAACAGTTAAGCATGAAAAGCAATTAACGGAACATCAGTATGATAAACCATTTGCTTGGTAATACTGCGGTCAAATAATTTTTTAAAGAACCCGCGGTGATGTGTAACCATTACCAAAGCATCCGTTTTTTGCAAACGAATTGCCTGTTCAATTCCTTCAACAATGCTTCCGCTGAACTGCCGGTAAAATGTTTTTACATTGAACAATTTAGCATCAGCCAGCTCCTGAAATTTATGTAATTCCATACGCTGCTTATCATCAGGATTAAAAGTATGAACAACATGAACCTCTGCACCAAAGTGTTTTAATAACTCATTCAGTTTTTCAAGCGCCGGCAATTCCTCTTCATGCAGTGCTGAAGCAAAAATAATTTTATCAAAACCCCTGAATTGGGAATGCATCGGAATAGAGATAACCGGTTTTTTAATTTTATCTATGCAAGCAGCAGTATTGCTTCCCATTATTGCTCTGGTAATGCCTGAAGCGCCGGTTGTACCCATCACTACATAATCAATATCAAAATCTTCAGTTGCCTGATTTATGGCATCAGCCGTAAAACCAAAAGCCGAAGCTGTTTCAATGTGCAGATTTTCTTTTTGTAATAAATCACTTTTCAGGCTTTCCAGTTGCTTCACTACACTTTCCTGAATTGCTTCAACTGTTATTTCAGGCAAAGGCATATTTGGGTCCATCACATGAATTTGGTATGCATGAAATAATATTATTCGCATGCTATTTCGCTTTGCTATCTGAACGGCAAAATCAAGTGCATTCATTGATGCATCAGAAAAATCAGTTGG